>JAKLJY010000052.1 GCA_023150895.1 Myxococcota bacterium | reverse complement strand
TTCCGAAGTTGCACGTCGCTTGGTCCAGGTTGGTTCTCGCAACTCCGGCTTGTTGCCCAGCGACGTGCACTTGCCAACCCCCTCCGAGGGTCACCCCCATCAATACTGCGGTTCGGGGCCGCGGGGCCGGCCAGACTACCAACCTCACGTGCTACGCCCACGTGTGTGTCCGGCGCAGCCGGACGTGGCCCGCCGCAACGGTGAACCCACGATCCTCACGACACGGTCACCCACGGATATCCGAGAAGAGCCTCATTTCGTCCGGCGCGTCCTGCGCAATCATTCCGAGCCCGGCGTCGGTGCCGTCCGGTCCGGACTCACCCGGCACGCGTCTGCAGGTGGCCGAGTATCGTGCGGGCTCCGCACCGGGGGTTGCGATGAGCTCGACCTCCCAGAACGCCTCGCGGACTTCGCCGTGCGTCCCGGGGTCGATGGAAATCTCGCCGAAGTCACCGCACGGGTGTTCGTAGCCGGAGCCGAAGTCGCAGGCGGACACGAGCGCCGTGCCCACGACGCGGCCGACCGCGGCCCCACGCCACCTCATACCACCGCCTCCGGCCGTCGATGAGTTCCCCGGGCCCTCCGAGACCCGAGCGCCACGCGAACGGGCGCCGGTAGACGAAGGGCCGTCTCCGCTTGGTCCGAGGTCAGTTGCGCCAGCGCCAGGCGCAGGCCGGCCGGGCAACGCATCACCGTGGGCGCCGCCGCGGTCGGGTCGTCGCTCGTGCTGCCGGCCGACCGTGGCGCAGCGTCCGGTGCGGGCGCGCCACACCGACCACCGCACCCGCACTGCCCTTTGCCCCCGCACCCGGCGCCGGCCACGGCCCGCGCCTCAGTTCGGGTCGAACGTGCCGCAGGACACGTTCACGACGCAGGATGCCCCGGTCGAACCGCCGCTGATCGTGATGCGCGCGTACTTGTACGCGATTCCATACGCAACACCGGTCTGGAAGGCGGGAGCCATCGTCACCGCCGTGAATGGGTTGGTGATGCCCGTCGAAGACCAGTTCTGCATGTCGTAGCTGCCTTCGATGGTAATCGACGGCATTCCGGTACCGCTGCTCGACACTGTGGTCAACGCGATAGCCAGGGCCGAGTCGCCCTGCATGTCGATGACCGCTGAGTACACCGTCTTGAGGTAGGTCCAGTACACCCCATCCAGAACACGATTCTTCATACGCGACTCCAAAATGGCCAACCCTGATGGTGCCGCGACCCACTCACCCCACCAAATCACGCCCGAGCCGTCAAGAAGAAAATGCGCACGTTCATCGTCCCGCCGACAACCCCCACCCGCCATCGAAGAACCCCGCCGCCAGGCCCCGGCCGGCGCTGAAGACGAGGTAATCCGGCAGGCCGCCGCGCGACGAGAAGGGCTGCACCGCGAAGAGGGACGCGACGCCCCGGGCGGGGGCGGTCATCACGGCGGACAGACGGTCGCCGTCGGGGTAGACGTACACGAGGGACGCGCGGCTGTGGGTGGTGCCCCCGAGGGTGACCTCGCCGCCGCTCCAGGTGAGACCCTCGGGCACGGCGGTCAGATCGCCGGGCTCGGGGCCTAAGTGGATGAGGTTGAAGTCGGCTCGGATGCGGGGCGTCAACAGACTGCGCGGCAGCGCGCAGGCACGGCCGTTGCCGATGATGGCCCAGTAGCTGAGCTGGTGTGCGGCGTAGGCGGCGTAGTCGGGGGCGTCGTCCGGGTACACATAACAGAAGGGCCGGTAATACACGGCCTCGACCGGGCCGTACAGATCGGGGCGTTTGCCGTCCTGCGGGCCGACGGGCACAGGGCCGTCGATGAGCGCCTGCGGCTCGTCGTCCACGCTGAGCGCCGTCGCGCCCGCGGCGAGCAGGGCCGCGCCGTCGAGGACGAGACCGCGCACGTTCTCGGTCGTGAGTGCGACGGTGCCGTCGGGGGCGCGCCGCGAGCGGACGACGCAGTCGGCGTCCGCGCGTTCGCAGGATCGGAGGGTCACGAAGCTGTGTGTCGACGTCACCCAGGGCCCCGGCGTGCGGAAGTCGAAGTCGAGCTCGAACGGGTCGAGGGTGTGCGCCCGCATGAACTCGAAGAGCGGCGGCCAGTCGACACAGTCGGCGCCGGGCGAGCGTTCGCCGTCCCACCAGTGTCCGGCGCCCGGCTCCTCGTGGTAGACGACGTCGTCGTTGGTCTGTTGCGCGAGCGCCACCATGTCGCGGCCTTCGCGCACGGGCACGTTGTCGTCCGCGCTGCCGTGGATGACATAGATGCCCCGGCGGTCGAGGTTGGTGACGTAGTCGTTGGTATTGCTCGCGGCGCGCGCGCGGCCGAAGGGGCCGGTCGGCTGTGCATCGCCCGTGTAGGTGTAGAAGCTGCTCCACCCGGCGCTCGGCCCGACGACCGCGAACCGCCCGGGGTTGTGAACGCCCACGTTCCAGGTGCCGTGACCGCCCATGGAGTGTCCGGTGAGATACACCCGCGTGGGATCCGTGTCGAACACCCGCTGGGTGTGGGAGAGCACCTCGAGGGCGTCCAGCCGCCCCCACGCCTCCCAGTCGAAACCGAAGGGCCGCCGGTTCGTCGCCGCCGCGATGTACGTCCAGTCCTTGGGGGCGTATGCCTGCGCCTGCCCGATGCCCTCGACCCCGGCGCCGTGCAGCGTCAGCACCACGCCGTAGGTGCGTGCGGGGTCGAAGCCGCTCGGCGGCACCAGACCGAAGTACTGCGCGGAACCGTCCACCGCGCTCAGAAAGCTCTCGCGGTGGGTCGCCTGGGGGTCGACGACGGGCAGGTCGATGGTCTGTTCGTATCGAAAAGGCAGATCCGGGCTCGCGACCCGCAGGCGCACGGCGCGGGTCGTCCCGGCGTCTCCGGGGGCCGCCCGCAGTTGCAGTGCGAACGCGAGTTTCGTCATGCCACCCGGCGGCAGCGCCGGCAGCGACAGCGCCGTGTCTTGAAACACATCGTCGCCGGCCACCTCGGCGCGCACGTCGCGCAGCACGCGTCCGGAGAGGTTGAGCACGGGCACCCCGATGAACTGCGGCCGGGTGTCACCCACCATGAGATCCGGCGCCGTGACGTCGGCGGTGTTGAAGACGGCCTCGTCGGGGGACGACCACAGCGTCGCGGTCGGCGTGCCCCGCCCGCCGATGAGGCGCAGCACGACGACGTTCTCGCCGGCCTTCAGACGCAGCGGCACGCGCATGCGGCCCGAGCCGTAGAGGTCCGCGGGTTGCGGGACGCCGTCGACGTAGGCCGTGATGCCATTGTCCGCGCGCAGGATGAGCGTCGTGTCGCGCTCGACCGGGACGACGGCCGCCGCGTAGACGATCGCCGGTGGAAACCCGCCGAGCCCGCCATTCTCGTCGGGGGTGACGTCGCTCCACACCATGCCTCGGAAGTCCCGGCCGAGCGGGGGCAGGTCGAAGCCCGGCCGCTCGACGAACGCGAGCAGCTCGTCCTCGCCGCCGACGGTCGCGACACGCCACGATGGCACGCTCACCGGGACCCACTCCGCGGTCGCCTGGACCGGCGCCGGGGGCGGCCCCGCGTCCGGAGGCGGTGACGGTGCGGCGTCCGCCGGGTCCGCCGAGGCATCGGCACCGGGGCCGGCGTCGAGGGTGTCAGCGCCCCCCGGGGCCGCATCGGGGCCCTGCGCACCGCCCGCGCCGCCCGCGCCGCCCGTGCCTACCGTGGCGTCTCCCGACTCGGGCGAGCCCCCGGTGGGGGATGCGTCGTCGTCGCCACCGCCGCACGCCGCGACCATCCCCCCCGCGAGCGCAAAGACGAAGAGGTCGTACGGGACGAGGCGGCGTCGGACTCGCGACGGTGCGGACGGATGGCACACGGGGGTCGAAGGGGGCATCGGGCGCTCCGGAGGGGTGTCCGGCGATTGTGCGGGCCCGCGCCGTATCCGGTCAATCGCGGGCACGCAGCGTGTAGTGCCACCACTCGCTCCGGTAGGGTCGGAACCCGGCGGCCCGCATCGCCGCGGCGAGCGTGCGACGCGCGGCGGCCGCCCCCGGCTCAACCCCGGCCGCTCCGTGTGCGGAGCGCGGATCGAAGAAGTCGAAGGGCGTCCCGAGGTCGACGAGCGTGCCGTCGGCCGGCCGCCAAAGACCGACGTCGACCGCCGCGCCCGAGGTGTGTCCGGAGTGCGCGGCGATGTACCCCTGTGGGAGGAGCGCCGCGCGCGGCACGTTGGGGTGATGCCGCAGGCGCCGGGCCCGGGCCGGTTCGGGCTCGGACTCGGGCGGGGCTTCGGGCGCCGTCGCCCAGGCGACGAAGTCACGGCTCGCCGCGGCCGGGCGATGACAGTCCCAGACGACCAGCGCAAGGCCGTCTTGCGCGAGGATTGCCTGCGCCCGCGCCAGCGCGCGGGCCGCCCCGGGTGTCAGACGACAGATGCCGTCGACGTACCCGGCCGCAGGTCGACCGAGAAAGTTGTCGGCCGTCGCATACGCGAGGGCCTGCCGGATGGTCGGGTCGACCTGTTCGAGCGGCACGAGGGGTGCCCGCGTCGCTTGCCGGCGCGAGTCGGGTCGACGCGCCTCGGCCCGGGCGACCGCCCCGGCGGCCAACACGAGCGCGGCGAGCGCGGCGGGCACGAGACCGGGGCGACGGGTGACAATCGGCATCGCCCGCACTCTCTCCCGGGTTCGGGGACGCTCACAAGAGCGAGATGATCCAGTCCCGGATCTCGCCGATGTTGGGCCCGGTGTTGTGGAAGACGGCCGCACCGGCGTGAATGGCGGTCTGATAGCGCGTGTCGCCGTTGCGGTAATAGACCGGGCCGCCGCTGTGACCGCCCGTCGTGTCACAGGCATAACCGAGGCGGTTGTCCCCCACGTAGTCGATGCTGCACGACATGCCCCACAGCCCGAAGGGCGACTTGTCGCCCGGGTAGCCGTAGTTGTAGTGCGTCTTGGACTTGATCGTCGACTTGTCGTCCATGTCGAGCGTCGAGAGCGTGAAGTCGCCGTTGTAGCCCGGCGGCGAGGCGTCGAGGTCGAGCACGGCGTAGTCCTGCGAGAAGTCCGAGAACAGCGTCGTGGCGTAGCTGCCCGACTTGTGGCGGGAGACCACGTCGACACACCCGCTCGCGTTGCACACGACCCCGCGCGACCCGTCGTCGGCGTAAATCCAGGCGTCGTCCGAGCGGCTGTAGACACAGTGCGCGGCCGTGGTGGCATGCGTCGGGTCGATCAGCGTCGCCGTACACGACGAGTAACACCCGTCGTCGAGGCCCTCCTCCTCGCACACGTCTTCACTCATGGGAATCTGATACTCGAGGATGGCGCTGAACGGAAAGTCGGCCCGCTCGGCCGTGGTCTTGCGCGCCCGGCCATCGCCGCCCCGGACGCTCTTGTAGGCCGCCTCGAAGCCGCTCTCCCGCGCCTCGCCGGCCGGTGCGCGCTTTCCGGTCTCCGCCGGGCGACCGGCGTCGTAGGCGGCCCGCAGGTCGGCCATCGCCTGCCCCTCGACGGGCGCGCCGACGTACTCACCATCGTCGAAGTCCGAGACCACCGAGACGAGCAGCTTGCCCTGCGGATCGAGGTACTGACCGGACGGCGCAAAGGCGAGCAGCCCGTCGCGCACTGCGCGGCGCTCGATGCGGGCGTCCTCGATGGCGGCGATCTCGGCGTCCGTGACCGGCGGCGCGACGGCGAGCCGCTGCACCCGGCGCACGTCGCCCTGCCGCACGAGCTCACGCCCGTTCGGCAACACACGGATGGTCTGTTCGACGGCTTCGCCCGCCACGTCGCGGACGACGCGCTGCGGCTCGCTGGTGCTCGGGGCCGACTCGCACGCGGCGGTCAGGGCGACGAGCGTGATGAACGCCGGCAGGGACGGGGCCCGGGCGGGCAGGCGGCGAACGATGGCAGAACGACGGTCGGACGAGTGGCTCACGGTGATGCTCCCGTTGGTGGACCCGCGAGGACGCCGACACACGATGCGTCGGGCCCGATGGGCGGGGGTTCGTTTCGGTCTCGAAGGGGTCTACGTCGGGACCGCCGCGCTTCTGACGTCGGCCCGCGATTTTTTTCCGAGACCAACGGGGCCGGCGCGGGGACGAAGGGTCATGCACGCGTGCGCGGTTCATGATGAAGAGAACCCGACCCCGGGTCTCCGGCCCGTGTCGGTCGCCGACATGGGTACGATTTTTACCACGAGGGGTTGCGCGCGGGGTCTGCGGTCGAGTCCAGTCTTCGGCAGGAGGCGCGCCGTGGATGCACGGTTCGATGGCCTTCGGGCACCTGATCGACGACGGCCCGAACCGGGCTGCGGCGGCACCTGCGGCTGCGATCCCTGCCGCGATGACGCGCTGCGGAGCACGCGGCCCGCGCCCGAGCCGCGCAAGCCGCCGCGGCCGCTGCCCGTGCGGCCGCCGAAGGGCGTGAATCCGCCCCCGAAGGCCCCCCCGAAACCACCGAGACCGGGCCCGCCGCCGAAGCCCGGGCCGGACGACGGGCCTTCGGGGCCGCCGCGACCTCGCGCCACCTGGGAGGACCCGCGTCCCCCGCTGAAGCTCCCGGGGCCGCCCCCCGACGACACGCCCGACGCACCGTTCTGGTTGCGTCCTGCGAAACACTCCATCCGGCTCGGCGCGACACTGGCGGGCAAAGACCAGTTGAACCGCCTCGACGACGTGGAGCCGTGTGATCCCTTGATTTCGTTCATCGCCCACACGCTGGACGAGGCCACGTTCCTTCACTCGATGCCGGCGACGGGCACCATCCCGGCGATCCGTGTGCTGAGCCCGCTGTTCGTGGGCACGCTGGGCGTGATGCCCTCGGCGATGACGGCGGCCTCCTCGCTGCGGGTCTGGAATTCCACGGCCGCCGCGCCGTTCGGCGACGATGCCGACGGCCTCGATCGCAATCGCGCCGATCCCGTCTTCGTCATCACCGACGAGCCCGCGCTCGACACGCCGGGTCGCGTCGGCTGGGCCATCCGCATCCATTTCAAGGACCGCGGGCAGCCCCCGCCCGACCGCCGACCCGACGTGTGCAGGGGGGCGGACGCCAGCACGGAGGAAGCCGCCAGGTGCCAGGAGGCCCTGTGGACCGACCGGTGAGTGTCAGGATGGTTGCCGCATGGTTCAGCGCCGTCTCGCGCGCGGCCGCGAAAGACGCCCGAACGGCCCGGTCCTGACACCGTGATCGCCCGGGGGGCGGGGCGTGACGAGTACCCGGCGCCCCGGTCACACCCCTACGCGGGGCCGGCGTCCGTGCCGTGGGACCAGCCGGACGTCGCGGCGACCCGCTCCGCGCCGTACCAGGTGTCATCCGGCCGACTCACCGCATGCCCGAGCGCGTGCAGTGTGTCGAGCGCGACGGCGAGCAGGCCCTGGTCGTCGCCGTCGGCGCCCGTGTTACCCGACCCGCCGCCCCGCGTGAGCGTGCGCCCGCTGGCGCCCGGTGCCGTTTCGAGGTCGTGTCGCAGCCGCTCGACGACGTCGGCGACCGGGGGCGTCCCGGGGCCGCGGTCGCCGAGCGTCTCGCCCGTCGGCAGCACGAACCGCAGGCGCGGCGCGCCCGGGCGCGCGTCCTCGACGCAGAGGAACAGTTCGCCCCGGTGAATCATCTGATGATGCACGCTGCACAGACAGACGAGGTTGCCCGGACGGTGGTCGCCGCCCGCGGCGCGGGGCCGGATGTGATGCAGGTCGAGCCACAGACGGTTGCGGCAGTGGGGGACGGCGCAGCGGTGCCCGAACTGCTCGAAGACGCGGCGCCGCGTGGCCGGGGGGATGGCGTGCTTCAGCCGCGGCGCGGGATCGGACTGCGTGAGGTCGAGGTGCTCGGCGTCGCACCCGGCGCAGGCGAGGTCGGTCGCGTCGGCCCGGTTCGGCGCGGTCGGATCACACACGTGTGTCTTTTCGCAGTCCGGGCAGTGGTGCAGCGTCACGCGAAACCGCTCGGCGGTGGGGGCTCCGGCGCCATTCTCCGGGTCGGCGGCGGCCGCTTCGAGCACGGCGAGCGTCCGCCGTGCCATCTCGGCGAGCAGCGTGCCATTCTCGACGTCCGTCCCGAAGCCGCCGTCGAGCCGCAGGCGCGCAAAGGCTGCGGTGAGCACCTCGGCGTCTGCGGCGCTCAGGGTCACTGTGACCCGCACGCGGGCCGGCCCGGGCTCGGCGCGGGGATCGGCCGGGGGAGCGTCGCCTGACCGCGCGGCCGCGACCTGTCGCTCGAGCGCACGGTTCGTCGTCTCCAGCGCGCGGGTCGTCCACGCGGCGTCCGTCTCGGAGGTGGCCACGCGGGCGACCTCGCGGGCCTTGGTGTATGCCACCCGGCCTGCCCGAAAGGCCGCAGCGAGCGTCGGCAGTGCCGCGAGACGCTTCGCAACGAAGACGAGGTCGCGCGTCTGCCGCGGGGTCAGGTCGAGCTCGGCTTCGGCGTAGGCGATGACACTGGCATGCCCTCGCTCGGTGTATCGGCGGGTGCGGTGCAATTCGAAGAGGAGCGTCGCGAGCGCGTACTCAGCCTGCTGATGCGCGCCGCGTGCGAGGCGGAGCTGTGTGTGGAGGTCGGTGGTCATGCCGGGCGCCCCTGTTGGATTTGTGTCTATGATAGTGAGACGGCACCGGGCGGGCAAGGGGAATCACGGAACAAATGTGGGCCTGACGGGACATCCGTGGGTCATCCGAGGCTTGGACGGCCGGGAAGATCGATGGCAAGACCGCCGAGCTCGAGAGACACGAGTGCGATGAGCGCTGTGGGACTGTGAAAGCCGTGGGCGAGTTTCGTGAGTAGTTGGCCATGGCCCTTTGGGGGCACCCGCGTGGATGAAACCCGGGGCAGGAGCCCCGGCCGGGGCCCGCCGTCTCGGCGGGACCCGCGAGCGAAGGGTGATTCACTCGCCCGCAGCGAGAGCAGTTCGGGCAGGAGCCCGAACTGCGTCTCTGAAGAGACGAATCTGGTTGTTCGTGGCCTCGACGCGGCCGTTGGAGACGCGGTGCGTGAGGGCGGCCTCGATGCCGTCGCGGTTGCGTCGAATGCGGGCTGCGAGCTTGACGAACGCTGGGATGCGGCACCGCTGGGCCCAGGCGATCAACGTGTGGAGCAGCTTTATGCCCTCCTCGCCCTTGGTGGCGAAGACCAGCCGGAGCATCTCCTTGATGAGGTAGGCGCGGTAGAGCGGCTTGTTGAGCGTCTCGAGCGCGGAGAGTCGGACCTTCTGGCGGTCTGTCGGGTTCTCGGGGTTCTTCAGCAGCGCGAAGCGTGCGCCCTTGACGACCTTCGCAGTGTCCCGCTCGCCGGCCTTGCGGGAGGCGTTCCAGGCGCCGCGCCTCGTCGAGGGCCTCGGTCCCCCAGGCCACGACGTGAAACGGGTCGATGCTCAGCACAGCTCGCGATCCGCTCCGGGCCGAGCTCGTCGAAGAAGGCCGCCAGGGTCATCTTGTCCCGACCCGCCCGCTCCCGTGATCGACGACGACCGGGAGGTACTTGTGACCCTGGCGGTAGCTCACCTCGTCGATGCCGGCCGAGCCCAGGGCGCCTGCTCCACGACGACCCCGTGCGTCTTGCACTTCACCCGCGGCGCCATGGCCTCGATGAGCACCGGCGTCCGCCCGATGTCCAGCGCACGCCAGCGCCGCACGCCGCTCGCCGAGTCGTCGCCCGGGCACCGAATCCCGCACTGCGAGGAGCGGCGCCGTTCCTTCTTCACCGGTCGCACCAGGAACACCAGCGCGTCGCCCTCCACCGTCGCGCTCGTGACCACGACACGCTCGACGCCGAGCGCGGTCGCCAATACCTTCCGAAGTTGCACGTCGCTGGCTCCAGGCTGGTTCTCGCAACTCCGGTTTGTCACCCAGCGGCGTGCATTCGCCAACCTCCACGCATCACCCCCATCAAGACCGCCGTTCCCGGCCGCGGGGCCGGCCACATTACCAGCCGGTCCTGAATCGCCCACGCTTGTGTCCGGCGGAGCCGGACGTGGCCTGCGACAACGGTGGACATGAGATCCTCGGCTCAACCCGACCCACGGGTATCCGAGAAGAGCCCGCTTGTGTCCGGCGGAGCCGGACGTGGCCTGCGACAACGGTGGACATGAGATCCTCGGCTCAACCCGACCCACGGGTATCCGAGAAGAGCCCGATCTTTCGGGACCGAGCGCACTCTTCGTGCCTCAGTCGTGTTTCGGCCACGGCCCCGGGCCCGACGACGCCTGCTGCGTCAACCCGCCCGAAGGCGACTGCCCGTGGGTACCGACCGAGTGAGCCTCCGCCCCATGCGACTCGCCGGGCCGCCGCGGTCGACCACGGATGCGCGTGCCCTTCGGGTGAGTGAGGGCCCCCCGCGGCGGGGTCTCCGGCGCCGCACGGGACATCGCACGCTGCCGCCGTCGCGCGCTTACTGCGGCGCCTGGACGGAGAACGTGAGCTGGTACTGTTCGCTCGCGTCGGCGGCGGGGGGCACCTGCAGGAAGTATTGCGTGCCGCGGAAGACGGGCGGGGCGACGGCGGCGGGCAGGCCGCGGTAGGCGGCGCCGGACCGGACCTCGAAGGTGGCCGTGCCGGCCCGCCCCGTCAGCTCGGCGACCTCGAAGCCCTGCTCGTCGACGACGCGCAGGGGCGCGCCGTTGGAAAGGGAGGCCTGGACGGTGATGCGGTAGTCGTCGGGCAGATAGCCCGGGCAGTTCTGGCAGACTGGCAGGGCGACGAGGTCCAGCGGGTGGACGAACATGTTGATCGCGCGCGGGGCGTCGCCGCAGGCCCCCCCAATCCGCAGGCTCTCCTTGGAGAGGGCCGGCTCGCACGCCGCGCCGATGCCATTGCCGTCGCAGTCGGTCTGGTCGGCGTTGGGCGTGTTCGGGCAGTTGTCGCAGGCGTTGCCCACGCCATCGCCGTCGGTGTCCGTCTGGTCGTTGTTGGCGACCGTGTCGCAGTTGTCCGTGGCGTCCGGGTGCCCGTCGCCGTCGTCGTTGGTGTCGCAGGCGTCGCCCTTGCCATCCCCGTCCGTGTCGGTCTGCGAGGTATTCTTGGTCGTCTTGCAGTTGTCCTGCGTGTTCACGATGCCGTCGCCGTCGTCGTCGTCGCAGGCCTCGCCCTTGCCGTCCCCGTCGGTGTCGGCCTGATTGGCGTTCGGCGCGAGCTTGCAGTTGTCGACGGCGTCCTGCACGCCGTCCCCGTCGACGTCCGGATCGCAGGCGTTGCCGAGGCCGTCGCCGTCCGTGTCGAGCTGACCCGGGTTCGAGTGGTTCGGGCAGTTGTCCACCGCGTCCTTCAACCCGTCGCCGTCGTTGTCGGCGTCGTTCCCGTTGAGGACGCCGTCGCAGTCCGCGTCGCCCGTGCCGAGGCCGACCGCGGCGAAAGCGTTGCGGACCTGACAGGCGTGCTGCGGTGCGAACCCGAAGAGCCCCATCGAGCCGAGCCAGGTGGCGTAGTTCAGCGTGGCGTCGCGGGCGTCCATGAAGGTGGCGTCACTGGTCAGACCCGAGGTCAGCACCATGTAATACAGGGGCGCCACCCGGGCCCGGCCGATGGCCTGGATCTGATAGCCGCCGTGACTGCCGCCGGCCATGAGAAGCCACGCGGCCTTGTTGGGGATGCCGCTGTTGGTGTGGACGAACCCGCAGTCGTTGTAGTCCGGATCGTCGCGGTCACACTCGGCGCTCTCGCCCGGGGCCAGCATGCGCAGCCCCTGCCCGTCGCCGGAGAGCGCCGCCTGCATGTGGTCGGGATCCCCGAAGAGCGCCGGGTTCTCCAGACTGCGAATGGCACCGCCGCCCGGATCCTCGCGGTCCTCGCCCATGAGCGGGTCGACGTCGATGAGCGATGCGAACACATCGGCGTAACTCTCGTCGAGGGCGCCGGACTGGTTCTTGTACTTCAGGTTCTGGGCCTTGTGGTCGACGCCGTGCGTGAACTCGTGGGCCATGATGTCGAGCTGCGCGAAGCCATCGCCGAAGCTGATGTCGCCGCAGCCCGGGCTGTAGCTCGCGTTGGTCCAGTTCATGCCGACGTGCACCATCGACCGGACCATGTGATCGGCGTCGTCGATGCCCTGGTGCCCGAGCTGGGTGCTGAACCAGTCGTAGACCGTATGGGAGAAGGCGGCGGTGTCCGCGCCGTCCGTGAAGGCGTCGTCGTCGGCGTCGTAGGCGGCGGTCGCGCCGAACTGCGTGAACCACGAGACCTCCTGGTTCTCCCAGGCGGCGTCGAAACAGTCGTCCGAGGTCGTGTTCTGCGCGCTCTGCACCAGGATGGTCTTCAGATCCTGCTCCTGCGGCTGCGCGTCGAGGATCCGGCCGTCGAGCGCGTCGACGTAGGCGAGGTACTGGCGCGGTTCGCCACTGTGGAGCGCCGGGCCGCGCAGCGAGACCTCGAAGGCCCGGCGGACGGCGCGCTGCCCGTTCGCGGCGGGGTCGCCGACGAAGACCACCGGCCGGGGCACCGCCACCGTCGACGGCGCCCGCAGGGGCACGGCGTCCACGGCGATGGCCTCGGCGCGGGCGGGCGTCAGGCGAGCGTCCGGCAGGGTGGGCAGGTCGCGCACGAGGTGCCCGCCCGTCCCCAGGATGCGCCGCCCCTCGAGGTGCAGCACGAGCTCACCGCCGAGCACGGGCAGGCCCTGGTGCCGCTGGTGCAGGTGCAGGTGCTTGATGCGGCCGTCGCTCTGCACGCGGTCGAGAAAGAGCTGCGAAACCGGAGACGAGAGCCCGTAGAGGCCCTTGTAGGTCGTCAGGAAGCTCAGCGCGAGGGCGAGCGGGTCGTTGCCGACGGCGGCGGCGGGCGTGACGTCGCAGCGCAGCGAGCGCACCACACCCCGCTCGCTGCGGAACTCGACCGTGCTGCGCGACGTCGCGCGCAGGCTGCGGAGGGCGGCCGTCTCGGCGGCCTCGGCGATGAGCGCCGCCTCGTCGGTCTCGACGTCGGCGGGGGCCTCGGGGTCTTCGTTCATCTGGGCCTGGGCGGATGCCGGGGCCGGTTCGGGCACCTCGCAGCCGGTCAGGGCGGGCAGCAGCGCCGGCAGCAGGGCAGTCAGGGTGGCGGCCTTCAGGGGAACGGGGCGGTTCGGACGCATGGGGTCTCCGGGTCGGGGGCGCGGTCTCGCGCGGTTCCCCCGTCAGGCGACGGCGGCCCCCGCGGCACGACACGAAAAACGCCGGGGTGTGCGGAAAACCCCACCGGTCATCGGCCGGGGCCGGCACGCCGATGCGTCACCTACGACCCGCGCGGGTCGTCCCTGGCGCCCTCGTCGACCGCGAGACCCCCCATGAAACTCCGCACACAGCTCATTCTGGCCTTCAGCATCGTCGCCTCGGTCCCGCTCGTCGGGGGCGCCATCGGGGTCACCGCGCGGCGGGCGGCGGAGGGGGCATTGCTCGACGTGATCGGGCCGCTCGCGAAGACCCCCGAGGTCGAGGCGCAGGTGCAGGCCATCGTCGCCGCCGGGCAGAACTGGGAGCTCACGCTCATCATCGGCACGCTCTTCGGCATCGGCGTGGGCGTCGCGTTCGGCATCTGGACGAGCGTCGGCATCACGCGGCACATCCGCGGCCTCGCCGAGCGCATGTGGGCGGGCGCCACCGAGGTCGCCAGCGCGGCCGGCATGGTCGCCGAGTCGAGCCAGGGCGTCGCCGACACCTCCGGCCATCAGACGCAGGCATTGGGCGACACGCGGCACGCGCTCGAGCGCGTCACCGATGCCATCCGCGACAACGCCCGGCACGCCGAAGACGCGCGCCGCCTCTCGCACGGGGGGCGCACGGCCGCCGACTCCAGCGCGGCCGAGGTCGCCCGCATGCAGCAGGCCATGCAGGCCATCACCGAGGCCAACGCGAAGATCGCCGAGATCGTGCGGTCCATCGACGACATCGCGTTCCAGACGAACATCCTCGCGCTGAACGCCGCGGTCGAGGCCGCCCGGGCCGGCGCCGCCGGGGCCGGGTTCTCGGTCGTCGCGGACGAGGTCCGCCGCCTCGCGCAGCACTCCGCCGAGGCCGCACAGCAGACCACCGCGCGCATCGAGGAGGCCACCCGCCGCAGCCGGGACGGCGCGCAGGTCGCCGATCAGGTCGGCCGCACGCTGCGTCAGGTCATCGACACGACGCGCGAGGTCGACGCGCTCATCGAGAACATCGCCCAGGGCTCGAATCAGCAGGCCGGCGCGCTCGACGACGCGCTCGCCCACATGGCCGAGGTCGACGCGCTGACCCGCGACAATACGGCCCACGCCGAGGCCACCGCCGTCGCCGCACAGGAGCTCGACGCGCAGACGCACGAGCTCAAGCGCGCCCTCGCCGTGCTGCTCGACCGCGGCGCCGAGGGTGATCTCGAGGCCGTCGACGACGGGGATGAACCGCCGCACGCGGCCGCGAGTCACCGGAGTCGCGGGGGCGCGCACGGCCGTGATCGCGGCCACGAAGACACCCAGGCATGGCCGTCGGAGCCCACGCCCGAGCCACACACCGACGAGCACTACGACGACTTCGGCGTGCCGGCGGAGAAGCGCGTGCATCTGCCCAAGACGCCGACGGTGCACTGACGGGTCGCCGACGACGGCGGCGGTGGCGGCGGAGGCGGAAGCCCCCTCAGGGGCAGGGATCGGTGTATGCCGGGCAGTTGAGCGCGCAGGCGACGCGCACGGTGGCCGCCAGGTTCGTGCAGCCGACGCAGCGGTTCTGACCCACCGCCGTGAGCCAGGTGTAGTCGGTGTCGCAGAGCGTCGCGCCGCTGAAGTTCGAGCCGCCCCACGTCGCGCTCTGGAAGTTGCAGGCCCGCAGGTCCGCTCCACTCAGGTTCATGTTGCGCATATTGGCCCCGGAGAGGTTCGCGCGCAGGAACTGCGCGTTGTTGGCCGTCGCGCCGGTGAGCACCGCGTTGGGCATCCAGGCGGCGTTGAGGCGCGCGCCCGTCATGGTCGCGTTCGTGAAGTTCGCCGACGCGAGGTCCGCCCGGGCGAAGTCGTCGAAGACCGCGTTCGTCAGATTCGTGCGGGTCGCGCCGTCGTCGTTGAACTGCGCGTTCTGCGCGCAGACCGTCAGGTTGGCCCCCGTCAGGTTCGCGCCGAAGAAGTCGACCGAGCCGAGGTTCGACCCCGTGAAGTCGGCCCGCTGCAGGCTCGTGCGGCGGAAGACCGCGGTGATGAGCGAGTTGCCCGTGAGCTCGGCGTCGTCGAGGTTCGAGTCGAGGAACACGGTGCCGTCGAAGTCGTTGCCGTTCGCCTCGAGGTAGGGGAGCTGGGCGCGCTGGAGCGTCGACGTCTGCCAGTCGGAGTCGACGACCTCGATGTGCGGCAGGTCCCAGTCGGTGACGACCAGGCCGTTCATCCGGGTGTGCTGGAAGGTCGCGCACGTCGGGAAGACCCCGACCCCGGGCGGCGGGCCGTCACACGCGTTCATCTCGTTCAGACAGTCGTTGTAGACGGCGCCGTCGGTCAAGGTGCAGGCGCGCTGGCACGCGGCGCTCGCCGGGTCGATCCGCATCCCGTTCAAGACATTGCCCGCGCGGAAGTAGAGGCCGATGAAGTCCGTCTTCAGCGGACACGCCTCGGTGAGCACCGTGCCGTTCCAGGACTCGTGGATGAGCCCGCCGTATCCGACCTGCGGCGTGTAGTCCCGGTGCGTGAACTGCATGTGATAGAAGCCCGCGCGGGTGAAGTCACCACCGGAGAGGCTCAGCCCGAAGTTGGAGGCGAACGCCGACGGGCTGTGCAACACGGCCTCCGTGAAGTCACCCCCGAGCTGCGCGCCGTCGAGGCTCACGTCCTCGAAGCGCGCGCTCCGGAACGAGGCGCAGTCCTCGACCGGCGCGGGGTCGTCCCGGCCGCAAGTGACGGAGGTGTGCGGATTCTCGTCGAACGGGCACTCGGCGCGACCGGCCACCTGCAGACCGTCCCAGTTGCCGCCGAGAATCTGCGCGCCCGTGAAGTCCGAGCGCGCAACGAGGGCGTCCGGGGCGTCGACCGTGGTGAATCGGGCGTTCCGCGCCTGGACGAGCTCGGGGTCGAACGCCGAAAACGACGAGAACAGGAACTCCGTGTCACCGATGTCGGTGCAATACAGGTAGGGTCCGGCGCCGGTGATCTTGCGAAACGTGCCGCCCCGCACCGAGGCCTGGATGAAGCTCGCCCCGTCGACTTTGGCCTCGTCGAAGTCCGCGCCCGGAAGGTCCGCGTGGAAGAAGTCCGTCCCCGTCAGGTCCGCCCCCCGGAAGGTCACCTTTCCGACGCCATTTCCCGGTGCTTGCGCGACGGTGTTCGAGAGATCGCTGCCCGTCAGTTGCGCTTCGGTGAAGAAGGCGCCGGTGAGTGTCGAGCGGGCGATCGAGGTCTCGCGCAGGTCCGTCCGGCTGAGGCGCGCGTCCGTCAGATCCATGGCCTGCATGAACGGCGCGAAGGCCAGATCCGCCCGGCCGAGGTCGGCGCCGGCCAGCGACGTGCCCTCCATGAAGGCGTCGAACGCGCTCATGCCCCGCAGATTCGCGCCGTCGAGGATGGCCTCCGACGTGTCCGCCGAGTTCAGGACCACCGCGGTCATCTCGGCGCCGGTGAGGCGCGCCCGCCGGAAGCTCGTGTACGTGACGGTGCAGGCATCCGGCACGTCCTCCGGCGCGCACGCGCCGTTGATGTCCGGGCGTGAGATCTTCGCCCACGAACAGGGTGCCGGGCGCGCCGGGAAAGCCGCGACGTCCTGACCGCAGCCCTCGAGAACCTGCCCGATGTCTTCGCACGCCGGCAATGCCGAGAACCCGCCGGCCAGACAGACGCGATGACCCGGTCGCGCCGTCTCGTAGATCCGCCCGAGGCCGCTCGCGTTGCCGCCCTGAATGAAGTCGATGAGTCCGGCACGGCAGTCGGGCACGAAGATGTCACAGTCGATGGCACTGCCCGCCACCTGGCCCAGACACGCATTGTAGCGCTCGCAGATGTCGCGACAGTCATTTTCGACCTCCGGCCGGCACGCACTCGGCTGAAGCTGTGCGACCCGGTCGATGGGCCCCATCGTCAGGCCGAGCAGGCTCGTGCCGATGAGATCCGCCCCGTCGAAGACCGCGCCCACCAGGTTCGCCCCGTTGAGGTTCGCGCCGTCGAGTTCGGTGCGACAGCAGCGCGCATCGGTGAAGCGGGCGTCGCCTCCGCAGCGGTCGTCGTAGCGCGTGCCCGCCGCGCCCGCGAAGGGGTACGGATTGCACGATTGGTCCCGCGCCGGCGGCAGGGTGCTGAAGTCCGCGCCCTCGATCACCGCGTCCGTCAGCGACGCGCCGACGAACTGCGCGCCGCGGGCCACGGTGCCGTTCAGGACCGACGACGTCAGCACCGCGTTCGTGAGATCGGCTCGGTCGAGCTGCGTGCCCGAGAGGTCGGTCAGCGAGAGCGTCGCGCCGGCGAGGCAGGCGTACCGGAAGTCCGCCGACGCGAGCAGCGCGCTGCTCAGCACCGCGCCCTGCAGGTTCACGCCGCGCAGGTGCGCGCCGGTGAGGTCCGTCTGCGCGAAGTTGGCGCCCGTCAGCACCACGGCGGGGCGCGCGCCGCCGGCGACACACGGCACGGCGGGCGAGGCCTCGGCATCCTCGGTGAAGACCGCCCCCGTGGCGCGCGCGCTGGTCAGGTTCGCGCCGGTGAGGTCGGCGCGGGCGAGAATGGCGTTCGCGAGGTTGGCGCCGAAGAGGTTGGCGAAACGCAGGTTGGCCCCGCGCAGCGTGCGCCCCTCGAGATCCGCCCCGAAGAGGTCGGCGTTCTGCAATTGCGCGCCGGCGAGGGACGTCACGCCGGAGAGGTCCGCGTTGGTGAGATTCACGCTCTCGAAGTCGAACGCCCCACACTGCACGCAGTTCGCGCAGGCCGCCCCGCCCGCCGCGCTGAAGTCGCCGGTGAGCGTCACGCCGCTGAGGTTCGCGCCGCGGAAGTCCACCGAGGAGCGTCGCAATTCGCAGGCCTGCAGCGTGCGCCCGATGAGATCGATCTGCGCCGAGACGAGGCTCGTCAGCGCGATGTCGACCACCGGCACGACGATCTGGGGGTGCTCGAAGTCGAGCGTCAGCGGCACCTGAACGCTCGTGAAGCCCGGTCGCTCGAGGCTCAGGACGTACCGCCCCGCCGGCACCTGCGAGAACACCGTCGGCGCCGCCTCGGTGACCTGCGGCCGCACCGCCTCGAACGTTTCGCTGCGGAGCGTGGCGCGCACCCACTGTTGCTCGGCGGGGATCCAGTCGGGCGTGATGCGCACCGAGACGGTGACGCGACCGTCGAGGGGGGCCGGTACGAGGGTGATGTCGAAGGGCTGCCCCTGCTCGTTCTCCACCCGCGCGTCCGCCGCGTCCCAGCGCCAGTTCGTGTTCAGCACGGGGTCGACGTAGCCGGGTCGCTGCACCGCGACGCGGTGACTCTCGTCCGGGGCGACGAGCAGCTCGAAGCGCCCGGCCGCGTCCGTCGTGACCGTCGCGAAGGGCTGATCCGGGTTGGCGAGGCGCACGCGCACCTGCGTCCCGCCGGCCTCGCGTCCGTCGCCGACCCGCACCGTGCCTGCGAATGCCACGGCTTCGGGCGTCGTCGACTTGTGGGCGAGGTCGAAGTGTCCGACGGCCACGGCGCCGCCGACGGGCACGATCACCGCGCGCGACTGACTGCCGTACCCGACGGCCGAGACCCGCACGGTGTACGCCCCGGTGGCGATGTCCGGCGCGGCGAAACGCCCGTCCGCGGCCGGCCGCACGAGGGCGACGCGGGCGTTGGCGGCGGTCAGGATCTCCACGTCCGCACCCTGCAGGCGGGCCACGGTGCCGTACCGCGCGAGGCCGACGGACCCGGAGATCGAGCCGGGCTGCGCGGGCAGGACGACCTCGGCGCCGAGGGCGAGCGCGGGCGGACCGGCGGGCACCTGCCCCGCCGCCACCGTCTGCCGGCCGTACCCCGGGTACGAGAAAACGAGCGTGTGCGGGCCGGGGGTCACGTCGAGCGTGAACTGCCCGGCCTCGGTCGTGACCGTCGTGAACGGCGTCCCTTGCGACTCCACGCGGATGCCACCGTGCCCGCGCACGTCGACGACGCCCTGCAGGCGCGCCGTACCGGTCACCGCGGCCTCGAGGCGCGTCACCGTGAGCGCGAGCCGCCCCACGTCGTGCGTTTCACCGACCTCGACCGTCACGGGCACGTCCAGCGGATCGGCGCCGGCGAGCACGACCGAGATCGTGTACGCCCCGGCCGGCAGCGCGGGGATCACGAACGAACCGGCCGCGTCGGGGGCCACCTGCGCGGCCACGTCCACCCCGCGGCGCGCGCGCACCGCCACCTGCGCGAACCGCGCGGCATCGAAGCCCGCCGGCAGCGCGACGACCCCCCGCACGCGCCCCGGCTCGCCGTGCAGCGTCACGACGCCGACGGCCGGATCCTGCTCGAGATCGCGCACGCGCTCGGCCGCCATGTCGAAGGGCCCGCGCTCCTCGGGTGCATAGCGCTCGGCCGTGAAGCGCAGGCGCGTCGACTCGGGCAGGGTCGTAATCTCGAAGCGCCCCTCGCCGTTCGTCACCGCCACGTACGGGGTGCCCTGCACTTCGACGCGCACGCCCCCGTGCTCGCCGTCGCCGGCCCCCTCGCGCTCGACGCGGCCGGCGATGCGCGGCGCGAGCTCGGGCGCCACGGGCTCCGTCGACAGGGCGATCTGCCGCACGTCCACGGACTCGCCGGGGCCGAGCGTGATGGGCAGGCGCTCGGTGCGGAAGCCCGCGAGGGCGGCCTCGAAGGTGTAATCGCCCGCGGGCAGCGGCCCCATGACGAAATCGCCGGTGACGGCCGGGCTGCGGCTCATCACGATCTCGCCCGCCGCGTCGTAGATGGCCACTTGCACCGCGACCATGCGCGCGTCGTCGTCGAACCCGGCCGGCAGCGAGATCGTCCCGAGCACCCGTCCGGGCTGACCGCTCAGCAGGATGTCCGCCGCGAGCTCGTTGCGGCCCTGCGCGGGGATCTCGACGGCGGGCAGGCGCTCGAGCCCGTAGCCGACGTAGCGGAACTCGACCGCGTAGACCCCGCCGAGCGCGTCGAGCTCGAACTGCCCGTCCGACCCGGTAAACGTGACGTAGGGGCTGCGCGCCGTCTCGACCCGGATGCCACCGTGCTCGCCGTCGGGGCGGCCGGCGAGGCGCACGCGCCCGGCCAGAACGCCACGCCGGTTGGCGTCGTCGGGCGAGAGCAGAAGCTCCCCGACCTCGACCTGCGCGCCGAGACCGACCACGGCTGCGGTATGCGCCGAGACGAAGTTCGCCAGACGCGCCTCGAGCAGATAGCTCCCGGAGGGCAGGTCCTCGAAGTGAAAGACGCCCTCCGCCGTCGGCGCCTCGACCCGGTCCTCCACGATGCGGTCGCCCTCGAAGTGCGAGAGCGTCAGCACCACCTGCGGCATCAGCTCGTCGTTCGCGAAGCGCTCGTCGATGCGCACGACGCCGCGCAGGCTGCCGGGCTCGCCCAAAAGGCGCGCCACGTCGACGACCGCGTGCGTCGGGGGGCTGAGCACCGGCGGCAGCGGCAGCGTGACGGGTGAGTACCCGGGCGACGTGAAGGCCAGCGTGCGCCCCGCGACGAGGTCCGCGACACACGGGATCTGCCATGCGCCCTCGGCAGTCGTCTCGGTGAAGTAGGCGGTGCCCCCGATCTCCACGCGAATGCCCGAGTGTGCGCCCTCGGCCTCCCCCGCCCGCTCGGCGCGGCCCGAGAGCACCAGATTGTCACCGGGGGCGAAGAGCGTGACGTGCGGCACGTCGACGGTCGCGCCCACGGGCACCGCCGCCTCGCGGACCTCCGTCGCGAAGCCCTGCGCCGAGAACAGCAGCCGGTGGCGGCCCGCGCCGAGCCCGGCCAACAGATAACGCCCTTCGGCTGACGGGTTCGTCTGCGCGAGCGGCGCGGCCTCCGGAGGCGCGTCGGCGGCGAAGACCGACACATCCACGGCCTGCCGCGCCTCGGGTGTGTCGAAGCCCGCCTGCAGCGCGACCGTACCCGTCAGCGCGCCCGGATCACCGGCGAGCACGATGGCCTCGGGCAATGCGACCGTCTGCCCGGCGGCCACCACGACGTCCGCGCGCTGCGCCGCGGCGTAGCCCGCGCGCCGGAAGGTCAGCGTATGCGTCTCGGCGATGACCGGCAGCCGGAAACCGCCCGCCGCATCCGTGTAGACCACGCCCGGCACGCGATGGCTCGAGACGGCGATGCCGCTGTGATCCGCCGCCCCCGCGAGGCGCGCCGTGCCGGTCACGAGACCGTCGAGCGCGGCGAAAAGCACCAGATTGCCCGCGTCGGCGGTCGCCTGGGGGGCGACGTCGATGAGCCGTTCCGCGGGCAGAAACCCGGGCAGCGTCGCCGCGAGCCGATACCGACCGGGCGCCACGTTGCTCAGGAGCGCATCCCCCGCCGCGTCGGGCGTGCCGAGCGCCACCAAAGCACCGTCCGCCGCCGCGGTCAGCTCCAGGCTCGCAGCGGTGAGATCCAGCGCCAGCGCCCGGAAGTCCGGTTCGGGTTGCACGCGCACGCGCACGGCGCCCGGCCGCGGGATGAGCTCCAGCGGCTTGTTCAGCGCCTGCTCGCCGGGCTGCTCGACCGCGACGGGCTCGGAGACGGTGGCCTCGTCGTAACCCGGGAAGTTCGCGCGCAGCGTGTGGCGGCCCAGGTTGACCGGGAGACGGAACGCGCCTTCGTCGTCGGTGATCGCCGTCGCCGTCAGATCGTCCACCGTGATCAGGATGCCCTGATGGCTCGTCACCGCCGCGCCGCGCAACAGCGCCGTGCCCGTGATCACCGCGTCGTTGGCCGCCCGCAGCGTGATGGTGCCCACCTCGGCCGTCTGTTCCGGGCGCACCGACACCTGTCGCGTGTCCGAGCCGAAACCGGAGAGGGTAGCCGAGACGACGTAGTCGCCGGCCGGCACGGGGGCGAGCAGCACGTTGCCCTGCGCATCGGGCTGCCCGGCGAGCACGACGTCACCACCGGCGGCCGGCGCGAGGGCCACCGACACACCGATGACCCGCTCGGCCATGCCGACCGCCGGCTCGAGCCGCACCGTCAGATGCACCGCCCCGGGCGCCGCCGCCAGCACGATGGGCTCGTCGAGGGTCGTCACGCCGCCCGCCGCGACCACGACGCCGCTGCGCTCCGTCGACACATACCCGGCGTGGCTGGCCCGCAGGGTGAACGTCCCCTCGGAGAGCGCCATCTGAAAGGCCCCGTCCGCCGCCGTGAGGGCCGCGAACGGCGTGCCCTGCGCCGTGACCACGATGCCCTCGTGACTCATCACGCCCGGGCCGTCGAGACGCGCCACACTTTGCAGCGCCGAGCGCACGTCCGCGTCCGGCGAGAGCGTGCCCACGTCGGCCTCGCCCCCGCGCGTGACCTCGATCAGCCGCTCCATCGCGGCGAACCCCGTCAGTCGCACCCGCAGCCAGTACAGCCCGGCCGGGACGTCGGCGAGCGTAAACGTCGCCTCGGGGGTCTCGCCCTCGGGACTCGGCGTCGTCTCGAAGGCCGTCTCGTCGGGCGCGGACGCCCGCGACAGCGTCACCACCGCCCCCTCGAAGGCGTCGGCGGTGTACGGCGCGGCGAGCGCCACCCGGCCCCGCACGGTGCCCTTCGCCTGCTGCGCCTCCGGCGTCGCGGGGTCGTACGGGTTCGTGGGCGCGACCTCGGAGCAGCTCGCCAGCGCGAACAGAAGCGCGAGCAGCACAAAGGCGGCCGCACACCGGCGTCGAATGACGGGTGTCATGGGTTTCCTCCAGCGAAACGAGACGTCACCCGGGGCCATACCGGAAGCAACGCCCGGGCTTTTGTGAGAGGACGGCGACGGGAGGCGGTGGGAAGCGACCGGGTCAGCGCCCGCCGAGCGCGCGAAGGCGCAGATCGACCATCAGCGCCGCCGGGGGACGAGAACGCGACCAGGATTGGGCGGTCGAGGGCGCGTCGGCCCGATGTGCATGGCCGGGCATGCCAAGGTACGGCAGGGGGCCGACGGACTCATTGCCCGCGGTGTGCATGTTGGTGTCTTTGTCCCAACCGACCGTCGACAGCAGCCAGTCGCGCTGCAGGCCCGGCAGAGGCGGCGGCAGACCACCCACGTCCACCTCGAGCGCCAGTTCGTCCCCGGCGTCGAGCGTGACCATCTGCCCGTCCGCCGCGGTGAGGGCCGCGCGCACGTCGCCGTAGGGCGTATGCCCGCCCGCAACCTGCCCCCACCGGGCCTCGAGCGGGGGGGTGAGGCGATGGTAGTCCCAGTCGGCCGGCCCGTGCCCGTCCCCCCCGCTGCGCACGCGGGTCGAGAGCCCTCGAAACGCGAGTTCGGCCCGCACGACGGAGACGGGGCGACGGACGACCGCGGCGCTGCCGACGCCGCCATCGAGCCCGACCTGTGCCCGGTCCCAATAGGCCTGAAGCGACGTCACAATCCGGATCCGCGGATCGCGCGGATCGACCAGCCCCTCCAGCGGTACGGGGATGGTGCGGGTCGTCGTACCCGCCGGGATGCCCATGTCCGCGATGATCGTGCGCCACCCGCCCCGACCGTCCGGGACCTCGACGCGGGGCCAGTCCGCCGGCCGCGCGGGGTCCTGAAAGAGCGCCGCGTTCGTATTCGCGCCGCCCCAGTAGACCCAGCCGTCGAGGTACAGGATCGGGCGGTCGCCGGGGGTGAGCGGACCCAGGTCGAGCTCCAGCGCGTGCGGGGCGACGACCCCCTGCGTGCCCGGTCCGGCCTGCCCGCCGACGGCGCGATCGTCGCGTTCGAGGACGAGCGCCAGGACGTCGCGCCCGACCAGATCCCGGGCGGCGCGGGGCGGCCGGACCCCGGGCGAGGCGTAGAGTTCGCGCTCGGGGAACGGCGGCGCCTTGCAGCGCCCGTCGGCGGACAGCGCATGGGTCGCCGGCCGATCGACCGCCTCGAACCGGAGCGCGTCGACGTAGGTGACCTCCCGGAACTCCTCCTTGAGCACGAGGCGCAGACGCCCGTCCATCGCGACGACGCGGTCTCCGGGGATGAGAAACGGCTCGGTCGGATCGGCGTTCACGAGCACGCCGGGCGCGACCGGAATGCCGATGGGCACCTGCCCCATCACGTCGCCGAGAAACGCGAAGCGCGTCCCATCCCAGGCGTACAGATAGGGGCACGAGCCCATGAGATCCGCCGGTTCCCGCAGCTCGAGCGCGCCCGCCTCCGGCTCGACGACGCTCTGAAACGCCGAGGTCGGCCAGCGGACCCGCACGACGTCGGCACGCGCAGCCCCGCCGAGGCCGAAGTGCAAGAGCCCGCCGTGCGCCAGGACGCGGGCGTACCGCGCCCCGGTCTGCACCTCGACGACGGCCCCGAGGCCCTCCCGATTGCTGGCATGCCCCGTCAGGTCGAGCCGGAGCGCCGTCGCGCCCGGGCGCGCCGCCGGCGCGAAGACCTGCAGCCCGCCCGACCCGAGACCCGCCAGCTCGGGCAGGCCGTCGAGATCGAGGTCCGCGACCACCGGCGCGCCAGCGGCGGGAGGCCCGTCAATGGCGCACACGACGGCGCCGCGTCACCGCCTCGGCAGAGCTCGGGCGGCCGCGCCGGGCCGGAGACGAGCACGTCCACGAACCCGTCGGAATCGAGATCCGCCTCCACCAGCGCCGTCGCCCCGGCCGCCAGGGGCCGTGCGGGGCCGAATCGCAGCCCCCCGAGGTTGCGGTGCCAGCGCGTGGTGGTCCCGTCGGCGACGACGACGTCGAACCGGCCGTCCGCGTCGAGATCCACCACGACCAGCAGATCGACCCGCCCGGCGTCGGCGAGTCCGGCAGCCCGGGTGGTGTCGACGAAGGCCCCCGGCCGGTCCGCCCGGTACAGGCGCAGCGCCGGCCCGTAAATCAGCACATCCACGCGGGGGTCGTCGTCCGCGTAGATCATCGCCGCCCCCGCCCCCCGGGCCGCGACCAGGCCGAGCGCGTCCGGCGCGACGCCGTGACGCACCGCGAGCCGGCCGACCCCGGGCCCCAGCGCCCGCCAGACCGTCGGTGGCCCCGACCGCGAGACGAAGAGCCAGTCCGTGTCGCCGTCGTGATCGAGATCCCCGGCGAGGCCGCCTTCCGCCGGTCCGGCGCCCGGGACGAGCACCGGCGGCCCCGGCGTCGCGTCCTGTGCCACCAGCGCCGGCCGGGGTCCGAAGACGCCGAAGTCCGCGTCACCGTCCGCGTCCGCGTCCGCCGCGATCACCCCGGTCGCGCGCGCCGGAACGGTCCGGGGGGGCGCGTGGCCCGGCGCCCCGGGCGACGCGCCGGCGACGAGCCCGGCCGTGTTCAACCCGACGATGACGGGCGGCCCGGCGATGCCCGCGGGCCAGGTGACGGCGAGGGCGACGAGGTCCCCCGGCAGCGCGGGCGCGGCGCGCGGCGCGAAGACCGGCGGCGGCGTCCCATCGCCTCCTTCCCCGGCGCCGCGCGGTGGCGGGGGGAAATCCAGCGCGGTCAGGGACCCGTGGAACAGCAGCTCGTCCGGTGCGGCGGGCTGTCCGCGCTCGTGGAAGGCCCGCTCGTAGGCCGCAAGGCGGGCCGCGCGCTCGGCGGGCGGGGCCAGCGTCGCGGCGCGATACATGGCCGGCAACCCGTGCAGCGTCCCCGTCCGGGCCCCCACACCGGCCAGGGCGTCGAAGTGCACGAGCGCCTCGGCGCCTCGGCCCCGCTCGGCCAGATTCACGGCCAGGAAGTAGCGGGCCTCCGGTGCCTCCGGCGCCATGGCGTGCGCGCGCTCGAACGCGGCGAGGGCCCCCGCCGCGTCTCCCGAACGGCGCGCCGCGTGGCCGAGCAGGTACGCGACGGCCGCGGTACGGCCCTCGAACGGGCGAACCCCGGGGGGCACTTCAATCGGGGTGTCCGGGGCCCCCAGAAGGCCCGAGAGCAGCCTTCCCGCGGCGTCCTCGGGCGTGGCCTCGGGCTGGGCGAGCAGCGCGTCGAAGGCGGCCGCGGCCTCGGTGAAACGCTGCGACTCGAGCAGCGCGCGAGCGCGGAAACGTTCGCGGGCGCGAGACGCGGGGCTCGGCGACGGCGCGGACACGGGCGCCGAAACCGTCGAGGGCGGGCTCGTCGACGCCGAAGGCACACCCGATGCGGTCGAGGCCTCCTCCGGCGACGGCGAGCAGGCCGCGAGGGCCAGCGCGACCGGCAGCGCCGACCGCTTCACCGCGACCCCCCGGGGGGCGGCCCGCCCGCGCCGCGGAGCAAGACGAAGGGCGGGCCTCCGGAGACCGAGACGAGCAGGTCGACGAGGCCGTCGCCGTTCGCGTCGAGCGGTACGGCCGCCTCGACGGGGTGTTCGATCATCACCCCGCTGCGCCGGGCCGGCAGCGGTTCGAAGGTGCCCGCCCCCCGGCCGGCGAGCAGCACGCTGCCCCCGCCGACCGCCGGCCCGATCACGCTGCTGCGCAACGATCAGCGCACGGGGCACCACTGGTTGCGCGTCCGCCTGCGCGGCGCGCCCCCCAACCGGGACGCCATCGGCGCGGTCGTGTCGGTCACCGCCGGGGGGCGCACGCAGCGCCGCCTGGTCATGCCGTTTCGCAGCTATCTGTCGCAGGTCGAGACGACGCTGACCTTCGGCTTGGGTCGAGCCTCCCGCGTCGACGCGGTGCACGTCCGCTGGCCCGATGGCCGGGAACGGACCGTGCCCGCCACCGTGGTCGAGGTCGACCGACGGCTCGACGTCGACGCGCCCTGACGCGGCGGCGGCTCGGGGTCTGAACCGCGCGCGAATAGTGCCGCGCGGGCCGGATTTGTGGCATGTCTCGCCCCCATGAGTGAGACCCCCTCGACCGTCGACGACGGCCCCAGCCCCCTGCCCCTCGCCGCCCCCGGCACGCCTCAGTTGACGATCCGCGCGATCATCACGGGCATGCTGCTCGGCGGCATCATGTCGCTGTCGAATCTCTACATCGCCCTGCGGACGGGCTGGAGCTTCGGCGTGACCATCACGGCCGGCATCCTGGCCTTCGCGATCTTCACGGCGCTCGGCTCCGTGGGGCTGGTGAAGCGTCACTTCGGCATCCTGGAGAACAACGCCATGCAGTCCGTCGCGTCGGCGGCAGGCTACATGACGGGCGGCGGCACGGTCGCGGCCATCCCGGCGCTGATGATGCTGACCGGCGAGCCCATGCCCTGGTTCATCATGTTGCCGTGGGTCATGGCCATCGCGCTCCTCGGCGTGGTCGTGGCCGTGCCCATGAAACGGCAGATGATCAACCATGAGCGCTTGCGCTTCCCCTCCGGCATCGCCGCGGCCGAGACGCTCAAGAGCCTGCACGCATCGGCAGCCGAAGGGCTCGACAAGGCGAAGGCCCTTTTCATCGGCGGGCTCATCGGCGGCAGCGTGGCGTTCTTCCGCGACGCGACGTTCAAGTGGATCCCGTTCAAGTGGCCCGATCACCTGCCCATCCCCGGTCTGAAGATCGCCGGTCTGCCCGCCGAGAAGTTCACCATCGGCGTCGACTGCGGCGCGCTCATGATCGGCGCCGGCGCCATCATGGGTTTCCGTGTGGCATGGAGTCAGCTCCTCGGAGCGTTCCTCTGCTGGTTCATCGCCGCACCGTGGGCCTACGAGCAGGGCATCATCACGGACACCAAATACAAGGCGATGGTGGGCTGGACGGTCTGGGGCGGCTCGTCGCTGCTGCTCACGTCGGGTCTGTTGGCGTTTTTCATGCAATGGAAGACCGTCGCGCGGGCCTTCAAGTCGTTGTCGTCCGGTTTCGGTGGCGGCGGCGACGTCGACCCCGCGGAGGCGGTCGAGGTGCCGATGCGCTGGTTCCTCTACGGCGTGGCGATTCTCGGTCCGCTGGTCATCGGCCTGCAGTGGGCCTTCTTCGGCATCGCGCCCTGGCTCGGTCTCATCGCCGTGCTGATGAGCTTCTTCATCGCCGTCGTGGCCTCCCGCGCCACCGGCGAGACGGACACGACACCGACGGGCGCGCTCGGCAAGCTGACGCAGCTCACGTTCGGTCTGCTCGACCGCGGCAACGTGACGACGAACCTCATGACGGCCAACGCCGGCGCCGGCGTGTCCATTCACGCCGCCGATCTGCTGACGGATCTCAAGAGCGGCTGGCTGTTGGGCGCGAACCCGCGGCAACAGTTCTTCGCGCAGTTCTTCGGGGTCACCGCCGGCGCGCTCTTCGTCGTGCCGGCCTATCGCATCCTGGTGCCGAACGTCGACGCCATCGGCAACGACCGTTTCCCCGCGCCGGGCGCGCAGACCTGGAAGAACGTCGCCGAGATGCTGACGGGCGGCCTCGACTCGCTGCACCCGACGGCGCAGTGGGCCATGCTCATCGGCGGCCTCGTCGGCATCACCCTCGTGCTGCTCGAGCGTGCGCTGCCGCGCTACAAGAAGTTCATTCCGTCGGCCATGGGCCTCGGCCTCGCGTTCACGTTCCACGGCTGGATGGCCATCTCGATGTTCATCGGCGCGACCGCCGCGCTCATCCTGCAGAAGTCCGCGCCGGAGAAGGCCGAGCGGTACATCGTGCCGGTGAGCTCGGGCCTGATCGCCGGCGAGAGCCTGGTCGGCATCCTTCTGGCCGTGCTGATCATCCTCGGGTTGATGCCGCAGGGATAGGCCTGCGCCACGCGCGTCGAGCCTCAGGGGGGCTTCCGTCGTCCTGAAGGCCCTGAAGCGGCCGCGTCCCTCGGGCCGCAGCTGGCCCGCTTCCGGCGAGAGGCGGCCGTGACGCACGACCTGCGGGGGCCGGACATCGTGCGGATGCCGGCGTTTCTGGACTCGGAGTCGGGGCCGTTCGTGGAGTTGAAGGACCGCGGCGCGCCGCCGACCGTCCCGGGCCTGCCGGCCGCCGAGACGGTGGCGCGCTTCGAAGGGCTGATCCTCCAAGTGGTCCGCGGCGTCGCCGAAGGTCCCACCCGCTCGTGCTCTACCTCGACGACTTGAAGTGGGCCGACCTGCCGACGTTGCGCCTACGCGCGCAGCTCGCCGATCAACGCCTCGAGCTGATCGAACGTCTCGGGCAGCGCATCGGTGCTCCCCGACGAGACGCCCTCCTCGAGCGCCTCGCGGGTCGGATACCGCTCGCGCAGCACGATCCGCGTGCGACCGCCGGCGTCCTCGAGGAATGTGACGGTCGTCACCTGCCCGGCCTCCCCGGCCTCCTCGTTCGTCCAGACGAGGCGCGTTTCGGGAACCACCTCGAGGTAGGTGCCGAAGAAGGACATCGGCGGGACGTCGGGCATGCCGAAGGTCAGGCGGTAGCCGCCCCCGACGCGCACGTCCAGCGTGCATTCCAGCAAGGTCGCCGGAAACGACGCCGGCACCCACCAGCGTCGAAACAGATCGGCCTGCGTCCAGGCCCGAAAGACCAGACGGGCCGGCCCCTCCACGGTGCGCGTCACGACCAGTTCGCAGTCGGACACACGCTCCACGGTCGTGCGGCTCTCCGGCGCAGCGCCCGCACTGTCGTCACTCGTTGCCATCGGTCGAATCTCCCTTGGTTTCCCTGTGTTGAAGTTCGCGGACGAGGCGCTCCAGGGCATCGAAGCGGGCGTCCCACAGTCGGCGGTAGTTTTCGAGCCACGCCGTCTCGCTCTCGAGGCGACCCGGCCCCAGCTTGCAGGTCCGCACGCGCCCGAGCTTCTCCGTCGTCACGAGGCCGGCCGCCTCCAGGACCCCGACGTGTTTCTTCATGCCCGTCGGGGTCATGTGGAAACGGTCGGCGAGCACCGAGATCGAGGCGTCACCGTGCGCGAGGTGTTCGAGCACACCCCGCCGCGTGGCGTCCGCGAGCGCGGCGAAGGCGGCGTCGAGCGAGGCCCGCGCCGCAGACGAGGAAAACTGAACCATATGGTTCAGCTTCTAGACGAGCGCGCACGAACGCGCAAGCACACCGGGCGACGCCGTGCTGCACGCCCTCGGCGCCCCGGTGGCAAGCGAACGAACCGGCGGGTCGGTCAGTCGCGTTCGACGGTGCTGAGCACCGCGACGACCCGCACACGCCCGGACCCCCGGATGGGCGGCGAACGGTGGACGACGCCGAGCCCGTCGAGGCCGGCAGCTCGGCGTGGGTCGGCCTCCCCAATCCGTTCCCGGCCCTGGACGTCGAGGACGACGACGATGCAGACACCGAGCCGCGGGCCGCCGACACGCGCGAGAGCGTCTGACGCACCTCTCGGAGGGGTCGCAGCCCCCCGCCCCCGCGACGCCGCGCCCCTCGACACGACCGTCCCGCGCGGATAGGGTGAGCACCTTCCCCGACCCCCGCGGACCCGTGCATGAGCAGCTATCAACGCGCCCCTGCGACTGCGCCCGCCGCTCGTGCGAACGCCGAGCGCTCGGCGCCGGCGTCCCTCGCCGATGCCATGGGGGTGTCGGCGCGGGGGCAGTCCCGCGAGATCTCCGCGGCGCTGGCGGCGGCCGGGGCGGCGGGCGCGACGCCCGGCCTGCCGCACGGGGACCTCATCGCGGCGGCCTTCGGTCGATTCGCGCCGGGGGCAGTCCGCACGCGGATCGGCGGCGACGCGGCGCTCGCGGCGAAGTCGCTCGGTGCACGGGCGTATGCCCACGGCGACACGGTCGCATTCGCGTCGACGCCGGACCTCCACACCGTCGCCCACGAGGCCGCCCATGTGGTGCAGCAGTCCGCCGGGGCCGACGTCGAGCGCCACCGCGACGCGCTCGAGGCCCACGCGGACGCCGTCGCCGATCAGGTCGTCGGCTCGGGCTCGGCCGAGGCCCTGCTCTCGCAGATTCCCGGGGGCGGTCGGGCCGGCGGGCAGGCCGCCGCCGTGCAGTTCGACGCAGTCCCCGGGGGCGAGCTGAGCAGCAGCGAGGTCGACCGCATCACGGCCTGGCAGGAGCGGACGGGCGTCTGGGACCGCCACACGCTCGACGGCCCGGTCGCCGCGCGCCCGGACGGCGACGCCGACGTGCTCGCCGCGCAGTCGGCGCTCGCGAGTCTGCGCCTGCCGCCCGAAGGCGTGACGGCGTTGCGGACGACGCTCGGCCTGCGCCCGCGGCCGGCGGTCCTCGAGCGGTCCGTGGCGGAGGCCTTTCTCGCCTGGCGACGTTCCGACGCCGCCGCCGCCGCGGCTGCGGCCGCGTCCCACGATGAAGCCAATACACCGACGTCCGACGCGACGCCGGCGGCCGCCACCGACGAGCGCGCGGCGGCCACGGGGTCCGAATCCGCGCGCCCGGAGCCGCTCATCGACGCCGGGGTGCTCAATCGCCTGAACCTCGGGTACGCGCTGGCCCGCGATACCCGCCTGCGGACGGCCCTGGCCTGGTATGTCTCCGGCCCGCTCTTCGCCACCTCGACCGGGGCGCAGGCGACCGCATGGGCCGAGCACATCAACACCGCGCTGGGGGCCTCGGCGTCTCCGTTGACCCACGGGCGCCGCGGCTGGCGCGCCACCCGTGCGTTCATCGGTCGGGTCATCACCTGGCAGCTCGGTCAATCGACGGGCGCGACCCCCGACGGTCGGCTGACATCGGCGGACCTCCGCAGCATGGGCTTGGGGGACGTGCCGGACGTCGCGCTCGACGCCCCGACCCCGACGGCCGCCGGCGCATCGTCGACGACGACGGCACCGGGCACCGCCGCCGGCGCAGAGAGCCCGGACACTGCGGCGTCCGAGACGGAGGCGCCACCCTCCCCCGCCGTTCGACAGGCGGCGCTCGAGGGCATCGTGTCCGAGGTCGGCGCCTATCTGCGGACGCGCCAGGCGACGTTCCGCGCCACGCGCCACGACCCCGAGGCCCGGGCCACGCGGTCGCGCGCGCTCGACGAGGCGTTCTCCCGTCAGCTCGATCAGTGCATCGCCGCGCTCGCCGCGGCCGACGACGGCGCCGATCTCACGGCCTTCGAGCGCCGGACGAACCGCGTCGGGCTCGAGACGGTCCGCAACTGGGCCTTCCGGTGCCGGGTGGCCGCCGAAGCGTTGCTCCATCCCGCGGCCGACGCGGCGCCCGGGGCGAGCATCGCGGCGCCCGAGCCCGACGCGGGCGTAACGGCGACGGACGCCTTCCTCGACGGGCTCGACGACGAGGCCGCGACGGACTGGCTCGCCGGTGAGGGTGTGTTGACCGGCGCGGCCCCCCTGGTCCAGAGCGAGGCGATGGGCGGCTGGAACCCCCGGCTCGTCGCGGCGGGCGCCGAAGAGATGGACCCGCGGGACCGCGCGGGTCAGGCGCTCGGTCTGGCCTCGGGCGAAGCGGCCGACCGCACCATCGGCACCACCGGGCACGACGACGTGGGGGAGGCCGCCCCGGGCACGTTGCCCGCCGTGCGTCGCTCCATCGCCGCCCGGCGCACGGTCCTCGACGCCCTCGTGCGCGGCACGGACGCGGCGGCCCTGCGCCGGGAACTCTCGACGCTGCCCCGCGAGGATTGGCGCCCGCCGTCGGTCGTGCGGCGTCCGCTCGTGTTCCACTGGCCCCGCGAGTCCGTGCCGGCGCCCGGCGTGCCCAACGAGACGAGTCGACTGCGCGCGCTCGGCCGACAGTGGCTGGCGGCCATGCGGGCGGCCGTCAACGACATCCGTCTCACGGAGCGTCGGCAGGCCGGCTACACGCGCGCCGCGCCGCGCGTCAATCCCGACGCGGTCTTCGTCGACCTGAACCTGACGGGGGTCGACGTCCTGTGGGGGACGGGCAGCCCGGTCCCGCGGGACCAGATGCACCTCGATCCGGTCTTCGCGGCGGCGATGGTGCAGTTTCTGCGCGGGTTGCGCGGGCTCGGCGTCACGCGCCTGTACACGGCGGGTTTCCTGCGGACGGCGATGTCGAGCCTCGACGCGCACCCGACGGGGCACGCCGTCGATCTCACCGGCTTCGAGTTCGGCGGCGCACTGCTTCACCTCCGCAGCGGCCTGCCCGCCGCCGAGGATCGCGGCGAGGCGTACGAGGGGCGGGTCGCACCGGCCGGGCGGGAGGATCTCCACCGTGGGCCGTCGGACTACTACAACACCCGGGACCGGTTGGGCGAACGCACGCACCGCGAGATCATGCTCGGCATCGTCTCGCTGATGCGCGGTGTCTTTACCCGGGTGGTGGGTCCCGGCCACGACGCGCAACACAACGCGCACTTCCACTGCGAACGCACCGGCGCCGCCGCGGCGCGCACCGAGATCCACGTCCTCGAAGATCCCCTGCACGCCGAGGCATCGGCGTCGGCCGCCGCCGCTCGGAGCTGATCGACCGATCGGCTCGCAGCGAGGCCGGTGTCGCCACCACGGGCGCACCGCGATCCGGATGTCAGCCGTGGCGTACGACGCTGGCGGACGTGTACTCCACCTCTCGGTTCACTCGACACGAAACCGGCGCGAAGGGGGCCCGTCGGGTCGTGGCATGACTCCTGCTCTTGCCGAAGACGAAACCCGTCGGACGAAGGAGGATCCATGTCGACGTCGGACCCCAACACAGGATTCCAAGCGCCCCCCCGGCCCCTGCACGCGCGGGCGCTCGAGACGACGCGTCGCGCCCTGTCTCTCGCGGCGCTGCTCGTCAGCGCGAGCCTGCCGGCCGCGTGCACCGCACTGTCGGAAACCGGCGCCGACGGCGGCCTCGGCGCCATGTCCGCCGACGAGCTCGAAGGTGAGCTCATGGCCATCCTGCGGGCGCTGTTTCCCGATCTCAGCGACGCGGAGCTGACCGAGATCGTTCAAAAGCTCGACGCCGAACAGATCCTGGCGCTCCGGGACGAGCTCGAGGCCGCGCGCGACGCTGCGGTGACGTTCAGCGACGATCTGTTCAAGTCGGCCGAGGAGCGCGTCGCAGACCGCGAGACCGCCCTCGCCGCGCACAACGGCGGATACCCCGCAGCCCTCGACGCGGTCGGGCTCATCTGCGCTGCGGATGGTGCACCGAACGGCGCCCGCGTGTCGCTTTCGGGTGTCTTCGCCGAGGGCATGCCCTTCGATCTCGACGCCGCCGGCGTGCAGGTCACCGTCGACGGCGAACCGCGTCAGGGACAACTCCGCTGCGCGCGCGACGGTGAGCCGCTCGACATCGTCTTCCTCGTAGACATCACCGGCAGCATGCGCGACGTGATCCACGGGGTGCGCGCCTCCATCGGGCGCTTCGTCGAGAGCATCGGCGCGAGCGGGGTGCGTGGCACGCTCAGCGTCGTCACGTTCCAGGACACGGTGGGGGTCGACGTCGAGTTCCAGCAGCCCGCCCCGGAGGACTTCCTCGAACGCAGCCCGTTCCACCCCCCGGTGAACATCGCCGATGCCGACGCCGTCGCGTCCCTCGAGAAGTTCGTGCGCCGACTCGAGGCCAATCAGGGCGCCGATCTGCCCGAGAATCTGTCTGGTGCGATCGACTTCGCCAACAGCAATGTCATCGGCGAGCGCGACGGGCGCCCGAACGTGATCGGCGTCGGCGGCGACGATCCGCCCGGGACGCGGCCGTTTCCCACCCTGAAGAACCGGCGCGTTTTCGTGGCCTTCACCGACGCGACGTTCCATGGCGATGCCTCGCGGCCCGGCAACTCGAGCCTCGATCCGCGCTTCGTTCCCCGGCGGGCGACCGAGATTGCCGCCTCGCTCCTGCGCACCGGCACGGTCGTGCATGTGTCGGATCCGAGTTGGGTCGATGACACGATGACACCGGCCGCCGCCGAGGTGGTCGACGCGGACTTCTTCGCGCGCGCGACCGGCGGCGTCGGCGAAGACCTCGTCGCGGGATACTCCCTCGTCGACCTCGAGCTCGTCGTCGTGGCGAAGGACGAGGGCCTGCTCGACATCGCGCTCGACCGCATCATCTCGACCGCGTGCGACTACGAGGTGCAGGGCGCGGTGCCCGAGGGCGCCGCGGTCGATGTCACGCTGACGAACGGGCAACAGACCACGACCCGCAGCCTGACGGCGGTCGGGTTCTGAGACGCAGCCGTCGCCAAGGCTCCCCGCCGAGGTACGGGCTCATCGGCTCATCGGTTCAACCAGCGCTCCCCGCCGGCGCCCGCGGCGCCCGGCCCTTCCAGAGGGCCCCGAGTGGCAGCGCGACGGCGTCGAAGGGTTCGACACGCACCGCAGCGTCATCGCGCCAGGTGCCGAGCCAGACCCACAGACCGCGCTCGAGTCGGTAGGCCTCGAGCGTTCGGAGTTCGGGGTCGACGAGCCACGCGTGGGCGACGCCGCAGCGGGCGTAGTAGGGCATCTTGAGCGTTTGGTCGGTCGCGGCCGTGCGGGGCGAAAGGATCTCGCACACCCAGTCCGGGACCACCGTGAACTGCGCGTCCTCGGGCACGACCGGAAGGGTGGACTCGCGCCAACCCGCCAGGTCCGGCACCACGGGGCCGAAGTCCGGGTCCACGTCGAGGCTGAGCTCCGGCTCGATCTCGATGTGCCAGCCGCCGGGGCCGTTGATGCCGAAGCCGAAGGGGCCGCCCAAGTGGACGCCGAGGCTCGAAGCCCCATGGACGTGAGGCGCGCGCGGCCGCGGCGACACGTGCAACTCGCCCGCGAGAATCTCGCCGGTCACGCCCTCCGGGAGCGCCTCGATGTCGGCATACATGGGGCGTTTCGGGGCGGTGCTCACCGCACGACGATAACGGACCGTGACCGACCGGACAAGCGGGGGTCGCCGCCGTCTCAGGGACGTTGGCACGGAGGGCTTCGACCGTGGTCACCGCCCGCCCGAGCGATCGCACCGTGTCGAGCGCGGTATCCAGGCGACCGCAACCGGCGGGTGTTACGGCGACATGCCCCTGGCCCTGGGCGCGCCCCACCGCCTTGACGCCGCCGCCCCTGCCCGCGAGACTCGGGCCATGGATCCCCGCCGACTTCAAGCCCGTGGCCCCTTCCACGCCGACCAGCTCCGCGCCGGCGATCCGTATGAGCTCTCGCACGGGCACCCGATTCTCTGCGCCCCGACGGGCGCGGACGGCGGGCGAGGCACCGCGGCGGGCACGCTCGCGCTCGACACCGATCCGGACGTCGACGGCGTCGGCAACGACGTCGGCTTCGCCCCCGAAGCCGGTCTGCTGCGCGCGCCGGACATCGCCGTCGGCAACGTGCCCGACCGGCCCGGCTGGGTGAAAGGCGTGCCTCCGCTGGCGGTGGAGTACGCCGGCACCGGTCAGGACGAGGGCGAGCTGAAGCTGAAGATCGAAGAGCTGCTTGCGGCCGGCACGCGCTGGATCTGGGTCGTGCGCCTCATCGGTCCCCGCCGGGTCGAGGTCCACACCGCCGACGCCGAAGTGCGCCTCGTCGGCCCCGGCGAGTCGCTCACGGCGCCCGGCGTACTGCGCAACCCGGTGCCGGTCGAAGCCCTGTACGATCGCACCGCCGCGCAGGCCGCCGCGCTGCGCAACCTGCTCGAGCGCGAGGGGTATCACGGCCTCGACGACGTACGTGCGGAAGGCCGCGAAGAAGGCCGTGAAGAAGGCCGAGAAGAAGGCCGTGACGAGGGCGCGCTGCTCGCCCTGCGTCAGAGCATTGCGCAGGTCCTCGGCGCCCGGGGCGTCGCCCTCCGCCCGGCGGACCAGGCCGTCCTCGAAGGCTGCGCCGACGCGGGACGACTGACCGCGCTCCTCGTCCGGGCCGCGACGGCGAATCGCGTGACGGACGTCTTCGAGTGAGGCGCACGACACGGTCCACCACGTCCTGCCGCGCTCGCCACACGGCGCTCGTCTGCATCGCCGCCGGTCTTCTGGCCGCCGCCTGCGGAGAGACGACCGTCGACCGGGATCTTGCGCAGCCGGAGGCCGACGGCGCGTGGCGCAAAGATGCGCGCGTCGACCGACCGAGCGACGGCGCGCTCGACCCCGAGCGGCCCGACGCGTCGGCCGGGCGCGATGATGACGGAGTGTCGCCGCAGACGGACCAGGGCGTCCGTTCGGACGCGGCCCCCGAGACTGACGCCGCGGGCAAGCCGGATGCCGGGGCGCTCCCCGTCGATGCGGACGCCGCGACGGACGCCGGCGACCCCGACGCGGTCCCTCCCTGCCCGCCGCCCGGTCGGCCGGTCGAGATCGCCCTCGGCGGCGGATTCACGGGCGACCCCAGTTGTGGCCCGCTGCGCTACTTCGCCGTCGTCGGACCGGGCGTCACGGTGCGTCTCTCAGCCCGCGACGCGCCGCCCGGCGCGGCGGTCGTCGTCACCGATCCGGGAGGCCATGAGCTCGGCAATGCACTGACGGACGAACGCGGTGTGTTCAGCCTGCAAGTGACGACGGTCAACCCCGGAGAGCTGCGATGGGCCGTCGTTCCAGCGCCCGGCGCCCCATCGGTGACGCTTCGCGGCAGCCTCGTCTGTGTTGCCGAGTGCGGTCGCGAGGCCACACGCTATCCCATCGTGCTGATGCATGGCATGGCGGGCACGGACCGCTACTTCGGCATTCTCGACTACTTCTATGACATCGTGCCGCTGCTCTCGGGTCGCGGGTTCGCCGTGTCCACGCCCGTCGTCCCGCCCATCGGTGCCTCGACGGACCGCGCCGCCGTGCTCGCGCCGCAGATTGACGCCGTGCTCGCCGAGACGGGGGCCGCCAAGGTCCATCTCATCGCACACAGCCAGGGCGGGCTCGACGCGCGCGTGCTCATCTCCGGGCTCGGGTACGCCGACCGCGTCGCCTCCGTGACGACCATCAGCTCACCGCATGCGGGCATCCCCCTCGACATCCCCGAGTGGCTCGCGGGCGAGGACTTCAGCCGCGACGCGATGGCGGCGTTTGCGCAGCAGTACCCGGACATCGAGGCGATGCCCCGCTTCTCGTGGGCGGGCCGCACGTGCAGCCGCCTCGAGGGCCCCTGCCGCGAGGCCAACGACGACGAGGTCGTCGAGCTCGTCCTCGGGGCCTCGCACGCGCTCATGTCCGCAGCGGCGGCCGACGACGGGGATCACGGCGAGAACGATGGCGTCGTGCTCGTGTCGTCCGCACGGTGGGGCGAGTTCCTCGGCATCATCCCCGCGGATCACTTCGACGAGGTCGGCCAGATCGCCGATGCCGTCCCCGCCCCGTTCGACCACCGCGGCTTCTACCTCTCGGAAGCCCGGCGCCTGCGCGCGCTGGAACAGGCGCTCGGATTGTAGGCGGCGGCCGCCACCCGGTCCGGGTGTCAGTCCTCCTCCGGCGGGAACGTCGACCACGCGGCCTCGGCCACCAGGGGCGCCGGATCGCGCCGGAAAGCGTCGAGGCGCGCGCACCGCTCCGTCGTCCACCCCGCGTCCGGACCAGCGGCAGCCCGGAGCGCTTCGAGTGCCACACGCCGCAGGTGTGAATCACTCGCGGTCGCCAGCGCGTGTTCGAGCCGTTCCGGGTGAACACACCGCCGCGCAGCCTCGAGCGCCACGGCCAGCGCGTCCGCGTGGAAACGACCGGCCGCCGACAGGCGCGTGAGTTCATCGGCCAGCGCGGACCACGGCAGCAGTACGCCGGCGAGCCGCAATGCAGGGCCGACCGACAGCGGCTCGTCCCGGATCCCCCGCCAGGTCTCCACGGCCACCGCGCGGATGTGTTCCGGTGCATAGGGACCCAGGCGCGCCCGCAGCGCGTCGAGGAGCCCCAGGTAGGTACGTCGGCGACCGGACAGCGCGGCGAGACGTCCGGCGACCACGCTCACCTCGTTCGTGCGCATGCGCGCGAGCACGGTCGCGAACGCCGTCGTCGACTCGGCCACGGCCCGCGCTCCCATGAGGTCGAGCATCCGCGCGAACAGACGGCGCTCGGCATCCCGCACGGGCAGGCCGATCAGACGATTGAGCAGTTCGAGCCGCGCCTCGGGCTCCGGCCGGGAGAGGAGCGCGGCCAGCAGAGTCGTCATGCGCGCCTCCCGCGCGGGTGGGAGCACATTCTGCGGCAGATCCGCGAGGCGGCCGGCCACGACCCAGTCGGGGTCCTGCACGGTCTGTTCGAAGACAGACCACGTTTCGTCGCGGTCGAGGAAGTGCCACAGACCCCGCAGTGCAGCGATGCGGATGTCGCGGTGGACACGCGGCGCGTCCTTTGCCGGCGCGGCGGTCCGTAACAGACGCCGAAAGGCCGCCTCGCCGCCGAGCTCACCGAGCAGGCGAACGACCTCCTTCGCCGCCGTCACGCGCTCCATGGGGGCCGTCTCGAGGATCTGCAGCGCCCGCGCCTTCGGCAGCTCGGACAGCACCTTGCGCAGGGCATAGATGGCGAAGCGCGCGCGGTCGTCGTTCAGGCACTCGAGCAGCAGCGGCAGGCCCTCGCCCCCGTCGAGCCGCGGCAGCGCCCGCACGCCGAGTTCGCGCACGGGGGGCCGGGCGTCGCCCGCCGCGCGGAGCACCGCCTCGGGCGCGATGAAGCACAGCTCGACGAGTCGGTCGAGGGCGTCCCGGACCGCCCCGACGTCCCGCTTCGGGTCGTCGACGATGCGGGCGAGCCCGGCCGCGTGGCGAATCTGTTGCGTGGGGTGCCAGCGCCCGTACCCACCGCCGAAGTTCAACACCCAGACGGTGCGGCCGCTCGCGAAGCGCCCGCGCATCGGCCCGTCGCCGAGGGCCACGTCCAGCAGGTCCTGCCGATGCATCGACAGACAGTGCGACACCACGGGCAGGACGACGAAGGTCGGATCCGTCCGCACGAGTTCCGGGACGAGGGCCGCGAACCGGCGCGGCGCGTGGCGACGCAACAGACCGAGCGCGGCGCCGGCCACCCCGACGAAGGGCAGTTCGGCGGCGAGCCGTGCGAGGGCCGAAACGACCCCGGGCACATCCGACAGACGTGCACCGAGTCCGCCCGCCAGCCACAGCACCGCCCCGGCGCGCTCCCGCGTCGTCCAGGCCTCTGCCAGCGCCCCGAGCGTCTCCGCCAGGGCCATGACTTCGCGCCGGTTCAGGTGGGCCGCCAGCCCCGCGGCCGAGAGCGTGCCCCGGGCCTCGAGCAGCGCCGTGAGCCAGCGCGCCCCCCAGGCCGGGTCGAGCGGAAACAGACGCACGATCAGCGCCTCGAGCGCCGCGGCCGTACCGCCCGACAGATCGGCGGCGTCGAGCGCGTGCTGCGCGATCTGCCCGACCGCCGGGAGGGAGGCGGGCGCGAAGACACCGCGCGGCAGGCGCAGCAAGGCGGTGATCATGGCCTGCCGCACGGGATCCTGCTCGAAGCGCCGCGCGATGACATAGGCGAGCGCCGCGTCGACGGCCGCGCGATCGTGACCCGGGGTGGAGAGCAGCGCAGCCGCCGCGTCGGCGCGCACCTCGCCCTCCGGGTGCCCGAGGAAGCTCGCCAGGACGGCCTGCGCGTCGGCGAACCCGAGCAGCGCGGCATACCGCACACGCTGCCGGGGCGCGGCCGCGAGAGCGGGAACGGATTCCAGATGCCGTCGCGCCTCGCGCTCTCGAAACACGCGGGGCAGGGCGGCGAGTCGTTCGGGGGAGACGATGCCGTCGGGCTGACGACCCCGCGCCGCGGCCACCCACCGTTCGAAAGCGCGCGCCCGCCGGTCCGCGGGTTCGATCTCCGCGAGAAACCGCGCGCCCCACGCGCCGGCCGCCCGCGTCGCGACGGCCTCGACGAGCGCCGCGCGCTGCGCAGCCGAAAGACGCCGCTGCCAGCGCGCCGCGCCGCCGTTCTCGGGCAGCGTCTCCCAGGCATGATGCGCCAGAAACGCCAGAGACTCGGGTGCCAGACGGTCCGCGCACGGTCCGAAGTCCAGGCCGGCAAACGGCCCGGGTGGGGCGGCCTCGGGACTGTTCTGCCGGAGCGTCCTCAGCACGGCGAGCGTCTGTTCCGGTCGGAGGCGCGCCAGGCGGGCCCAGAAGGTCTGCGCCGGGCGTTCGCCGGCCGCGAGCCAACGCTCACCGAGGGACACCGCCGCGTCGGGTGCCCGCTCGACGAGTGTCATCGAGACCGAACCGAATCGCCAGCGCACGCGCATGTCCAGTGTGCCCGCGGCGCCGGCGGCCGTCGAAGCGAGCCATCCGGCCACCCACGCGGGGTGCCACCGCGCAGCGCGCTCCCAGCCGACCGGACTGCCCTCCTCATCCAGCCGCGCGGCGTGTGCCTCGAACGTCGCCGCCGTCGCGTAGGGCAACAGATCGACGGCCTCGGACTCGCTTCCGGCCAACGCCCGCTCAACGAGCGCGTCGACGAGCGCCTCCCGCCGGCGGCCCCGCAGCCCGCGCAGCAGGCCCGGCCGGGCCCGCGCCGGCAAGGCGGCCCAGGCGGCCTCGATGTGTGCGTCGTCGGCGAACCGGGGCGTGCACGGTCGCGAGCGCGAGCAACCGACCGTAGACGCCCCGAGCGCGCAGCGAGACGATCGCGGCGCGGGCGTCGGCGCCGGAAGGATCGTCGGCCCGGGCAGCGCGGCCAAGGGCGACCATGCGCTTCATCCGGTCGGCGTGGGTCAACGGGGCGAGGCTCGTGTCGAGAATCGTGTCGAGGGGGGTCGGGTCCATCGGGGGAACGTACGCCGAGACGGCGCGATGCGCCACGCGATGCGGCATCCAGGGCTTCCCGGATGGGCGGCGCTCGGGTACGGTGACCCCATGCCACCGACCTTCGAAATCGACGGTTTACGCGTTGGCGCGCTCATCGGCGCCGGCTCCTGGGCGGATGTTCACGAAGGCATCCGGATCGACTCCGGCGAGACCGTCGCGGTCAAGGTCCTGCGCCCCCGGGTGGTCGAGGACGAGACGTCCATCGCGCGCATGATGCAGGAGGCCCGCCTCTGCTGGCTCCTCGACCACCCCAACGTGGTGCGTGTCCACGAGTGGGGGTTGCACCCGAGCCGCCGCGTCTATCTCGTGATGGAGCGTCTGCACGGCGAGACCTGCGACGAACGCATCCGTCGCGTCGGTCCGATGACACCCCGCGCCACGCTCGACGTCGCGCGCGGCATCACCCTCGGTCTGTTGGCGATCCACCAGCGGGCCGTGCACCGGGACATCAAGCCCTCCAATGTCTTCCTGTGTCGCGAATACACCGATCACCGCGCGGTGAAGATCCTCGATCTCGGCATCGCCGCGTTGCCGACGAACGACCCCGAGCGCCTCGTCCACACGGCGCAGGGCGAGGTCGTCGGCACCCCGTCGTACTCGCCGCCCGAGCGATTCCGCGGCGCCCCGGCGGACGTCCGCACGGATTTGTATGCGCTCGGGGCGGTGCTCTACGAATGCCTCGCCGGCGTGCCGGCGTACAGCGGCCATGCCATGCACGTCGCGGTGCAGGTCTGTCGCGCAACCCAACCGCCGACGCTCGACCGGGACGACGTACCCGACGGTCTGCGCACGCTCATCGCCCGGCTGATGGACCCGCGCGCCGACGCCCGCCCGGAGAGCGCCGAGGAGGTCCTCGCCGCGCTCGACGCCCTCGAGGAGCGCGTCGACATCGAGCGCTGGGCCGCGCGGCACAGCACCCGCAGCGGGGAGCCGGCCGCCGTCGCGCCCACGGCCGAAAGTTTCCTCGCCGCCGTCCTGCGCACCGTGCTGCAGCACTTTCACGCCGATCACGTGCCGCGTGAGATCCGGGTCGCCGTCGACGAAATTTCTCGGTTGTCCGATCAGCTCGAACGCGCGCAGGCCGCCCGAGACGAAGCGCAAGAGGCCGCCACCCGGATCGGCCGGGCCCTGCACTCACAGGCAGACGAACTCGGCGCCCGCCTGCGGTCGGCCAACACCGCCGTCACGGCACAGAGAGCCCTGCTCGACGACGCGGCGACGCGCCTGCGCACGCTGCGCGGCGAACTCGATGACATCGACGGCACCTTCGCGATGCGATGTGATGCCTTCGAGTCGTTCACCCGCGACGCACTCGAGCGTGCCCGCACCCTCGCCGAGCCCGTCGAGACGGGCGGGCAGCAGGGGCGGCAGGTGCAGGAGCGGCTCGCCGAGCTCGACGGCCTCGCGGCGCGGCGGGCACATCTCGCGCGGGTCGAGCGCCGCACGCGTGACGAGGTGGAAGCCGCCCGGCGCGGGCTCGCCGAGCGCATGGCCGAGGCCGGCGCCCTGCGTCGCGCGCTCACCGCCGTCGAGGTCGAGAAGGCGTCGACGTTGTTCCTGCGCGAGGGCGAGGCGCGGGCGCAGGCCGAGGAAGCCGAGCGGCTGCACCTCGACCGACAACACGCGCGCCAGTCCATCGGTCTGTTGATGCACCGCATGCTCTTCGCCGACTGACGGCGCGACGCGGAGCCCCCGCGCGGCATCCCACTCCCATGCCCCGTACTCTCTCCGAGTTGACCTTCGACGACACCTTCGTGCGCACGCTGCCCGGCGAGGTGCCACCCCCTGCCCTCGCACGCCGCTCCCGCGACGTCCCGCACGCCGCCTGGGCCGCCGTCGACCCCACCCCCGTCCCGGCGCCGCGCCTGCTCGCGTACTCGCCCGAGGCCGCGGCGCTCCTCGGCCTCGAGGGCACGCCCGACCCCGGAGAGGCCGCGGCCGTGCTCTCCGGCAACCGTCGGTTGCCCGGCATGCGCCCCTACGCGGCCCGCTACGGCGGTCATCAGTTCGGTCACTGGGCGGGGCAGCTCGGCGACGGGCGTGCCATCACCCTGGGCGAGGTCGTTGGAGCGGGGGGGCCCGGCACGCGCGGCGGGCAGCGCTGGGAGGTGCAGCTCAAGGGCGCCGGCCCCACGGCGTTCTCGCGACGCAGCGACGGCCGCGCCGTGCTGCGGTCGTCATTGCGCGAGTTTCTGTGCAGCGAGGCCATGTTTCACCTCGGTGTGCCGACCACCCGCGCCCTCGCCCTCGTCGACACGGGCGAGCCCGTCGTCCGCGACATGTTCTACGACGGTCACCCGCGCGCCGAGCCGGGGGCCATCGTCACGCGCCTCGCGCCGACATTCGTCCGCCTCGGGCACTTCGAGATCCTCGCCGAACGCGGCGAACACACGCTCGGCCGCACGCTCGCCGGCTGGCTTCTGACGCATCACTTCCCCGAACTCGGCACGGTCTGCACCGACGACGCCCTCGTCGGTCTGTTCGAGACGACGGTCGCCCGCACGGCCCGCATGGTGTCGGACTGGATGCACGTCGGCTTCGTCCACGGTGTCATGAACACGGACAATCTTTCAGTCCTGGGCATCACCATCGACTACGGCCCCTATGGCTTCACGGACGTCTACGACCCGGACTTCACCCCGAACACGACCGACTTTCAGAGCCGGCGGTACCGCTACGGGCATCAACCGGCGGTCGCCCACTGGAACCTCTACCGGTTCGCGATGGCGCTCGCGCCGCTGATCACCGACCCCGCCCGCCTCGAGCCGGGTCTGTCGGCCTTCGTGACACACTTCGAAGACCACTGGCGCGCACGCATGGCCCGCCGTCTCGGCCTGACGCTCGACTGGACGGACCCCGGCGACGCCGCGCTCGTCAAAGACCTGCTCGCGCTGCTCACCGCGGTCGAGACGGATCCCGCGATCTTCTTCCGCCGTCTCATCGACGCGACGGCGACGCCGGCCGGCCGCAGCGGCGACGCCGAGCGGGTGCGTCTGTTCGACCCCGCGTACTACGACCCGAGCGCTCGCCCCGCGGACGACGGAGATGTGCGTGCCCGCCTGCAGGGCTTCCTCGACCGCCACCGCGCGCGCTTCGACGACCCGCGGGAGACGACGCCCGCCGACGTACGCCGCGCCGGCATGCGCGCCGCGAGCCCCGCGGTATTGCCGCGCAACTACCTGGCGCAGGAGGCCATCGACGCCGCCGAACGGGGCGATCTGCAACCCCTCGAACGGCTGCTCGACGTCTGTCGCCGACCCTACGAGGACCCGGCCGATGCTCGCTACACCGCCCGCCGGCCCGAGTGGGCGCGCGACAAGGCCGGGTGCTCCGCGCTGTCGTGCAGCTCGTGAGCTCGAGCCGCGGAAGCCCTCAGCGCGGGACGAGGGCGTCGCCTTGACGGCGCAGATGCGGGCACCGGGCGGCAAGGGCGTTCAGAAAGTCGTCGCGCTCCCGGGGTGAGATGTTCGGCCCGAGGGGGCTACCCGCGTCGAGGTGCAGGCGGTCGAGGGAAAGCGCCGGGCTCGACAGCGGGTTGCCCGTCGGCTCGACGCGCCGCAGGTCTGCATATCGCACCCGCGACCGGAACACACCGAACCGGATGATCACGGCGTCCGGTCCGAGCTCATAATAGAGCGGAAACAGGAACAGACCGTAGATCGCTGCAAACACTGCTGCGGGAACGAGGGCGTGTGCCGGCCAGCCGGGGCTGCCGTAGGCGGCGAGCAACGGCAGCACCACGCCCGTCACCGGACCGGCGACGAGGATCACCGCCAGCCAGCGGTCGACCGCGCTCGGGTATCGCCGCCCCGGTTCGAGCGCTTCCGGGCTCACTCTTCGGCTTCGGGGGCCGCTTCGGCCGTCTCTTTCGGCGCGCCGGCGGTCTGTTCCTTGACGTAGCGGGCCGGCTCGCCGGGACCACTCATGTCAATCCACGAGTAGCTCTTGTCGCGGATGTCCATGTGAACGAAGCCGGACGTCGGGTAGTGCCCGCAGCCGACCTCTTTGAACTGCTTGCAGAAGTTCCAGACGACACGCGGATCGACGCCCTCGACCTTGAAGTCGACGGCCCAGCCCTTGAAGTGCCGGCTCGTCTTGCGCGCCCAGCCGCGGTAGCCGCTGACGACGTCGATGGGCGCGTCGAAGTGCTGCTGCACCTGATAGAGCTGATAGAGCAGGCGGTCGGGCGGCCGGCGCACCTTGCCGTTGCGCGAATCGCGCAGGAGCCACGCGAGCTTCTTCTTGCCCTTCGCCGTCAGGCGGGCGACCTCGCGCTTGCCCTTCTTCGAGACCTCGACGACCCGCAGGCCCTCGACCTTGTCGCGGGTGTTCAGGATGCGCAGCGTCATGGTGCCCTTGGGGATGCGACGCTTGACCGCCGGCGCACTCGCCCGGGCCGTCTTCGCCGCCTTGCCCGCCTGGGCGCGCTTGCCCTTCGCGGCCGCGGCCTTGTTTTCGGCGTCCGCGCTCTTGCCCTTCTTCACCGCACTCTTGGCCTTCGATTTGGCCTTGCCGGTCTTCGTGGCCGTCGGTTTCGCGGGCAGTTCGGCCTTGGCGGCGAACGCCAGGGAGCCGATGCTCATCACGAGGAAGACGGCGAGCCCGAGGAGCGCGCGGTGCAGGGCGCCGAGCATCAGGGCACCTCCGTTCGAGGGGTGGGGGGTGGGTACGCGTTCATGGGGCAAAGTATGCACATGTAGGCGTCAGCACGCAAACGGGGGGGATTGGGGACCACGTGCCGCGGCGAAAGCCCGCCGAACGAGGACCGGGACCATGTCGCGCCGCCACTCGACGTCCGCGTTGATATTCGTCAGCGGGCGCGTCGCGTCGAAGGCGAGCGCCGCGATGCGGTCGACGAGCGCGTCCGTGAGAAGCCCCTCGGGCAGCGCGCGGACCCGCCGCGGACGCGCAGCGATCGCGCTGATCACCAGCTCCGGCGCAGTCAGCACGCCGTCGGCGTCGAGATCGAACGCCAGCGCCAGGTTGAGCAGCGGGAAGTCGATGGCGCCGCGCACGCGCAGTTTCTCGAACGCCATGCGGCGCGTTTCTCGGGGCCGCGGCACGAGCACCCGAACCAGAATCTCGTCGGCCGCGAGCACCGTATTCCGGGCGCCGTCGTGGACGTAGAACTGTTCGAGGGGGAGCGTGCGGACGCCCCGCGGGCTGGCGAGCTCGACGCAAGCCCCGAGTGACAGCAAGACGGGCGCAGTGTCATTGCTCGCTGCGGCGACGCACTTCTTGCCCGTGACCGTCACGTGGCAGGTGTCACCGTCCTTCTTGAGACAGTACCCCAGCGCGCTGCGCCAGCTTTCGCTCTGATTGATGTAGACACACCGAGTATCGAGGCAGACGTTGCCGCCCAGCGTGCCCATGCGGCGCAGCTGCGGGCCCGCGATGAGACCCGCGGCCGTCGCCAGCGACGGGAGAACCGATGCAATCCGCGCGTCCGTCGCGAGGGTGTGAATGCCCACGAGGGCGCCGAGGGCGATCGTCTCGGCCCCGAAGTCGAGGCCGCGCAGCTCGTCGAGCCCGCCGAGGCTGATGACCACCTCGGGCGCGTGCAATCCGTGTTTCAGGTTGGGCACGAAGTCCGTGCCGCCGGCCACCAGCGCGGCCTTCTCGCCATGTGTCGCTTTGAGGGCCAGCGCCTCGGCCAGCGTGGTCGGCGTCGCGACCGTGAACGTCGGGGCGATGCGCAACATCAGCGTCCCCCCATCCGGCCGGCGGCGCGCAGGGCCTCGCGGACCCGCCACGGGTGAAAGGGCAGGCGGTCGAGCCGCACGCCGACGGCGTCGTAGATGGCGTTGGCGATGGCCGGCAGCACCGGGTGCAAGGGCCCCTCGCCGGCCTCCTTCGCCCCGTACGGCCCGTTCGGATCGATGCTCTGCACGATGTGACATTCGATCTCGGGCGCCTCGACCGTCGTCGGGATGCGATAGTCGAGCAGGTTCGGCCCGCGCAGCAGACCGGGGTTCGGCCCGCCGTACGCAAACGCGTGCTCCTCCATCACGGCCTCGGCCCAGCCCATGTAGACGCTGCCGGCGATCTGACCCTCGACGATCATCGGATTGAGGGCGAAGCCGCAGTCGTGGGCGGCCCAGATCTTCTTCACGTTCACGAAGCCGGTCTCGACGTCGACCGCGACCTCGGCGACGTGCGCCGTGAAGCTGTACGCGGGACTCGCGCCGATGGTGCCGCCGCGATACGGGCCGCCGAGCGTCTTGTCCGTGCGATAGCCGCCCGTCGCGCCGAGCGTGCCGTGTGCCGCCTCGGCGAGCACGAAGGCCTCGCGCGTGTCCATGCCGCGGGTGGGATCCCCGAGCCAGAACCAGCGGCCCGGAGTGCAGGCCACTTCGCGCCCCGGCACTTCGAGTTTCGACGCGACGGCCTCGCGCACGAGCGTCGAGAGGGCAGAGGCGGCCTCCCGGCAGGCGTTGCCGGCCATGAACGTCACCCGGCTCGAGTACGCCCCGAGATCCACCGGTGACAGATCGGTATCCGAGCTCGTGACGCGGATGTCATCGGGCCGCAGGCCGAGTTCCTCGGCGACGATGTAGGCCAGCATCGAGTCCGAGCCCTGCCCGATGTCGCTCGCACCGCACATCACATGCGCGCGCCCGCTGCGATCCAGCCGGACCTGCACCCCGGACTGCGGCATCTCGTTCGGATACACCGGGTACGCCGTGCCGCTGATGTAACAGCTGCCGGCGACACCGAGTCCGCGCCCGAATCCGAGCTTGCCGCGACGTTCGCGCCAGCCGCTCGCCTGCTCGACGACCCGCAGACACTCCAGAAAGCCGTTGCTCGTGATGCGCTGCCCGTTCACCGTCGTCGTGTCGGGACCGACGTCGTTGCGACGCCGCAGCTCGATGGGGTCGAGCCCGAGCTTCTCGGCCATCTTGTCGAGCTGAATCTCGAAGGCAAAGCGCGGCTGCACGCTGCCGTGACCCCGCTTCGGCCCGCAGGGCGGCTTGTTCGTGAACGCACGCGAGGCATCGAAACGATACGTCTCGAAGCCCGTCGGCGCCGTCAGGAGCTGCCCGGAGTAATACGACGTGACGAGCCCGAAGCTGCTGTAGGCACCGCCGTCGATGAGAATCTTCGAGTCGAGCCCGGTCAGCCGGCCTTCCGCGTTCGCGGCGAGGCGCATGTGCATCTGCATCGGGTGACGGCCGCGGTGTGTATAGAACGTCTCTTCGCGCGTCAGCAGGATCTTCACCGGCCGGCCCGTCATCATGGCCAGCTTCGCGGCCACGATCTCATGACCGAAGGGATCGGACTTGCCACCGAAGGCGCCACCGAGCGCCGGTTGCACCACGCGCACCCGCTCCGAGGGAAGGTCGAGCGTCTTGGCCAACGTGCGATGGACGTAGTGCGGGATCTGTGTGGCGCTGTGGAGTGTCAACAGACCGCGGGCATCGTACTCGGCGATGGCGCAGTGCGGCTCGATGGGCGCGTGTGCGGTGCCCTCGAAGAAGTACTCTCCCTCCACGAGCGCGTCGGCGTTCGAAAGCGCGGCATCCACGTCGCCGAAGTCGAGCCGGACGTGTTTCGTCAGGTTGCCCCCCCGGCGCCCCGGGAAGAGTTCCGGCGCCCCGGGTGCCAGCGCGGCCTCGGGGGTGAGCACGGGTGGCAACGGCTCGTACTCGACGTCGATCAGCCGCAGCGCCGCGTTGGCGGTCTCTTCGTCGACGGCCGCGACGGCGGCGACCTCTTCGCCCACGAAGCGCACCCGGTCGATCGCCAGGGCCGTCTCATCCTCCGTCCACGGGATGACCCCGTAGGTTCGGGGCAGCGCCTCGCCCGTGAGCACCGCGAACACACCCGGAAGCGCCGCTGCGCGGGATGTGTCGATGCGGACGATGCGGGCGTGGGCGTGCGGGCTGCGGAGAATCTTGGCGTGCAGCATCCGCGGGGGGTTGAAATCGTCCGTGTAGACGGCCGCTCCGGTCGCCTTTCCGTGTCCATCGGCCTTGCGATGCCGGGCGCCGAGGACCGTATACCCCTCGGCGGGTGGGGTCGGATCGATCGACGCGCCCGACTCGCCCCGGGCGAGCGCCGCTGCGAGCTTCACCGCCTCGAAGATCTGCGTGTACCCCGTGCACCGACACAAGTTGCCACCGAGCGCCTCGCGAATGGCGGTGTCGGACGGCGCGGCGTCGCGGTTCAACAGCGCTCGCGCCGACAACATCATACCCGGCTGACAGAAACCGCACTGGAGCGCCCCGCAGCGGTCGAAGGCCTCCTGCACCGGGTCGAGGCGACCGGCAGGCCCCGCGAGCCCCTCAATCGTCGTGATCTGCGCTCCGGGCCGCACCGTGGCCGCCAACGTGCAGCAGGCGAGCACCGGTTCGCCGTCGATCAGCACCGTGCACGCCCCGCAGTCGCCCTTGTCGCAGCCCTGCTTCGTGCCCGTCAGCCCGAGGTCGTAGCGCAGGACCTCGAGCAGCGAGTGGTGCGGCGCGGCGGCGACGACGTGGCGATCGCCGTTGACCGTGAGCGAGAGCAGAGCATGGGGGGTGGGCGTGCGCATGGGCGAGGCAGTTTGCCACGCGCCGCGCCGACGGGACAGACCTGAATGTGCGTTCAGGCTTTCACCCACCGTGCGAAGGCGCGGCGGACCGTCCGGCTGGCTCACCCGAAGAGATCGTCGAGCCGCTCCGCGGTCAGGATGCCCTCGACGTAGCGCTCGAGTTCGCGCGTCGTCGCCGACGTGATACGCGCCGCCGCCGCTGACGGGACTTCGCCGAAGCGCAGGCGTGCCTGGCGGAGCACCATCGCCGCCAACGCCGTGCGCTCGCCCTCGACCCGGCCCATCTCGAGGCCCTCGACCCGGCCCTTCTCCAACCCTTCCTGAATCAACTGCTGTGCGCCGGTCATGAAAAGCTCCTTCGTTGGCTCGGGCAGCGCTGCCGACGCCGCGACGATTCGCGGTTTCGGCACCTCGCTGACGTTCAACAGGTACCACAGCGCGGCCGCAAACGTCGAACCGCCGGCCGGCTCACGCCGCAGCGGTTCGAGCTTCGCCGCCCACTCGTCGAACAGCGGCTCGGCGGACCGGCTCGCCCCCGCCTGCAGAATCTCCAGCAGCGTTTCGCTCACCGGCTCGATGCCCGCGGACCGCAGATGCTCTCGGGTCAGCGCCGGCCCGGCCGTGCGAAGAGCCCATCGAGCCGCGTCGGCGTCGACGAACACATGCCGGGAAGCCGTCGACGTTCAGCGTGGGTGATGCCTCCCTTTGTGTCACCGAGGTTCGCACGTGAGCGTCGATGCTCGTGCCGATGCAGGCATCGACTCCGACGGGGCTGGCCGGCCCCGCTTCCTCGAGTCGCGCAGGCGTTACATGAACAAGCGTTCAGCCATGTGCACACAGGCGTGCGCGGCGAACCTCGTTGCCGAGGTGCACGCTTGCCCGTTCGCGCGCCCCCGGCCTACCGTCCCTCCGAGGAGGTCGTATGGAGCGAGTTGCAGGGGTCTCCGCGAGGTCCACCGGGGAAACCGACGCGAGCGGCCGGCGCTCCGCTCGTCTGGTCGACCTGCTCATCACGCTGTACCGCGGTGGCGCGCCCGGCCCCCGCGTGCTGGCCGACACGTTCGGCGTCAGCGCAGCGACGCTCAGGAAGGACCTCGCGTTGCTCCGCCAGCGGCTCGGCTGGCCACTGACCTGGGATCCGTCGAGCGGGTCTTGGCGGCTCGGCGGCGACGCGACGCCCCTGCATTTGCCGCCGGGGACGTCGCTCGTGCTGTCCGCGCTCACGCGCTCGCTCGCCGCGCACGGTCACGGTCCACTTCAGACTGCGAGCGCCTTGATCGCGAGCGCCGTCGAGGCCTCCGTCGACCAGGAGCTGCGCAGTGCCTTTGGCGCCATGGTCTCCAACGCCCGACCGGACCTTCTCGAGCAGCTCGGCGACGCCATTCGACATCGGGACCGTCTGTGCATCGAGTACCGGTCGAGGTCACGCGCACGGCGTCTCGTTCGGGCGGCCTTCGATCCCGAAGGGTTCGAGTTCGTCGACCGCCACCTCTACATCATCGGCGTCCGGGTCGACCGCCTGCTCCGCGTGGCCCACCGGGTCGATCGAATCGAGCGCGTTCAGCGCATGGGCATGCGACTCGGGAAACCGCTCGCGGTCCGCGACGTCCGGGGTCCGGTCGCCAACCGAGTGGGCATCTGGGGCGGACCGACGGTCACCGAGGTCACCTGCATCGCCTCGAGGACGCTGGCGGACCTCATCCGGGCGGAGCCGGCGTGTCTCGACTTCACGTTTCGACCCCTGACGCCGATGGAGGTCGAGCTCGTCTTCCGGGTGAGCCATGTCGAAGCGTTCGTGCGCTGGAGCATGCGATGGATGGACGGCCTGACCGTGATTTCGCCCCCCGACGTCGTCGCGTCGGTCCGGGCGCTGTTGGCGGCGGCCGGCGAGCGCCACGCCGCCATCGACGACGACCCACCGCTGCGGTGACGACACTGCCACCGCAAGGAGGAGCAATGGAACGAGAACCGACGGACGTCGACGAGACGGCGGCGGGCGACGCAAGTGTCTCCGTGACGTTGCCCGCCCGGATGCTCAACGAGTACGTTTATTGTCCGAGACTCTTCTATCTCGAACACGTCCAGGGCGAATGGAGAGAGAGCGCCGACACACTCGATGGCACCTTCCGCCACCGCAGGGTCGACGCGCGCGAGCAGGTACTCGCCGCGCCAGACGACCAGGGAGACCGGGTCGAGCACACGCGCTCGGTCTCGCTGAGCGATCCGGACCTCGGGCTCGCGGCCAAGATCGACCTGGTCGAGTCCGAAGGGGAGACCGCGACGCCGGTAGAATACAAGCGCGGCACGGCGCCGGAGATCATCCATGGCGCCTGGGAGGCGGACCGGGTGCAGGTCTGTGCGCAGGCGTTGCTGCTCCGCGCGCACGGTTTCCGCTGCGACGAGGGCTTCGTGTACTACATCGCGTCGCGCAAGCGGGTCCGCGTGACCATCGACGAGCCCCTCGTGAGGCAGACACTCGGTGCGCGAGACGCCGCGAGGCGGGCCGTCGCCGCCCCCACCCCGCCACCGCCCCTGATGGACAGCCCGAAGTGCGTGCGGTGTTCGCTCGCCCCCCTTTGCCTGCCCGACGAGACCAACCTGCTCGCGGGCCGTGTCGAGAGCGAACCTCGACGTCTCGTCCCCACGCGGGACGACGCGCTGCCCCTTTATGTTCAGTCACAGGGCGGCAGCATCGGCCTCAGCGGCGAGTGTCTGCAGATCCGTTTCGGACGGGACGGCAAGGAGAAGCAGGAGGTCAGGCTGATCGATGTCAGCGACGTCGCCGTGTTCGGGCAGGTCGGCGTGACGACGCCGGCGTTGCGGACCCTCGTGCAGCGAGGCATCCCGATCTCGTACTTCTCGGTGGGCGGCTGGTTCTACGGCATGAGCGCGGGGCTCCATCACAAGAACGTCGAGTTGCGGCGGCTTCAGTTTGCGGCGGCGGGCGATCCGGCGCGTGCGCTCGCGATCGCGCGGCGCATCGTCTCGACGAAGATCCGCAACCAGCGGACCATGCTGCGGCGCAACGGGCGAGACGTCCCTGCCCGAACCCTGGCGCTCATGGGCATGTGGGCCGGGCGCGCCGAGAGCGCCGCTGCACTCGAAACGCTGCTCGGCATCGAAGGCAACGCGGCGCACCTCTACTTCCAGGCGCTGCCGACGTTGCTCAAGGGCCCCCTCGCCGAGGTCCCGGACCTCTTCGCGGGACGCAACCGGCGGCCGCCCCGAGATCCCGTCAACGCGATGCTGTCGTTCGCCTACGCGGTGCTGACGAAGGACCTCACCGTGACGCTGCAAGCCGTGGGATTCGATCCGATGATGGGCTTCTATCATCAGATCAAGTACGGAAAGCCGGCATTGGCCCTCGACATGATGGAGGAGTTCCGGCCCCTGATCGCGGACTCCGCCGTCATCACCTGCATCAACACAGGCGCGGTCGGGCCCGCCGACTTCGTGTGGGGCGCGACGGGGTGCGCGATGAGCGAGAGCGCACGCACCGCGCTGCTCTCCGCATATGCGCGGCGACTCGACGACCTCGTCACGCACCCGGTCTTCGGATACCGGATCAGCTACCGGCGGGTCCTCGAAGTTCAGGCCAGGCTGCTCGCTCGCCACCTCAGCGGCGAGGTGCCGGAGCCGCCGAGCTTCCGGACGCGGTGAGGGCAGACATGCGAAGCGCCTACATCGTCGCCTACGACATCTCCAACCCCGATCGCTTGCGTCGAGTCTTCCGAACCATGCGCGGCTATGGGGACCGCATTCAGTACTCGGTCTTCCGGTGTGAGCTCAGCGACGTCGAGCGGGTCAGACTCGAAGCGGCCCTCACCGAGATCATTCACCAGCGAGAAGACCAGGTGCTGCTCATCCCGATCGGTCCCCCCGGCGGCCGCAACGACTCGGCCATCCGCGCCCTCGGCCGGGCCTTCGAGGATTGTGAGCGCCGGGCATTCGTCGTATGAACGGCGAACCGCACCGCGGCGAGCGACGACACGATGCGCCGCCCCCCGGGGGTCGCTCGCAGCGTCGAATTCTCTTTGAAAATCGAGTTGTTCGAGGCTACGGTTTTCTTGCAATCGGCTCGTTGAATGATCGCCGCGGCCAGCCCGCCCCCCACCGCTCGCAGACGCGCTCTCCGGAGCCCGCCCCAGGCGGCTGTGCCAGGGGGGCTATTTCCGCAGGTTCACCCCTGCGGCCCCATTGAAGCGCGGCGTCGAAAGGCGAGCCCGCCGGGAACTGGCCGTGGATTTCCGCAGGTTCACCCCTGCGGCCCCATTGAAGCTCGGCTCCGGATCGGCCCGCGCCGATCTCGGCTACCACATTTCCGCAGGTTCACCCCTGCGGCCCCATTGAAGCCCCCTTGAGGAGGACCCCGGAAACCGGG
>JAKLJY010000051.1 GCA_023150895.1 Myxococcota bacterium | reverse complement strand
GGCATCCCCTACTTCCCCCCGAAGCAGATCAGGACGATGGTCGATAACACCCTGTTCGACATGGGAGCCGATCCCGGCGTTGTCTCCGCGCAGCTCGGCCATACTCCCGAGGTGTCCCTTCGGCACTACCGGCAGGTCAAGGCGAAGCGAGTCGAGGAGGTCATCGAGAAGGCGGGGCTCGGTGTCCGCCCCGACGGCAATGTGGTCTCACTGGCCCAGCACCGCAGGTCGAAGGATGGGTGAACCTGGCTCGGGCATCTGGTGTTGAGGCCCGTCGCCGCCGGGCGTAACCTCCCGCGACAATCGAGGACGCCTTGGCCGACGAAGATCACAACCTCATTCCGACCGACTACCCGGACCTGCTGGCGGACCTGAAGGGGCGCATTCATTCAGCCCGGATGCGGGCCACGCTCGCGGCCAACGCGGAGTTGACGTTGCTCTATTGGGACATCGGGCACGCGATCACGAAGCGGGAGCAGGAGCAGGGCTGGGGCGCCAAAGTCATCAGGCGGCTCTCCGTGGACCTCCGGCTCGCGTTCCCCGACATGAAGGGACTCTCGCCTCGGAACCTCCTGTACATGCGGCAGTTCGCTGAGGCCTGGCCCGACCGGGCGATTGCGCAACAGGCTGTTGCGCAAATCCCTTGGGGTCACAACGTCCGCCTGCTCGACAAGGTCACCGACCCCGACACGCGGCTCTGGTACGCCCAGAAGGCCCGGCTTCATGGCTGGTCCCGAGAGATACTCGGGATGCAGATCGAGACACGCCTACACGAGCGGCAGGGGAAGGCGGTCACGAACTTCGACGCCACCCTCCCCGCCCCGCAGTCGGACCTCGCCAACGCCCTGCTCAAGGACCCGTACCTGTTCGGGTTCCTCGGCCTGGAGGACGAGGCCCAGGAGCGGGAGATCGAGAAGGCGCTCATGCACCACCTGCGGGATTTCCTCCTGGAACTCGGGGTGGGTTTCGCGTTCGTCGGCAACCAGTACCGCCTGGAGGTCGGCGGCGACGAGTTCTTCATCGACATGCTGTTCTACCACCTGCACCTGCGATGCTTCGTCGTGGTCGAACTGAAGGCCGGGGCGTTCAAGCCGGAGTACGCCGGGAAGTTGAACTTCTACCTGAGCGCCGTGGACGACCGGGTGCGGCATACGGCCGACGGGCCGTCCATCGGGCTGCTGCTGTGCCGGGAGAAGAACCGCGTCCTCGTCGAGTATGCCCTGCGGGACATCCAGAAGCCCATGGGTGTGTCGGCCTATCAACTCACCGAGTCATTGCCTGAAAACCTCAAGGGGAAACTCCCCACGGTGGAAGAGTTGGAGGCCGAACTGGAAGCCCAGAAATGACCCGAAACCTGTACAACTTGACCTGTACAAATCTGGGACCACCGACCGAACCTGTTGAATCCGCACGACATTTTCGTTCCAGCCGCCTCTACAACATCAAGTGGAAGCCGGGCAACGGGCCGAATCCGTAGGACCCGGCGCCCGATGGCCACGTCTTGACCAGCCCGGGGGCGATTTATAGAATTTCCCAGCGGTTCTATAAGGAAGGCAGCCCGTGGCCCTGAGCATCAAGAACGACGAGGCGGACCGGCTGGCCCGGGAACTGGCGGAGCTGACGGGCGAGAGCCTCACCGAGGCCATCGTGTCGTCGCTGCGGGAGCGCCTGGAGCGTACGCGGGCGGCCAGGGACAACCGGCCACTGGCCGAGCGGCTGATGGAGATCGGCCGGCGCTGCGCCAGCTTGCCGGCTCTGGATGACCGGACGCCGGAGGAGATCCTCGGCTACGACGAGAACGGGCTGCCCACCTGATGGTCCTCGACACGTCGGCCCTCGTCGCCATCCTCGAACAGGAGAAGGACGCCGACGCCTATTCGGATGCGATCGCTGCCGCCGCGACCTGCCTCGTGTCGGCGGCGACCGTGGTGGAGACCGGGATGGTCATCTTTTCGCGGCGCGGCGAGCGAGGGGCACGAATGGTGGACGAGCTGCTTCAGGCGTCGCATGTGGCGGTGATTCCGGTCACCGAGGACCACGCTCGCCTCGCCCGAGAGGGCTTCGCCCGCTTCGGGAAGGGACGGCACGCCGCCAGCCTGAACTTCGGCGACTGTTTCTCCTACGCCCTCGCCAAGGCGTCCGGGCACCCGCTGCTGTTCAAGGGGAACGACTTCTCACACACCGACGTGGAGGTCGTGCCCGTCCAGCGCAATCGACATCCGTAGAGCTCGACCTGTTCAAACGATGAGCCGGCCGTGCAGTTGACTGGAATTGTTCACGTTTCTCGTTCCGGCCCCCCGTACGACATCAAGTTTGGACCGGGCAGCGGGCCGCAGCCGTAGGACCCGACTCCGGGGGCCTTCGCGATCGCGCCGATTCGCCAGACGGCGTCTGGCGCATTCGCCCTCGAATTCCGCAGACGCCGTCTGCAGAATTCACCGCCGCGCTCGGCCGCCCATCGCACAGCCGGCCCGGTGTCACATCAGGTCGAACACCAGCACCTCCGCCGCCTCGACGCAGCCGAGCACGACGCGGCCGGGTTCGATCAACGCAGCGCCGTCGCCCGCGCGCAGGGCCTCGCCGTTGGCGGTGACCGCGCCTTTCACGACCTGCACCCAGGCGTGGCGGCCGGGGGCGAGGTCGACGACGGCCTCGGCCCCGGGGCGCAGCGTCGCGGTGTAGATGCGCGCGTCGGCGTTGAGCTTCACGCCGCCGGTCGAGCCCTCGGGCGAGGCGAGCAGGTGCAGACGGTCCGCGCGGTCGGCCTCGGTGTAGGCGAGTTGTTCGTAGCTCGGTTTCAGACCGGCGGCGGGGGGCAGAATCCAGATCTGCAGCAAGTGCAGCGGGGTCTCGGCCAGCGGGTTGAACTCGCTGTGCGTGATGCCCGTGCCGGCCGTCATCCGCTGGATCTCGCCGGGGCGAATGGTCGAGCCGTTGCCCATCGAGTCCTTGTGCGCGACGGCACCGGACACGACGTAGGTGACGATCTCCATGTCGCGGTGCGGATGCGTGGGGAAACCCGCGCCCGCGGCGACGAAGTCCTCGTTGATGACCCGCAGGTTGCGGAACCCCATGAACCGGGGGTCCATGTACCCGGCGAACGAGAACGAATGCCAGGTGTCCAGCCAGCCGTGGTCGAAGTGCCCGCGCTCGGCGGCGGGGCGGCGGATGATTCGGGGGGTTGCGGTCGACATGCTTTAACATTAAAGCATTATCAGCCGACGTCAAGGCCCCGCCCGTCGGATTTCCGGTTCGAGCCCGCGGACGAGAGCGCGTAGACTCCCCGCATGTCGAAGAAGCCCCTCCCCGACGCCGCCGGTTTCGGCTCGACCCTGGGTGATCTCTTGAAAGCCCGCGGCTTCGCGCCCGCCGAAGCCCCCGCCGCCCCTGCCCCCGCCGCCGCACCGAGCGGCGCGACCGCCCCCGATCCCCTCGATCTCGCCCCCGCCGGCAAGCTCGTCGTGCGTCGCGAGCACAAGGGGCGTGGCGGCAAGACGGTGACCGTGATCACCGGTCTGCCCGAAGCGCACCTCGACGCCCTGTGCAAGGCCCTGAAAACGCAGATGGGCTGCGGCGCCACGGTCGAGGCGGCCGACGTCGTCCTGCAGGGCGACCAGGTCGCGCGCGTGCTCCCCTGGCTGACGGCCCGCGGGGCTCGCCAGGTCGTGCGCGGCAACTGACGGCTCCCGGTGGCGCCCCCCGATCCCAGGTTCGAGTCTCATGCCGGCGTGCGCTTTGCCGTCCGCCGGTGGCCAACGGAGAAACCGGGGGGGACTCCGGTGGTCTTCCTGCACGGGTTCACGGGCACCGGCCTCGATGTCCTCCCCCTCCTCCCGGCGCTCGCGGGCCCTGAGGTCGTCTCACCCGATCTGCCCGGCCACGGCGCGACGCCGCCCCCGCCGGACGGCCCCGAGGCGACACCCAAAGCGGTCCGCGCGGCCCTCGCCACTCTGGTCGCCGGTCCCTTCGACCTGATTGGATACTCCCAGGGCGGGCGCCTGGCGCTGGACTTCGCGTGCTCGCCCGAGAGCCGCGACCGCGTCCGCCGCCTGGTGCTGATCAGCGCGTCCCCCGGGCTCGCCGATCCGGAAGAACGCGCGGCCCGCACCGCGGCGGACGCCACCCTCGCCGATCGCCTCGAGGCCGACGGCACCGCGGCCTTCCTCGATGTGTGGAACCGGCAGCCCATGTTCGCGCGCACGCCCGAGCGCCTCGGCCGAGCCGACTGGGCACGGCTCGTGGCGCCGCGGTTGGCCGCCTCGGCCTCCGGGCTCGCGACCGCCTTGCGCGGGCTCGGCACGGCCGCGCTGCCCCCTCGCTGGGCCGCCCTGCGGGACCTGCGGTGCTCCGTCCTGCTGCTCACCGGGACGGAGGACGCGAAGTTCGGTTCCGTGGCGCGGACGATGTGTGCCGACCTGCCGGCGGCCCGCCACGTCGAGGTGCCCGACGCGCACCACGCGGCCCACCTCGAGAACCCGACCGCCGCCGGAGAGGCCATCGCCGGATTTCTGCGGTGAGCCGACCCGCCCGGGGCGTTCAGTCGTCCTTCGGCGCGTTGGCCTTACCGAGCTTGCGACAGAGGTCACCGAGCTGCCGCAGCTCGTCCGGCGACAGCGCCCCCATGGCGTCGGCGATGTCGGCCGCGTGTCGCGGAAAGACGTCGCCGATCAACGTGCGTCCCGCGTCCGTGAGGTGGAGCGTGATGAAGCGCCGGTCGTTGACCTGGCGCTCCCGGCGCACGAGCCCGCGCTGTTCGAGGTTGTCCACCACGGTGGTCACGTTGCCCCCGCTCTGCAGCAGCTTCTCCGCCGCCGCGCGCTGACACATGGGGCCCATGTGCCACAGGAGTTCGAGCACCCCGAGCTGGCTCGTCGACAGACCGTGCGCTTTCAGGGCCCGCGCGAAGCGGTGGTACAAGGTGTCCGTCGCTCGCGCGAGCTTGATGTAGGCGTCGAGGGCATTCACCTCGTCCGGCTGCCCGTTGTAGTGAGTGCCCAAAAGCGCGTCCGCTCAGTCGATGGGGTGCATCGCACCGTGGATGGTCTGGTGGATGACACGCGCATCGACGCCGAGCTTGGCCGCGATGATCTCCATCACGCCGAGCTCTTCGTCCTGCACCTTGCCATCGGCATGCGCGATGATCGTCAGGTGCTGCAGGAGCTGCGCGCGACTGGCGAGCGGCGTATCGAGGGCGTCCTGAATGCGCCCGTCCAGATCGGCGATGACCTTCGACGGATCGGACGGGACGTCGGCGTGATCGCTGCCGAGCAGTTTGCCGAGGGCTTCGAGTTCGGCCTTCGACACACCGCCCTCCGCGTTGGCGACCGCGATGCCGGCCGTGTAGAGCAGGCGGCGCAAAACGTCGGCGCGGTGGCTCTTCTCCTGGAGGTAGGTGGGCTCCATGAGCAGCAGATCGCGGTCGATGATGTCCTCGACCTGATCGAGCGTCAGCGCGTTGGCCGCCGGGCGGCCGATGGCATTAAGGTAGGGGCTCGACTTGCTGAACGCCCACACCGCACGCACCCGCACGGGGTTGTAGGGGTGGGTGCTGAAGCAGTCGAGGGTGTCGTCGTCGTCGCGGGGCTTCTCGCGCGCCTCGGGCGCCGACGCGAGGCTCTCGACCTGCCGCGCGAAGGCGGAGAGGTCAGGCCGCACGCGGTCGCTCGACATGCCGCTCGCCAGCTTGAAGAAGCCGCTGGCGGCCGCGACGGGGTCCTTGGCGCAGATGAGGCCGATGCGATCGGCGCTCACTTCCGCCGAACGGGCCCAGGCGTAGAGCTTGAGCGCCGTGTGGCGGCTGACGATCGTGCCGGCCATGTCTTCGATGGCGGCGGTGATCGGCATGGGGATGCCGTAGTGGTCGAGCGCGGCGTGCCCGAGCTCGTGCCCGATGACGAACCGAAGCTCGGCGGGCGTGAACTGCTCGAGCAGACGGCTCGTCAGCGTCAGCACGGTCGGCCCGTGGTCCTCCCGGAAACAGCTCGCGTTGAACTCCGGGCTGGACTGAATGTAGATCTCGATGGGGTAGGGATACCCGAGCATCTCCTTGCATTCGGTGATGGTGTCCGCCACCTCGGGCGACATCGACCGCGTCAGGCGCAGCGCCCGCGACAGCAGCGAGCGGCGATAGCCGTACCCGCGGCCGTGCGTGAGTTCGCGAATGCGGGCGACCGCCTTCTTCACCCCGTAGTCTTCGGAGAGCTCCTCGCGCAGCGCGCGCTCACGACGAGACTGGACCGACCGTGCGTCGAGCTGCATGGCGAACCTCAGGCCTTGCTGTACTTGAGGGTGAGGACTTCGAGGATCTTCTGCGCGAGGGCGTCGTCGACCGTCAGCACGCGCTGCATGGCCTCGAGCATCTGGTCCTCGGCCTCGTCGACGTCACCGCTGGCCATCGCGATGTCCGCGGCGAGCAGGTAGCACTTGTTCTTCAGGTTCTGGCTGGAGAGGTCGCCGAGGGCCTTGACGGAGTCCTTCAGGGAGGGGAAGCGGCGCAGGATCTTGACGGCCTCGTTGTAGACGTCGCCGAACTCTTTGCCCTCGAACTCGGGGATCTGGGAGAAGTAGGCGTTGACGGTGTCGACCTCTTCCTGATCGAAGCTGCCGTCGGCCCCGCACATGAGCATCATGCCGTGCACGAGGAGCGCGTCGTCGGCGGCTTTTTTCTGGGGGACGATCTTGGAGGTGAGGCGGGAGAGAAGACCCATGGAGAACTCCTGGATTTGTGGTTCCCGCCGACCGATGTTGACGGGTGGAACATGGCGTACCCCGTGAGGCGGACGCGGTCAACGCGAAACTGCCGCTCGACCGGATGCTGAGGACGCCATCAGGCCGCCCCGTGATCCTACCCGAACTCGAGACCCTGATCAGCCTCTGGCGACGTGAGCGCGCCGCCACCCGCGCGCGTTTCGCCGAGGTGCGCCGGGGCATGACCCTCGCGGAGCGCGTCGCGCGGGGACTCGCGCTGGCGGATCTTCAGGTGGTCGACGTCGAGCCCGCGCCCGGTGGCCGCCTGCTTCTGTGGGCGACGCCGCGCAAACCCGTGCAGGATCCCGACGACGTTCGCATCGGTCAGGGCGATCCCGTGCGGCTCTGGTTCCACGACCCGGACGAGCCGGGCGCGTTGCGCGCCGTCGTGGCTCGCCGACAGGGGCTCCGGCTCGCGCTCATGGCCGACGTGGAAGCGGACGAACACCTCGAGCGGCTGGAGGACGGCGGGTTCCGGCTCGATCTGGACGCCCCCGAGACGACGTTCGACCGGGGCGACCGGGCGCTGCGCCGATTCGCCGACGCGCGCCCGGGGACACCCGAGGGCTACTTCACCGAGGTCCTGTTCGGCCATCGCGCACCGCGCTTCGGGGGCGCCGGCGTGTCCGGGCCGCTGCGCGACGCGTCCCTGAACGCACGACAGCGCGAGGCCGTCGAGCGGGCGCTGCGCTCCGAGGACGTCGCCCTGGTCCATGGCCCGCCCGGCACGGGCAAGACCCGAACGCTCGTCGAGATCATCGTTCAGTCCGTCGCGCGCGGGGAGCGCGTGCTCGCCACCGCCGCGAGCAATGGCGCCGTCGACAACCTGGGCCTGCGGCTCGTCCGTGCCGGCCTCGATGTCGTGCGCCTCGGGCACCCGGCGCGCGTCGCCGCCGCCCTCGAGTCCGTCTCGCTCGAGGCGCGGCTCGCCGGCACGGAGGCCAGTCAGCTCGCCCGGCGGTGGAATGCGGAGGCCACGGCGCTTCGGCACCGGGTCGCGGCGCGTTCGTCCCGGGGTGCGACGGATCGCGAGGCGCGCCGCGCGGCCTTCCAGGAAGCCCGCCGCCTTCAGCAGGACGCGCGCCGGCACCTCGACGCCGCCCAGCAGGCCATCGTCGAAAACGCACAGGTCGTGCTGGCGACCGCAGCCGGCGCCGAAGCGACCGTGCTCGGGGACCGCGTCTTCGATGTGGTCGTGCTCGATGAAGCCACCCAGTCGCCCGACCCCATCTCCCTCGTTGCGCTGCAAAGGGCCCGCAGAGTCGTGCTCGCCGGCGATCCGCGACAGCTCCCCCCGACGGTCGTCGACCTCGAGGCCGCCCGCGATGGCCTCGGCCGCACCCTCTTCGAACGTCTCGCCGAACGCCGACCCGAGGCCCTGGTCCGCTTGCGTGAGCAGCACCGCATGCACGCCGCCATCATGGCGTTCCCGTCGAACAGCATGTACGACGGTGACCTCGAGGCGGCCCCGGCGGTCGCGGGCCAAGTGCTGACCGATCTGCCGGGCGTTGCCGAGGATCCGCTGCGGCCCGGGCCTTTCGTGTTCATCGACACCGCAGGGACGGGGTGGACGGAATCGAAAACCGAGTCCGATCCCAGCACGTTCAACCCGCAGCAGGCCGCCCGCACGATCTCGGAGGTCCGCCGGCTCCTGGCGCGCGGCCTCCCGGCCCGCGACATCGCGGTCATTACGCCCTACGAGGCGCAGGCCCGGCGCCTGCGGGAGGGGCTGCGCGAGGCCCGCGCCGCCGGTCTCGAGGTCGGCACGGTCGATGCTTTCCAGGGACGCGAGAAGGAGGCCGTCGTCGTCGATCTCGTCCGCAGCAACGAGGCAGGCGAACTCGGCTTCCTGAACGACGTGCGGCGGCTGAACGTCGCGCTGACCCGCGCGAGACGATTCCTCCTCGTGATCGGGGACGGTGCGACGCTCGGCGGACACCCGTATCATCAGTCTTTCGTCGAGCATGCCGAGTCGACGGGCGCGTGGTTGAGCGCCTGGGCCGACGACGGCGAACCCGGCCCCGAGATCGTGCCCGTCGCCTGACCCTGCCCTCGCCTGTCCCGTCCGGTCGCTGAGTCGGCTGCCTGGAGTCCCGATGTCCCGCCGCGCCCCGCCTTTCCGATCGCCCCTGCCCCCCGGTCGCCTGTTGGGCGCCGCGCTCACCCTTGCGCTGGCGGGCCTGGCCGGTGGGTGCGCCCCGGACCTGGGCGCGGCCGAATGCGAGCGCGACCTCGAGTGCCCCGACGACCGCCCGGTCTGCACGACGGGCCGGTGCGTCGCCCGACCGGGCACGAGCCGCCCCGATGCGGAGGCGCCGTCGCTCGACGCCACGTCGGAGGTCGACCGCGGCGCGGGCGGTTCGCGGGATGCCGCGCCGCCGACGGATCTGCGCACCCCCGAGCCCGATGCTCGGACGATTCCACCGGACGCGGCGCCACCCCCGGCGGACCTGCGCGTGCCGACGCCCGACGGCCGCCCGAGCCCGGAGGACGCCGCGGCCGAGCCCGGCGACCTCGCCCCCCCGCCGACCGACGTGTCGCTCGCCGTCGACGTCGGTGTGGCCGTGCCGATCGACGTGGGACCGGTCGGCGATGCCGGCCCCATCGGTTCGCCGGACGCGACCCGCCCGCCCCCCGACGGCGCCCCTCCGCCCCACGACGCCGTCGTCCCGCCTGGCGACGGCGCCCCCCCGTCCCCCGACGCCTTCGCTCCGTCCCCCGACGCCTTCGCCCCGCCCCCCGACGCCTACGCCCCGCCCCCCGACGGCGGCTGCGTGGTGGGGCCGGAGCGCTGCAATGGCGCCGACGACGACTGCGACGGCGAGGTCGACGAGGACGTGCTGAACCGCCTCTACCAGGATGCCGACGGCGACCGGTGGGGCACGGCAAATGCCACGGTGCAGACCTGCGAACCCGCGCTGCCGGGCTTCGTCGAAGCGTTCGGCGATTGTGACGACGGCGACGCCGCGGTGCACCCGGACGCGCCGGAGATCTGCAACGGCGAGGACGACGACTGCGACGGGACGCCGGACGAAGACGCAGGGGCTCTTTACTTCCTGGACCGGGACGGAGACGGGTTCGGTGATCCCGAGATTCCGACGGAGCGGTATTGCACACCGCCCGACGGCTGGGTCCTCGAAGGCGGTGACTGCGCGCCGCGGTCCGTCGACGACCATCCGGGGGCGGACGAACGCTGCGACTTTGTCGACAACGACTGCGACGGGGCCACCGACGAACCCTCGATTCCCGAATGCGAGGCGCCGAACGCGGACGGCGCCTGTTCGGCGGACCACCGGTTCTGCCGCCCGGTGTGTCACGACGGGTATTCGAACCCGAACGTCGTCTTCGTCGATGGCTGCGAGCGGGGCTGCACGCCGCAGGTCCCCGGACTGGAGCTCGGCGCGGTCGCCGCGGCGGGCGAGCGCTTCGGCGTGGCGCGCACGGCGGATCACTGGGCCGTCGCGGCCGTCACGCCCGATCCGCTCAACGCGAACCGGCGGCGGCTCGTCCTGTTCCGCGACGCCGCGCCCCTGGCCATTCTCGAAGAGGGCGCCCTCACGTTCGGCCAACCGGCCGTGGCACGGACGCCGGCGGGCTGGCTCGTCGCGACCCGGATCACGTCGCAGAACCCGATGCCCGTCCAGGTCCATCTGGTCCCGGACGGCGCGCAGCAGATCGTGAGTGTCATTCTGCAAGCCCAGGCGGACGGCGACCCCGCCGTGGTCGTCGGTGCCGCGCCGGACGACGGGCTCGTCTACCTCGCGTGGATCGCCGGGGCCAACTTCGGGGCGCCGCCGACGCCGAAATGGACGGTCCTCGATGGCCGCACGCTCGAGTCTCTCAGCCCGATCCAGGCGGTCGACGGCGAGTACGTCGCCCTGCCTGCGACGCCGTCGCTCGCGCTGTTCGACGATCGACCGCTCATCGCGTTCGCGGCGCTGAAGCAGGTCGAGCCCAAGCTCATCCTGAGAGACCTCGTGCCGAGCGTGAACCCCCGAACGGCCGGCGTGTCGATCTCGGCGAGACCCGAGCGCGTGCGCGTCGTGTCGCGGGCGGGCGACGTGATCACGGCAACGAGCCCGCCGCCGGGCGCCGCCGCGGACATCCACCGGTTCTCCCTGTTCGCCGATACGCTGGTCGCCGCCGACGCGCCGCTCTCGATCGGCGTCGGCGTGGTCGGAGCGCCCGGGCAAGTCGAACTGATCTCGACGAGCACCGGATTTCTGGTGGCGTTCGACGCCGCCGTCGCCGGGGCCGTCTCCGAGACCCGGGCCTACCCGCTCGAGCTCACCCTGAACGGTCTCGCGCTCGTCGGGGCCCCGATCCACCTGCTGGCTGGCGACGGTCGACGGCTGGTCGTGGCGTCCGATCCGTCGGGCACCCGCCACACGGGCGCGTGGATCAAGACCGGCTCGGCCGAGACGGTCTATGCCGCCGGGACGCTCGAGTGCGAGTGACCCAGGCCCCCCGGGCCGCGCATCCACGCGCGTTTCCGTAGCGTCCGGACCGCCCCCGCGGTAAAGATCCCGCCGCATGCGCCTCGCCGCCACCATTCGCAACGTCGTGCACACCTTTGGCAGCCTCCGTGAGGTGCTCGCGAAGGCCAACCCGCCGAAGTCGGGGGACGACCTCGCGGGCCTCTCCGCCCGCAGCGCGGTCGAGCGCGTCGCCGCCCGCGCGGTGCTCGCCCAGGTCACGCTGCACGAACTTCGCCAGAATCCCGTCGTGCCCTACGAGCAGGACGAGCTGACGCGCATGGTCGAACACACGCTGAACGAGGCGGCGTTCCGCGCCGTCGCCCACCTCACGGTGGGTCAGTTCCGCGAGTGGCTGCTCGAGAGCACCACCACCGGCGAGCACATCCGGTCCATCTCGGCGGGCCTCACCCCCGAGATGGCGGCGGCCGTCTGCAAGCTGATGTCCAACCTCGACCTGATGACGGTCGCGGCCAAGTGTCAGGTCGTCGTGCGGGCGAACAACACGCTCGGCCTGCCCGGGCGTCTGTCTTCGCGCGTGCAGCCGAACCACCCCACCGACGACGTCGCGGGCATCCTCTACAGCATGCGCGAGGGTCTGTCGTACGGCTGCGGCGACGCGGTGATCGGGGTCAACCCGGCGACGGACACGGCCGAGAGCACCGCCGAGATCCTGACGGCCATCGACGCCGTGCTGAAGAAGAACGCCATCCCGACACAGCACTGCGTCCTGTCGCACGTCACGGTTCAGATGCGCGCGCTCGACCTCGGCTGCCCGATGGATCTCATGTTCCAGTCGCTCTCGGGCTCCGAGGGTGGCAACCGCGCTTTCGGTATCTCCGTCGCGCTGATGGACGAGGCCTACGACAAGATGAAACGAATGGGCACCGCCCGGGGGCCCAACTTCATGTATTTCGAGACGGGTCAGGGCTCGGCCCTCTCGTCGGCCGCGCACCACGGAGCCGATCAGGTCACGCTGGAAGCGCGGTGTTATGGCTTCGCCCGGCGCTACGACCCGTTTCTCGTGAACACCGTGGTCGGGTTCATCGGCCCGGAGTACCTCGAGGACGGCCCGCAGATCACCCGCGCCGGCCTCGAAGATCACTTCATGGGCAAGCTGCTCGGCCTGCCGATGGGGTGTGACGCCTGTTTCACCTATCACGCCCGCATGAGTCAGGACGAGCTCGAGTGCCTCAAGGTGCTGCTCGGCGCGGCGGGCTGTACGTATCTCATGTCCCTGCCGGTGGGCGACGACATCATGCTCAACTACCAGAGCACGTCGTACCACGACATCCCCTCGGTGCGGCGCCTGCTGAACAAACGACCGACGCCCGAGTTCGACGCGTGGGTGGTCGAGCGCGACATCTGGGACTACGAACACAACCGCCCCGGCGAGAACTTCGGCCGGCCCGAAGCCATCACGCCGGTCCGAGGGAACCCGTAATGGCACGCACCCGCGAACTCGTCGCCGAGCTGCGCGAACGCCTCGGCGGGGCCGCCCCGCAGCCCCCGCCCGCGCCCCTGCCGCGGGTGCCGGAGCCCCCGGTGCGTGTGTTCCCCAAACGGCACGAGGGCAGCCGCTACGCCCGCGAGACGGCCGCCCACACGACGGCGCTGCTCGGCATCGGGCAGGTCGGCACGCGCTACGCCACGGACGTAGTGCTGCAGTTCCAGGCCGAGCTCGCCGTGGCCCACGAGGCCGTCGCGACGGAGCTCCCGGAGGACTGGGCGGCCAAGAACGGTCTGTTGGGCCTGCGCTCGCGCGTGACGCACCACCGGGAGTTCCTGCTGCGTCCGGACCTCGGCCGGCGCCTCGACGATCTGTCCCTCGCCCGCCTGAAGATGGAAGCGAAACACGGCGTCGACGTGCAGCCCATCCTGGCCGACGGCCTCTCCGCCGTCGCGTGCATGCAGAGCGGCCTCGAGCTGCTCGCGTCGTTCACCCGCGCCTGCGAGGCCCGCGGTCTGACCGTGGGCACGCCCGTCTGTGCGCGCTACGCCCGGGTCTGGCTCGAGGATGAGATCGGTCAGACGGTCAAAGCCCGCGTGGCCGCCATTCTGCTCGGCGAGCGCCCCGGCCTCGGCACGGGCGATGGTCTGTCGGCGTATCTCGTCTACGAGCCGGCGGTGGGCAAGACGGACGGTGATCGCAACATGATGTCGAACATCCACGCCCGCGGGACGCCCCCCGCGGTGGCCGGCGACCGCTTGGCCGTGCTCGCGCGGGCGATGGTCGATCAGAAGCGCAGCGGCGTGTCCCTCGAGCTCGGACACCTCGTCGCCGAGCTCGGAGACGCCGCCTCGCGCCATCACCGCGCCCCGCAGGTGCGCGAGCGTCTGGTGGAGGTGCCGACGTGATCCTCGAACCCCTGCCGCCGCGCATTCTCTCGGTGCGGCGCATCCCCAACGCCGATCCGGCGCTGTTGCTGGCCTACGGTGCCGATCCGGCCCGCCACCGCTCGCTCGGGCTCGTCACCTGCGATCAGGACGACCCCACCTACGTCGCCCTCGACGAGGCGACGAAATTCGCCCACGTGGACGTCGTCTTCGCAAAGAGCTTCTACGCCGGCGCAGGACACGCCTCCGGTCCCCTGTCGGGCGAAATCCTGGGCGTGCTCGCCGCTGCCGACCCCGACGAAATCGACGCCGGGCTCAAAGCCCTCGTCCGTTGCCTCGAGAGCGACGCGTGCTTCTACGGCGCCGACGAAGCGAAGAAGACCGCCGTCTTCCCCCATGTCATCAGCTCGCTCGGACACTACCTGAGCGCCGCCGCGGGGCTGAAACCCGGCGACTCCATGGCCTACCTCGTCGCCCCGCCGATGGAGGCCACCATCGGCTTCGACATGGCGCTGAAAGCCGCCGACGTGCGCGCGGCGAAGATCTTTCCGCCGCCCACCGAGACGAACTTCTCGGCGGCGTGGCTCACCGGGTCGCTCGCGGCGTGTGAAGCCGCCGCGGTGGCCTTCTGCGAGGCCGTCGTCCGCGTCGCCGCGAACCCCAAGGGCGACGTCTGGGGAGGCTGAGAACACATGACCCTGCCCGCGCTCATCGAGATTCAGGCCGCCCTCGCCGATCGACAGATCGACGGTTGGCTGCTGTATGACTTCAAGGGACAGAACCCCACCGCGCTCGCCGCCCTCGGGCTGACGGGCAAGATGCTCACGCGCCGCTGGATGGCCTGGATCCCGCGCGTCGGCGAGCCCGTGCTCGTGCACCATGCCATCGAAGCGCAGCCCTTCGTCGGTTTCGAGTGGCGCAAGGTGGCCTACGCGAGCTGGCAGAGCCTCGACGATGTGTTCCGGCGCCTCTTGCCCCCCGGCGGGCGGGTGGCCATGGAGTACTGGCCGGGCGGGGGCATCCCCTACCTGAGCCGGGTCGACGCGGGCACCGTCGAACGCATCCGGTCCTTCGGGGTCGAGGTGGTCAGCAGCGCGCACCTCGTGCAATGGCTCCTGTGTCGCTGGGACGAAGCGCAGCTCGAAAGTCATCGCCGCGCCGCGATGCAGCTCGAAGTGGCCAAAGAGGGCGCGTTCCATCTCATCGGCGAGCGTCTCCGTGCCGGCCGCCCTGCCCTCGAACACGAAGTGCAGGCCTTCCTGATGGGCCGCTTCGCCGAGGCGGGTCTGATCACCGACCACCCGCCCATCGTCGCCGTCGGCCCGCACAGCGGCGATCCGCATTACTGCCCCGGGGCGGACACCCCGACGGAGATCACCCGCGATCAGGTCGTCATGATCGACCTCTGGGCGAAGGAGAACGATCCGCGGGCCTGCTTCGCGGACGTCACCTGGATGGCCTACACCGGCCGCGAGCCGAGCGAGCGCGTCCGCGAGGTCTGGGACACCGTCGTTCGCGCCCGGGACGTCGGCCTCGAGTCCATCCGCGTGCGCGCCGCGCAGGGCGAGACCATCCTCGGCTGGCAGGTGGACCGCGTCGTGCGCGACTACATCCACGACCGTGGTTTCGGCGAGTTCTTCGTGCACCGCACGGGCCACAACATCGGCGCCCACGCCGATCACGGCGACGGCACGCACCTCGACGACCTCGAAACGCAGGACGCCCGCCCGCTGGTGGCCGACACCTGCTTCAGCATCGAACCCGGCGTGTACCTGCCGGGCGAGTTCGGCGTGCGCAGCGAGATCAACGTCTTCTTTGCGCGCACCGGCCCGCAGGTCTACACGCCGGCGCAGACGCGGCTGCGACTGCTGGGCTGAGGCTCGGGACCGGTCGTTCGGGGCCGGTCGAGGTCCGTCGCCACGACCCGCCACGCGCGTCTATACTGCGGCCCATGCACGCCCGAACGCTCCCCGCCCCGCCCGTCGCCGTCCTTGCGTCCTTCTTCGCCTTCGCGTTCGCCGTGCTCCTCGCCGGCTGCGGGAGCGACGAGACCGTGCCCTGCGAGACGAACGCCGACTGCCGCGAGGGCTTTCAGTGCGGCGCGGGCCCCTTCGAGGGGGAGTGCATCCAGATCGTCTCGGTCATCCCGTGTGGGGCGGCCTACTGCGAGAAGGCGACGCACACCTGCGAGAACGGGGCGTGTGTGCCCCGCGCGGGGGGCGCCGACGCAACCGTCGGCCCCGGTGGCCCGGACGTCGGCCCGCCGACGGCCCCCCCGACGAGCCCCCCCACCGGCCCGGGCCCCGGAGACGCCGGCCCGGTCGACGACGGGGGGGCCACCGACGCCCGGACCTTCGACGACGCCTTCGAGCCCCCCCCTGCCGCGCCGCCCACCATCGTCGTTCAGTCCCCGGCCGACGGTGAGATCATCATCGGGCGACCTGTCGAGCTCTCCGGCAGAGTCTTCGGCCTGACGGCCGCGGGGCGGGTCAGTTTCACGCTCGATGACATGCCCCCCGCGCGCCCGCTCGTGCTCGAGGGGGACACATTCCAGGCGGCGCTGACACTCCCACCCGGCCGCCACGCGATCGTGCTCACGGCCACCAACGGCGGCCCCGAGGGCCAGGCCACGGTGACGTTCCGCTACGACGTCCGCATCGTGCGCGACGGTGATCGCTTGCTCGCCGACGGCGCGCCCTGGCGATTCATCGGCCTGCAGACGCCGAGCCTGCGCGAACTGGCGTACCAGGCCGGTCTCGGCGGCACGGATCGCGTGCCCGAGGTCGTGGGCGAAGCCATGCGGATGGGCGCACGCGTGCTGCGCGTGCCGGCGTGTGACGACCGCCCCGGCACGCCCGCAGCGATCCAGACGGCCCCCAATACCTACAACGAGGCCGCCCTCGTCGCCCTCGACGCGGTGATCGTCCAGGCCGGTGACGCGGGCCTGAAGCTGCTCTTGCCGCTCGTCGACGCCGGAGACGGGCTCGGTGGCGTCAATCAGTACCTGCGCTGGCACGGTTACCTCGTCCCGGTGCCCACCGACAAGCGCTTCTTCTTCGCACCGGGCGAGATTCGCGAACACTTCAAGACCTACGTTCGCATGGTCATGGGTCGCACGAATTCACTGACAGGCGTGCGCTACGCGGACGATCCCACCATCCTCGGCTGGGAAATCTTCACGCGCGGCGACGCATACGGCGTCTTCGATGCCGCCTCGGCGGGGGCCGAGGTCGCCGACTTCGTCTCGGACCTGACGCAGGTCATGAAGGCCGCCGCGCCCGAGGCCATCATCGGCACGGGCGAAGTCGGGTTCGACGTGAATCCGTCCCCCTACGGCCGCACGGTCGATCCATTCCGCGAGATCGGCCTGACCGGCCCTTGGGATGCCAGTCACGGCTTCGCGTGGCAGCGCAACCTGCGCACCGGCACCGTCGACTTCGCCGGCCTGCAGGTCCTCCCCGATCTCATCGGCATCAGCAGCGACGCCCTGCTCTACGCCAACCTCGGGGCCGAGTGGATCCGCGGGCACGCCGCCATCGCCGCCTCCGAGCGCAAGCCGCTCATCGTGACACATGCGGGCGTCAGCACCGTCTTCCTGACACCCGAGACCCGCCGGGCCGCCGCGCAAGCGTGGCTCGACGAGCACGCGGCGCGCGGGTTCACGGGGATGATCGTCGGCAACCTGCACCCCGATCAATTCGACCGCCGCGCCGATCCTTACGGGTTCGCGTGGGTCGAAAACACGGACGCGGCGGATCCGCAGAACGAGCTCGTGCCCGTCGTGCAGACCGCCGCGTCACGGCTCGCCGCCGAGTAACGCGCTCAGCGCGTCTCTTCGAACTCGGCGTCGATCACGTCGTCGCCTCCCTTGGCGCTCGCGCCCGGACCGCCGGCGCCCGGGCCACCGGGGCCACCCGCCCCGGGCTCGCCTGCGCCGCCGTTGACGGCCGCGTACATGGCTTCCGAGGCCTTGTGATTGGCCTCGGTCAGCGTGCTGAGCGCCCGCTCGATGCGCCCCGCGTCGTCACCGGCGAGGGCGTCGCGCACCTCTTTCACGGCGCCCTCGAGCGTCGACTTGTGCGCGCCGAGCTTGTCGCCGTGCTCGCGCAGCAGCTTCTCGGTGTTCCACGCCATCGAGTCCGCCTGATTGCGGGTCTCGATCTCCTTGCGGCGCGCCTCGTCCTCGGCAGCGTGGGACTCGGCCTCACGGACCATCCGCTGGATCTCGCCCTCGTTGAGGCCGCTCGAAGCAGTGATGGTGATCGTCTGCTTCTTGCCCGTGGCCTTGTCCACCGCGCCGACGTTCACGATGCCGTTGGCGTCGATGTCGAACGTGACCTCGACCTGCGGCACGCCGCGGGGCGCCGCAGGGATGCCCTCGAGGTTGAACTTGCCGAGCGTCCGGTTGTCGCGCGCCATCGGACGCTCGCCCTGCAGCACGTGCACCGTCACGGCGCTCTGGTTGTCCGACGCCGTCGAGAACGTCTCGCTGCGCTTCGTGGGGATCGTCGTGTTGCGCGGGATGAGGGTCGTCATCACGCCGCCGAGCGTCTCGATGCCGAGCGAAAGCGGGGTGACGTCGAGGAGCAGGATGTCCTTCACCTCGCCGGCGAGCACGCCCGCCTGCACGGCGGCACCGAGGGCGACGACCTCGTCCGGATTCACGCCCTGATGGGGCTCCTTCCCGAAGAACTTGCGCACGGCGTCCTGCACCATCGGGACACGCGTCGAGCCGCCGACGAGGATGACCTCGTCGATGTCCGCCGGGCTCTTGCCGGCGTCCTTCAGGGCCTGACGGCACGGCCCGAGGGACTTCTCGACGAGATCGCCGACGAGCTGCTCGAACTTCGCCCGCGAGAGCCGCAGGTTGAGGTGCTTGGGGCCCGTGGCGTCCGCCGTGAGGAACGGCAGGTTGACGTCGGTCTCGGCGACGCTCGACAGCTCGATCTTGGCGCGCTCGGCGGCCTCCTTGAGGCGCTGCAACACCATGCGATCGTTGCTGATGTCGAGCCCGTTCTCCTTCTTGAACTCCGCGATCAGGTAGTCGATGACCCGTTGATCGAAGTCGTCACCGCCGAGGTGCGTGTCGCCGTTGGTGCTGATGACCTCGACGACATTCTCGCCGACCTCGAGCACGGAGATGTCGAACGTGCCGCCACCGAGGTCGTAGACGACGACGAGCTCGTCCTTCTTCTTGTCGAGACCGTAGGCGAGCGCTGCCGCCGTGGGCTCGTTGACGATGCGCTTGACCTCGAGACCGGCGATGCGGCCGGCGTCCTTCGTCGCCTGCCGCTGCGCGTCGTTGAAGTACGCGGGCACGGTGATGACGGCCTCGGTGACCGTCTCGCCGAGGTATTTCTCGGCGGCGCGCTTCAGCTTCTGCAGGACCTTGGCGCTGACCTCGGGGGGCGTCCAGCCCTTGCCGTCGATGGTGACCTCGGGGCCGCCCATCTTGCCCTCGACGACGTTGTAGGGCACGCGCCGACGCTCGTCCGAGACCTCGGCGAAGCGGCGCCCCATGAAACGCTTGATGCTGTAGACCGTGTTCTCGGGGTTGGTGATCGCCTGGCGACGGGCCACCTGCCCGACCAGAATCTCACCCTTGCGATCCCACGCGACCACGGAGGGCGTGGTGCGGGCGCCCTCTTCGTTCGGGATGACCTTGGGCTCGCCGCCCTCCATGATGGCGACCACGCTGTTGGTGGTGCCGAGATCGATGCCGATCATCTTTCCCATGACACTCTTCTCCTGTTCGGGTTCGCTTGAGCCGGCGCCGAGCGTCGCCCTGACGTCTGCGACGGGGCGCCTGTGCCGACGCCGCGGACCTTAATCACAGGGGGGCGAGTGTCAACAGCGGGGTGGCCGCCGATTATCCGGCGGGCGCGGTCAGGCGCACGAACGCGTTGAGTTCGGGCGCATCGAAGCGCACGCCGACCTTGAAGCCGGCTTCTACCGCCTCGCAGCGGACGACCTCGGCCTCGAGCCGAAAGACCTCGTCCGTCTGGGGGGGGTGCAACGCGAGCACCAGCCGGGTGCCGATGGGCATCTGAGCGTCGGTCAGAAAGCCGGCGCCGCTCGCCGACAGGTCGTGCAGCACGAACTCGGAGAGGTCCGTCATGGTCTCTGCGTGGACGTGGGCCTCGATGCGCAGCGGCACGCGCCCGAATCGACGCCGCTCCGGTGCCGGCGTGCGATGCGCCGCAACCTGCCGGCAGAACGTGCTCCAGGTCGCCTGCGTCCCGCTCTCGAGCGTGTCGAGTTGCACGCCGAAGCCGGGTTGCTCACCGGCCGCGACGCGATCAGGCCAGAGAATGCGGACGACCCGCCCGGTCAGCGTCAGGGTGCGCCCCTCCCCGAGCAGGACGCGCACGCTCAGGGGCGTATGCAGCGCAAGGGGCTCACTCGTGCCGATGAAGAGGCCGTGTTCGTTGACGTCGACGGCGCGCAGGTGCAACACCAGCGCGCGGCCGTCGGGCTGGATCTCGACGCGCAGGTCGACGTCGGTGCGCGGGCTGCGCCGCCGATCTCCGTTCATCGTCAGGGCCCCGTGCCGGTGCGGCCGCGACCGGTCGGCGCGGGGCCGAGACCGGGCGGCGGGGTCTTCTCGACGGACTCGAGACCGTCGAGTTCTTCGAGATCGTCGAGGTCGTCGAGGTCGTCGAGATCGACGTCGATCTCGATGGCCGGCGCCGCACGGCGCGGCGGTGCGGCCGCCACCTTCGGCGAGGGGGCCGCGGGCGTCGCGCCCCCGAGGACGCGCGCGAGCGGCGTCGCGGGCGTCTCGTATCCCGTCGACGCCAGGCCGAAGCCGGCGCGCTCCTGGTCGGAGTAGACCACCTCGAGAAAACGGGCCATGCGCTTGGGGCTGAGGTTCAGCCCTTCACGACGCACCGTGTCCTCGATGTCCGCCAGGAAGTGGGCCATCGACGGGTGGCGGTCCCCGACCCTTTTCGCGAGCGCGCGCGCGCAGGCCGCGGAGATCACCTCCGGCACCCCCGGGACGAGCTCGGCGACGGGGCGCGGGTGACGCTCCTGAATGAACCGCAACGTCTGGAACTCGTTCTCGCCGGCGAACGGATGGCGCCCGGTGACGAGCTCGTGGAAGACCGTGCCCAACGAGAACTGGTCGCCACGCGGATCGGGCTCCTGCCCGGTGGCCTGCTCGGGGCACATGTAGTTCACGGTGCCGACGAAGTTGCCGCGTCCTTCATCCCGGGCGCGCACCGTGGCCTTCGCGATGCCGAAGTCCACGAGCTTCACGACCCCGCCGAGCGAGACCAGGATGTTGCTCGGATTCACGTCCCGGTGCACCACGTGCAGCGGCTGCCCGGCGAAATCCGTCGCCGTATGGGCATACTCGAGGGCCTCCGCGACCGCGCGCACGATCTGCAGCGTCAGCTCGAGCGGCAGCGTCGCCGCCAGACACTGTTGGGCCAGCGCGGTAATGGCAGCGGGCTCGCGGAGATCCGTGGCGAGCGCGTAACACCCCGCCCGACGACCGGCGGTCGGCCCGAGCAGCAGCACGCGCAGGAGCTCGGGATGCCCCGCCTGAAGCTCGTGCATCAGGGGATCGCGGATGGGCCCGAGGAGGCTCGCCTCGACGACGGCGAGATCGAGCGGGCCGGAGGCCGAGTGGGCAAGCGCGGCGGCGCGATCGGCGGCGACGAGGACCTCGACGTTCAGGCGTGCGATGAACGCTTTGGCGAGGGCCTCGCGCGTGGCGGCATCCGGACACAAGAGCAGGACCCGGCGCCGGCGACGCCGCGCCGCGCGCAGCAACCGACCGAGGTCGGTCCCCGGCAGGTACTCCATCGCGATGTAGGCCTGCCCGTCGACCACACCGACCTCGTGGATCGGGATGATGTGTCCGTGATGCAGGTGCGCCGCGAGGCGGGCCTCGTCGAGCAAGAGCTGAATGAACGCCGGCTCGCTCTCGAGGTGCGGCAGGATGCGCTTGATGGCCAAGTGGCGGGCGAAGCCGTCGACGCCGTGGCGACGTGCCAGAAAGATCTCGGCCGTGCCCCCCGTGGCGATCTTTCGCAGCAGACTGTATGGACCGAACGGCGTCACGGGCCGACGTCCGACGCGGCGGCGTCCCAGGCCACGTCGGATACTGCGGCCGCCCCGTCGACCGGGTTCGCATCCGTCGCGGTCGCGTCCGTCACCGAAGCGTCCGCGGTCATTGCGTCCGACACGACGGCGTCCGGCACGACGGCGTCCGGCGCGGTTCCGGCCGTGCCCCCCCCCGCCTCCCCGCCGCCGACGGGTGCCTCGTCCGCCCGGGCGATGCACGTACCGCTCGCGCAGACTTCCTCGCGGAAACAGTCTACCGACGAGGTGCAGTCGCGCCCGGGCGTCTCGGGCCGGCAGGCCGCGAGCAGGAGGACGATGGCGGCCCCGCGTCGCAAGGTGCGCATCAGAAGCGCCCTCCGACGACGGCCCCACCCGGGGCGGGCGCGACGCTCAGGCCGCCCAGCGGCCCATCGCTGGCCAGAAACACCATCGAGAGGCCCGCGACGCCGGCCACGATGCCGACACCCATGGTCAGGTTCGCCAGGAACGCCGCGCGGTCCGCGTCGTCGATCAGGGCGAGCTCGGTCGCGCGGGAGAACGCCGGGTTGCTCTTGTCGAGGCCACGAGCCTCTTCGGCTTTGCTCTCGGCCTGAAGTCCGAAGAGCACGGCGAGCGCACCCGAGGCGACGCCGACGCCCGCCGTCACGTACCCGGCCGTCGCGAGGGAAAACCCGGGGCCCGAGTAGATGACCCGCGTGCGCCCGGCGGCCGCCGCGTCGAGGGATTCGGTCACCTCGGGCGTCGCCGCCGGCAAGAGTTCGATGGCCGCCTCCTGGCCGGCGGACACGGCAAAGCGCGCGCTGACCGGCGCCTTGCCCTTCGGCCGCAGCTCGACGGTGTGGTCGCCGGGCGGCAGCGTCCACGGGCCCGGCAACGGCGCGACGCCCGCCAGGACGCCGTCGATGTAGACCGGGGCGCCACGGGCGCCGGTGCTCAGGCGCAGGGTACCCGTCGTCGGCGCGGCGACCGCAGCCGCCGGGAGCGCCAGACACAGAAACATCGCGAGGACACGTCGAGCGGGAGAGACCACGACGGGCTTTTAACAGACGAGGCGCCCCCAGACAAGCGGCCCCCCCGCCGGAATCGCGGCTTCGCACGAAGGAGCCCTCAAGTCGGACGGCCACCGGTCGATGATGCCTGCGAGACCGCGAAACGGCGCAGGGACGCGCCGGCGCAGACCACGGAGGGTCCGATGCTCGACATTCACCTCGCCCATGTCCGCGGCGCCGAAGAAGTGCTTCTGGCGCTGCGCGATCCGAACGTCGTCCTCGAGAAGGTCGCGCGGCTCGTCGGCCAGGTGCCCCCACTCGCGGAGCGCCTCCGGTTGCTCGCCGCCGAGCGCGCCCAACGGCCCGTCCGCTCCGGAGAGCAGGCCGTGCTGATGCTCGGCTGTACGAGCGTCGAGCAGCAGACCCGCGGGCTCGTCGACGAGTGGCTCGCCGCCATGGAGCAAGGCGGCGCACGCATCGTGCCCTTCCCCACCCGCACAACGTCGCCGGCGCTTCCCGCCCGGCCGACCCCCACCGGGGGCTGGCGTCGCGCGGGACGGGGCGCCTGACGCCGACGGAGCGGGTTCCGCTCAGGCCCCTCGACGCCAGCGCCCCCAGCCATAGGCGGCCGCGAGGCAAAGGGCGCAGGCCCAGGCGAAGGCGTCGCCGACGTGCGGATACGGCGACGGGATCTCGAGCAGCGGAACGGGCGCGAGCAGGGTGTCTTCCCCCGTCACCGGGCTCTGCGAGACGACGCGACCGACGGGGTCCACGAACGCGCTGACCCCGGTGAGCGTGGGGCGCGCGAAGGCCCGACGGTGCTCGATCGCCCGCGGGATCGTCAGCGCGAAGTGCAGATATCGTTCGGCCGTGCGTCCGAACCAGTCGTCGTTGGTCATGTTGACGATGAAGTGCGGCTCACCCGCCGCCAGTCCGCGCGCAAACGCCGGCAGGATCCCTTCGTAGCAGACCAGGACGCCGATACGAACGGGGCCGCGCCCCCAGAGATCCGCCGTGATCGGCTCCAGCGAGCGACCCCGCGCCAGATCGCCCGCCGCCGGGATGACCTTGTAGATCCACGGGAAGTACTCGCTGAACGGAATGTACTCGCCGCCGATCAAGAGATAGTTCTTGTCGTAGCGCCCGTGAATCGTGCCGTCACCGCCGAGGAGAACCGCCGAGTTGAAGTAGGCGTCCGCGGTGTCGCCCTCGAAGCGCGGCACGGGTCGCGGGCTGCTCGTCGTCGCGCCGAGCAGGACCGGCACTTCGAACCCGCGGATCGGGGTCGTCCGGTCCCACTCCGTCGTGCCGGGACGGCGATCCGCCCGCCAGTCGGGGACGAGGGGCACGACGGACGGCCGCAGCCGACGTTCATCGTGCGGGATGATGTACGGCGCCCGATAGCTGCTCTCCGACCACAGCACGAGCTCTGCGCCGCGCCGTTCGAGGTCGGCCGTGAGCCGTTGCTGGATGAGCAGGTGGTCCCGGATCCGGTCGCGCGTCTCGGACTCGAAGATGCCGACGTTGCCCTCCGCGATGCCGACCTGCAGCTTCGGCGCGGCCGCCACGGCCTCGTCGACCTGCCGGATGCGCACCGCGCCGTAGATCAACGTCGCCGCCAGGAGGCCCGCCGTGACGGCCGTCGCACGCCAGGGGCGCTGCCGGCCGTCGACCAGGGCGCGCACCCACACGTAGAGCGTGGCGTTGACCCGGTAGATCAGAAACGTCACGCCGAAGATGCCCGTGACGTCGCAGATCTGCATGACCAGCGGCCAGGGAGACTGGCTGTTGCCCATGTAGGCCGGGAAGATGCGCGGAACGACGAGCTCGACCGCCACCATGGCCAGCGGGGCCGTCCAGGTCACGGGCAGGCGGGTGGTATTGCCCACGCGGTTCATCAACCAGGCCCAGGCGGCCCAGAGAAAGCCCACGTAGACGCTGTGGAGCAGCAGGCCGAGGGCGGCGATCGGCCCGGGCAGGTGGCCGAACCGCTGCAGCATCTCGGCCAGCCAGTAGTATCCGCCGGCGTTGATCAGCGTCCCGGTCAGCCACCCCCACCGAAACGCCTCGCGCGGGGACTTGTCCCGCAGGAGCCAGAGCACGGGGACGTGGCTGACCCAGAGAAGTGGCCAGAAAGACCACTCGGGCGACAGGGCCGTCGGAAAACCGCCGAACGTCAACACGGCCGTCAGGCCGGCGAGCAGGAGGTCCCCGAGCCGGCGGCGCGCGCCGCCGTTCGTCCTGGGTGCGTCCTCAGCCATCGCCGCCGGGCCCGACGACCACCTGAAGGGCGGCAGGCAGGACCTCGAACGCGGCGGGCAACCGCCCGGGCTGCTCGCCGTCCATGTCGATCAGCACCACCTGACCGGCGTTCGCCGGCTCGGCCTCGACCTTGCGGGCGCGATGGACCTCGATCTTGGGGTTGCCGGCGTCGACGTGCGTCCCGTCGTAGATGCGCTTCAGACCGAGCGCCATCTCGACGGCACTCAGGTCCCCGACGATCACGACGTCGAAGAGCCCGTCGCCGAGGTCGGCCCCGGGTGCGATCTTCATCCCGCCGCCGTAGTACTTCGCGTTGGCGACGGCCACGTTGTTCACCGTGCGCGCCAGGCTCGGGCCGTCGTCGAGCCGGAGTCGCACCGGCTGGTTGCGGTACTGCAGGCTCGCCCGCCCGACGCCGAGCAGAAACGAGGCCTTGCCCCCGAGCACTTTGCTGCTCTCGTTGACGATCTTGTCCACGAGCCCGCTCATGCCGAACGAGCAGATGTTGATGAAGTACGCCTGGCGGGCGCCGCCGTCGTGGCCCGTGTACGTCAGCCGACCGACGTCGGCCGTCCGTCGACGGCCCCCGAGGCAGGCGATGGCCTCGGTGGCCTCGCGCGGGAGGCCGAGGCTGCGGCGGAAGTCGCCACCGGTGCCCGTCGGCACGACACCGAGCGCGACGCCCGGGCGGATGGGGATGTCCGGCGTCGACTCGTCGAAGAAGCCCTGCACGACCTCGTTGTGCGTGCCATCGCCCCCCACGGAGACGATGAACTCGGCGCCGCCCCGGATTGCGCGCCGGACGAGTTCACCGGCCTCCCGGGGGCCGCGGGTCATGGCGACGTCGAACTCGCCGAGGGTGGCCCGGAGACCGGCGGCGAGCTCGGCCCACCGCTCTCCGGTTCGACCATTGGCGCTGGCCGGGTTGACGCAGACGAAGGGCTTGGGGGTCATGGGCACACCTCAGGCTCCCGGGGGTTCGGGTGATGACACGGGCTCACAACGCCCTCGCGAGCAGGACGGCCAGATCGTAGACCTCGCGCTCCGGGACCGCCGCGCGCACATGCGCCGCACAGACGGCACCGGCCAGGACGACGGGCACGCCCTCGACGTCGGCGACCGCCTCTCGCGCGACGGTCGCGGCCACCGCAGGCGCCGTCGCGGGCAAACCGCCCCCGGCGCCGCAACAACCGCCCTGCGCCCGATTCATCGTCGCCTCGACGACCTCGCCGACGACGGGTGCGAGCAACCCGCGCGGCGCCTCGTATTGGCCGAGCCCGCGGCCGAGCCGGCAGGGGTCGAGGTAGAGGACCGGCCCCTCGATGATCCGCCTCAGACGGGGCAGCAGGGCCGTGCGCCGGGCCCAGAGGACCTCGGTCAGCGTCCGGACGACGTCGGGCGCGTCCGCGGCGAGGGCACGCGCGTCGTCGGGGTCGAGACAGACCAGGGTCGTGACCCCCTCGAGGGCACGCAGGACGCGCAGCCGTTCCGCCTCCGCACGCTCCGGGTAACCGGCTTCGGCCCAGCGGGTGCCCGCGGTGAGCGCCCCCCGGACCGGTCGCCCGAGCCGTTCGAGGCCGACGGCGCCGAGGAGTCGGCGCGCCGCCGCGACGCTCTCCCCCTCGGCATACCCGGGCAACAACAAGACGCTGCCGCCCTCGGGCAATGAGCGCACCGCCGGGTGTTCCCCCGTCGGCAGTGCCGCCCACGCCGAGAGCGCGGCTGCACCGAGGCCGGCCCGGACCGCCTCCGCACGCACGGCGGCCACCACCGTCGGGACCGGCACGCCATGGCGACAGTTCGCCGTGCAGCGGCCACACCCCGTGCAATGGTGAAAGATCTCCGCCGTCCCGGCGTCGAGCGGGAGCCGCCCGAGACGAACGTGCTCGGCCCGCGTGGCGAGTCCCCAGGGGGTGACGCTCTCCCGCCCCTCCGCCTCGGCGACGGGGCACGCAAACCGACAGAGCTTCGGGCACGGGAAGCACGTCGAAAGCGCCGCGGCGTGTTCGTCGAAGGGGTGCAGGGTTGCCTCCGGGGAAAAGCGACGCTCAGGCGCGCCGCGAAAGGTGGCCGAGGAACGTGGCTTCGAGGTCTTCGAATCCCGTCGGGATTCCGGGCACGCGCGCCCCGAGCGCGACGAGGTGTCGGGCCACGAGCGGCTCGGGGCTTCGACGGGCCCAGAGCGTCGCGTCCGGTCCCCCCAGATCCGGGCAGATCGCCTCGGGCACGAGCACCGCGGCCTCGGAGAGTCGGGCGGCGGGCACGACCGCGATCACCCGCCACGCGGGCTCCGTCGGGTCCGCCGAGAGGAGGGCGTCGAGCACGTCGTGCCGGGATCGGGGTGTGACCCCGCCCGCCTGGATCTGGCGATGGAGCGCCTCGGCCGCGGCCGCGCTCGTGACCTCGAACCCGAGCTCGACGGGGCCCCGCCCGGACGCGAGGACGAAGGCAGGCCGAATCCCGGCGCACAGACACGACCGGACGAACGCGGCCGCAGACGCCCAATCGGCCGCCGCACAGGCCCGGCGCGTCGCCTCCCCGGTCCGCCGCCAGACCTGAAGCGAGACCTCCGTGACGAGCGCGCCCCGGTGTCGCGTCCCGAAGACGGCGGCCGTCAGCTCCGGCCCCGTCGCACGGCGCGGCGCGACGACCGTCCGCGCGCGTTCGCCGTCGGGGAGCACGGCCGTCACCCCCTGAATGGCTTCGATGAGCTGTCCGTACGCCGCCGACGGACGCAGGCGGTCGTTCTCCGCGATGCTCTCGGCGATCGTTCTGGACCGCACCGGGCCGGGCAGCGGCCCGAGTGTCAACCCGCGCCGGCTGAGGAGGTCTTCGGCCCGCTCCCAACGAATGCCCGTCTGGAACTGCGCGACCAGGCTGGTCTCGTCCACGGCGAGAAGCCCGGCCATTCGCTCGAGGCAGACGTAAACGACGCCCGCCGCCACGTCCGGTGGGTCGAACGGGGGCGGGGTGCCGACCACCGTCCACGGGAGCTCGGCCTCGCGGACGACCCGGAGGACGCGCTGCACACTCTCGCTGGACTCGGGCCAGACGAGCGCCCGAGGCGCCGGGGAGCCCTCGGCGCGCGCGAGCACGGCGACCCGGCCGATGCCGACGAGCGCCGTGAGCCGATCGACGAGCGGATCGGGGTGTCCGGCGCCGATGGTGGGCGTCCAGGGCTCCCATCGGAGTGTCATTTCTCCGCCCCCCCGCCCCGCTGTGCGGGGACTGCCCCCCCGAGGGGGCTCGCCCCCCCGCCCCCGCCCCAGAGGGGACTCGGGCCCGCCGCCGGGGCGGCCGTCGGGTCGTCGGGGCCGTAGATCTTGCCCGGGTTCAGGATGCCGGCGGGGTCGAGGGTCGCCTTGAGGGCCGTGTACCAGCGACGGGCAGGCCCGTGCGCGCGAGGGAGGTGGCTCGCGCGCGAGAGACCGACCCCGTGGTGATGCGCCAGGACGGCGTCACACCCGGCCGCGGCGTCGAGGGCGGCCTTCCAGGCGCGGCCATAGCGTTCGAGCATCGCGTCTCGATCGGCGCCGGATCCCAGGAAGGTGAAGTAAATCGAGCAACCGCCCGGGTAGGCGTGGCTGAAGTGAGCCATGACGAGAACATGGTTCGAAAGCGCACGACGGACCGCCCGATACAGCGCCGGCAGCCGGGCCCAGGTCGTCGCCACCTCGAACGTGTCGACGAACGCGCCGGCCCGATAGACGCGGCTCTGTTTGTAACTGACGTCGTGACGGTGCGCGAACCAGTGGCGCCCCGGCCCCTCCCCCAGGTCGCGGGCGCGCACGGCCCGGGCGAAGCCGGCGATGGCCTCGTCGGTGGCGCGTGCTTCGTCGGCCTCGCCCTCGCTGACCGTCACCAGGAGCGACTGTCCCGGCAGCGCACCGATCGCCAGATTGACGGCCCGGGGCATCGCGAGGAGCGCCCGGAGCGCGCGCGCCGCCGGTGCGTCGGCGTCCCCCGCCCCTTCGAGCGCCGCCCGGAGGCGAGCCGCCTGCCCGCCCCCGCTCTCCCCTTCGGCGGCCTCGTCGGAGCGTTGCCCGGCCATGCGCGTGTCGAGCGGGTCGTAGAGCCGCAGCACCGCCGGCCGATGGCCAGCCTGCAGGGTGCGGCGCATGATCTCGAGGCCTGCCTCCGTCGTCGGCGCGAGCCATCCGCGAAACCGACGGGCGGCCGGCGCCGGGTGGACCCGGAGCGTCGCTGCGGTGATGACGCCGAGCGTCCCCTCACTGCCGACGAAAATCCCGTTCCAGTCCGTGCCGGGGGCGCCGGCGGGCGGCGTCCGCCGAACGACGCCGTCCCCGGTCACGACCTCGAGATCGACCACCATGTCTTCAATCTTGCCGTACCGCGTGCTGCACTGGCCGGCCGACCGCGTCGCGACCCATCCACCCACCGTCGAACACTGAATGCTCGAGGGAAAGTGCCCGAGCGTCAGCCCGGCGCGCTCGAGGCGACGCTCGAAGAGCTCGCCCATGCACCCGGCCTCGACCGTCACGGTGAGCGTCTCCGGATCGAGCGCACGAACTGCCTTCATCCGTTTGAGATCGAGAACGATCCCGAACGTCTCCGCGCGCGCGCCCCCGCACACGCCGCTCCCCGCGCCGAACGGGACGATGGGGACCCCATGCGCCGCGCATCGCCGGACGACGAGCGAGACCTCGGCCGCGCTCCGGGGCCAGACGACCGCCGCGGGGCCCTCGGCCGGTCCGGCGAAGCTCTCGAGGAGCAAGCGCGGCCAGAGATCGCGGCCAACCGCCTCGCGGTCGGGGCGGGTGGTCGAGATCGCGTCTTCACCGAGCGCGGCCCGAAGCTCGCTCAGCAGGGACTCGATGCGCGCAGACGCTGCCGAGCGGGCGTCGGCGCCGGTGGGGCTCAGCGTCGGAGATTCGTGCGGCACAGGAGGCCGGAAGTACGCCATCTGCCAGGAGCGCGCAAGGCGATTACTCGCGGGGCAGGCATCGCGCTTCGTACCGCACGGAGACCTCGTCGCCGCGGTCCGGGTGGTCGGCGGGCTCGAAGTACACCGCGTTGCGGTCGTTGGAGAATCGCCACGCCTCGTTGGCCACGTCGTTGACGGTGACGGCGACGGTGACCGCATCCGCCGGCCGCGAGAGCGGGAAGTAGGCCCTCGCCCGGCCGTCGAGTTCGCCGACCTCGAAGACGTCCGTCTGGTCGGCCGTGTCGACCCCCTCGCCCCGCAGCGCGATGACGACCTCGGGGACGTTCATGGCGTCGCCGGCCACGATGAAGTCGCAGGTGTGCGCGCCGTTGCGCGCCGGCTCGAACCGGAAGGCGAACTCCTGGGTCGCTCCGGACGAAAGCTCGACACAGTCCGCGGCCTCGGGGGCGAGCAGCAATTCGAACGCCGGGCAGTCGTCGCCACTCTGTCGCCACCCGGTCAGGCAAAGGGGTACGAGCCCGATGTTCTGGACCGCGACCGTCCGCTGCGGCGACGCGCAGATCGGCGCCTGGGTGTCGGCGAACCGCTGAGCGTCGGCGACGGCCCCGAGCTCGGCGAGCGCCGCGACGCCGAAGAGAAAGACTTCCTCGCGACGATTCAGGTCGACGCCGGTCTCGGTGTACACGAGCTGAAGCACCGAGCGGTTGCCTTGCTGATCCCGGATCATCGGCGCAAATCGCACCGTCAGCGCCCGCGAGGCGCCGGGGTCGAGCGTGCCGAGCGCCTCCGAGCCGGGCGCGAGGGCAAAGGCGTTGGCGGGGTCGCCGTCCTCGTGAACGACCTCGAGTGAGCGAAACTCACACTGCGTATTCCCGGCGTTCGTGACCGTCAGGTCCAGGTCGCGGGTGGTGCCGATCCGGAGCGCCCCGAAGTCGAGACGCCCCGGCTCGAAGACCGGCCGACACTGCGGCGATTCCCGTCCGGTGGCCCGCAGCGCCACCTCGATCAGCGATTCGCCCTCGAGATCACTCTCGATGCGCAGCGTGGCCATCGCGGACATGCCCGCCGTGAGCGCGTCGTTGACGTACCAGACGTCGAGCCGGAGGGCGGAGCCGGCCGCCAGGGGCACGTCGCTCAACGGGCCGTCCTGATCCCCCGCCGCAATCCGGAACTGGGGATCATCGACGACCTCGACCGTGGTCAGACGTGCGTCGACGTCTCCGCAGTTGCGCACGAGGAGCTCGAAGCGCCCGCTCGGCTGCCCGAGCTCGACCGGCCCGATGTCCAGCGTCCGCGGCATGACCTCGAGGCAGGTCTCCGCCACCCGGCCGGCCAGCGGGATGGTGAGGCGCCCTTCGTCGGGGTCGTTGCTCGAGATGCGAAGGGTCGCCGCGTGGGGGCGTGCGTCCGGCGCCTGGTAGCGCAGTGTCACCGTCGCCTGCTCGCCGCCCGCGACCACGAGGGGCAGCGTCGGCAGCTCGACCGAGAAGCCTTCGCCGGCCGGCTCCACCACGAGGGCCGTCACCTCGAGCGGCGCATCGCCGGCGTTGCGCAGCACGAGCGTCCCCTCCGCCGACATTTCGCCGGGCGGCGCGAGGAGGGTCAGGCTGCTCGGCTCCGGGGAAATGTCGGGCGTCGGCGTCTCTGGCGGGGCCGCGTCGGGCTCGCCGGCGTCGTCTCGTTCCGCATCGCGCCGCTGCCCATCGGGCCGCGATGCGGCGGCGTCTTCGGCGGGCGCGCCGTCGACGGTCTCTCCACCGCCGCCGCATCCGGCCAGCAGGGCGACCATCATCAGGAAGAGACTCGGAGAAAGGCCCGTTCTCCGCGGGGCGGCAGGACGGTCGGGGCGGATCGGGCTCGGCATGGGGTCTCCGGCGGACGCGGTATCGGAATCGCGGGATGGTAACGCAAAACCGCCGACGGGCGCCGATTTCCGACGCCGCGGGAACACCCGGCGCGGTAGGCTCTCCCCGTGGATTCGTCCTCAGAACGCCCGCCTCACCGGGCTGTGCGCCGGCGGTCGGCGGCCCTGCTCGCGGTGCTGGCGCCGGGGCTCGCAGCCGCCGGTGACCCCGACGCCTACGATCCCCTGCTCGACGCCCCCGCGCCGGCGGCCGCGCCTCGCCGGTATGAGGCGCAGGCGCCGGGGGGCCCCGGGTTCTTCGTCGGTGGCGGGGCGTTCCTCTACGCAGGCAAGGTCCGCAGCCGGCTCCTGAAGGGGGACAGCGGGCTCGAGACCGGCGCCTATCCGGGAATCCTCGTGACGCTCGGCGGCCGCGCCCGGATCCCGCTCGAGGTCGGGTTCGACATCGGGTATGGCGTCGGGGCGCGCTGGCACGCCGAGCTCGGCGATTGGGTCTGGGCGCACGACGTGCTCCTCGAGCCGCGCATCCTCTGGCACGTGCACGAGACCCGGACCTGGGACTTCGTCGCCGGTGCGGCGGGCACGTTCTGGTTTTTCGATGTCGGCGCCGACGGCATCAGCCAGACGCTGATGGGCCCGTTCGCGGTGCTCGGCGTGCGGCGCCACATGGACGCCCGCAGCCTGCTGTTCTTCGAACTCTCCGGCGGGTACGGCAAGGACACCCTCGCCTATCGCCTGGTCACCCCCACCGCGGAGGACCTCGCCGTCGACCCCGAGGCGCGCCCCTACCGGGACACCGGCGCGTGGTACCCCCTGTTGCGCGCCTCCGCCGGCTATCGCCTGAGCGGATTCTGATGTCGCCGGTTGTTGCATCGCCGGGCGTTCGCAATTAACGTCTGCTCGGTGTCGTGTGCCGGGGGATGCGCTCGTGACTGCGCCCGTGATTCAGAATCAGCCGCCGATCCGAGTCCTCCTCGCCGAGGATGACGACGACCACGTCCTGCTTCTGCAGCGGGCCCTGCGCAACTATCCGCGCGAGGTCCAGATCCTCGTGGCGCGCGACGGGCAGGAAGCCGTCGAACTGCTGCGCACGCAGGGCACGCGGCCCGACCTCATCCTGCTCGACATCAACATGCCCAAGCTCACGGGGCTCGAGGTCCTCCGCACGGTGAAGGGCGACGTCGAGCTTTCGACCATCCCGGCGGTCATGCTCACGACGAGCGCCCGCGAGGAAGACCGCACCGCCAGCCTGACGGGCGGCGCCAACGACTACATCATCAAGCCGGTGAACTTCCGCAAGTTCTCCGAGTCGTTGTTTCAGCTCCTCGATCGCTTCTTCGCGTCGAACTGAGCCGAACCGAGCCGCACGGCACGGGGAGCGGGGGCGGGCCGACGACGCCTCGAGCGACCACGTTCGGGCCCGGAAACACGAAGAGCCGGCCGCCCAAAAGAGCGACCGGCTCGGTCCGACCGCTTGCTGCCGTCGGGTCAGCCGGCGGCGCGGGCGGGGATGACCGCCGCACGATCCGGCATCGGATCGACGGGCGGGCTGAGGTGGGCATAGGCCTTGGCGGACTCGAGACTCTCCAGACCCAGGCGTTCGGCGAGGCCGACCAAGTCCCGGGTCCGCAGCCAGTAGGAGACCGCGAAGGTGTGGCGCAGCACGTGGGGCGAAGCGTCGTCGATCCGGGCGAACGCGGCGTGTTTGCGGAGGATCCGCTGGACCGCGTTGGGAGTCAGACGCCCCCGCTCACCCGTGAACAACGGCCAGCTCGCCGGTGGTCCCTCCAGTCCGAAGGGCATGGGCGATCCGGGCAGCGTCGACACGGTCGGGATGCGCCCCGGCTCCGGGTACGAAACCCGGGCGGCCGGCGGCCAGCCCCCCGTGGCGGGCAGCTCGATCTCACCACTCGGCGGCATGGCCAGAAGCCCGCGTTCGGCGAGGCTCCAGGCCACCTTGCGGGCGGCCCGGGTGGGCAGCTCCACCGAGCGCGCCCAGGGGTTGTTCACCCGCAAGCGGCCCGTGGAGAAGTCCACGTCGCCGAGCTCGAGTGCCACGAGCTCACTGACTTTCAATCCGGTGTCGAGCAGGACGTACAGGATCGCCTGATCGCGCCGGCACCCTCGGGCTTCGACCTGTTGCAGGAGCCGGTGCACCTCGGCGTCGCTGAGCACGCGCACGGCGCGCTCGTCGGTGGTCCGGGGGGTCTCGACCCGCTGTACGTTGGCCATCGCGCCGCCCGCGACCACCCCGTCCTCGGCCAGCCAGCGCGCGTAGGTCCGCGCGAAGGCGAGGCGTCGGGTCAGGGTGGCGGGGCTCTTTCCCTTGTTCTGGCCGGCCTCGCGCCAGGCCGCCACCGTGTCGGCGTCGAGCGAACTCGCGTCGAACGGGGCGCCCCGAGCGCGACGGTACCAGGCTGCCAGATCCTGCCAGTCCGAGCGATAGGACCGCGCCGTCGCGTCGCTGCGTCCTCGCGCGGAGAGCCAGTCCAGGAACTGCTGGAACCGCGCGTTCTCGTCGGCCGAGGCGAAGTGGCTGGCCATCGAGACGTGATTCATGACTCTGCGACCTCCTTTCATTCGCCCGGGGTTACTGGAGCAGGGTCAGCGCCGACTGGGGCTGCGCATTGGCCTGCGCCAGCACCGTCGTCGCCGCCTGTTGCAGGATCTGATTCCGGCTGAGCTGAGCGGTCTCGAGCGCGAAGTCCGCGTCGAGGATCCGGCTGCGTGCGGCCGAAGCATTCTCACTCACCGTCGACAGGTTGTTGATGGTCGATTCGAGACGGTTCTGCACCGCACCGAGTCGGGACCGGTTCGACGAAATCTGCGCGATGGCCCGGTCGGCGATGAGCAGGGCGAGGTTGGCACCTTCCCGTGTGCTCACGTCGATGGCTTCCACCGCCTGCACGTTGGTCACACCGACGATGTGATCATTCGTGAAGCCGATGTAACCCTCGTTCGCGCCGGTGATCTGGTACTGATTCGTCGAATGCAGCGTCACGGTGGCCATCTGCACGTCGCTGCCCGCCGCGGCCATGAGGCCGGTCCGCTGCGCCGCTTCGAGCGTGCTCGTGGTGACCTCGATGTTGCGTCCGTCCGAGGCGGTCAGTTCCACGAAACCGTCCCGGTCGATGCTCGCGATGACACCCGTTTCGGCGCTCACGGCGTTGATGGCTTCGACGAACGCATTGTTCGCGTCGCCCTCGACGACCGTGATCCCCGTGATGGTCTGACCGTTGATCGTGATGAAGTCCGTCTGGTCGAGCGTGCCGCCGGCGATGGCCGCAACACCGAGGCGTTGGGTCTCGTTGGCATACGCGCTCACGCCGGTGAACTTCGTCGCGTCGTTGATGGCCGTGGCCTTCGCGATGGCCGAGCCCGTCGCGAAGGTCGTACTCACGGTGTCGTCCACGGACTGGGTCGTCCGCACGGTGAAACCGTTGATGAGCAGGTCGCCGGACGCGATGGCCTGCGTCGTCACCGCGATGCCGGTGTTGACCGCGTGCCGTGCCAGGGTCTTGGCCCGGGAGTCGTCGACGCGAACGCCGATGTTTTCCCGGAAGTTCATGCCGATGTGGAACTTCTTGTCGAGGAACGAGCCGTCCAGCACCTTCTGCTGGTTGAAGGTCGTCGCCTCGCCGATCCGCTCGAGTTCCGCCTTGAGCTGCGAGACCTCGTCCTGGAGGGCCTCGCGGTCCGCCTCGGTGTTCACGTCCGAAGCGGACTGAACCGCGAGCTCTCGAATCCGCTGCAGAATCGCGGTCGACTCCTGGAGCGCGCCTTCGGCCACCTGCACCAGCGAGATGGCGTCGTTCGCGTTGCGCACCGACTGATTGAGGCCGCGGATCTGACTGGTGAAGCGTTCGCTGATCGACAGACCGGCGGCGTCGTCGCCGGCCGTGTTGATCCGCAGACCGCTGGACAGTCGCTGGAAGCTCTTGGACAGCTTCGAGGTCGAGAAGAGCAGGTTGCGCTGGGCATTGAGCGCAGCGGTATTGGTGTTGACGAAGAGACCCATGATTGTCCTCCTTGACCGGCCGCACGCCGGGATACTTCAGCCCAGGGGTGTGTGCGGCTGGGGCGCCCGGCCTTCCGATGGCGCGGGCATTGAGTTTGTTGACTGGTCTCCGCCGACGGCGGAGGGCGGTCGATCCTGAAAACCCGATCGAAGGTCTGTTCAGACCTCCATCGCCGATGCGGTCACGACGGCAGTGCCTCTTTCCGTCTTCGCTCGGTCTGCGGTTCGCGTGTGGGCCGGACTCCCCCCAGCGCTGGGGCACGAACCCCGACCGCTGGTGGTTGCCTTCGCCGAACGCCGGATCGCCCGTCGGCGGCCGCACCGTCCGCAACAGCCGCATGTGGCTGTGCAGCGGGAAGGTCGACTCCGGGTCGATGGGCGGGCCGCCGCGGATCTCTCCCCAGCGCATCGCGAAGTGTCCGTCGTGGGCGTTCACGGCGACCGCCTGGTGTTGGCCGGGTCGCCAGCGTCTCCTTCGTCGTCCGAGGGTGTGATGGAGCCGATTCATGGCGACACCTCAACCCTGAAGAAGCGACAGCACCTGCTGCGACGACGAGTTCGCCTGAGCCAGGATGGAGGTCCCGGCCTGCTGCAGGATCTGGTTTCGGGCGAGCTGTGCCGACTCGACCGCGAAGTCCGCGTCGAGGATGCGGCTTCTCGCACCCGTCGCGTTCTCCGCCACGGTCGTCAGGTTCGAGATCGTCGAGTCGAGGCGGTTCTGGATGGCGCCGAGCTCGGCGCGGTCCTTGGTCACCTGTTTCAGCGCGCGGTCCATGATGAGCAGGGCCTGGTTGGCGCCGTCGCGTGTCGAGACGTTGGCCGTCAGCACCGCTTGTGCCGAATTGACGCCGATCAGCGCGTTGTCGACGAACCCGATGTAGCCTTCGTTGGCGCCGGTGAGCTGATACTGATTCTCCGAATTCAGCTCGAGGCGTCCTCGTGTCACCTCACCGCCGGCCGCGATGTTCAGACCCGAGATGGCCGAGCCGTTGCCGTTGAACGACAGCTCGATGTTCCGTCCGTCTTCGGCCTTGAGCTGGATGAAGCCGTTCTCGTCGCGACTGGCCAGCACGCCAGTGTGGTCCACCTCGGCGTTGATCGCGCGGATCAGCGCATCGTTGGCGTCGTCGGCGGCCACGGTGAGGCCGGTGATCGTGCGACCGTTGATGGTGATGTTGTTGGCTTCGTCCAGTGTTCCGCCGCCCACCGCCGCCTGCCCGACGCGTTCCGACGCCAGCACGATGGCCGAAACGCCCGTGAACGAGGTCGAGTCGTTGATGGCCGCCGCCTTCGCGATCGCCGAGGCGGTCTGAAGCGTGGTGCTGAGCGAGTCGTCTTCGATGCGCGTCGCCCGGACCGTGACGCCGTTGATCAGCACGTCGCCGCTGGCGAGGCCGTTCGTGGTGACCATGACACCGGTCTGGACCGCCCAGCGTCCCAGGATCTCGGCGCGGGCATCGCGGACGCGCACTCGCACCGTCTCCCGGAAGTTCATGCCGACATGGAAGAACTTGTCGGTGAAAGTCCCGTCGAGCAGCTTCTGACCGTTGAACGTGGTCGTATTGCCGATCCGCTGCAGTTCCTGCTGAAGCTGTTCGACCTCGTCCTGCAGCGCTTCGCGGTCGTTCTCGGTGTTGACGTCCGAGGCCGCCTGGACGGAGAGTTCACGGATGCGTTGAAGCACCGCGGTGGTCTCCTGGAGCGCGCCTTCGGCGACCTGCACGAGCGAGATGGCGTCGTTCGCGTTCCGGACCGACTGGTTCAGGCCGCGAATCTGACTGGTGAATCGTTCGCTGATCGACAGACCGGCGGCGTCGTCGCCGGCGGTGTTGATGCGCAGACCGCTGGACAGTCGCTGGAAACTCTTCGCGAGTTTCGAGCTGGAGTGCAGCAGGTTTCTCTGTGCGTTCAGCGATGACATGTTGGTGTTGATGATGAGACCCATGACAGTCCTCCGTGACGAGTGTGGACGCCCGAACCGTGGGCATCCCGTTGTGCGCCGAAGGGCGATGATTCATCGCCCGTGGGACGCGTTGTGAGTATGACTCCTCTGAAGATGTTTGAGTTCAGACGGGGTGCCCCGTCGTCCGCGACGCCGCGCCCGGGCCCTCGACCTCAGGCGTCCGCGAGCAGTCCCTCGGCCTGCGGCGGGATGAGGGCGGCCTGTGCCATGATGGCGAGCAGCGGGTGGCGGATGATCTGGTCTCGACTGCTGGCCGCGGCCGAGATGGCGAGCGCCGCGTCGAAGGTGCGACGGCGAGGCTCGAACGCGCTGAGACCGTGCTGCGGCATGTGCCAGACGTGGGTATGAATGTTGAGGCCCATGTGAACTCTCCGGAAGTGTGTTGCACCGTCGACGGCGGGGGGACGTGCGGCGGAGGCGATGTGCCTTCGACGTCGCGACGTCGTTCACGCCGGCGGTGCGTTGGGTGTTTCTCTCGACTCGAGCGATGTCTTCGTCTTCAGCCCTGCAGCAGGCTCAGCACGCCCTGAGAGAGCTGGTTCGCCTGCGCCAGGATGGAGGTCCCGGCCTGCTGGAGAATCTGGTTCTTGGCCAGCGCCGCGCTCTCCGCCGCGAAGTCCGCGTCGAGGATGCGCGAGCGTGCGCCCGTCGCGTTCTCCGAAGTCGTCGTCAGGTTCGCGATGGTCGAATCGAGCCGGTTCTGGATGGCGCCGAGTTCGGCACGATCCGCCGTGACCTGCCCCAGCGCCCGGTCGACGATCAGCAGTGCGAGGTTGGCGCCATCGCGTGAGCCGATGTCGATGGTCGTCACCGATTGGTTCGCGTTGACGCCGATCAGCGCATTGTCCTGGAAACCGATGTACGCCTCGTTGTTGCCCGTGGCCTGGTACTGGTTCTCCGAATGCAGTGTCACGGTGCCCGTCGTCACGCTCGATGCGTTCGCACCGCCCGGCGCGGCCGCCGTCTGTAGACCCGAAATGACACCGCCGTTGCCGCCGAACGAGAGTTCGATGTTGCGTCCGTCTCTGGCTTCGAGCTGGATCTGACCGTTCGCGTCTCGACTGGCGAGGACGCCGGTGAACTCGAACTCCGCATTGATGGCGCGAATGAGCGAGTCATTGGCGTCGTCGGCGGCCACGACCAGACCCGTGATGGTGCGATCGTTGATCGTGATGTTGTTGACCTGGTCGAGCGTGCCACCGCCGACCGCGCCGACGCCGGCCCGGATCGCTGGATTCGCGTAGGCCGAGACGCCCGTGAACGAACTCGCATCGTTGATGGCGGCCGCTTTCGCGATCGCGGAGCCCGTCGCGAAGGTCGTACTGAGACCGTCGTCCTCCGGTCGAGTCGCACGAACAGTGACGCCGTTGAGCATGAGGTCGCCCGCGACGAGCGCGTTGGTGGTGACGACGGCGCCGGTCTGAACCGCCCAGCGACCGATGGTCTCGGCGCGGGCGTCGCGGACACGCACCCGGACGGTCTCCCGGAAGTTCATGCCGACGTGGAAGAACTTGTCGGTGAACGAGCCGTCGAGGAGCTTCTGTCCGTTGAACGTCGTCGTGTTGCCGATGCGGGCGAGCTCGTCTTTGAGCTGATCGATCTCGTCCTGGAGCGACTGTCGGTCGGCCTCGGTGTTGACATCGGAGGCCGCCTGCACCGCCAGTTCGCGGATACGCTGCAGGATGTTCGTCGACTCGGCGAGTGCGCCTTCGGTCACCTGCACGAGCGAGATGGCGTCGTTGGCGTTTCTCACGGCCTGGTTCAGGCCGCGAATCTGACTGGTGAATCGTTCGCTGATGGACAGACCGGCGGCGTCGTCGCCGGCCGTATTGATGCGCAGACCGCTCGACAGCCGCTGGAAACTCTTCGCCAGTTTGTTGGACGAAAAGAGCAGGTTCCGCTGGGCGTTGAGCGCAGACATGTTCGTATTGATGACGAGACCCATGATTCATGTCCTCCGTGACATGTGGGGCGGCGCCGGGCGGTTTTCGCCCGTGAGTGGCGCACGCCACCGGTGATGTCCCCGATCCGTGGGGACGTTGTGATGACTGCCTTCGATGAAAAGAACTCTTCTGGATGTCAGGCGGCGACGGCGCGGTCTTCGCGGGCGTCGCCCGAGGCGGTCTGCGCCGGGCGATACCGGCGACGACGGGCCTTCTCGCGGTTCGACCGGAATCAACCGCCCTGCAGGAGGGTGAGGACCTGCTGCGGCTGCTGGTTGGCCTGCGCGAGGATGGAGGTGCCGGCCTGCTGCAGGATCTGATTCCGGCTCAGGGCAGCCGTCTCCGCCGCGAAGTCCGCGTCGAGGATGCGGGAGCGCGCGGCGTTGGCGTTCTCGACCGTGGTCGAGAGGTTCGAGATGGTCGAGTCGATGCGGTTCTGCACGGCGCCGAGCTCGGCGCGGTCGGCGCTGATCTGGCCGATGGCGCGGTCGACGATGAGCAACGCGAGGTTGGCGCCGTCGCGGCTCGTGATGTCGATGGTCGTCACGGCCTGCGCGGCGTTGACGCCGATGAGGGCGTCGAGCTGGAAGCCGATGTACTGTTCGTTGGCGCCCGTGACTTCGTACTGATTCTCGGAGTGGAGCGTCACGGTGCCGGTGGTGACACTCTGCCCGTTGGCGAGGTCGAGTCCGGAGATGACGCCGCCGTTGCCACCGAAAGACAGCTCGATGTTGCGGCCGTCGCGGGCCTCGAGCTGGATGCGACCGTTGGCATCGCGAGATGCGAGGACGCCGGTGAAGTCGAACTCGGCGTTGATCGCCTTGATGAGCGAGTCGTTCGCATCGTCCGCGGCCACGTCGAGGCCGGTGATGGTGCGTCCGTTGATCGTGATGTTGTTGGTCTGGTCGAGCAGGCCGCCGGCGACGCCACCGACGCCGGCGCGGATCGCCGGGTTGGCGTAGGCCGAGATGCCCGTGAACGAGGTCGAGTCGTTGATCGACGCGGCCTTGGCGATGGCAGAGCCCGTCGCGTAGGTCGTGCTCACCAGGTCGTCCTGCGGCCGGGTGGCGCGGACGGTGACGCCGTTCAGGAACAGATCGCCGGCGACGAGCGCGTTGGTGGTGACGGAAACGCCGGTCTGCACCGCCCAGCGGCCGATGGTCTCGGAACGGGCATCGCGGACGCGGACCCGGATGGTCTCGCGGAAGTTCATGCCGACGTGGAAGTACTTGTCCGTGAAGGACCCGTCGAGCAGCTTCTGACCGTTGAAGGTCGTGGTGTCACCGATGCGCTTGAGTTCGTCCTTCAGCTGGTCGATCTCGTCCTGGAGGGACTCGCGGTCGGCGGTGGTGTTCACGTCCGAGGCGGCCTGGACGGCCAGCTCGCGGATACGCTGGAGGATGGACGTGCTCTCCTGGAGAGCACCCTCGGTCACCTGCACCAGAGACACTGCGTCGTTCGCATTGCGGATGGCCTGCCCGAGGCCGCGAATCTGACTCGTGAACCGCTCGCTGATGGCCAGACCGGCGGCGTCGTCGCCGGCGGTGTTGATGCGCTTGCCGCTCGCCAGACGCTCGAAGCTCTTGTTGAGCTTGGCGGACGAGAAGGTCAGGTTGCGCTGGGCGTTGAGCGAGGCGATGTTGGTGTTGATGATGAGACCCATGACACGTCCTCCATGACGTTTTTCGAACCGCATCCATGCGGTGCGAGAGTGTTGTCCACCGGGACACATTCCACGGTGGGCGTTGTGATTCGCGTATCTTCGACCGACGCGGCGTTCACGTCCTGTGACCGTCGCGCGGTGTGTTCAACCGATTGCCGTATTCTGCCCTGTCGTCTGGTCCGGTATCCGTCTCAGCGAGCCCGGAGGCGACGCCGAATCGACCGTCCACCGTCCCGCCGGCTGCCCGTTCGCGCCCAATCGCGCGCCGGTTCCGGTCCGGGATCCGCCTCTTCGGCGGCGGCGAGGAGCTCACGCTCACACGCCTCGAGCATCATCTTCATCGCTGCGGAGACCAGGGAGAGCTGCCCGACGGCCGTCTCGATCAGGTCATCCTGTGTTTCGAGTTTCTCCGCGGTCGCCATGGTTCATCCCCTGCCGCCGCTGAGCGCGACGGGACGCAGACCGCGTACCGCCGGTGCCGGAGCCGACTCCTGGGCGGCCATGTAGAGCCGCGTCGTTTCGAGACATTCGTGTCCGAGGGCGTCCGCCAGTCCCACCAGGTCGCCGTGAGACTCCATCAGGAACCCGGCGGCGAAGGTGTGCCGCAGCACCTGCGGCGAGACGTGGACGTTGGCGAAGGCACAGTACTTCCGAATCAGCCGCTGAACCGCGTTCGCCGTCAGCGGGCCGCGCTCGCCGTCCCAGATGGGGCCGTCGTGGTCGCCGCGTTCATCGAACCAGGCGCGCAGCTTCCGTCGCGCCGTCTGACCGACCTCCACCCGACGGGCCCGCCCCCGGGCATCCGCATCCAGACGAATCAGGCCGCTCTTGGCGCCGAGGCCAATCTGCTCGCGGCGGAGACCGACGAGCTCGCTGACCTTCAGGCCGGTCTGCAGCAGGGTGAAAACGATGGCCTGATCCCGCACCGCAGCGCGGGCCTCGACCTCTTTCAGAAACCGCCTCAGCTCGATGTCCGAGAGTCCTCGAGGCCGCCGCGGGGCAGCCGGGGCCGCCTCCAGACGACGGACCCCCCGGGCCCGCTTCTCGTCGAGTCGCCCGGTCGCCCGGGCGAAGTCCGTGTATCGCTTGATGAAGACCAGCTTGCGGTTGATGGTCGCCGGAGTCATCGAGCGTTCCACCAGGGAGGCTTTGAAGGCCGCCGCGGTGTCTTCATCCATCACATCGACCGAAAAGGGCTGGACTTGAGAGAAATTCCACCATTCACACAGCCCGGTCCAGTCACTGCGATAAGACTCGACCGTCTTCTGCTTGCGGCCGCGGGCCACGAGATCCGCCACGAAGGCGGCGAAGAGCTCGGTTTCCTCGGCGGTGGCGAGGGCGGTGACGGTCTCGGAACGCTCGAACTGGCTACGCATGACACTCTCCATCGGCAGACGCGCACGGCGCCCGGCCGGCCGCGTCGGTTCATGTTTCTCGGTGACTTCAGGAACTTCGACTTCGCCGCGTTCAGTTGCCCTGGAGGAGCGACAGAATCTGTTGTGGCGAGGAGTTCGCTTGTGAGAGCACCGAGATGCCCGCCTGCTGCACGATCTGATACTTGGTCAGTTCCGAGGTCTCGGACGCGAAGTCCGTGTCCATGATGCGACTCTTCGCCGACGAGCTGTTCTCCACCGTGTTGGTCAGGTTGCTGACCGTGGATTGCAGCCGGTTGATGAAGGCGCCGAGCCCTGCGCGGTCGGAAGCGAGCTGCCCGAGGGCCCGGTCGAGCTTGAGGAGCGTGTCGTTCGCCGCCTGACGGGTCAGCACGTCGGCCGTGCTCACGGCCTCGACGGTCGTGACACCGACGAGCTGGTTGTTTCCGAAGCCGATGAAGGCCTCGTTCGCCCCGCCGAGCTGAATCTGGTTCTCGCTGTAGAGGTTGATGGCCGCCGTCTGCGTGACACTGGCCGGAACCCCCAGGAACGCGCCGGCCGCGCCATTGACCACCACGTCGATGTTGCGGCCGTCTTCGGCCCGCAGCGCAAGATGGTGGTTGACGTCGAGGAAGGCGCGAACGCCGGTGCGGGAGAACTCCTCGTTGATGGCCTTGAGGAGTGCGCCGTCGGCATCGTCTGGCGTCGCCGTGAACCCGGTGATGATGACACCGTTGATCACGATGTTGTTGGCCCCGTCCAGGATGCCGCCCGTGATGGGGTTCGGCGCCGTGAACTGCGCCGGCAGCACCTTCGCGGTGACGCCGGTGTTGGCCGTGGAGTCGTTGATCGCCCGGGCCTTGGCAATCGCCGAGGCATCCTGCGCCGCCGTCGAGAGCGTGTCGTCGACGGGTTGGGTGGCGCGGATGGCGACGCCGTTGACCGTCAGGTCACCGGCTGCCAGGGGATTCAACGTGACATTGATGCCCGTGAAGGTGGCCTGCCGGCCGACCGTGATGGCCCGCGCGTCCCGAATCTGGACGCGAACCGTCTCCTGAGCGTAGGCGCCGACGTGGAAGTAGGCGTCGAGGAAGCTCCCGTCGAGCAGGACCTTGCTGTTGAACCGGGTCGTGTTGCCGATGCGGTCGAGCTCGAGGACGAGCTGATCGATCTCGTCCTGGATGGCCCGCCGGTCCTGGTCCGTGTTCGTGTCGTTGCCGGCCTGCACCGCCAGCTCGCGCATCCGCTGAATGACGTTCGTGCTCTCCTGGAGCGCGCCCTCGGCGACCTGCGCCAGCGAGATGGCGTCGTTGGCGTTGCGGATGGCCTGCGACAGACCGCGAATCTGGGTGGTGAACCGCTCGCTGATGGCCAGCCCGGCCGCGTCGTCACCGGCCGTGTTGATCCGCAGGCCGCTGGAGAGGCGCTGGAAGCTCTTGTTGAGCCGCGCCGTTGAATGAAAGAGGTTTCGTTGCGCGTTGAGCGCCGAAACGTTGGTGTTCACGACCAGTCCCATCGTTTCCTCCTTGGAAACACCTTCGGTCCGCCGTGTGTGGCGCGACCGAAGCCGGCGTCCCTGCCGATTTCGGGATGACGAATCCGGCCGTACTGGCAGGGCTCGTCCTTGGTGGTTGAAAGATCTCGTTCTTTGGACCGTCGGGCCGCCTTCCTTGGCCGCCTTTCGCGTCGCTGACACCCACTTCATCGACGGGGGTCCCGAGAACTTCAGAAAAAAGTGCGACGTTCTGGTGTTTTCTTATCCGGCGGCTCAGCGGGTCGGAAACCGCGTGAACGTCGCGTCGTCCGGCGCCGTCTGGTGGCAAAGGTCGCAGGCTTCGGCGTCGAGTTCGATGCGCTTGTGCGTCGCCGGGTCATAGCTCTCGTACTCCCAGCCCCCGTACGTCCCGCTGCGCAGCCGGCGACGGACATCGACCCGCGTGACGAGATCGTCTTCGCCGGGGACGACGTGCTCCTTGACGAGCACCGCGCCGACCGGGAATCGCCCGCGTCGATCGGGGGCGACGTCCGGCGCGCGGTAGAGGCGATGAAGCACGCCCGTCGCCTCGTCGAAGACGGCGTCGGTCGTCGGCCACCGTCGGTACCCCGTCGGATAACCCGGATCAGCCACGGGCATGGGCAAGGGTGCCGGTCCCCCGCCCTCCGCGCCGCCGAAAAACGACGCACAGGCGGTCGCGACGACCGCAGTGGAAGCGGCCAAGGCCAGGCCTCGCCAGGAAACGTCGGGTCGTCGCATGCGGCGCATATTGCCGGCAGCACCGAAACGGCGCAACCTGCCCCGGGGGGTTCACGGCGAACCCGCGGGAGCGACCATGAGCGTGAAGAGCCTCGTCAAGCTGGCCCTGGTGGCCGCCGTCCTGTTCAGCGGCGTGCAGTTCTCCAAGGTCTACGTCCACAAGACGCAGTTGAAGAAGATCATCGGCGACGAGGCGCTCGACGCCCGACGCAACAAGAACATGAGCGCCGAGGTCCTCAAGGGGCAGATTCAACAGCGCCTCGAGAGCGAGCAGTTCGCCGTCACGCAGTTCGACGACCTCGAAATCACCGGTCTCGGCGATCCGAAGGCCGATGTGGTCGTGACCGCGCGCTATCAGGAGGTCGTCGACCTCCTCGTCCACAAGCACGTGATGAACGTGGTCGTGACGGGGCGCGCCGACGCCCCCTGAACGTCAGACGCCCGCGAGGCGCCCGATGGCCTCGATGGCCCCGGCGAACGCGCCCGGCAGCGCGGCGGGGTTCTTGCCCCCTGCCTGCGCGAAGTCCGGCCGGCCGCCGCCGCGCCCCTCGACCTGCTCGGCGAGGTGCTTGATGATCTGCCCGGCGTTGAACCGCTTGTCGCCGCGGCTCTCCGGCCCGACGGCCGCGAGCAGGGCCGCCTGACCGTCGAGGGCGGCACCGAGCACGACGACCGCCCGGGGCGCCTTGTCGCGGATCTTGTCCGCGAGCGCCGCGAGCGTCTCCCGCGAATCGACCTCGACGACGGCGGCGATGACCGGCACGCCACCGACGTCGGTGGCCCGCGCGATCAGCGTGTCGGCGTCGGCGGCGTTGCCGCCCTGACGGGCCTTCTCGAGGGCCTTCTTGAGCGATCTGATTTCCTCGTTGAGCTGATCGATGCGCTGCGGAAGGCGGGCGATCTCGGGCGTCTTGGCGGCCTGGGCCGCCTGCGAGAGCAGGGACCGCTCGCTGCGCCAGAGCGCGTCGGCGGCGTGACCGACGACGGCTTCGATCCGGCGCACGCCCGCAGCGACCCCGGACTCGGCCGTGACCCGCACGTGACCGATGTCGCCCGTTCGGTGGACGTGGTTGCCGCCACAGAGCTCGAAGGAGTCGCTGCCGGCCCGCACCGTGCGCACGGCGTCACCGTACTTCTCACCGAAGAGCGCCACGGCGCCCTGCGCACGTGCGTCGTCGATGGGCACGTTTTCGGTGACGGTCACGGCCTCGTTGCGCCGGATGTGGTCGTTGACCCAGATCTCGACGGCGTCGAGCTGCTCGGGCGTCAGCGGTTTGCCGTGGCTGAAGTCGAACCGCAGGCGGTCCGGCTCGACGACCGAGCCCTTCTGTTCGACGTGCCCACCGACGATGGCCTTGAGCGCCGCGTGCAGCAGGTGTGTCGCGGTGTGATGGATCGTCTTCTGGCCGCGCCGCGCCGTGTCGACCGTGACGCGCACGTGCGTGTTTGCGGCGAGCTCGGCGAGACCGCCGCCGGACAGGCGCCCGAAGTGATGCACAATCCCGTTCTTCTTCTGAACGTCGTCGACGTCGACGCGAAAGCCCGGCCCCTCGATGGCGCCGTGATCGGCGATCTCACCGCCACTCTCGGCGTACAGCGGGGTGGCATCGAGCACGATCTCGGCGCGGTCGCCCGTGACGCGCCAGCGCAGAACCGTCGTTTCGAGGCCGGCGAGGCCATACCCCGCAAACCCCTTGCCGCCGCCGTCCACCAGAATCTGCCACTCGCCACCGTCGTCCGCGTAGAACTTGCCCGCGGCCCGGCTGCGCTCCCGCTGCTCGTTCATCTCGGTCGCGAACCCGGCTTCGTCGACGGTGAAGCCGTGCTCCGCGGCGACGATGCCCGTGAGATCCACCGGGAACCCGTACGTGTCGTACAGCACGAACGCCTCGGCGCCCGAGATGACCCGGCTCGTCGGACCGGCCTCCCCGCGGCTCGCGATGATCTCGTTGATGCGCGCCATGCCGCGGTCGATGGTCGAGAAGAAGCGGGCCTCTTCTTCTTTCAGCGAGGCCTGCGTGTTCGAAACGATGTGGGCGGGCAGGTCGTAGGTGCCCTCGAAGATCTCGCCGACGACCGGCACGAGCTGCCACAGGAAGGGCGCGTCGAGGCCGAGGTAGCGTCCGTGGCGGACCGCGCGCCGCAGGATGCGCCGCAGCACGTAACCGCGCCCCTCGTTGCTGAACTGCCCGCCTTCGCTGAGCACGAACGTCAGGGAACGCAGGTGGTCGGCGATGACCTGCAGGTGAACCCGCTGCTCGGGGTTGCTCCAGTCGGCCTTCGAGAGCTTGATCGCCTCGCGGATGATGGGCTGAAAGAGGTCCGTATCGTACGCGCTCACCTTGCCCTGCAGGATCATGGTGATGCGCTCCATCCCCATGCCCGTGTCCACGGACTGGAAGGCGAGCGGCGTGTACGTCCCGTCCTCGGCGCGATCCGAGTCCATGAAGACGTTGTTCCAGAACTCCATGTAGCGGTCGCCGGGGCCGCCCATGTAGTCGCCGGGACCGGTGCCCGCCTCGGGCCCGAGGTCGTAATAGAGCTCGGTACAGGGCCCGCACGGCCCCGTCGGTCCCATCGACCAGAAGTTCTCGTCGTCGCCCTTCTCGATGTCGCCGAACCGATAGAGGCGCTCGGGCACGACACCGATTTCGTCGCGCCAGATGTCGTAGCTGATGTCGTCGTCCTTGTAGACCGACACATGAATGCGCGTCGGATCGAGCCCGTAGACGTTGACCGAGAGGTCCCAGGCCATCTGAATGGCCTCGCGCTTGTAGTAGTCGCCGAAGGACCAGTTGCCGAGCATCTCGAACCAGGTGAGGTGCCGACCGTCCTTGCCCACCGCGTCGAGGTCGTTGTGCTTGCCCCCGACCCGCATGCACTTCTGCACGGAGCACGCCCGCACGTAGTCGCGCCGCTCCTGACCGAGCAGCATCGCCTTGAACTGGTTCATGCCCGCGTTCGTGAACAGCAGCGTCGGGTCATCCCGCGGGATGATCGGCGAGGACGCCACCTCGCGATGCTCGAGGCCCGCTTTTTTCGCGAAGTAGTCGAGATAGGTCCGGCGGACGCGCTTCTGGTCCCAGGTCATGTGCTTGCCGTTCGGGTCGGTGGAAAAAGGCCGGGGTATTTACTGCGCAGGCGCGCGCAGCGTCAAGCGGCGGGCTGGTGGCGGGCGAAGACGGCATCGCGCCAGGAGAGGAGGTCGGCGAACTCGGTCGCGAGGCCCGGCTGGGTGAACGTCCGGCGGGTGGCGGGCTTCATGGACGGCCGCCGCCCTTCGACCGGCTGCACGAACTGCAAGGCCACCGCCATCGCGACATCGGCGTAGCTGAACGTTCCGAGCAGGACGTCCCCCCCGGCGAGCGCCGCGCGCAGGGCCACGAGCTCGTTCCGGATCGCCTCCGTGCGCTCGGCCTCCGTGCCCGTCGCCGCGCCGTACTTGCGGTAGAAGTACTCGACGCCGGCGGCCGTGACCGGGCGGGAGAGGCGCCGAACGAACGGCGGGATGACGTCCGGCAACGCCTCGGCCTGAGCGTCGGGATCGTGGGCCGTTCGCCGCGTGGCCAAGGCCCGGCCGGCGTCCATCAGCCGCTCGCTGCGGAGGTTCCACTCGGTAATGGCGGGCAGAAGTGCGGTCGGCAGCAACGGCGGCCCGCTTCCATGCCGCTCGGCGAACAGCGCGATGTCGAAGGAGTCCATCAGGACGCACTTCTCGGGCGCCTCGGCGATGAGCGCCGGCACCGTCACCCGGCCGGCGAAGCGCCCGGTGACGAGGCGAAGCCAGGGGGTGCCGAGCATCGGCACATATTCGGTCTCGGAGAACGCGAGGCGGTGGTGCAACAGCGCCCACCGCGCCTTCTCGGACCAGGGCGAATACGACAACGCGACCAGTCGATTCATCGAGCGCTCCGGGAGGTCCGTTACACGACGCCCCGGGATCGCGTCAACGGTGACCCCGGGGCTGCCGCGACCACGGCCTCCGGGGGGCGTCGCGCACACCTCGACCGTTGACTTCGCGGGCCGCCGTTGCCAACGTGCGCCCGTCCATCGAGCGACGACCCGCAGAGAGGGTGCCCATGCGACTCTTCCGGCCCGCGCGCCGTGCCGCCCCCAACGTCTCCCACCGCGCCCTGGCCGCGCTCGCGCTCACGGCGGCGCTCGGCGCGTGCTCCGGTCGGCCCGAAAAGCCGCTCGTCGGCCGCTGGGCCGTCGACGTCGAGGCGATGGTCACCCGCGAGACGATGCACGATCAGATCAACGGACTCCCCGTCCCGGCCCAGGAGAAGCGTCTCGCTGCGGCCCGGGCCGAGGCGGCGCGCATCACGCTCGAAATCGAAGAGGGACGCCTCGTCGTCGACACCGGACTCGATCGGCAGGAGGCCCGCTTCACCGCGCGAAAGGATGGCGACGCGTTCGTCCTGCAGCCCGAAGCCGCCGAAGGTCAGACGATCGCGCCCTACGTCTTCATGTTCCAGGGCGAGAAGCTCAAGATGACCTGGGGCGCCACCCACCTCGTGCTCGTCAAGCGCTGAGGGCGGCGCGTCACCCGGCGACGGTCGGCTCCAGGGCCTCGCGCCAGGCCCGACGCATCTCGCCGACGAGCACCCCGTTCGCGAGGTGCCCCCGGCCGAGCACGCGGCCGCCGCAGCGGACGATCACCCACCCGTGCACGTCGGCGTCGCCCATCGGCAGGGGCACACCGGCCAGATAGTCGGCCGTCGCCGTCGCGGGCAGCGCATCGAGTTCGCAGACCCGGCGCGTGGCCGCCGCCCCGAAGCGCAGGCAGAAGACGTTGCTCGGTTTGCCGCGCGGCGGCGGATCGCGAAAGGCACAGAGCCCGATGGACAGCACCTGCCCGGTCGACGGCGGCACGACGTCCGCCGCCGCGATCCACAACGCGGGGGCGCCGGGGCGGTGCCAGAATCGGTGGCCGGCCAGCGCAGCCCGCGGCAGGCCGAACCGGGCTTCGAGATAGCACTCGACCCGCTCGGCGGCGTCCGCCGGGAGCGGCTCAAAGGCGGCGGAGCCGCGCGACAAAGAAACCTCCCGTGTCGTTGTCCTGGGGCCAGAGTCGATGCGCACGCCCGACGGTCGGACAGTATGTCCGGCCCTCGAACGCAAGGAGGCCGGGGCGGGTCCGGAGCCCGGGTGGCGGCGAGACGGTCTCGATGTCCGCCAGCCCCGGCGGAAGGCCATCGAGCACGGCCTCGTTCTCCTCGGGTGCGTACGTACAGCTGGCATAGACGAGGATCCCGCCCGGGCGCAGCGCCGCGAGCCCCCGCCGCAGGATGCGGCCCTGCAACACCGCGGCCTGACGTCGCTCGCCCGCCGTGACCTCGGTTCGCCGACCTTTGCCGGCGCCCTTGCGCGTCGTCCCCTCGCCCGTACACGGGACGTCGGCGAGCACCCGATCGAACGTGCCCTCCGGGAGCGCCATCGATGCCGCGTCGTCACAGATCACGGACGCGCAGGTCACCCCGAGGCGCTCCAGCGTGCGGCGCAGCGAAATCAGACGGCCGGCGGACCGATCGACGGCCCACAGACACCCCCGGTCCGCCATCGCCAGGGCGAGCTGAGCCGTCTTGTTGCCGGGCGCCGCGCACAGGTCGAGCACGCGCTCCCCCGGCTCGGCGCCGAGCAGCAGGGCGGCCCACAAGGCGGCTTCTTCCTGAACGTGGAACCCGCCGAGGAGGTACCCCGGCCAGCGCCCCGGCTGCGCGTCGGGCGGCAAGCGCCACGCATGGGCCCGCCACGTCAATGGCACGGCGTCCGGGCAACGCGCCCGGATTTCGGCGGCGGTCCGCTCCGGGTCGCCCCGCAACGGGTTCGCCCAGACGACCGTCGGCAACGGCCGGACGGCCGCCGCGAGAAACGCCGCGGCGTCCTCGGGTGCGAGCAACGCCGCGTACCGGTCGAGACCCTCGACGGCGGGGCTAGGCAGGCCCGACACCGGCGCCTCAGCCCTTGACGCTGCCGGCCGTCAGGCCCCCGACGAGGTGCTTCTGCAGCGCGAAGAACAGGGCCATGACCGGTACGCTGACGATCAGCGCGCCGGCGGCGAAGTAGCCCCACTCGGTCGTGTAGTCGCCGACGAAACTCTGCACCTTGACGGGCAGCGTATAGGCCTGCTCGTCCCCCATGAAGGTCGCCGCCAGGATGTATTCGTTCCAGGCGGTCATGAAACTGAACAGAGCCGTCACCGCGATGGCCGGACGGCTCAACGGCAGGATGATGCGCCAGAACAACGTGAACGGGCCCGCCCCGTCCATGATCGCGCTCTCCTCGAGTTCACGCGGAATCGTGTCGAAGTAGCCCTTGAGCATGTAGATGCAGAACGGAATCGCGGTCGTACTGTAGACGAGGACGAGCCCGAGGAGCGCGTCGAGCAACCCGAGCATCTCCATGAGGCTGTAGAGGGGGATCGTCATCAGCGTGCCCGGGAACATCTGGGTGACGAGCAGGAACATCAGACCCGCCCGGCGTCCGGGAAACCGGAAGCGACTGAACGCGTACGCAGCCGTACAGGCCAGGAACACCCCGACCGCCGTCGTAAGCGCGGCGACGAAGAGCGAGTTCAGAAGCTGACGGCCGAAGAGGGCATCGCCGAACAACGCCGCGAAGTTGCTCAGGTCGAACTCCGTCGGCAGCGGGTTCATCGACGTCGCAAACGATTGATCCGCCCGAAACGCCATCTTGACCACCCACAACGCCGGAAACAGGGTGGCGACGCTGAAAACGACCAGGAAGACGTGTTTGAAAGCGTGGTCCAGGCGTGCCATGTCCGCTCACGCTTCTTCCGAACGGGTGAACCGTTGCGTGAAAAACGACCAGATCACCAGAATGAAGAAGATCAGGACTGAATAGGCCGCCGCATACCCGTAGCGGTCCTGCTCGAATGCAAATCGATAGGCCTGCGTGATCAGGATGTCGGTGCTGTGATTGGGTTGCCCGCCGCTGACGAGGTAGATGATGTTGAACATGTTGAAGGTCCAGACCGACCCCAGAATGATGGCCGGAACCAGGGCCGGACGAAGCAAGGGCATCGTGATGTGGCGGAATTGTTGCCACTTGCTGGCGCCGTCGACGGACGCCGCCTCGTAGAGATCCGACGGGATGCTCTGCAGCGCCCCCAGACTCACGACCATCATGAACGGAAAGCCCAGCCAGGTATTCGTCACCACGTTGGCCGTGAATGCCGTCCAGAACTCGCTGAACCAGGCCACGGGCGCCACCCCCACCCCCGCCAGTAGGTGATTCACCAGGCCGTATTGCTGATTGAACATGCCCTTCCAGACCAGCGCGGTGATGTAGCTCGGAACGGCCCAGGGGATGATCAGCAGAACGCGATAGACCCCTTTGAAACGGAGCGTGGGCTCTTTCAGGATCAGAGCGAGGCCCAGACCGATGCCCGTGTGAAGCACCACGTTGGCCAGCGTCCAGAGCAGCGTCACGACGAGCGTGAAATAGAAACTGAGCGGCTCGGTGAGTGAACGACCGGCGCTCGAGAGGATGTCGACGAAGTTCGACAGCCCGACCCAGACGACCTCACCGTGCGACGCCCGGGTGAACGCGAGGGCAACGCCGTACAGAAACGGAACCAGCACGAGCACCCCGAGCCCGAGGAGGGCCGGGCCGATATACGCGTAAGCCACGCGGTGCGGCGAGGGGCGGCTGCCGTGCCGCCAGCCCGCACCGGCGACGAGCGCGAGGGGCGCGAGCACGACCCCGGCGAGGAGCATCGCCGTGCCCGTGACGTCCGCACTGCCGACGCTGGCGGGAACCTCGAGCCGGTCCACCGCGAGCAGGCGCGGCGCCAGCAGGCCCAGAACGCCGACCGAGACGGTGAGCGCCCCGACGACGGGCCGGCTTCGCGACGCCGGCTCGCGACGCGCAAGGTCCCACCAGAAGACGAGCGCCGCGAGCATCGCCATCGCCAGGCCCGGCCAGGGCACCTCGACACGCGGCGGGGGGGCGAGCTCGACGAAGGCAGCACGACGCTCACCCCCACCGAGCCGCTCGCCCGCCGCGGCCCGGTAACCGCCATCCGGCAGACGGACCAGCTCATCCTGAACGAGCGCGTCTGCGGCCGCCTTCTCCGCCGGATCATCGCGCGAGAGCGCCGCTTCGACCTTGCCCGGCTCCGTGTGCGCCAGCCAGATCGGGCGCCGGAGGTAGGGATATCGGGAACCGGGGGGCGGCGCATCGAACGCAACACCGGCCAGGCGCACCGTGCCGCTCCGGCGGAGATCGTCGACGCCCGCGGGGCCATGGGTCAGCAGCCAGCGGGCGGCCTGCTCCGCCCGCGCACGCCCGATCGCGTCCCCGCGTTCCGCTGCGTACCGGTGAAAAACGAACGTGCCGAGCGCGACCGCCACGACGGTGGCGAGCACAGGGCCGAGGAATCCAAAGGGAGACGGCGGCCTCACCGGTCGACCCGCGCGATCTCTTCGACCGCCTTCCGCAGCGCACCGGCGGGCTCGGCGCCGTGGACGATCGCCGCCGAAAGCGCGTCCTTCACCGGCGTCCAGATCCGCCGCATGTGCGGCCGATTGCTCAGCGGCACCGTCCGCGCCGCCTGAGCCCGGAACGCCTGCGCAAAGGCGTCGGCGCGCACGCCCGCGTCCTCGTAGATGGCCTGATTCGCCACGAGCTGTCCGCCGCTCGTGAAGCGCGTCCGCGCCGCCTCGTCGCCGGTGAGCGCGACCATGAGGTCGAACGCCAGCCGCTTCTGCGGCGACCGCCGGTTGAGGAAGAGGCCTTCGACACCGAGGAACGGTCGCGCCGGCTGCCCCGTGGCGCTGACGACGGGCAACGGCGCCACGCCCCAGCCATCGTGCCCCGAGAGCTCGGCGCGGAACCACGGGCCGCTGACGACGAACGCCAGCTCGTGCCGCCGGAAGAGCGCGGTCGTCAGCGCACTCGTCACCTCGGGCGGGATGATGCGGGCGTCGTCGCGCCACGCGCGCACGAACGCCAGGCTGCGCGCGGCCTCGGGCGCATCGAGCGCCAGGGTGTCCGCGTCGTCGCGATAGACCGCGCCGCCGAAGCCGTAGAGCCAGGGAGCATGGAAGTAGAGACTCTCCAGCTCCCAGGCGATGCCCCACACCGACGGGTTCCGGCTGCGGAGAGCGCGGGCCACCTGCTCGAGCTCGTCCGTCGTCACCGGCGGTGCCGGCACGAGAGCCTTGTCGTAGTAGAGCGCCAGGCACTTGAAGGCCAGCGGCAGCCCGTAGAGCTCGTCCCCGTAGACGAGCGCCTCGACCGTCTCCCGCGGGTGACGGTCCAGCACCGACTCGTCCGCAAGGAACCCCAACGGCTCGAGGAGGCCCCGTTGCGCCCAGTCCCCGAGGCGGTCGTGTCCGAAGATGAACACATCGGGTCCGTTGCCCTTCGGGACCGCCAACGAAACCTTGTCGACGAACGCATCGTAGGGCACCGCCAGCGCTCGGACCCGGACCTGCGGGTGCCGGGCGCCCCAGGCGGCCACGCCGGCCTCGAGCGCCGCGCGCTCTTCGCCGCGGTACGCGTGCCACAGCACGATCTCGTCGTCGGGCGCGGCGGCGGTCGGGGCGTTGCAGGCGCAAAGCGCGACCGAGGCGAGAAGAAGCAGACAGGCGAGCAGTCCCCGGACGACGACCGACGACCAGGGCTCGAACGACGCGGCGGGGCGTCGGTGTCCGACGCGGTTCATTCGCAGCGCGCCTCCGTCTCCGGGTCGAAGACGTGCAGCCCGCCCGGTTCGATGCGCAGGCCGACCGTCTCACCCGGACGGTACGGCGCCGCGCCATCGACCCGCGCCGTGACGGTCTGGCCGCCCACCGTGCAGATGAGATGCGTCTCCGCGCCGAGGGGCTCCACGACGTCGATGGCCGCCGGGATCGCGTCGGGTCCCGGGAGGCCGTCGACCACGCGGACGTGCTGTGGACGGACCCCGAGACGAACCGCGCCGCGCGGGGTCTTCAGGCCGGCGGGCAATGGGACGCGGAAGCCGTTCCCCACCGCGACCTCCCCTTGCCGCTCCGCCGACAGGATGTTCATCGCCGGACTGCCGAGAAACGTCGCCACGAAGAGGTTGACCGGCCGGTCGTAGAGTTCGAGCGGTGGCCCGACCTGCTGCACCTTGCCACCGCGCATCAGGACGATGCGGTCGGCGAGGGTCATGGCCTCGACCTGATCGTGCGTGACGTACAGGCTCGTCGCCCCCATCGCGCGGTGCAGGCGGCTGACCTCGATGCGCATCTGCCCGCGCAGCTTGGCGTCGAGGTTCGACAGCGGCTCATCGAACAAGAAGACCCCGGCCCGCCGGACGATCGCACGCCCCATGGCCACCCGCTGACGCTGCCCGCCGGACATCTCCTTGGGTTTGCGGTCCAGCAGCTCCGTCAGACCGAGACTCTCGGCGGCCGCCTCGACCCGCTGTCGGATCTCCGCCGCCGGGATCTTTCGCAGGGTCAGCCCGAAGGCCATGTTCTCGCGCACCGTCATGTGCGGATAGAGGGCATAGGACTGGAAGACCATCGCGACGTCGCGCTCGCGCGGTGGCACGTCGTTGACCCGCCGGCCACCCATGCGGAGTTCGCCGCTGCTGATGGTCTCGAGACCGGCGACCATGCGCAGCGTCGTCGTCTTGCCGCACCCCGACGGCCCGACGAGGACCACGAACTCGCCCCGTTCGATGAAAAGCGTGACGTCGCTGACGGCTTCGAAGCCGTTCTCGTACTTCTTCGCGACGTGGAAGAGCTCAACCTGCGCCATCGCGCCGCCTCCGCTTGCGCCCACCGGCCATGATCGCCCCGACGCCGATCACGAGGATCGCCGCCCCGTCGAGGGCTCGCGGTTTGCGTCCGATCGCAGCGCACCCCCCGCCGCCGCCGCCCCGAGCCGCCGGGGTGGACGCCGCGTCGGCCGTGTCGGCCGTTCCGCCGCGACCGGCGTCCTGCGGGGGCGGGATCGCCGATCCGCCGGTCGGGGGGGGCGTCCCGCCCGCGGCACCGGTGCCACCGGTGGCGGGCTGACCGCCCGTCGGCCCGTCGCCGCCCGCACC
>JAKLJY010000050.1 GCA_023150895.1 Myxococcota bacterium | reverse complement strand
CAGCCCGTGCCGACGCCGACGCCACCCGGGGTGCCGCCGCCGCCGGGGGCGCCGCTCTCGCTGTTGGCGCCGTTGTGGCCGCCGCGTCCGCCGCGTCCGCCGGGGTTGCAGGCCGACCCGCCGCCGAAGCCCCCGTCGCCGCCGTTGCTCGTACCGTCGCCACCCGTCGCGCCCCCACCGCCCACGCTGCCGTTGCTGCCGGCGCCGCCGGCGTCGCCGTTCGTGCCGTCGGCGCCGTTTCCGGCCCGGATGATGTTGTGGGACAGGATCAGCGTCGAATCGGCGACGTCCCGGACGTAGGCCGCATAGGACGTCTGACCGGCGCCGCTGGCGTTGGCTCCGACGAAGGTGAAGTTCTGCACCCACGTCTCCTGGTCGATGTCGAGCGCGCGCAGGGCGATGGGCTGGCCGTCGACCCGGGTCGCGCCGGGGTCGGCCACCCGGCTCCAGCCGAGGTCGTGGCGATACCCGCCGAAGACGTGGATGCCTTCGGCGAGCGTCACGGTTTCGGTGTAGGTGCCGGCGGCGACCAGCACCTGACTGCGGAACTGTCGCGCCGCGAGGGCGATGCCGGCGCCGATGGTCTGCACGGGGCGGTCGCGGGTCCCCGGATTGGCATTGTTGCCCGTCGTCGAGACGAAGACGGCGAGGTTCACGTTGCCGTCGATGCCGTCGCAGTTGGCGTCGACGCCGTCCCAGTCGGGCAGGTCGACGTCGGAGGCGAAGTTGCAGGCATACTCGCAGCCGTTGTCCGGCCGGCCGTCGAGGTCGTAGAAGCCCGCGGCGCAGCCCGAGAGCTGGCAGTTGCCGCCGACGCAGATGCCCTGACCGCCGCCGAAGACGCAGGCATTGCCGCACCGCCCGCAGTTCTCCGGGCTGCTCTGGAAGTCGAAGTCCTCGTCGATCTGCCCGTCGCAGTCGTTGTCGCGGCCATCGCAGGCCTCGAGGCCGCCGTTGTCCGCCGTGCAGGCGTATTCGCAGCCGTTGGCCGCGTCGCCGTCCACATCGTAGAAGCCATCGGCGCACTCGGCGATGAAACAGCTGCCGCCGGCGCAGCGGGCCGACGCGTGGTCGAGCACGCAGGCCCGGCCGCAGGCGCCGCAGTGTTCGACGTTGGTCAAAAGGTCGAAGTCCTCGTCCGGCGTCCCGTCGCAGTCGTTGTCGACGAGGTCGCAGGACTCGACGCCGCCATTGCTCGGCGTGCAGGGGTACTCGCAGCCGTCGATGGGGCTGGCGTTGACGTCCCAGTAGTTCTCGTTGCAGGCCGCCATGGTGCAGGTGGCGGCGGCACAGGCGCCCACCGCGCTCGGGAAGAGGTTCAGGCAGGAGCGCCCGCACCCGCCGCAGTTCTCCGCGTCGCTGGTGAGGTCCGTCTCCTCGTCGATTCGCCCGTCACAGTCGTTGTCCACGAAGTCGCAGAACTCGACCCCGCCGCGCGTGACGACGCACTGGTATTCACAGCCGTTGGCCTGGTCCTCGTCGGGGTTGTAGAAGCCGTCGGCGCACATTGCCAGCGTGCACTCACCCCGGTCGCAGACCGCGCCGGCGTTGCGGAACGCGCAGGGCTGGTTGCAGCCGCCGCAGTGCTCGAGGCTCGACTGCGTGTCGAAGCCGTCGTCGACGACGCCGTCGCAGTCGTTGTCGATCTCGTCGCAGATTTCGACCCCGCCGTTGGAGAACACGCACTCGAACTCGCAGCCGTTGCGCGGGTCGGCGTCGCGGTCGACCCAGCCGGCCTCGCAGATGCCGATGGCGCAGGCGCCGCCGACGCAGGCCGGCTCGGCGTGATCGAGCGCGCAGACGCGATTGCAGGCGCCGCAGTTCTGCGGATCGGTCGTGGTGTCGAAGTCCTCGTCGCCACGGCCGTCGCAGTCGTTGTCGATGTTGTCGCAGACCTCGACGCCGCCGGCGCTGACGATGCAGGCGTACTCGCAGCCGTCGCCGTTGTCGTTGTTGATGTTGTGCCAGCCCGCGGCGCAGTCGCCGAGGCGGCAGGCCCCGCCGTCGCAGACGCCCGCGGCGTTGGGGTACGTGCAGGCGTTGGCGCAACGCCCGCAGTTGGCCGGATCGGTCATCAGGTTGATGTCGTCGTCCGGGGTGCCGTCGCAGTCGTTGTCGAGGCCGTCGCACGTGCGCTCGACGTCGCCCTCGAAGCTCGCCGGGTAGTCGCAGGCCCAATCGCCGTCGATGCACGTCACCCGCGCGCCGCGGCAGACGCCCTGGGCGAGGCACGTCTGCCCGGCGGGCGCCTCTTCGAGCAGATTGACCTCGTCGGTCATCGAGTTGCAGTTGTTGTCCTTGCCGTCGCAAAGCTCGGGTGCGCCCTCGTAGCTCTGCGGATCGTCGTCGTCGCAATCGAAGCCGCGGCAGTCCTCGCCGTCGCCGAAGCCGTCGCCGTCTTCGTCCCGGCAGGGCAGGCAGGGGGCGCTGTTGGCGGGCACGCACTGCCGCGCGGAGACCCCCGCGTCGCCCTCGCCGGTGATGTCGATGCACTCGTACCCGTCGGGGCAGTAGCCGTCGCCGGAGCAGTCCTCGCCGCAGTACTTGCCGTTGCCGATGCTCAGGCAGAGGTCCTCGTTGTCGTCGCAGTCGAGGTCCGACTCGCACCGCTTGCAGAGCTCGGGGCGGTCGTAGAGGCAGACGAACGTGCGGTCGGCGCCGCCGTTGGAGATCGGCGCGCACTCGAAGCCGGCCGGGCAGTCACCGCCGCAGGTGCGCGTGCAGATCTTCTCGCCCGACGGCGAGTCGATGCAGTAGCCGGACTCGCACTCGGTCCCTTCGTTGCAGATCGTGCCGAACGCCCCGAGCATCTCGGCATCGGGGCGCACGATGGCGTCCGGTTGGACGAAGGCGTCCTGAACGCGGGCGTCGGGACCGTTGGGATCCGTGGCGGCGTCCTGGGCGCCCCCACTCGAGAGCGCGTCCGCGCTGCAGGCGCAGAACAATCCGCCCATCGCGGCGACGAGCGCCTGCCGGTACATGTGCATGGTGTACTCCCTCGTGTTTTTCACGACGTCGGTCCCCGGTTCGCAGATGGCGGACATCGTACCGGCGGAGGGCACGACTCCACAATTTCCGGCGTGACCGGGTGCAAGACGTCTTCAGCCGTACGGACGCGGTCGCGCGCCCGGATGTTCAGCCGCGCAGCAGGAAGAACGCCGCGGCGGCCGCGGCGAGCACGACGACGCCGATGACGACGGGCAGCATGCTCTTCGTCGGCACCTGGAGATCCGCCGTATTCGTGCGCGGCACATCGACGCCCGTCGGCTCGGTGTCCTGCGTGGGGAGGGGATCGCGGCGCACCCGCACGGACGGCTTCGGCGCCGTGGCGGCGGACGGCGAGACCGACGCCGTCGGCACCGGGGCGGCGGCCACGGGGGCCGTCTGAGTGGGGGCGAGGGCCGGCTCGGAGGCGGGGGCGGCGGGACCGGGCGACGCCGCGGTCGGGTTCGCGGCCGAGGCGCCGGCTTGGGCGGCCGCCGGGGCCGGCGCGGCGCTGACGGGCGGCGCATTGAGCAGGTCGTTGACGAGGCTGTCCATCGAGAGGATGGCGGACGCGCCGCCGAGCTCGATCGAACCGGTGGGGGCGGCGGCGGGGGGCGCCTCGGCGACCTCCGGCTCGGCCGGGGCGGGGGGGGCGCTCGCGCCCATCAGCGGCATGCCCATCACGGTACGGCGCGCGGCGGGGGCCTGTGCCGCACCCGGCCCGGGTGCGGGGACCGGTTTGGGCGAGAACGCCGGCATCGGCTTCGGCGTGATGGGGGCCTTCAGGCCGGTCGAGGCCGTCAGCGGAGACGGCGCCGAGCTGACGGGCGGGCGGGGCAGACCCGCCATGAGGCTCGGTTTCGGGGGCTCGGGCTCATCGAGGCCGGCCTCCTGCGCCGCGAGGGCCAGCGCGGAGAGCTCGTCCGGACCGAACTGCGTGGTGGCCGGCCCGCCGGCCCGCTCCGACGCCGGGGCCGCGGCGGGACGCAGGAGCGGCATGCCGAACTGCGTCGATTGCGCGCCGCCCGTGGCGGGCATCTTGTGGCCGCAGTTGACGCAGAACGTCGTGTTGTCGGGCGTCTCGCCGTGACACTGTGGACAAACCACCATGGGGATTCCTCTGGACACGTCGACCGTTCGAGGGCACGGCGCGCCGTACGCCACGCCCCGAGCCGGACTGCGGCATCCTCACACGGGGTCGGCCGTCGGTCAACTCTCGGGGGGGGCGGCGCATTGCGCGGCAGACCTCGCGGCGCCTATGATGCGCCGCCCGCCGGCTTGCCGGCAGGGGACGGCCTGACCGGTACGGGACGCGCGTTGAGCGGGGGAGTGCATGGACGACTCGAACCAGACGATCTCGGGGATCGCGGGCGCGGCGCAGGCCGCGGCGCAGGTCGGCGACGCCGCGGCGGCCGCGGAGCACTGGCGCCGGCTGGTCTTCCACGAGCCGGCCAACCCGGCGTGGCGCCTGCGGTTTCTGGACGCGGCCGGTCGGGCCGGCGGCGCCGACACCGACGCGCTCGAGACCACCGCCCTGCAGCTCGTCGACGCCGCGCTCGTCAGCGGGCGCCCGCTCGTCGCCCTCGCGGCGGCGCTCGGGGTCGAGGGCACCGATCCCGCGGCCCTGCTCGGCGACTACCTGGTCGGCGCGCCGCGCCTCGGCAAGACGCTGCGCAGCGCGCCCCCCCTTCTCCGAGCGAACGACGGCGGTCCCGTGCCGGCCGCGACGCCCGGCGCCGCCCCGCCCGACGCGCCCGAACAGCCCGTCGTCGGGCCGCTGCCCCCCATGCCCCTGCTCTCGCTGCTCGACGCCGACGCCCTGCGTGCGCTTCTCCCGCACGTCTCGCGGCGCTCGCTGTTTGCCGGCGAGGTCCTCATGGCCGAGGGACAGACCGCGGACGCCCTGTATCTGGTCGTCCACGGCGTGCTGGAGATCACCAAGGACGACCCCGATCGCCCCACCGTGACCCTCGGCCGCGTGGCCGACGGCGCCGTTCTGGGCGAGATGGCCCTGGTGCTCGACCGGCCGCGTACGGCCACCGTCCGGGCGCTGAGCGAGGTCGAAGCCCTGCGCCTCGACGTCGCCGGCCTGCGCGCGGTGGCCGCCGCCGTCCCGGCCGTGCAGGCCGCCCTGGCCGAGTTCACGCGGCAGCGCCTCGTGCAGATGCTGCTGACCACCTCGCCCCTCTTCCGCGACCTCGAGCCCGCCGCCCGCGCGGCCCTCCTCGAGGTCTTCACGGTGCGCGACCTGCCGGCCGGCGTCGTCGTCACCAAGCAGGGCGGCGAGGGCAAGGCCCTGCGTGTCGTCATCAGCGGCGGGGTCGAGGTCTGGCGCGCCGAGACCGCGCCCGACGGCACCGACGAGGCCCCGGCCCGCATCGCCGTCCTCGGCCCCGGACAGGTCTTCGGCGAGATCGCGCTGCTCACCGGCCAGCCGGCCACGGCCACCGTGCGCACGAACGCCCCCACCGCCGTCCTCGAACTCACCCGCCCCGTGCTCGACGCCGTGACGGCCCGATTCCCCAGCATCACCGAGCAGTTGACCCGGATCGGCGAGGCCCGCATCGCGGAGATGCGCTTCATCTTCCAGGACGACGACTTTTTCGAAGAAGCAGACTGAGAGCCATCGACATGACCCTGAATCCGACGCCCGTGCGCGTGTACGACACGCTCAGCGGCGAGAAGCGCCTGCTCGAGACCCTCGAGCCGGGCAAGATCCGCATGTACGCGTGCGGCGTGACGCCCTACGACAACAGCCACATCGGGCACGGCCGCTGCTACGTCGCCTTCGACGTCATCTACCGCTACCTGCGGCAGTCCGGCCTGCAGGTGACCTACGTCCGCAACTTCACGGACGTCGACGACAAGATCATCAACCGCGCCAACGAGCGCGGCATCGCCGCCGTCGACCTCGCCTGTGAGAACATCCAGAGCTTCTACCGTGACATGGACGCCCTCGGCATCGCGCGGCCCGATCACGAGCCCCGCGTCTCGACCTCCATGCCGCAGATCATCGCGCTCGTGCAGACGCTCATCGAGCGCGGCGTGGCCTACGCCAGCGAGGGCGACGTCTACTACGCCGTCTCGAAGTTCCCCACCTACGGCAAGCTCGGCAAGCGCACGCTGGACGACATGCAGGCCGGGGCCCGCGTCGAGGTCAGCGACAAGAAGCAGCACCCCATGGACTTCGCCCTCTGGAAGGCCGCCAAACCCGGCGAACCCGCCTGGGAGAGCCCGTGGGGCAAGGGGCGGCCGGGCTGGCACATCGAGTGCTCGGCCATGTCCATGAACGCGCTCGGCGAGTGCCTCGACATCCACTGCGGCGGGCAGGACCTCATCTTCCCGCACCACGAGAACGAGATCGCGCAGTCCGAGGGCGCCACGGGGCGGACGTTCTCCAACCACTGGCTGCACAACGGCTTCGTCAACGTCGACAACGAGAAGATGTCCAAGTCACTGGGCAACTTCTTCACCATCAAGGACGTCCTGCAGCGGTACGAGCCGCAGGTGCTGCGCCTTTTCTACCTGTCGACGCACTACCACAACCCGATCAACTTCTCGGACTTCGCCCTCGACGAGGCCGCCGAGCGGGTCGCCTACTTCTACGAGACGCTGCGCAAGCTCGAGATCTTCCTCGACCAGGCCGGCTCGGTCGGGGCGCCCTTCGGCCCCCTGCCCGGCGAGGCGTTCCTCAACGAGTTCGAGGCCCGCTTCCGCGAGGCGATGGACGACGACTTCAACACCGTGCGCGTCCTCGGGCAGCTCGCCGAGGCCTTCAAGCTCGCCAACGAGCTTCTGATGATGCGCAAGGCGAAGCAGCTCCCCAACGCGCTCGCCGCCGCCCGGCAGCTCCGCGACAAGCTCACCTACGCCGACGAGGTCCTGCAGCTCTTCGGCGCGCCCCCGGCCGACTACCTCGAGCGCCACAAGACGAAGGCCGCCGCCCGCCGCGGCCTCAGCCTCGACTGGATTGCCGAGAAGGTCGGCGACCGCCTCATCGCCCGCAGCGAGAAGAACTGGGCCGAGGCCGACCGCGTCCGCGACGAGCTCCTCGCCGCCGGTGTGGTGCTGATGGACGGCCCGCAGGGGACCGACTGGATGGTCTCGGACGTGCGCGCCGGGGCGGTGGAGGGCGTGGCGGGGCCGGACGCGGGGTGAGTCGAGGGGGCGCCGGTGACTCAGGTCATCGATGCCAGAAGCTCCGCATGATCCGCCGGCACCGCCCAGCCGCGTTCGCGCGCGCTTGACAGTCGATCTGCGACGCTGAGGCCGTCCGGATCGGGCAGCCCGTGCAACGCGGCCATCCAGGCGACGACGAGGTCTCCTTCGCCGTCGCCTTCTGCTGCGAGTTCGGACCAGAGTTCACATGCCTCTTCGGGGTCGCTCGCCTGCTTCGCGCAGGACGCAGCGGCAGCCCAGTCGGCCTCACCAAGAAGCCCGGCGGCGTGGCAGAGGGCGATGTTTACAGCGGCGATGCCGGGTAGAGCAGCGAGCGGGCCGGCGATGAGGTCGGCGATGTCTACATGCACGCCTTCGGCGAGGCACAATTGGCCGCGGCGCCACATGTAGAGTAGAGCGGTTGCGCACTTTGGGTAGAGACTCCCGCGGCGAAACCACGACGACGCGGCAGCAAGGTCGCGAGCGAGGTAGAACTCCATGGCGATGTCGTAGAGTGCATCATCGGAGTCGGTGGACCCATTGATCGCGGCATCGACCCACTTCTCGCCCTCACCGGGATCGCGAGTGAGTCCGCGTCCGTGAAGAAGTCGCTTGCCGAGGTCCAGCATGGCGGATTTGTCGTGCTCCTCCGCGGCGCGTCGGAGCCACATCTCCCCTTCGACGGGATGGGGGGTCAACGAATGACCATCTAGGAGGCGCACGCCGAGTTCCCACATCGCGAGGGCATATCTCTCGTCCGCGGCGCGTCTGAGCCACATCTCCCCCTCTGCGGCATCAGGATTCAGCACATCTCCGTTGAGGAGGCGCAGGCCGAGAGCATACATGGCGAGGACGTCCTTTTCGTCCGCGGCGCGTCGGAGCCAGATCTCTCCCTCGACGGAATCGGCGGTCAGCGTATGCCCATCGAGGAGGCGCCAGCCGAGTTCGATCATCGCGGGAACGTCCTTGTCATCCGCGGCACGTCGGAGCCACAGTTCTCCCTCGACAGGGTCGCGGGCAACGCCGCGCCCGTCGAGCAGCCTAGAGCCCAGAAACGACATCGCGGAAGCGCACTCCTGATCCGCCGCTCGCCGAAGCAGCCGTACGCCCTCCACCGGGTCTGCAGCGAGACCGTCGCCATCGAGCAACCATTCACCCATCCACGCCATCGCCTCGGGCAAGTCGCAGCGCACCGCGTGCCGTAGGCCTTCGACGAAGAGCGGCTCATTCTCAACAGCGACGCGCTTCCGCCGCCGACCCCGAGCCTCCTCCCGTTCATCCCGCTCCGTGCCGGTGCCGGCCGGTACGGTCGCATGGAGCGCCTCGAACACCGCCTGCAGCCCCGGGCTGTCTTGCACGGTGAGGCGCCACTGTCGGGACCAGTACAAGAGGGGCCCGACGATGAGATCGTCGTTGTCGGGCATCGTCCGTGCGACCCAGCTGAGCAGGTGTTCGAAGCCCTCTCGCAGGTCGGATTCGACGAAGTACCGCGTCCTCAGATACTCGCCGAACGTCGCCAGGACGAGGCGGATGCTGGCTTCCGTGTCCGCGAGCGGGCTGAGTTGCTCCTGAACCGGCTCGAGCAGCCGACGGAGCGCTGGGGCAAGCAAGCGCCTGCCGTGCGTGTCCGCCCACCAGGACTTGAGGTCCTCGAGGCGAAGTCCGGCGCACGGTTCGAGCAACGCGAGAGCGAGCAGCAGCGACTCAAGATCGCCCGACCATCGTGCGGCCATCTCGCCGAGGATCTGGTCCGGCACCTTGGCTTCGAGCTCGTTCACGGGTCTTCCCGCCTGGATCTGTCGGAGCAAGTCACGCACCGCCGGCGGCCACCCGGAGGTCTTCTCCGCGAGCACCTGTGCGCGGGTGTCTTCGGGTTCGAGGTTAAGCAGCGCGGCCACGTCCGCGGGGGTCATCTTCGAGACGGGCCAGGTGTCCGCGTGGTGCCAGCGCTCCACAATCTTCGCGAGGTGGGGCCCGGTCCGCACGGTCAAGACGACGAGCATGCCCGGCGGCCAGTGAACGGGCAGGGCCTCGAGGCCCTCGGCGTGAGTTCGGAGAATCTCGTCGACCGCGTCGACCACGAGAATCGTCGGGCCACGCTCCCGCACCAATCGTTCGAGCGCCTCGAACAGGGCCAGACACCACTGCTCGGGGGTGGCGTTCGTCGGCTCGGCGGACCAGGCGAACTCGACGTCGAACCCGGTGTCCTCGAAGGTGGGGTGGCGAAGGACGGCGGCGGGTCCGTCCCGGAGATCGCCGATGGACCGACGGGTCACGTGCGCACGCGGGCGCAACGCCCCGCGTCCTTCTCCATCGCTGCGCGGGATGGCGACCGGCTCGAGCAGCAGTGCGTTCGCCTGCCAGAGCAGGGCGTGGGCGATGCCGCGCGGATCGCCGGTCACCTTGCCCAGGTGGATCAGCGGCCCGGGGAGCCACGGGGGGGCGCTCGGTCCCTCCGACGGCCCGCTCGCGGTGGCGGACGCCCCCGGTCGCATGCGGGCGGCCAGCCTCTGCGTCCACTGAGCGACCAGCGCGCTCTTTCCCTGTCCCTGCGGCCCGTGGAGGACCACGACCGACGTCGGCACGTCCGACGAGACCTTGCTGGCCGCCTCGTCGAGCCGCGTGAGAAACTCCTCCCGTCCGCCGAACGCCGAAAGGTGATGATTGCGCTCCTGAGCCATCGCACTGCAGTGTCGACGCGCCTGCGCGCTGTCCTCGAGGGGCAGCAACAACCGCTGCGTCGCCGCGCGCAGCGACGTTTCATGTCGCGACAGCGTCGCGACCACGGTCGCGGCAATGCCGGTCCGGAGATTCTCCCGTTCGGAAGGGCGCAGTCGGGCGCAGTGATGGGTCTCCGGATTTCGAAGCTCCTTCGCCGTGAAGATCGCGCGTCGAATCGGGCACGGGATTCTGTGGGCCTCGTCGAGGCCGAACTCCAGTTCGTGATGCGGAACGAGTTCCAGCGCTTTGAGCACGTCGAACAGGTTGTCTCGCTTCCCGTCCCGGCGCCATCGCTCGACGACCTCCGGGCGGACCATCCGAAGAGCGGCTTTCAGCCAGCCTTCGAGCGCGTGGAGCATGCCGTCGAGGCGTCGCTCTTCGTCCGCGTCCGCCATCGCCCGGGCGAACCGGGCTGCATTGCCGAGCCCGTCGTCGTCCCGGAACAGGGCGTCGAGGCGGTCCCCGAGGACGAGCAGCGGTCGGCTTCGCGACGCCAGGCGTCGATAGTCCTCCGAACCGGCCAGTTGTTCGCCGATCGGCTCGAAGAGGCACCGCTGGCCGTGGTCCCGGAATGCGCTCGATCGCTCCACCTGCTCTATCTCCACTCTCGGTCGCGAGGGATACAGCCGACGTGGTCGTCGGCCGTTGGGTCCCTTCTACGACAGGCCGCCTCGCCCGGCAACGCGCCGACGCTCGTAGGCCGTGACCGCGCCCCCGACCCTTCATCCCCCCCGCAACCCCCGCGACGCCGTCGAGCAAGAACGCTTGCCACGGGATCGCCGCTATCATCGCGCGCTCCGCGGTCGCGCGCTCACTCGCGTCGCAGAGGACCAGGGGCTGGAAGTCCGGGAAGCGTTGGCAGAACGCCAGCAGCCCGGCGAGGTCGCTGGCGCGGAACCGACCGGTCTTCACCTCGAGGGCCCACTTGCCCCAGCTCCCTTCGAGCACGGCGTCGACCTCGACGGGTTCCTCGCGCCAGTAGGAGACGCGTTGACCCGAGTTCCAGGCGTGCGCGAGGCAGGCGTTCTCGACCCATGCACCGAAACGCGCCGGATCGGTGGCCCCACCCGGGTCGACGACGGCCAGGAGCGCGTTGTTCAGCGTCACGAGCTTCGGTGGCGCCGCCCGGCGCCGGATGGGGCGCTCGGTGTACTTCTGCAGAGACGCGACCAGGAACGCCTCTTCGAGCAGGAGCAATGCCCGTCCCCGGGTGCGCGCGGCCGCCTCGGCTCGTGCCACGAGCCTTTCCCAAAAGCCCGGCAGGGTCGCCCTCGCCGCGACGAGCGTCAGCCTTTGGGTCGTCTTGCCGACCAGCCGGGGGCCGGCGCCTCCGGGCGTCGTCGGATGACCTCGTCACAGGCGTGAAAGCCCAACTGAAATTCCCTCTTCACCATCGTCGAATCTACAAGCAACTGGGGCCGGGGCCAGGGCTCACCGACGCGGGGTTCTGGTCGAGCGTCGAGCAGAGGCACGCGCCCCGTCTGTGCGGCGCCGTCTTCGCAAGGCCTGGTCGAACAGGGCGAACGACCGACCGTGGGCGCAGACGAGGAGAGGTGCAGGTTCTCGACCGTTGTCCCCGGGAACGCGCGCGCAACCGCGGGCAGCGGTCGTGCGCTGTCCATTGAATGTGATTGTCCATTACCCATGGACGCGACAGAATGCTGGACATGGCAGAGCCCGACCTGCGCCCCTATCTGGACCGACTCGCCCGGCTTCCGTTCGTGCGGGCAGTCCACCTGCACTCGAAGGACGCCGTGGGTTTGACCACGCCCGAGGGCCAGACGGACCTGCCAGTCCTGTACCGGGGTTCCGTGTTGAACGCCGCGCTCGTCGAGCACATGAAGGTCACGGCCACGCACCGCCCAGGTCTGCTGGTGCTCGCGCCCGTCATCGGCAGCACCCCGGGCGAGGCGCTTGCCGCAGCGGGTGTGAATTTCGTCGACCTCGCGGGCAACTGCCACGTGCGCCTCGGCGACCGGTACTTCGCGTGGGTTCAGGGGCGTCGCGCCGAGCAACGCGCTCCGGGCGAGAAGGCTCTCCGCGGCCCCGCCTACCGGGTCTTCGCCGCGCTGCTCGCCAAACCCGAACTCGTGAGCGCCACGGCCCGTTCGCTGGCCGAGGCCGCGGGGGGCGTCAGCCCGCAGACCGCCAACGACGTCCGTCACCGGCTCGAAGCGCGGGGCCTCCTCCTCCGCACGCGGGGCGGGTCCACCTGGGCGAACGGCGGGTACCGGGCGATGCTCGAACTCTTCGTTGCCGGGTTTCCGACGCTCCTGCCGGGGCTCGGGCTCGGTCGTTACCGGGCGCGTGGCCGCAACCCCGAGGAGGTCGAAGCCGCCCTCGCGCCTGCGCTGAGCCGGGTCGGTGACTGGCGGTGGGGCGGCGCCGCGGCCGCCTGGCGCCTCACCGGCTACTATCGGGGCGACGCCACGCTGGTCTACCTCCGCGATCCGGACGCGACCGCGCTCTCGGCCCTCCCGCTGATTCCCGACGCCTCGGGCAACGTCATCGTGCGGCGTGCCCCCGCGACGGCGGCGCTCGAGGGGCACACGCCGGACACGGTTCATCCCACGCTGGTCTATGCCGATCTTCTTCTGGAGGGGAACACACGCGCCCGGGAGGCCGCCGGCGAGATCCACCGCCGCTTCGTCGCCGTAGATGCCCAGGCGGCGCCGTGAGCCTCCCCATCTCCCCGGCCCACGCGGCTCAGCTCGCCGCCTTGCTCGGTGCGGCAAGCCAGGTCCGCGTGGTCGTCGTCGGCGCGACCGCTCTCGGGTACCACCTGCCGTTGCCCCGGGACACGAAGGACGTCGACCTCGCGGTCGCCGTCGCCGTGGACGATGTACCGACGCTCATGGCCGCCGTGGGGTGGGCGCGCGACCCGGATGAGGTTCAGCGCTGGAACGGCCCCGAGGCCTTCCGGGTCGATGTCGTCCCGGCGTCGGCCGAGCTCGTGGAGCAGGGTGAGGTCCGGCTGGACGCCGGCGCCCATCGGATGAGCCTCGTCGGCTTCGATCTCGTGTTCCGGCACGCCGAGCGGGTGACGCTCCCCGGGACCTCCGTGGCGATCGACGTGGCCGCCCTCTCGACGCTCGTCGTGTTGAAGATGGTCGCGTTCCTCGACCGGCCCCACGCCCGCGCCCGGGACTTGGGCGACCTGGATCACGTGTTGAGAAACGCCCTGTCCGAGGACGACGACCGCCGCTGGGACGAGCCACTCATCACCGCCGGCGTCGAGTTCGACTGTCAGAGCGCGTACTTCATGGGCCGCGAGGTCGCCGCCATCGCCCTGGCCAAGCACCGCGCCAAGGTCCAGACCTTCATCGAGCGGTTGACCGGCGAGACCGGCCAAGACTGGGCGGGCGTCACCGCGCGCGAAGTCGGCGACCGCCGCTCCGGGGCCGACGAGGCCGTTCGCGCCCGCTGGCGGGCGTTTGCGAAGGGATATCGTTCTTCCGTCACCATCGTCGTCCAGTGATTCGACTATGGTCGAATCTGCAAGCGGCCGCGCCCGACCCGAGCCGCCGTTCCCTACCGCGCGGGCACCAGATCGCTCGTGAACGCGAACCCGAGGACGACGTACGGCACGGCCTGGGAGACGTCCTTGCCGGTGCGGTAGCGGTGTTTCAGGTACCAGCTCGTGATGAGCACGAGCGTCGGTTTGTTGAAGGTCGTGTAGCCCTCGTCGAAGAACGTGTAGGCGTTCAACAGACCGACGCGGTGATGACTCGTGTCGGTGCCGGCGGGTGACTCGGCGTCGTCGTGCAAGGGGTGAACACTGGAGTAGCGCAGACCGCTCGTCAGGCCGAAGTCCGTCAGGTAGAGCAGGTCGAGGTCGTGCGAGAAGACCCAGCCCTCGCCGGGCAGCGGGGCGTCGAGCGTGGCCTCGTACCAGACGCGATCGCCCGCCCGCAGGTCCATGTCGAAGTATCCGAGCACGGCGCGGTCGCGCAGCGCGATGGACCCGAACTTCACCTGCAGCAGGGGCTCGAAAGTGGCGTGCAGGCCGCCGGTGCCATAGGCCGAGTCGCGGGCGGCGTCGAGGGCGGTGTCCGAAAAGTCCAGGTCGGCCGTCGGCGCGGACTGCAAATACCCCACGGTCCCGAAGTAACGCAGGTACTCGCCCGTGAAGCGCAGGTTCAGCACGGAGAGGGGCTGGACCTCGACCACCGCGGCCGTGCGGGCCGAGGCCGGATTCAGGCGCACGTACGTCCCCGCGTGGACGAAATTGTCGCGCAGCGCAGCGGACTCCGAGCGATACAGCATGTGCTGGTAGCCGAGGCGCAACTGCGTCTCGAGCCCGAGGGGGTTGACCCGCAGGATCGTCAGATCCGTCAGGAAGACGCGCTGCTCCGGCAAAGGCGCAGGCGCGGCGGCCGGCGGCGCAAGCAGCGCCACGGTGAGCGACAACGTGTTGAGGGGCATGCACCCGTTCTTGCGGGCCGCCGGGGCCCCGTCAACGGGAATCGGCCCCGAGCGCCGCGAGCGCGGCGAGGTCGTGCTTGCGCTGAACGACGCGGCGCTCGTACGACGCGCGGGTCTTGCGGCAGATGAGGCCGTGCGGGTTGCCGTTTGTGACCGTTTCGCAGTCGACGTCGGCGTGCGCGGCCCGCAGCGTCGACTCGACGTGCGCCCGGTGGACCTTCGCCGCGCGGAGTTCCCAGACGCGTTGGGTGCGGTGTGCCAGGAAGGCGCTCGCCGCGGTGCAGTGCGCGCACCGGCACGACAGTTTCGCCTCGCGTGTCTCGTCGGCGGGCGGCGCGAGAGAGAGCGCGACGCGGGCCTGCAGGTGTTCGACACAGTGTCGTTCGACTTCGGCGACCATTGCGAGCCCGGGACGCGGACCGGCCCCCGCTGCGTCGCGCCGGAACCCGACAACCCCCGGCACGAGCGACCCGTCGAGGGGGAAGCGATCCCGCGCGGCGATCATGTGGTCGACGGCGGTCTGCAGCGCGGCCTCGTCGCCCGCCGCCGTGAGCCCGTCGAGGACCGCGGTCACGAGACCGGGCGGGACCGCGGCGCGCGTGTCCCATCGGGAGACAACGGGTTGCGGCGCGCGGCCGGGCAGGGTGGCGGCGAGCGCAAAGGCGGCGGTCCGGAACGTGTAATCGGGCGCCCGGCCCCGCAGCGCGTGGACGAAGCGGGCGAACAACGCCGCCGTCTCGGCGGGTTTCGACGCCATCTGGTGGGAAACCACGGCCGTCATGACATCTTCGGCGCGCTTGACCGGGAGTCGGCCGAGCACCGTCAGAAGATGCGGGACCTCGGCCTCGATGTATCCGACGACCGCCGTGACACGCCGCAGATAGCGTTCGGCGACGTCGAGGGTGTCGGTCGCACAGAGCAACGCCAGGAGCCGCACACCGAACACACCCTCGGTCTTCTCGTGATGGTAGGGATGCGACGCCCAACGCTCGATGATCAAAACCGCGAGCGGTCGCGGATCGCCCCCGTGCGCGACGAGCTGTTCGAGGTGCGGGACGCTGACGGCGGGCCCCTCGTTGGCGATCACGGCGTCCGAACGCCGTTTCTGCCAGACGACGAGCGCAGCCCTGTGGTAGGTACGCTCGAACGACGCGCCCTCGTTGCCGGTGGCCTCGGTGAATGACAGGTCGTCGGGCTCGCCGTTCTCGAAGACATCCGGCGGGCACAGTTCCTCGAGGTCGAGAACGGAGCGACTGCGGGGCAGGCGCCGACCTTCGGCATCGCAGCCGTGTTCGAGGAACGCCCTCTGTTCGGTGACCTCGTACACGCTGAAGTCGCCGTCGTCGTCGCCATCGTCGTCGGACTCGCCCGCGTCCCATCCCCGCCCGCGCCGCCGGCCGTAGCCCCACCCGTGATACTCGGCGATGCCGAACTCCTCGAGGGTGACGAGCGAAAGAATCGCCTCGCAGTCGGCCGCGCGAGCCGCCTCGAAGACGACCTGTGCCACGGCGGCGTCTCGGCCCTTGAGCGCCGCGGGCGAGAGTTCGGCGGGGGTGTAGGCGTGATCGAGTGGCAGCACCAGGCGGTCGGGCCCGTCGTCGTCCCAGCCGAAGAGGCACTCCGCGAGGGCGTCGGTCTCGTCGGCGTAGGCCGGCGGCGTCGGCAGGGCGCCCTTGCCCGTCCGGACGAGGTTGTAGATGAGCGCGAGCCGGCAGCCCCGCGTGATCGGGCGGACTTCATGAACGCAGTCCGCATAGAAGGCCGCAAACGCGACCTCGCCGGGATCGTCCGTTCGCAGATCGAAGGTCTTCCCCTGCCCGCCGTGCCGCACGACGAGCTCACCCCCCTCGAAGTCGGACGGCAGCACCACGACGAGCGTCGCGAACATGCCCGGCGCCTTCTCCGTGTCGCGGTGATCGACGAAAAAGCTGCCCTCGTCGTACACGAGCAGCTTGTAGAGGGACGCCGTCACCGGCCTGGTGTATCCCAGGCCGTCCGCGGCCCGGCGCGCGATGCCTTCGATCGTCTCGGGCCAGCGCTTGCCGTTCAGATGCACCGCCGCGGCACCGATCTGCCAGGTCCGCCGGACGTCAGTGTCCACGAGCGTCTGCGTGCCCTTGCCGTAGGGCGCGCGCTCGGCGACCCCCACGAGCGCGGGGATCTGGGCGGGCAAGAGCGGCAGCGCGACGCGCCCGACGCCGTCGACGGTGAGGGCGGGCGGCGGGGTCTCGACCCGGCCATGCGAAGCGAACGCGCCGCCGCGGGTGACGGTCGCGAGCACCTTGGGGAGTTCGACGCGGAGGTCTTCCATGGGGCGGGTTATGCCGCGCCGGGACGTCCGGGGGAAGGGGGGCGTGCCCTCGCCGCAGCGAAGATTGGACAAGCAACAAATTGCTTGTCGCCTGCGGTTCTCTGCCGTATCTTGAAGATGGAGGTCCGACATGCCGGACGCACTCATCACCTGGCAACGGTCGCTGGTTCTGGCGCTGTTGCGGCCCGCGGCGCGGCTCGCGCGGCGGTTTCACCTGCCCCTCAGGACGTTCGAGGAGCTCGCCCGTCTGGCGGCCTTCGAGGCGATGCGTCAGGGCGGGCGGGTCTCGCAGGCCGAGGTGGCGCGGGCCACGGGCGTCTCGCTGCGGACGATCGGCACGCTGGAGCGGCAGGCCCGCGACGGGGTGACGGCGTCGGCGGAGGAGCGCGCCCACCTGCGGCACCTCGAGGAGCGGCTCGGCCTGCTCGACGGTGCGACCGCGGCGGAACTGGCGGTGGGGTTTCCCGACCTCGCCGAGGAAGTGCTCGACCGTTTGCTCGGCGCCCTCGTCGCGGCCGGCCAACTGCGCCGCGAGGGGCAGGGCGCGGACGCGCGGTATCGGCTCGACCCCCGGTATGTGTCGCTCGTCGCCCCGGAGCGGGCGGCGCGGCTCGACGGGCTGAACCATCAGCTCGAGGTGCTCGGCGCGACGGTCGAGGCCCGTTTCACGGCGGACGGCCGCCCGGCGCTCGCGCGGACGCTGACGTTCGTCGCGACGCCCGAGGCCCTCGAGGCGCTGTTCGCCGCGCTGCCTCAGCAGTTGCGCGCGGCCTGTGGCGCGGCCGAAGAGGCCTCGCTCGACCGACCGGGGCAGCGCACCTACGGGGCGACCTTCGCGGTCGGGCCGTTGGATGCCGCTTCCGAGACCGAGTCTGGACCCGAACCCGAATCAGACCCCGTCGAGCCGGCCTCGACGCCGCCGGAGGTTGCCCGATGACACGCCGAATCCCGTCTGTTTCGTCCGTTGCTCTCGGTCTGGCCGCCGCGCTCGGCGGCTGCATCGCCAAGACGGCCGATGGCGGCGCCGGTCCGCAGACCATTCGCGAGACCGGCTACCTGAGCTGCGTCGCATCCGCGGGCTGTGAGGGCACGCTCTGTGTCACTGCCGATGGTGCCTCGGTGTGCGAGCCCCTGCCCGAGGGGTGCGTGGGCGCGGCGGCGTGCGACTGTGCAGGCACGGCACTCTGCGGCGACGCGACCTGTGCCGACGTGGCCGGCGGGCTGCGCTGCGGCGACGACTCACCGGACCCGGGGCGAGACGGGGGTCCGGTCGGGCCCACCGACGCACGCCCGGGGGTCGATCCCGACCGGGCCGATGTGCCCGACGCGCGGGAGGCGTGTGTTCCGACGCTCGACCTCGGCGGAGCGGCCGTCGGCGCGGCGACGATCATCGTGGGACAGACCGACGTGACCCCGCTCGTCGTGCGGGCGGGCGGGTGCGATCGCCTCTTCCTCGAGCCATTGAGACTCGATGGCAACCCGGCGTTCGAGGTGACCTTCGTCGACGCGCAGAACACACCCCTCGGGACCGACGATCCCGATGGCGACGGCACGCCGGGCATGGCACCCGGACAGACGGCGACGCTGCGCATCACTTACGCGCCCGCCGAAGCCGCCCACCACCGCGCCACACTCACCGTGCGGGCGAATACGCTCGAGGGCGACCACCGCCTCGACCTCGAGGGCGATGCGATCACATGCACGCCGGCGTTCGTCACCCCGACCGAGGTCTTCGTCGCGCCGGGCCTGCCCGTGGCCTTGTTCGCGCAATACATGCCGAGCCTCGCCGAGATCGAGACGCACGAGTTCGTCGTCACGGAGCGCCCGCCGGGCTCGGTGGGGCAGATCGGTGAAGAGGTCCTGCCCGGAGAGGGCCCGGCCGTGTTGACCCCCGATGACGTCTCGACGCCGCTGGCCGTTTTCGCGGCAGACGTCCCCGGGGTGTACACCCTCGCGCTGCGGAGCCGGGGTCCGACGGCCTGCGAGGACGACGTCGTCGTGCCCTTCTACGCGCCCGAGATGCGCGGCCTCGCGGCGGTCGTCGAGTGGGCGCCGACGGGCGGCGATGACCCGCCGAGCACCGCGACGCTGCACCTGCTCGCCCCCGGCGGCGGGCTCGGGGACCCCGTCCTCGACTGTCACGCGGGCAACGCCCGGCCGGACTGGGGCGTGCCCGGCGAGACCGGCGACGACCCCGAGCTCGGATTGCAGCACGGCGCCGAGCGGGGGATGGCCGCGGCGGCCCTGCTCGCCCCGCAGGACACGGCGGCCGCCGGCGCGCCCTACCTGCTCGGCGTCGCGATCGAGGCGATCTTGCCCGATGCCAACCCGGAGGGCCCCGATGAACAGCCGGTGGGCCCCGCCCTCGACGTCACCGTACGGATCTATCAGGACGGCGTGCTCGTGTACGACGCAACGGCGCTCGTCGCAGAGCTGACGACCTGGATCGCCGCCGAGATCCACGTCGAGGCCGGGGTGATCCGGGTCGTCGGGCTCGACGTGCCCATCTGAGCGGGGGCCGCCCGGGCGGGGACCCGAGCGCCCCGGTGCAATCGCGCTCTGTCGCGAAACGTGAAAACCCTCGGCGCTCGGAGTAGAACTGGAGCTGCGGCTCCCCCGCGCCCAGGTGATGGACTTCGTGGCACGTGTTCGCAAGCTACTCCTGATCGAGCGCGACCTCCCGGCTGCCGGAGAGGTGGCTCGGCAGCTCACCGCGGCGGGCCTCGAGGTCGACGTCGTCGGCGAACTCCCGGCGGCGGCCGCCCGGCTCGCCGCGCACCCCTACTTCGCCCTCCTCTCGGACGTGGTGAATCCGCGCATGGGCGGGCCCCAGCTCATCCAGCTCGCGCGGGCGCAGAGACCGCCGGTGCCGGTCATTCTGCTCACGGGCTCGGCGCATCCCCGCGAGCTCGTCCGGGCCTATCGCATGGGCATCTTCGACTGCCTGCTGAAGCCGCTGGCCCGGGCCGATCTGGACGAGGTGGTCAACCGCCTGCTCGCCGCGGGGGTCGAGTCCCCCCCGGGCGGCGGCCTCGCGCCCCACGAGACACTCGCGCACGCGCCGGGCGGCGCCGCCCATGATGCCCTGACACCGGCGCCGACCCTGACGGGGCACCCGGGGGCCTCGCATGCCCCTGGGGCGAGCCCGCGGTCGCCCGCGACCGGTCCGCAGCCGATGGCGAGCCCGACGTCTCCGGCGGGGACGGCCACTGCGGTCCCCCCGCCCGCCGGCGACGGTTCGCTCGCCGGTCACGCCTCGTCGGAAGCGCCCCTGCGCATGCGTCTCGAGCGTCACATCGAGCGGGACCCCCTCGACCTGCCCATGCCGCCGCAGCTCGTCAAACGCCTGATGGAGCTGCAGGGCGAAGCCGATCCGCCGGCGGACGAGGTCGCGTCGGTGCTGCTCTCGTCTGCGCCCCTGAGTGCGTCGATCATCCGCGCCGCACGGGCGGCGGACGTCTCGCGCGCCTCGGGCGCCCCGGTGGCGCTGCAGGACGCGCTTATTCGCCTGGGGACGGATCGCGCCTTGAAGACGGCCGTCACGGCGGCGAGCCACGCCATGTCGCAGGATCTGCTCCGTCGCCACCCCGACATCGTGCACGCCCTGTGGCTCAATCACCTCGTCTCGGCCCGCGCCGCCGAGCACCTCGCGCGCGAGCTCCTCCCGAGCGTGACGGGGACGATCCACGCGTGGGCGCTGTTCATGGAGGTCGGCGAACTGGTCGTCCTGCGCGCCATCGAAGCACTGAGCCCCGAGCTGCTCACGCCGCGGGCCGATGGGCGCTTCCCGCGCGAGACCTACCAATGGGTGGCCGAGCTGCACGGGAACGCCGGGCGCGTGGCGCTGAAGCACTGGCAGCTCCACCCGATCTTCTCCGAGCTGGCCATGGCGCACCCCATCGAAGTGGTGCCCGCCCGGCCGCCCGCCAACTCCCAGAAGCTCCTGCTCGTCCTGCGGGCGGCCCGCCAGCTCGCGTGCTTTCTGCTGCCCAACTCGGGCCTGACCGCCCCCCACGCGCTCACGCGGGCCGAGCGAGCGGCGCTGCCCGAGCTGACCGAGGCGCTGTTCGAAAGGGCCGGCAAACAAGCCCTCGAGGACGCGCAGCAGACGGTCGTGCACCACCACCCGCGCGGCCCGGGCTGAGGCGCCTGACCGCCGGGCTCGCCCCCGAAATCCACGTCGAGGCCGGGGAGAGTCGCGTCGTCGGGCTCGACGCGCCCATGTGAGCAGGGTGGACGACCCGCCTCGAGAAGAAAGACCGAACCCGCCGCCCGCCCGTGGATCCCCCTCAAAGGAGGTCCTCCATGGTCGAACGACAGCGCGCCGGCGACGGGTTCTACTTTCTGGTCGTCGGTGTCCCGTGCCTCGTCCTCACGGCGATTGCCCTCACGGTGATCTTCACGCACGAGCCGCCGGTGGCGAGTGGTGCGGCCCGGCCCGCCGCCCCGGTCACGGTGCCGATCGCCGCCGTCGTCGCGCCCGGCGCGGCCGAGTCCGACGGGGTGGTCGTGTCGTCGTCGGTGCCGGCGAGCACCCTGGTCGCGCGGGCCCCCGTGCCGCCGCCGGCTCTCGAATCGACCCCGCCGCCGCCCCCGCGGCGCCCCCGGACGGAACGGCAGACCCCGCCGTCCGCGCCGCCCCGCGGCCTCTCCGTCGACCTCGACGCACCCTGATTGCCCCTGGGCGCGCGGAGGCGGATGATGGGGCGGTGTTCCGGCTCTCCCCCCGCTCCCGCGTGTCCGCATTCGTCGCCGTTCGCCTCTCCGCGGCCGGTCTCGCCGCCGTCGTGGGCGCCTGCGCGGAGGGTGAACTGGGGGTGAAGCGCCTCGCGGGTGAGGGACCCGCGGGCGAAGATGCCCTCGTGAGCGGTCCCTCCGACGCCGCGCGCCCCGGGGGCGGCTTCTGGCCGTCGGCCGGAGGCTCTCCGGGACCAGACGACCCGGACGACCCGGATGAACCGGCCAACCCCGACGACCCCGACGCCACTTCAGCGCCACCGACGACCCCGCCGACGTCGCCGCCGACGACCCCACCGACGTCGCCGCCGACGTCGCCGCCGACCGCCCCGGCTCCGGCCGACTGTTCGGGCGGACGCTGGACGCTCGAGGCGAACGGACAGCGTCGCTCGGCCCGTGTCGACGTTCCGGGCGGGTACGGCGCTGGAGGGCCGCTGGTGCTCGCTTTGCACGGCAATGGAGACACCGCCGACAATTTCTGTGCGACGAGCGGCGTGTGTGCATTTGCGGCCGCCCGGGGCGCGCTGGTCATCACACCCGACGGTCGCGAGCGTGTCATCTCGGCCTTCGGTCAACAGATCCCGGGCTCATGGGATGCCTACAACCCCGACCCGGGCGGCAATGAGGATCTCGCCCTCGCCGACGCGCTCATCGCCGAGGCGGACACCCGCTGTGCGCCGGGTCCGGTCTACGTCTGGGGGCACTCGCAGGGCGGCTATTTCGGGTTCGCCCTGGCGATGCGACGGGCCGAGCGTGTGGCCGGCGCGGTCGTCAGCGCCGCGGCGGATCCCACCCCCGGTCTCCAATGGCAGCCCGCGCGGCGCATCCCGTTCTATTTTCTCATCGGCGACGCCGACTTCGGCATCGACAACGCTCGGCAGACGGCTGCCGCGCTGGAATCCGCGGGCCACCCGGTCCACCTCGAGGTCCTGCCGGGTGTCGGTCACGGCGGGTATCAGGACGGCCGCGAGGCCGAAATCTGGGCGTTCGTGACGCAGGGCGGGTGAGCGCGCTTCGAGCCGAGCTTACGCCCATCGGGCCGGCCGCATACCCGCCGGCCCGCTTCTTGCTGCCGGAATCACCCCGACCGACCCGCTCGGGTCGACTGACCCCGGATGCCGTCATGAACCCCGCCGCAACCCCCCGCCGCCATTCCCCCCGCGCCCTCCGGCACTGCCGGGGCGTGACCACTGCCGAATACGTCGTCGTCGCCGCCGTGCTCGTCCTCGGCCTCGTGGCCGGGGTGTCGGCGTTCAAGGGCGAAGTCGGCGGCAGCCTGCAGAGCGAGGGCGAGGCCGTCGGCGAGCTCGCCCGTGGCCGCATCGCCCCGGTTCGTGAGCAGTACGACGAACCCGCCGCCGCCCTGGCCGTTGCACAGGCCAATCTGAGCGCCGGTGAGGCCCACCAGAGCCCCGAAGAGCGGGTACTGTCGACCCCGCCGTCCGCCTCCGGGCCGCCGAGCCCGCCCCCCCTGGCCGCGCCCGCTCGCGGCAACGGCGAGCCCGGCGCCGAGATCCTCATCTACCGGCAGTCGGCGAAGTCGTCCACGCAGGTCATCATCAAGGAGGGGGGGAAGATCGTCGGCGGGTACTTCGGCAACGCGGCCGCGTCCGGTGCCCGCGACGCCGTCACCGGCCTGCTCGAGAGTGATTACCAGGCGGGAACGCAGGGCCCCCTGCGTGACGGCGACTACTGGCTCAAACCCAAAGACAACTACGATCCGAAGACCGATCTGCTCGTCGACAAGGTGCCCTCGCTCACGAAGGCGGGGCTGAAGCCGGGGCAGGTCAGCGAGGGCTGCCCGCCCGTCTACCGCATGCACCCGAATGGCAATTCGCGCGGCTGTCAGACCGGCCCGCGCGACTGGTCGCTGCGTGTCTGGGATCTGATGGACAAGTACGAGGGCAAGGGCGGCGTCCGCGTGCGCATCATCACGCAGAAGACGCCGAAGGCCATCCCCGCCGAGACCAGCCTCGGCAAACCGAAGGAGCGGCCCTTCTTCACGTCGGAGCAGCGTGCGCTCGAAGCCCGCAAGCAGTCGGGCAAGAAGCCGAAGAAGGCCGAAAAGGCCGAAGAGCCGAAGGGCGAGCGCCGGCGGGGCTGGTTCCGCTGACGGCGCGTTTGCGAACCGTCTGCGGCCGCGTCAGCGCCCGGTTTCGCCCCGCGCGAGCTCGGCGAGCGTCGCGACGATCACACCCACGACCCGGGTCGTGAACGGCATGTGCAGGGTGTCGAGGGTGTCCGTCGACCGGTGGTAGTGACCGAGCTCTTCGCCGCTCGCCGGAATGTTGTGGGCCTCGACGCAGTCCATCGGCGCAATGGCGGGGAAACCGCGCTCCTGGAAGTTCGTGTGGTCGTCGCCATAACAGTATTCGTGCTCGATCCAGCGCTTGTAGGGCACACCCAGGGCGTCCGCGACCGAACACATGCGGTCCACGAGGTCCACGGAGCCCATGTCGCCGAGCACGTCGAGGGCGTCGTCGTCTCCGAGCGGCCAGTACCCGATCATGTCCGGTGCGATGACACCGCGCACGTCGAAGCGCTCGAGGGCGAGGCGCTGCGCCAGGTGCGCCGACCCCACGCTGCCCTGTTCCTCGGCGGCGGTGAAGACGAACCAGACGTCGTGTGCGAGCGGCAGCGGGCCCAACAGCCGCGCGGCTTCGAGCACCGCGGCGACGGCGGAGGCGTTGTCGTCCGCCCCCGGCGCGAGGGTTTCGGGCGTCTCGGAGGTCGAGTCGTAATGTGCCGAGAAGACCAGGACGGCCGGGGCGTCGGCCGTGCCCCGCTTGCGCGCGATGACATTCTCGGCCGTCTCGCCCCGGAAGGTGAAGGCGTCGAGTTCGGCCTCGAACCCCAATACGCGCAGTCGCTCGACGAGGTAGTCCCGCGCGCGCTCGTCTCCGTCGGAGTACGTGTAGCGCGTGCCCATGGCTTCGAGCTCGGCGATGGTCCGGCGCAACGCATCGGGGTCGACCTGCGCGGCGAGGGCGAGGGGGTCGACAGTGGGCGGGGTCGGATCCGGCTCCGCGGCGGCGTCGGGGGGCGGATTCGGCTCGGGCTCGGCGTCCCCCCCGGCGGCCGGCGCGGCGTCCGGGGTCGGGGCCGGCGCCCCGGCCGCATCGCGAATCGGGCCCGGAGCCGGCACGGCGTCGAGGACCGGGACTTGGGACGCGTCCGGGGGCGTCGTCTCGTCGTCGGGCGCGGCGCAGGCGTGGGCGAGTGCCGCGGCGGCGGCGAGGGCGGCGAGCGAGGCGAGGCAGCGGGGCGGGCGGTGCGGCATGGGCGCAGGGTATCACCCCCGGCGTGGTCCCCGTAACGGCCTCACCCCCTGCGGAACGCCTCGGCGAAGGCCCGGGCCCGCGCGGCGTCGACCGGGGCCTCCCAGCGCCCGCCGACCTTGACGGACGAACCGACGATGACCCCGTCGGCGGCGGCGTAGGCGCCGACATTTTCGGCCGACGCACCCGAGCCGACGAGCACGGGCAGGTTCACCGCGGCGGCGACGGCGGCGACCTCGGCCGGATCGGCGGCGTGCCCGGTGGCGGTGCCCGTGACGATGAGGCCGTCGGCGAGGAAGAACTCGGCGGCGTGTGCCGTCTCGACGAGCGAGACGTCCGCGGTGATGGCGTGCGCCGAGTGTTTCTTCTTGATGTCGGCGACGACGGCGACATCGGCCCCGAGCGCCCGGCGGTAGCGTAAAAGATCGGCCGCGCAGGCTTCGATGACCCCTTCGTCGGCCACGTGCGCGAAGACGAAGCCTTCGACCCGCACGAACCGCGCCTCGCAGGCGAGCGCGACGGCCAGCGCCTCGTGATTGGCGCCGGCCAGAATCTGCACGCCGAGCGGCAGGTCGACCGCGGCCCGCACGGCGCAGCCCACCGCGGTCATGGCCGCCACGATCTCCGGCCCGACCCCGCCCTTCCGGTAGGGGCGGTCGTGCATGTTCTCGATGAGCACGACGTCGTAACCGGCGTCCCGGTAAAGGCGCGCCTCGGCGACGGCCTGCGCGATGATCGTGCGCAGGGGCGCCCCGTGTGCGGGCGTGCCGGGCAGCGCGCCGACGTGCACCATGCCGATCAGCGCGCGGGGCACGCCGAAGAGGGCGCGTTTCACCCCTGCGCCTCGAAGGCGGCCTTGAGGCGCTTCTCGATGGAGCCGCGCAGTTTGGTGGCGTCGACCCCGATGGCCTTGGCCATCATGCCGAGCTTGACCTCGACCTTGACGTTCGACGGGCCGATGTCGATGCCGCCGGAGACGCCGGTGCCCTTCAGGGTGCCGGTATTGCCCTTCCAGTCGACCTTGACGCCGTACTTGGTCAGCATTTCCTCGAAGCCGGCGATGCGCTTCTTGGCCTCGTCGGCCGATACGTTGTGGGCCTGGTTCACGACGACGTCGGACATGGGTTCTCCCCGGGCGGTCTGGTGTGCGGGCATTGAGCCGCGCCCGAGCCCCGGCGTCAACCCGCAGGTCGTCGGGTTCAGCCCTCGACGGCGAACAACCCGGGCAAGAGGACGCCGGCGGGACCGAGCCGGACCTCGTCGAACGCGTCGGCGTTTTCGGGGCGTTCGAGTCCGACGTAGACCGTCCGCACGCGCTCGCCGTTCTCGCGCCGGTAGAGCATCTCGCGCACGAACCCGGCGGCGGGATAGACCGCCCCCGAGCTGCCGATGGTCACAAAAACGTGGCTCGCCTGCAGCCGGCGCTTGATGCGGTGCATCTCGAAGGGGATCTCGCCGAACCAGACGATGTGCGGCCGTTGCAGGGCGCCGCACTCGCAGCGGGGCAGCGTCGGGAAGTCGTGCCGTTCGTCGTGAAACGGCAGCTTCGGGCAGCGCGGATCGCTGCACCGCGTGCGGAATAGCTCGCCGTGCATGTGCAGGACCTCGGTCGAGCCCCCGGCCTCGTGCAGGTGGTCCACGTTCTGCGTGCACAGAAAGAACCGCTCCGGCCCGAGCCGCGCCTCGAGCGCCGCGAGCGCCCGGTGGGCGGGGTTGGGCTGCACCGTCAGCGCCTGCGCGCGCCGCTGACCGTAGAAACGCCAGACCAGCGCGGGGTCGGCCGCGAAGCCCTCCGGCGTGGCCACGTCCTCGACGCGATGCTCTTCCCAGAGGCCGTTGGCGTCCCGAAAAGTCCGGATGCCGCTCTCGGCGCTGATGCCGGCCCCGGTGAGGACGAAAATCGACTCGCCCGGGGTGAGCGAGATGTGTGGGGTGGCAAGTGCAGGTTGATGTGACATGGCGGGCGCTCCGGGGGCGGTGGCGCCGGCAGACTACGACGACGGGCCGCAGGCGGCCAGGGGGGTCAGTCGGCCGAGGGCACGCCGGTCGCGGCGGTCGCAGGGACGACCGTCGCAGGTGCCGTCGCGGTCGACAGAAACGCCGCGACGTCGGCCGCGTCGCCCGCACTCAGGCGCACCGCAGCGTGCCGCCCGTTCGGGACCCGCTCCGGGGCACGCAGCAGGGTGCTCAGGTAGACTGGGCGCAAGCGGCGGGGGGCGTCGTCGAGGCCGGGCCCCCCGAGCGCGCCCTGCCCGCGGTGGACGTGACAGGTCGCGCAGCCGTGCCGGCCGTAGAGGGCCTCGCCCCGGGTCGCGTCGCCGACGGGCACGGGCTCGGCCGACCACGCGGCGTCGAGCGTGAGGCTCAGATACTCGGCGAGCCGCGCCGCCTCTTCGGGCGAGAGACCGAGGACGGGCATCCGCTCGGGCTGGTCGAGGCGCACGGTCGTGGGGGCCTCGAGGAAGCGGGCGAGCCAGGTGCGGTCGAGCCGCGCGCCCACACCGTCGAGGGGGATGCGCGACAGATCGCCGCCCGTCCCGCCGATGCGATGACACGAGAGACAGCGTTTGCGTTCGAACAGATCGGCGATCACGCCCGGGGGGGGCGCGAACGGCCGGGGGGCGGTGTCCCGGCGGTATTCGACGGGCACGGATCGCCCGCCGAGCGCGGCGACGGCGATGCCGATCGCCACGGCCTCGTCCGGGGTGGTGCGGAACTGGGGCATCACACCCGCGGGACCGCCCGGCGGGTCGAAGACGCGCGGCGAGGCGACTTTGCGGGCGACGAACGCCGGCACGTCGGGCGGGTCCTCGCCGTCGGCGGCGGGCGGGCGCTCGGCGGCGGTCCGGCCGGCGATCTGTGCCAGGGGGGCGCCGGGTCGGTCGAGGGGCACGTCGGCGGTGACATGGCAGCCCCGACACCCGGAGCGGGCGAACACGGCACGGCCGGCCTCGGCGCGGCGCGCGGGGTCGCCATCGACGGCGATCGCCTTCGACCACGGGGTCTCGCCCGTATCGGAGACGAGTTGTTCGGCGATGTAGGCGGCAATGTCGGCCGCCTCACGCTCGTCGAGGCCGAACTCGGGCATGTCAATCCCCGGTCGGATGGCATGGGGCGCACGAAGAAAGGCCACGAGCCACTCGGGCCGCATCTTGGCGCCGGCGAGGTCGAGGCTCGGGGCGAAGTCACCCCCCCGCCCCTCGATACGATGACACGTCGCGCAGCGGCGGGTGGCCACCGCGGTGCGGCCGCGCTCGGCGTCACCCTCGGGCGCGGCAGCCAGGGGCGCGGCGGGGCGCAACAGATACGCGACGAGGTCCTCGACGGCGTCGGGCTCGAGGTCGAAACGCGGCATGCGATGGCGCGGCGCCGGGCCGTCGGGATTCTCGGGCGCGGTCAGGAACCACCGGACCCAGGCCGGCTCGACTTTGAGGGAGAGCCCGTCGAGGGGGAGTCCGGGCGGTGTTTCGCCGGCGCCGGGCAGGGCATGGCAAGCCCGACATCCCAAGGTGTCGAGCAGGCGGCGGCCGACTTCGAGCCGCGGCGCACCGGGCACGGGGCCCGAGAGATGACAGCGACCGCAGGCCGCCTCCCGCTCGGCCAGGGTGAAGAGGGGGCGCTCCCAGTCCGGCCGCGCCTCGTGCGCATCGCGGGCGGTCAAGGCCCACCCCTGCCCCCCATGGCACGGCGTACAGCCGAACCGCTCGGGTGGGTGGTGTGTCAGCATCTCGCCCGGGTGCGTGTCTTCGGAGTGGCAGTGTTCACACCGGTCGACGACCCCCAGCGCGGGGACGATGCGCTGCGCGATCAGCGGCGGGCGGGCCCACTCGCGCGCCATCGCCACGCCGAGCAGGATCACCAACGCCACGGCCGAGCCCGCAAACGTCGCGTCGAGCCAGAAGGGTGTCCGGGTGGGCGTCTCGCTCATGGCCAATACCAGCCGAAGGCCCAGCCGGGCCCGCGGAACAGCGTCCCGATCAGCGTCACGACCGCCAGGAAGACCATCGTCGCCGAGAAAAGCGTGCAGGCCAGCCAGCGCTCCCGGGGGAAGTACCGCCCGAGCCCGGCCGTACCGCGGTCGAAATATGGCAGCGCGCACAGACCGAGCACCAGCGCGGCGGGAACGAAGACGCCACCCCAGAACGCCGAGTAATGCGCCAGCTCCTGCACGCCCAGGAAGTACCAGGGCGCCTTCGCCGGGTTGGGCGTGCGCGCCGGATCGGCCTCGGGCTCCAGCGGCGCGTCGACCCAGAGGGACACGGCCAGAAGCACGACGACGGTGACCAGCGTGAGCACGACCTCGCGGTAGAGCAGGTGCGGCCAGGCGGGCACCATGCGCGGGCGGGTGCCGTCGGGCAGCGCGGGCGCGTGCTCCGTCGTGACCAGGCCGCCGTCTTTGCGCACCCGGAACACATGGAACGAAACGAGCCCCAGAATGACCAGGGGCAGCACGACACAGTGAAGGACGTAGAACCGCAGCAGCGCCGGCTCACCCACCGCCGCGTCGCCCAAAAGCAGCACCCGCAGGTCCGGCCCGACCCCGGGCACGGCGGCCACCATGTTCGCGCCCACCGTCACCGCCCAGAAGGCGAGCTGATCCCAGGGGAGCAAGTAACCGGTGAACGACAGCGCGAGCGTGGACACCCATGCCAGCACGCCCACCACCCAGTTCGCCTCGCGCGGGGCCTTGTACCCGCCCGAGAGAAAGACCCGCACCATGTGCAGCGTCACCAGGAAGACCATCGCGTGCGCCGCCCATCGATGGACGTTGCGCGTCAGCAGGCCGAACGGCAGCACGAAGTCGATGTCTTTCATCGACCGGTAGGCCGCCGACGGGTGCGGGCTGTAATAGAACATCAGATAGACACCCGTCGCCGTCAGTGCCCCGAGCAGGATGAGCGACACGAATCCGAGCCCCCAGGTGGCGCGAAACGTGAGGGCCGACGGCCGCACTTTCGGGGCATGGACGTGCAGCACCAGTGACTGCAGCAGCGCCCGCAGCGCCGCCCGCTCGTCGCGGGGCCACCCCACGCGCCAGAAGGAGTCGAAGACGCGGCGCGCGAAGCCGCGCGGGCCGGTCGCGGGGGGCACCTCGGGTGTGTCGGCCACGGCTCAGGTGCCTTTCGTTTCGTCGTCCGGGTCGCCCGCCAGCTCGACGCCGAGATCGACGACGAGGTGACCCCGGGCGTCCACCGCGACGGCGTGGTGGGCCAGATTCCGTGGGGCCGGCCCGGAGACGACGCGGCCCCGGCCGTCGTATCGACTGCCATGGCAGGGACACAGAAAACCCGCGCCGTCGCGCCGGACGGTGCAGCCGAGGTGCGTACACACCGCCGAGAGTGCACGCGGGCCCCCGGGATCTCGGCGCACGAAGACCTGCGCGCCCTCGACGTAGGTCGTCGTACCGAGGGGGAAGTCCTCCAGCGGACCGAGGCGCCGCCGCAGGGACGGCCCGTAGGAGACCGGCGCGCGGGCGAAGCGCAGGGTGGCGTACCCCGCCTGACCCGCGGCGACACCCAGCGCGGCGAGGCCCAGAACGAAGAGCGCCCGGCGACGCTCGAGGACCGGCGGGGGCACGTCAGGGGGCCTTCGGGCCGAGGGTGATGGTCACCGGCGTCGGCCCCGTCGCGGCCACCTCGACGGTGCGATCGGCCGCCCCGAGCTTCTCGTGCCACACCCCGAGGGTGTATTTCCCGGCGGGCAGGTCGGGAATCCGAAACGCCCCGGCCTTATCACTCACCCCGAAGTGGCGCGAATCGACGACGACGACCCAGGCGATCATGTCATCGTGCACGCTGCACAGTTGGCGAAAAGCGCCGGTCTCCGTGAACGTCTTCTTGCGTGACTCGCCCTTGGGCCAGGTGCCGAGGTCGTAAGGCTTGCCGTCGGGTGAATTGACGTTGTGACCCACCGGGTCGGAGTTTCGGAACTCGACCGTGGAGCCCTTCTGGACCGGCAGGACGCGGGGCTTGAAGACGAGCCCCTCCTGGTCCATCAGCGCGGTCTTCGGGGCCGGCTCGAGCCCGGCGTTGCGGACGTACACGACGACGTTCGCTTTGTGTTTCGGGACCGGCGCGTCGATCTGCCCGACGATCTCGCCGGCGAGGGCGGCGCACGGCAGGGAAACGAGCGCGGACGCGGCGAGGCCGGCCGCGGCGGTGAGGGCGAGAAGCGGAATGCGAGTCATGTCGGGACCTGTGTTCAGAGGGCGGCGCCCAGGTTGAGGGTGGCGAAACGGAAGCCGAAGTGTTCGCCCTCGGCCGAGCCGACGGCGCCCTCGGCGCGGAGAAGAAGGTTGGGGCGCACGAGCATCGTCAACGCCGCGACGCCGATGGTCGACAGGCTCGGGTCGGCGCTCCCCGCGCCGCCTGCGCCGCCCGATCCATCGAGGCGGGCGAGCTCGAACCGGGCCGTCGGCAGGAGCCACGGATAGACGACGTAGGTGAGCTCGGTGTAGCCGAGGTCGAGGGTGCGCGACTCGGCATCCCCCGTCGCCGGGCTCTCGTGGGTCTGTCGCGCGACGACGACGGCGAAGAGCAGGTCCTCCCAGGTGAGGTGCGCGTCAGCGCCGGCTCGCCAGAAGGTGTCTTCGCGCACGCCGGCGATGTCGGCCCGACCGAGGTACCCGGAGACCCCGAATCGCAGGCTCTGCTCGCGCCAGGGGGCGGACGCAGCGGCGGCCGCAGAACCGTCGAGCCGCATCCCGCCGAACTTGTACTCCAGCCGGGCGTACGCGTCGGGGGCGAGCCCGGTCACGGGCGAGGCGTTGCGCGCCGCGGCGGCCGTCCAGCCCAGGCGTCCGGCGGCCACCCCCGAGAGCTGCACCGCCAGCACGCTCGGCTCGGGCGAAAAGGCGTTCTCGGCCACGCGCGTCGTGGTCAGGCGGAGCTGATGCCCGAGCAGGTTGCGGTGCAGCGAGACGCCGTGCAGCTCCGGCTCGAGGGCCCCGACCTCGATTTGCAGGGTCGTCGGGTCGATGGGCGTCAGCACGACACTCGCCCGTTCGAGCTCGACGGCGGCATGCCCCCCGAACGCGATCGCGGCGAAGAATGCCGCCTGATCGCCCAGCGTGCCGCCGGAGAGCAGCCGCAGGCGCGCGAGCCCCCCGAGCTCGAGGGCGAGCTCGTCGTCGTGACCGCCCGCAGCGGCGAGGTGCTGATGGGTCTCCTCGGTCGGGGCCGGGGCGGTCGAGCCCGGCGCCGGCGTGACCACCGCGGCGGGCGTGGCGCCGAGGACCGGCGCGTGCGCCTCGAAGTGCGTGCCCAGACCGAGCTGCGCGTCGAAGGCCAGCGAGAGGGGCACCCCCCCGGGCAGCTCGCCCGGCGGCACCACGTCGGGGAATCGGTCGCGCTGCGCCTCGGCCCCGAGCGCGACGGGGCTCTGTTTCTCGGCGAGCTCGTCGCCCCCGTCCGGGAAGCGATAGCCGTTGCGTCGGAACGCTTCGCCGAACGGCGTCAGGTTCGGGTACGCCAGATGACACGTCTGGCAGGTCGTTTCGTAGCGCCGCGCGAACGTGGGGATGGCCTCCGCCGGGCTGGTCCACAGAGCGGCGAGAGCGGCGAGGACGAACGGCGTCCCCGATGGGCGAACGGCGCGCCGGAAGACGGACTGAGTGTTCATGGGGGACCTTCTCTTTCCAGGGGTCGACCGATCGCGCCGAGCCGCGGGGGGTCGCGGGGGCAGCAATAGCGAGGCCCGTGCCAGCGTCCAGAAGGGGCGATGGCTTGCCCTGGATCAGGTTTCAGCCGATTCTCGGGTCGAGGAGTGAGACCGCGGCGGTCACATGTGGCCAGGGGCGAGCGTTACCCCGTGAAGGCGGCAAGGCGGGCGGAAAGATCCAGACGCGTCGCCCAGGCGCGCAGGTACGCCCGATCAAGTGCGCCGGCATGCGCGTCGACGAGCGCAACGACGTCGTCGAGGTCCTGTGGGCGGTTGGCGTCCAGTTTCGTGAGGATGAGATCCTCCACCGTGGCGACCGGGACGAGGCGCCCAAGGACCTCGACCGGTCGAGCGCGCGCCAGCAGGCTCACGGAGAGTGGATCGTCGGCGAAAAGGAGGTCGAGGGAGACACCTCGCGCGGCGTCCGGCGGCGACCACAGGCGCAGGAGACCGCCGGGTGCGAACTGCGCGACTTCGGCCGGGTCCCACGACAGCCCGGTGCGGGCCGCGCACTCGAGCAGGGCGTCGACCTGCCCGGGTGGCACGGAGACGACGAAGTCGAGGTCGCGCGTCAGGCGAGGGCGCGCGCGAAGAACGACCGCAAGACCCCCGATCAACGCGAACGGCTGCCCGAACGCCTCCAGCGTGTCGAGAATCACGGGCAGCGCAGAGAGGAGGGGCCTCGGTGCCGGGGTCACGCGACGAGCCGTCGCCATCGCGCCTTGAGCGCGAGCCAGAGCGGGGCCCTGTCCTCGCGCAGGGGATCGTCTCCGATGGCCGAGGCCAGGGCGTACAACTCGTCGGCGGCGACGAGGCGCTCGGTGGGGGTCTGCCCGTGCGCCCACTCGATGTGTTGGCGCTGTCTCAGCGCGCGGAGCGCCGCCCGTCTCTCCGGTCGCATCGCCGCGTCCGGGGCCGGCCCGTCGGGCGGTTCTGCGTCGGTCTGGGGACGCGGCGGGATGGGGCGCATGGGTCGAGCATAGGCAGGCCGGACCGTCGCGGCAAGGTGGGGGACTACGCCTGCCGCCGCGCGCGCAGCTCGGCGAGAATCTGCGCCTTCTCGGCATCCGACAACAGCGCGCGCATCGCCGGGAAAACCTGGGTCTCTTCGGCCGCGAGGTGGTGCTCGAGATCGGCGGTCAGGGTCTCGGCGCAGCGCAGCAGCGACGCACGATGCGCCGGACTCTCCGGGCTTGCCGGATCAAGCGCGACGCGGTCGAGCAGGCGCACGAGTGCGTCGACGACGGGCGCGTGGTCGGTGTGTTGCAGGTGCATGGCCGCGAGCGCCGCGTCGAGGCTCGCCGAGCGCCCGCGCAGGCGCGGCAGGACGCTCTCGTTCTCGTCGGCGACGTGCCGCGGGAGCGCCTCGAGGAAGTACCGGCGGGTCCGGTCGCAGGCGTCGCGCAGGACGGCCTCCGACGCCGCCTCGCCGCGCCCGACCGCCCGCGCGACCCCGAGGAAGTGCCGGATGCGGGCGTGGCACGCGAGCATCAGGTCGACGACGTCTTCGATGGGGGTCGGCATGGGCCGGCACCGTAGCGCGCCGCCGCCCGTCCGTCGACGGCACGCCCCCGGCGAGCGCCCGGATTGACCCGCGGCACCCCATCGCGTAGACGCACCGGGTTTCCCGATCCCGGAGTGCAGTCCCGTGACCACGTCTTCGAACGACCGGCAGAGCTTTGTAAATGACCCCGCGGAGCGGCGCGCGAAGGCGGTCCGGGGGACACCGGGTCTGATCGAGGCCGCCCGGGCCGGCGAGCTTCGGCTCGCGGTGCTGTTCGGCGGACAAGGGGCGGCGTGGCTCGACGACCTGCGGGCGCTGCAGGCCGCCCACCCGGCGGTGCGGGGGCTCGTGCGGGCGGCGGGCGAGCGGCTGCGCGCCTCGGCGGCGGATGCCCGGCTCGGGGCGCTGGCGACGCCCGCCCGGGGTTTCGATCTGGTGCGATGGATGGACGAGCCGGACGCGGCCCCCCCGCCGGAGGTCCTGCAGAGCTCGCTCGTCTCGCAGGCGGGCATCTTCCTGACCTCCGTCGCCCGGCTGGTGGCCGTGGGCGAGCAGGGGCTCGAACTCGACCGGCTGGCGTCCGTCTGCGCGGTGACGACCGGGCACTCGCAGGGGGTCATGGCGGCGCTGTTGTTCTCCGAAGCCCGCGAGCACGAGCGGCTGGTGGCCCGGGCGGCCGAGTTCGCCAGCTACTTCTTCTGGCAGGGCTACCGGATGCAGGAGTCCTTCGTGCTGGCGACGGTGCCGCCGGCCGTGCGCGCCGCCGCCGAGCAGGCCGGGGTGGGGGAGCCCGCGCCGATGGCCGCCATCGCCGGACTCACGAGCGAGCGCCTGGCCGAGACGCTGGCGCGCTTCCACGCCGCCAACCCGCAGCTGCCGCCCATCGACGTCGCGCTCGACAACGGGCACGCCCGCAAGGTGGTCTCGGGCCCGCCGGCGACGCTGGTGGCCTTCGCCCGCGCCCTCACGGCCTTCCGGGACGCGGAGAAGCAGGCGTTCGCCCGCGGGCGCCTCGGTCGGCGGCCCTTCGACTTCAAGTGGGAGTTCGTCGCGGCCTCGGCGCCGTTCCACTCGCGCTACATGGACGCCGGGCGCCGCGCGCTGCCGGCGGATCTCGCCCGCGAGGCCATCGGGTTCGACCCGGCCGCGCTGCGGCTGCCGACGCTCGGCAACGACGGCACGGATCTGCGGGTGCACGCGGACGAGGCGACGCTCGCGGAGGCCCTCGTGCGCATGCAGCACGTCGAGCCGGTGCTCTGGGGTCAGGTGTGCGCGGCCGTGCGGCGGGCGCATCCCGAGGGCGTGACGCACGTGCTGGACTTCGGGCCGGGCGACGCCGTGGCGAAACTGACGGCGCTCAACTGCCGCGGGTTCGGGGTCCACGTGTTCCCGCTGGCGACGACGGCCGGCCTGCAGTCGGCCCTGGGGCCCGCCGAGACGCTGCCCCGCGGGCTCGACTACCGGCGCTTCGCCCCGACGCTGCGCCGTTCGCCGACGGGCGAGGTCATGCTCGACAACGCCTGGCGGCGGTTCACGGGGCGGCCGCCCGTCTTCCTGCCGGGCATGACACCGACGACGGCCGACGCGCCCATCGTCGCGGCGACGGCCAACGCCGGGTTCGTCGCCGAGCTCGCCGGGGGCGGGCAGGTCACGGAGCGCCACTTCCGGCTGCGCGCCGCGGAGCTCGCCCGGACGTTGGCGCCCGGGGCGGCCTACGTCGTGAACCTGCTGTACCTCGACCCTTATCTCTGGGGCCTGCACTGGAAGGGCGAGGGGCTCATCCCCAAGCTGCGGGCGCAGGGCGCGGCCATCGAAGGCATCACGGTCTCGGCCGGCATCCCCGAGCTCGACGAGGCGTGTGAGATCATCGACCGCTGCCGCGCGCTCGGGCTCGATCTCGTGTCCTTCAAGCCCGGCACGGCGAAGCAGGTGCAGCAGGTGCTCGCCATCGCCGCCGCCCGACCCGACGTGACCATCGGCGTGCAGATCGAGGGCGGCAAGGCCGGCGGGCACCACTCCTGGGAGGACCTTCAGGAGCTGGTGCGCGGCGCGTACCACGCCCTGCGCGAGCGCGAGAACGTGGTGCTCTCCGTGGGCGGCGGCATCCGCACCCCCGAGGACGCCTGGGCCTGGCTCTCGGGCGCCTGGAGCGAGGCGATGGGGCTCGCGCCGATGCCCGTCGACGCGGTCTTCCTGGGCACGGTGACGATGGCGTGTCGCGAGGCGGCCACCTCGCCGCAGGTCAAGGCCCTGCTCGCCGAAGTGCCCGGCACCGGGGAGTGGGTGGCCGCCGGCGCGCGCAAGGGCGGCATGACGAGCGGCAAGAGTCAGCTCGACGCCGACATCCACTACGTCGACAACGCGGCGGCACAGGCCGGTCGTCTGCTCGACGCCGTCGCCGGCAAGGCCGACGCCGTGCGCGACCGCTTCGACGAGATCGTCGCGGCGCTGGAGAAGACGGCGAAACCGTACTTCGGCGACCTCGGGGCGATGTCCCCGGCGGACGTGTTGCGGCGCATGGTGGCGCTGATGGCCATCGGGCGGGGCACGCCCTACGAAGACGGGCGCTTCCCCGATCCCTCCTACCGGCAGCGCGTGCTGGACATGGCGCGTCGGTTCGAGGAGCGGCTGGCGACGCGGCCCGGCGACTCGGTTCTGCGGGGGCCGGGCGATCTCGACGCGCCCGAGGCCTTCGTCGAGCGTTTCATCGCGGCCTACCCGCAAGCGGAGCAGGGCACGGTGGTGCAGGCCGACGCGGACTTCTTCGTGCATCGCGTCTGCGCGCGGGCCGGCAAGCCCGTGAACTTCGTGCCCGTCATCGACGCCGACGTGCGCCGCTGGTACAAGGCCGACTCCCTGTGGCAGAGCCACGACGACCGCTATGCGGCCGACGCCGTCCTGGTCATCCCCGGGCCCGAGGCCGTACAGGGCATCACCACCGTCGACGAGCCCGTCGGCGATCTGCTGCGGCGTTTCGTGGACTTCGGCGTCGAGCGCCTGCGCGCCGCCGGCCACAAGCCCGCGCCCGCCCGCGACGCCGTCGACCGCGCCGGGCTGTCGGCGGCCGCCGGGGCCGCGGGCCTCACCCTGGAGGGCGGCGCGAACGGGCCTTTGATCACCGCCCGGGCGGCGGGTCGCGGGCCGGTGAACGCGACCGCGTGGCTGCACGCGCTCGATCCCCTCGTGCTCGCTCCCCTCGTGCGCGCGACGGGCGTGCTCCACGGCGCGTCGGTGGCCGCCAATCCGCTCCCGCACCTGCTGCGCGTAATGACCGGCGACCGCTGGACGGCGACGCTCGATGCGGCCGGCCGACTGACGGGCCTGGAGATCCGGCGGGCCGACGGGCACGGGCTGGAGGTGAGCCTGACGCGGGAGGGCGAGGTCGGACGCTGCGAAGTCACGCTGCTTCATGCGCTGCCCGCCGACCGGCAGGGGCGCGGCAAGGACGTGCGGCTGACCCTGCACTTCGAGCGTGATCTGCGCCATCCGGGCCGGTTCCCGCGCGAGGTCACCCCCGATCGCGCGGCCCGGATCGGCGCGTTCTACCGGGCGGCGATGATTGGCGAGACGCCCCCCGTGCCCGCCGGCGACGAGGTCTGCACGCGGTTCACCGTGGATCGCGGTTTCGTGCGCGAGTACGCCCTCGCCGCCGGCGACGGCTCGGTGGCCCACCTCGGCGGGCGGGGGCGCACGCACGTCCTGCCGCTGAACGCGGCCTTCTCGGCGGCCTTCGGGGCCATCTTCCGCGCGACGCACGTGCCCGGGGTCGAGTGGGATCACGCGCGGCTCGTCCACCTCGAGAACCACATCGAGGCCGCCGGGCCGGTGCCCACGGACGGCGACGAATTGGCCGTCTGCGCCCGCCTGACCGCCTGGGAACCCGTCCGCGGTGGGGTGCGCATCAGCACCGAGGCCACCCTGCGCACGGACGGTTTGTTGCGTTGCACCATCCGCAGTCTGTTCTTCGTGCAGGGTGAGGGCGCCGGGTTCCGGTTCCGTCGTGAGACGGTCCAGCACCGTCTGCCGGCGGGCGAGCCCGCGCTGTGGGATCTTCTGCGCGAGAAATCCTGGTGCGCACTCGTCGGCGGCGTGGCCGCAGCGGAGAACGGTGAGTCCGGGCAGCGAACGCGCCTCGACCCGACGGCCGCACACGACGTGACGCTGACGCTCTCGACGACGGCGGCCGGGGTCTCGACGCCCGCGCCGACCGCGCGGATCACCGGCGAGATCCGCGACGCCGACGGTGCGCTCGTCGCCACGGTGGCGTTCGAAGAGACCCGCGCCGGGACGGACGCCGCCGAGGCCGAGCCGGCGCGCTGGTTCGCCGCCTTCGCCCCGGCCCCGAGTCCGACGGTGGCGTTGCCGCAGCCGTCGCCGGTCCATGTCGAACAGGCCGCCGCGCCGTGGAACCTCGCCGAGTTCGCGCGCGCGTCGCACGACGCCAACCCGCTGCACCGCGATGCGCACGCCGCCGCGCTCGCGGGCTTCGACCGACCCATCGTGCACGGTCAGTGGACGGCCGCCCGGGCCGTCGCCGCGGTGTCGGCGGGCTTCGCCGGGACGGACGGCGAGCGTATCCGGGGCATTTCGGCGACGTTCACCGACGTCGTCCTGCCCGGCGATCCGCTCGAACTGCGCGCGCGCCACGCCGGGATGCAGCGCGGCGACCTCCTCGTGGACGTCGAGGCGCACGCCGGCCCCCCCGAGGAGAGCCGGCTGGCGCTGCGGGGGCGCGTGCGCGTCGCCGGCCCGCGGACGGCCTACGTCTTCCCCGGTCAGGGCGTGCAGACGACGGGCATGGGCATGGAGGGGTACGCCCGCTCCGCCGCCGCCCGCCGCGTCTGGGACGCCGCCGACGCCCACTGCCGCGAGCGCCTCGGCTTCTCGTTGTTGACGGTCGTCCGTGACAACCCCCTGGAGATGCGGGTCGGGCCCGAGATCCTGCGCCACGAGCAGGGGGTGCTCTTTCTGACGCAGTTCACGCAGGTGGGCATGGCGGTGCTCGCGTGCGCGCAGATCGCCGAGCTGCGTGAGGCCGGCTGCTTCCAGGAGGACGCGCCCTTCTGCGGGCACTCCGTGGGCGAGTACTCGGCCATCGGCGCCATCACGGACGCCCTCTCGCTGACGGCCGTGGTGGACACCGTGTACCAGCGCGGCCTGACCATGCAGCACTACGTTCCGCGCGATGCGCAGGGGCGGTCGGCCTATCGCATGGCCGTCGTGCGGCCCAACATCGTCGGGCTCGACGAGGCCGCCCTCGACGCCCTCGTCGCCCGGGTCGCCCGCGAGACGGGCCTGCTGTGCGAGGTGGTGAACTACAACATCCGCGGCCGGCAGTACTCCGTGGTCGGGCACGTGCCCGCGCTCGAGGCGCTGCGGGCCGCACTGCGCGCGCTCGAACCCTCGGGGGCGAAGTCTTCGTACCTCGAGGTGCCCGGCATCGACGTGCCGTTTCACTCCCGCGCGCTGCGGGACGGGGTCGGCGCCTTCCGCGAGAAGCTCGAAGCCATCGTGCCGCTCGACCTCGACGTCGGGCCGCTCGTCGGGCGCTACATCCCCAACCTGACCGCGCGCTTCTTCGAGGTCTCGCGGCCCTACCTCGACGACATCATCGGCTGCACCGAGTCGGCCGTGCTGATCGACCTGCGCGACCGCTGGGACGCCGAGGCCGCGCCGCCCGCCGAGCTCGGCCGGGCGCTGTTCATCGAGGGCCTCGCCTATCAGTTCGCCTCGCCCGTGCGCTGGATCGAGACGCAGGACCTCCTGCTCGCCCGCGACCGTACGGGGGTCGCCCGCGTGATCGAGATCGGCCTCGGCAGCGCGCCGACGCAGGCCAACATGTTCCGCGTGACGCAGGCGATGGATCCCTCGCGCCTCGACCCGCCGGTCGTGCTGAACGTCGAGGCGGACCGCAAGGCCGTCTTCTCCCTCTACGACGCCGAGGCCGAGGCCGTGCTCGCAGCGCCCGCCCCACCGGCTGCGCCCGCGCCGGCCGCGAAGCCGACCGTGTCCGCACCCGCGGCGCCCGCGCAGGCCGCACCCGCGGCGCCCGCCGGGGCCATCACCGACGCAGCGCCCACCGTGCGCGAGGGGCTGCTCACCCTGCTCGCTTTGAAGGCCCGGGTGCGGGACGACGAGATCAAGGCCGACGAGAACATCGAGCTGCTCTCGGGCGGCAACTCCTCACGCCGCAATCAGATCATGGCCGATCTGGGCAACGAGTTCGGTATCGGCTCCATCGACGCCGCGCACGAGATGCCGCTCGGCACGCTGGTCGCCGCCGTGGAGAAGGCCACGCAGGGCCGCTACAAGGCCCCCGGGCCGTACCTGCGCGCGCAGATCACCGCCGCGCTCAAGCCGTTCGGGCTCTCGGTGAAGGACGTCCTGCAGACGATGGCCTCGCGCGGGCTGCCCGAAGGGCGAGCGCTGTCGATGCTGCTGCGCACCGCACTGTGGCTGCGGGCGGGCGAGTCGACCCGCGCCGGCGCGCTGGCACCCTTGCCCCTGCCGGGGGCGGGGGATCGCGGGGCGGCCGCCGGGTGGCTCGACGCCGCGCTGGGTCGTTACGCCACCGAGGCCGGCTTCTCGCTGGCCGCCGGGGGCGGAGGGGGCGGGGGCGCCACCGTCGACGCCGCGGCGCTCGAGGGCCTGCTCGCCCGCTACTTCGGGGTGGGTGGGGCCTTCCTCGAGTCGCTGCGCTTCGCCGAAGCCGCGCTCGGGCGCGACGTGTGGGCCGAACTCGAGGCGCAGGCCGTCGAGCCCGCCGCCGTCGAGGAGAACGAACGCCTCGCCCGCTACGACGCCGAGCACGGGGCCGACTACGACAAGGCCATCCGTCCGGCCTTCACCACCGAGAAAGCGGTGGTCTACAGCGGCGCCTGGGCCTGGGCCCGCCGCGACGCCCTCGCGCTCTACCACGCGCTCCGCACGGACGAGGGGAAGTCCGTCGAGGCCACCCTGCCCGAGATCCTGGGCCGCATCGCCCGGGGCGCCGACGCCGCGGCCGCCCGCACGGTCGCCCACCTGGAGCGCCGCGCCCGCCGGGCCGGCGACGTGCGCACCGCCGAGGTTTTCGCCCGCCTGGGCCGGTCCATCGACCCCACCGGCATCCCGACCGCCCGCAGCGAGGCCGTGCCGCTGGCGCCCGCGGTCGTCGTCGAGGGCGACGGTCGTCTCACGTTCTCCGAGCGACTGCGCGGTGAGCCGACGGCGCTGGCCGTGGCCCGCGAGCTCGTCGAGGGGCGCCAGGTGAGCGTGTCCCCGTCGCCCGCCGCTGCCCCCGCCGCCCCGGACGCCGCGGCCCGCGCGCAGGCGCTCTTCGAGACGGCCATCACCGCCCTCGCCCGGGGCGAGGCCACGTTCGCCGGCCGCACCGCCCTGGTCACGGGCGCGTCCGAGCGCAGCATCGCGCTGGAGCTCGTCAAGCTGCTGCTCAGCGGCGGGGCCCGGGTGGTGGTGACGACCTCGAACCTCACGCCCGAGCGCGTACGGTTCTACCGGCGTCTCTTCCAGCAGCACGGCGCGCGCGGGGCCGAGCTGGCGGTGGTGCCCTTCAACCAGGGGTCGCGGCAGGACATCCAGCGCCTCGTGCAGTGGCTCGTGAGCACCGAGAAGACGGTGGTGGGCGGCACGCCGCGCACCGTGAAGGAGCCCTGGCTCGTCGACCTGCTCGTGCCCTTCGGCGCGGTGGGCGAGGAGGCCACCCTCGCCGACATCTCGGACCGCTCCATGGCGACGCTGCGCGTGCTGCTCTACGGCGTCGAGGCGCTGGTGGCCGAGTGCGCGCAGGCCTTCTCGCGCCTGCACGTCCGCAACCTGCGCACCCACGTCCTGCTGCCGCTCTCGCCCAACCACGGGCAGTTCGGCAACGACGGCCTGTACGGAGAGACCAAGGCCGCGCTCGAAGCCATGCTCAACCGCTGGGGCTCCGAGCACGCGGCCTGGGGGCGCCACGCCTCGCTGGTGGGCGCGCGCATCGGCTGGGTGCGCGGTACGGGCCTGATGAACGTGAACAACGCCATCGCTCCGGGGCTCGAGGCCCGCGCCGGCGTACGCACGTTCTCCGCCGCGGAGATGGGTCTGCTGCTCGGCGCGCTCTGTGCCGATCCGCTGCGCGCCCTGGCCGCCGAGGCGCCCCTCGTCGCCGATCTGACGGGCGGCATGGCGGCGGTGCGCGATCTCTCGGGGGTCGCCCGGGGCATCCGGGCGGGCATCACCGCCGAGGTGACCCGCGCGCGCCGCCTGCACGCCCTGCGGCGGGACGAGGCCCGCGCCCTCGGCCGCGCCGTCGAGCCCGCGCCCCGGGTCGAGCCGGCCCCGCGCTTCGCCGCGCACTTCGCGTTCCCCGCCCTGCCGACCCCGGCGCGCCGCGCGGCCCTGGCCGACCTGCGTCACCTCGACCTCTCCCGGGTCGCCGTGCTCGTCGGCCTGGGCGAGGTCGGCCCCTGGGGCAGCGCCCGCACGCGCTGGTCCATGGAGAGCGCGGGTGAGCTGAGTCTCGAGGCCTGCGTCGAGCTGGCCTGGATCACCGGGCGCATCAGACACGAGAAGGGCCGGCAGCACGTCGGCTGGGTGGACGCGCAGACCGGAGAGCCCGTGCGCGAGCAGGACGTCAAGGCCCGCTACGAGGCCGCGCTGCTGGCCGACGCGGGCATCCGCATCGTCGATCCCGCGGTGCAGAACGGCTTCGACCCGCGCCGGCTCACCGTCTGGGCGGACGTCGTGCTCGAGCGCGACTTCGTGTTCCCCGTGCCCGGACAAGCCGAAGGGCAGGCCTTCGTCGAGGCCGCTGGTGAGGGCGCCCGCCTCGTTTTCGACCCCGAGAAGGATGGCTTCTTCGTCGTCCGCAAGAAGGGCAGCGTGGTCAAGGTCGCCCGCGCCGCGCGCCTCAACCGCTACGTGGCCGGTCAGGTGCCGAAGGGGTGGGATCCCCTGCGTTTCGGCATCCCGCGGGACATGGCCGATCAGGTCGACCGCACGACGCTCTTCAACCTGGTGGCCACCGTCGAGGCGTTCCTCTCCGCCGGCCTCGAGCCGGAGGAGCTGTACCGCTACCTGCACCCCTCGGACGTCGGCAACACGCAGGGCGCCGGCATCGGCGGCATGCAGAAACTCAAGCGCCTGTACCTCGACCATCCGCTCGACCGGCCGCGGCAGGGCGACACGCTGCAGGAGACGCTGATCAACGTCACCGCCGCCTGGATCGTGCAGTCCATCGTGGGCAGTTACGGGCCGATGGTGCACCCCGTCGGGGCCTGCGCCACCGCGGCCGTCAGCGTCGAGGAGGCCGTCGACAAGGTCCTGGGCGGCAAGGCGGCCTTCATCGTGGCCGGCGGCTTCGACGACTACGGCGAGGAGGGCGCGGTCGGGTTCGCCGACATGGCCGCCACCGCGGACACGGACGACATGCTCGCCCGCGGCATCCCCCCCGGTGAGATGTCGCGCCCCAACGACCGGCGCCGCCGGGGTTTCGTCGAGGCGCAGGGCGGCGGCACCATGCTCGTTTGCCGGGCGGACGTGGCCGTGCGCATGGGCTTGCCCCTCTACGCCGCGGTGGCACTCGCCCGCAGCTACGGCGACGGCGTCCACCGCAGCATCCCCGCCCCCGGGCCGGGCGTGATGGCCGTGGCCTCCGAACGCCGGCCGCGCGCGGGCGAGGCGACGGGGGCGCAGCTCTGCGATCTGCCGACGCGGGTCTCGGAGTGGCAGCGCGTCACGGCGGCCCTCGCGTCGGTGCGGGGCACCCTGGGCGAGGCGGCCGTGGGCACGCTCGAGGCCGCGGAGCGCCGCCGCCTCTTCCACGACATCCACCCGGGGGACGAGCGTATCTCGCCCTTGCGCCGGGCGCTGGCGGTCTTCGGCCTCGGGCCGGACGACGTGGCCGCCGCCTGGAAGCACGACACGTCGACGGACGCCAATGACCCCAACGAGAACCGGGCGTACGACCGCATCTTCCGCTGGCTCGGTCGAGAGCCGGGCAATCCGCTGGTGGTGGTCTCGCAGAAGTCGCTGACCGGCCACAGCAAGGGCGGCGCGGCGGCGTGGCAGATCGCGGGCCTGTCGCAGGCGCTGGCAACGGGCGTCGTGCCCGGCAATCGCAACCTCGACGACCCCGATCCGGTCATGCGCGCTTACGAGACCGTGCTGTTCACCGATCGCGCGCTCGACTTCGGGCCGGGAAACATCGAGGCCGGCCTCGTCACTTCGCTCGGGTTCGGACACGTCGGGGCGATCGTGTGCCTCGTCCACCCGGACCGGGTGCTGGCGGCCCTCGACGAGTCGGCCTTCGCCGCCTACGCGGCGCGGCGCCAGGAACGCGAGCAGGTGCGCCTGCACGAACACCTCGGCGTGCTCGAGTCCACCCGCCCCGCCGTGCGCATTCGGACGGACAAGGCGTTCAGGGTGCCGTCCGACACGGCCTATGCGGGCTTCGACCCCGAGCAGGCGGTCCTGCTCGACGCGGCCTCGCGCCGGCTCGACGACGACGGTCCCATCGTGGCCGGCGGCGTGGCCGAGGGGCTCGCCGGGCCGGAGGCCGAGCAGGCGGGCCCGAGCGAGGTCTGAAACATGGCCATCGCCGGGCTCGGATACGATCTGGTCGACGTTCTGGCTTTCGCGGCGTTGCTCGACGAGCCGGGGACGATCTTCGCCGCGCGCACGTTCACGGACGCCGAGCGGCGGACGGCGGCGGCCCGCGCGGCCCATGGCTCCGGGCGGCCTGCCGTGCACCTCGCGGCCCGCTTCGCCGCCAAGGAGGCCTGTCTCAAGGCGCTCTCGCAGGCCGTTGCCCCGGAGCCCCTGCCGCGGGCGCTGGCCGACCTGCGCGAGATCGAGGTCGTCAGCGACGCCGACGGGCGACCGAGCCTGGCACTGGCCGGGCAGCTCCGCGTGCTGGCGCTGCGGGCGGGCATTTCGAACCTGCACGTCTCTCTCAGCCATGAGGGCGGGCTCGCCGGGGCCGTGGTCATCGCCGAGCGATGAGCGGTTTCGGTTATGGTTTGTCGATGGCCGCGGGGCAGTGCTCCGGGCCGGTCTGAACGAGACCAGGGGGAACACGCGATGATCCGGACGACGAGGCGAACGCGGGCGCGCTGGGCGGCCCACCTGATGACGCTGGTGGCCGTGGCGGGCGGGGGCGCGGGCTGTGCGCGCGATCCCGTGGGGCGCGACGCGGACGCCGGCAGCGGTGGGACGGGCGGCAGCGGCGGGACGGGCGGCAGTGGCGGTACGGGCGGCAGTGGCGGGACGGGCGGCGGACTCGCCCCGAGCATGGCCTGCCGGTCGCCGGAGCCCGTCGTCTACGATGGCCTCGACATCGGCTTCGTGACCTGCGAGGGCGGCTGGGACCACCGGGTCCGGGCCGTCGAGTGCCGACCGTTTGCCGAGCGGACCGGCGAGACGTGCAACCCCGACGAGCTCGGCGGGACGTGCCGGGCCGACGCGGACTGCGTCGACCAGCCCTACGGACGATGCCAGTACGGGGAATGGGAGGGCTCCGGTTGCACCTGCAAGTACGGCTGCCTGCGCGACGCGGACTGCGACGACGGCCAGCTCTGCCGCTGCTCGGGCGAGGGCGGGACGTGCATGCCCGCCGAGTGCCGCAGCGCCGCCGATTGCGGCGAGGGCGCGCTCTGCGCCACGTACTGGAAGAACCCGTGGTGTGGCGAGACCGGTTACGCTTGCCAGACGTCCGCCGACGAGTGCATGGGCGACGCCGAGTGCGCCGACTCGAACGGTGCGTGCGCGTATGACGAGGGTTACCGCGGGTGCTACGGAGGCGGCTGCGTCATCGGGCGGCCGTTCCTGGTGGAGGGCGAGGCCCGCACGGCGCCGGTCTGCGGCACGGAGGCCTGGCTCGACCCGGGCCTGCCCCTCCCGACGCGGCCGTCGGACCCCCGGGTCGGCCGCCGCCTGGCGCTGTGGTTCGCCGAGGCCGGGCGCTTCGAGCACGCCTCCGTGGCCGCGTTCGCGCGGTTTTCACTGGAACTTCTGGCCTTCGGGGCGCCGCCGTCGCTGCTCTCCGCGGCGCAGCAGGCCATGATCGACGAGACGGCCCACGCCCGGACGTGTTTCACCCTGGCGAGTCACTACGCGGGCGAGGCCATCGGCCCGGGACCCCTCTCGCTCACCGGCGCGCTCACCGCCCCGTCCCTGGCGGAGGCCGTCGCGGCGGCGGTGGTCGAGGGCTGCGTGGGCGAGACGCTGGCCGCCCTCGAAGCTGCCGAGGCCGCCGCGGACGCGAGCGAGCCGGCCCTGCGGGCGGCCTTCGAACGGATCGCCGCCGACGAGCGCCGGCACGCCGAGCTGGCCTGGGCCTTCGTGCGCTGGGCGGTCGACGCGGGTGGTGACGCGGTTCGAGAATGCGCCCGCGCGGCCTTCGAGGGAGAGCTCGCCCGGGTCCGCCGCGAGGCCGATCCCGAGGACGCCGCCCTGACCGCGGCCGGCATCCCCGCCGGCGCCGTCCGCACCGCCACGCGCCGGTCGGCCTGCGCGCAGGTCGTCGGACCCGTCGCCGCGGCGCTGCTGGCGGCCTGAGCGACCGGCTCCCTCAGCGGCGCGCGGGACCTGGACCCGCCGCGGGGGGGACGAGGTCCGTGATGGCGACGAACGGGCCGGGACCGTCGATCCCCGCCTCGGCCAACGTGCGCATCGCGTCCGCCGTCGTTCTCTCGAGTACGTCGTCGTGTTTTTCGGACGGCGCCCAGACGCGGATCGCCCACTCCGAGCCGTTGGGCAGCAGGCGGCGGAGCTGGATGTCGTGACCCTTGCCCGCGTCCCGCAGGTGCGCGCGGCCGCCCACGGCGTCGAGCGTCTCGCGGATCTTGCCCTCGCTCGTCCCGGCGCCGACCTGCAAGACCACCTCGACCCGTCGCAGTGCGTTGTGGGTCTGATTCTCGATGATGGCGTTGGCGACCTGGCTGTTCGGCAGAATCAGGTGGCGGCCGTCCTTCGTGTCCAGCGCCGTCGCGAACAGCCCGATCTCGCGCACGTAGCCATTGATCCCGGCGGCGACGACCAGGTCCCCGACCTTGAACGGTCGGAAGACCAGCAGCATCACCCCCGCCGAGAAGTTCGACAGCGTGCCCTGGAAGGCGAGGCCGATGGCCAGACCGGCCGCGCCGATGATCGCTGCGAAACTCGTCGTCTCGATGCCGAAGATGCTCAGGACGGCGAGCACCGAGGCCACCAGGATGCCCCAGTGCGACATGCTCCCGAAGAACACGGACAACGTGGCGTCGAAGGACCGGGCCCGCAGCGCGGCCGTCAGGCGAGCCTGTGCCAGCGAGGCGACCTTGAAGGCGAGCCAGAGGCCGATGAGCGCCCCGAGCACGCGCAGCGCGTACGACGCGGCCATGGGCAGCAGCGATTCGAAGAAGGCGTTCCAGTCCATTGCGGTAGCATACGAAGAAACGCGCATTCCGATCGGAAATCGACGCGCCCGCGGTGCGGGTTTGTCACACGAACGTCACGTCATCGTCATGAGAGAAGCCGCTTTGTCCACGTCCGACCCCGCACTGACCGCCCGCGTCGCCGAGATCATGGCCGGCCTCGAAGCGCTCGGCACCGAACAGACCCGCCGCACGTTCGCCCGCCACGGCTGCACGGGCCCGCAGTTCGGCGTCAAGGTGGCGGACCTGAAGGCCCTCATCAAAGCCAACAAGGACCTGAAGACGAACCCGGCCCTGGCGCTCGCGCTCTACGACACCGGCAACTCCGATGCGCGTTACCTGGCCGGGCTGGTGGCCGATCCGCGGCGCCTCGACCGGGAGACGCTGCAGCGCTGGGTCGAGGCCGCCGACTGGTCGATGATCGCCGAGTACACGGTGCCGTGGAACGCCGCCGAGAGCGCCCATGGCTGGGATCTCGGTCGCGCGTGGATTGACGACCCCGGGGGCCGCGAGATGGTCCAGACGGCCGGCTGGCACACCCTCTCCTGCCTCGCCGCGTTGAAGCCCGACGACGCTCTCGATCTGGTCGCGTGGGAGGCCCTGCTGCACAGCGTGCCCGAGCGCGTGGGCGCCGCGCCGAACCGCGCGCGGGCCGGCCTGGTGAACTTCGTGATCGCCACGGCAGGCGGCATCGCGTCGCTTTTGCCGGCGGCGCGCGAGGTCGCCGCGAAGCTCGGGCGGGTCGCGGTCGACGTCGGCGACACGAGCTGCAAGATCCCGGTCGCGACGGAGTACATCGAGAAGCTCGTCGCCGGCGGGTATGTCGGCCGCAAGCGCAAGACGGTGAAGTGCTGAGCGCCCCGCCCGCTTGATGCGCGCGGTCAGGGCCCGGGACGCAGAGCCGCCAGTTCGGCTTCGAGCGCGGCCAGTCGGGCCTCGGCCGCCTCGGCCCGCGCACGCTCGGCCTCGGCCCGCGCACGCTCGGCCTCGGCCCGCGCACGCTCGGCCTCGGCGTACGTGGGGAGCACGCGGCCGTCGGGTCCGAAGAGACGCAGCCAGCGGTGCGTGGCGGTCTGGAACTCGCCGGCCCACAGGCCGAGGCTGAGGCCCGGCTCGAGACAGGGGAAGCGCCCGTTCGCATCCGCCGGCACCGGTTCATAGGGCTCTGCGCCGGGGCCCGAGCGAAAGACCGCGAGCTCGCCGGAGAGGGGGTCGAAGATGACGTACTCGGGCGTCCGCCAGACGTACCGATAGAGGCGCATCTTTTCGACGCGGTCGACCTCGGCGGTCGACTCCGACGTGAGTTCGACGATGAAGTCGGGCAGGCGGCCGCCTTCTTTCCAGACGACCCAGGACTTCCGGATGCGCTTGCTGACCCCGCCGACGACGGCGAAGACGTCGGGCCCGCGGAACTTCTTCTGCCCGGAGTCGAGCTCCGAGTAGTGAATGAACATGTTCCCGTTGACGTAGACGTCGTCGCGCGACCGCCAGTGCAGGTCGAGGACCTCGATCAGCAGGCTCATCTGCAATCGGTGCTCTTGCGTTTCCAACGGCTCTCCGTCGTCGAAGGGCAGCTCGTCCTCCCCCGGCGGATCGGGGTAGCCGCTCTCGATCTCGAACTGGCTCTTGGCCATGGCGTTCTCCTCGCCCGCATTCTAACAGGCCACCGACGGGTCGGCCATGCCTCCCCCGCTTGACCCCCGCCAAGGCCCCCCTTGCCGCGGGCGCTGGGACCGGGTAGCAAGGGGCACCCCGCCGCGGCGCTCTGCTCGCCGCGCCCCGCCACGACGGAGAGCCCCCCATGGCCGAGAAGACCCTCGACATCGTCCTCCTGCTCGCGCTGCCCGCCTCGGGCAAGTCCGAGGTCCGCCGCTATCTCAAGTCGCTCCCGCCCGAGGTCTGCCGCCGCGACTTCCACATGGGCGAGACGGTGCAGCTCGACGACTTCCCCTACGTCCACCTGATGCGGCGCATCGACGACGAGCTCGCCGAGCTCGGGTCGCAGCGCGTGTATTTCCAGGCGCCCGACCGTCCGTTCCAGAACCCCCTCGATTGGGGCACGCTCATCGCCCTCGTCAACGAGGACTACGCCGATTTGCTCGGGCGCAAGGTGCTCACCCCCGCGTCGGCGGCCGAGCTCCTGTTCACCCGGCTCGACGCGGCCTCGGTGGCGGTCGGCGCGCCCCGCCGTCTCGCGACGCTCCCGGGCGAGCTGCGCGGCACGTTGGCGGTGAAGCTCGAGCGCGAGGCCCGCGAGCTGCTCGACGAAAAGCACGCGAGCTACCCCCAGTCGCTCGAGGGCAAGACGCTCGTCATCGAGTTCGCCCGCGGCGGCGCCGAGGGCTCGTCGTTCCCGCTCGCGGCGCCGTTCGGCTACCAGTACTCGCTCTCGCAGCTCAGCCCGGCGATCCTGGAGAAGGCGTCGATTCTGTACGTCTGGGTCACGCCCGAGGAGTCGCGGCGCAAGAACTTCGCCCGCACGGATCCCAACGATCCGGGGTCGATTCTGCACCACGGCGTGCCCATCGCGGTCATGCTCGGCGACTACGGCTGCGACGACATGGACCATCTCGAGGCGACGAGCGGGCAGCCGGGCACGGTGACGGTGACGGCCGCGGGCCGCACGTTCCACCTGCCCGTCGGGCGTTTCGACAACCGGGTGGACAAGACCTCGTTCCTGCGCGCCGAGAAGGCCGACTGGGCGCCCGCCGACGTCGCCGCCGTGCACGACGGCCTGAAGGGCGCGCTCGACCGCATCGCCGCCCGGCGCGGCTGAACCCGGGCCGTCCCGGGCGTTCCGGGGGCGGCCCGAGCGAGCAAACGGCCCGCTCCTCTGCTATACTGTCGCCCCCCGTTTCCCTGGAGCCTCCCGCCATGTCCGCTTCGTTCGACTTCGAAAGCCTCGCCTCCGCGCCCATCACCCTGAAGACGCCGCTGCCCGGCCCCATCGCCTCGGAGCGCATCGCCGCCGGCCTCGGCCACCAGTCGCCGTCGCTCATTCACTGCTACCCGCTGTGGGTGAAGCGCGCCGCCGGGTGCATGGTCGAAGACGCCGACGGCAACGTGCTACTCGACTGCCAGGCCGGCGTGGCGACGACGTCCACCGGGCACTGCCACCCCTCGGTCGCGGCGGCCATCGCGCAGCAGGCGCAGACGCTCATCCACATCTGCGGGACGGACTTCCACTACCCGGGGTACGCCGAGCTGTGCAATCGGCTCTCCCGCCTCGCCCCGGGGGGCACGGACGACTGGCAGGTCTTCCTGACGAACTCGGGCACCGAGGGCGTCGAGGCGGCCATCAAGCTCGCCCGCTACCACACCAAGCGGCAGAACATCATCGCGTTCCGGGGCGCGTTCCATGGCCGCAGCCTGGGCTCCGTGACGCTGACGGCGAGCAAGCCCAAGTACAAGAAGGGCTTTGGCCCGCTCCTGCCGGGCGTGCACCACGTCGACTACGCCCACTGCTCGGAGTGCCCCATCGGGCGCAGTTTCCCGAGCTGTGGCGTCGCCTGCGTGACCGAGGGCATCGAGCGCAACCTCTTCCACCACACGCTCCCGCCCGAAGAGGTCGCGGCCATCGTCCTCGAGCCCGTGCAGGGGGAGGGCGGGTACGTCGTGCCGCCGCGCGAGTTCCTGGTGAAGCTGCGCGAGATCTGCGACCAGCACGGCATCCTGCTCGTCTACGACGAGGTGCAGTCCGGCATGGGCCGCACCGGCAAGATGTTCGCCGCGGAGCACTTCGGCGTCGTGCCCGACCTCATCGTGCTCGCCAAGGGCATCGCGTCGGGCATGCCCCTCGGGGCGATGATGGCGCGCAAGAAGTTCATGTCGTGGGGGGCCGGCTCGCACGGCTCGACGACGGGGGGCAACCCCGTGTGCATCGCCGCCGCGCTCGCCACGCTCGACCTGCTCGAGGGCGGGCTCATCGAGAACTCGGCCACCGTGGGGGCGCACCTCAAGGCGAAGCTGCAGGCCGGCCTGAACCCGGAGAAGGGCGTGCTCGAGATCCGGGGTCTCGGCCTCATGATCGGGGTCGAGTTCGCGACCCACGCGCTCGCGACGAAGGTGGCCCATGCCTGCTACGAGCGCGGGCTCCTGGTCCTCGAGTGCGGCCGCAAGTCGATCCGCGTCTCGCCCCCGCTGGTGATCACCCGCGAGCAGGCCGACGTGGCCGCGGACCTCTTCATCCGCACCTGCGAGGACGCGGCGGCGGGTCGCATCTGAGCGTCGCGGGCGCGGTCGGGCTCTCCTGCCGCGCGCTGACGCGTCGGTTCGAGAGCGGCGTGGCGGCCCTGGTCGACCTCGATCTCGACGTCGAGCCGGGCGAATTCGTCGCGTTGCTCGGTCCGTCGGGCTGCGGCAAGTCGACGCTCTTGCGGCTCGTCGCCGGGCTCGACACACCGACGTGCGGCTCCGTGCTCGTCAATGGTGTGCCGGCCCTCGAACGCCGAGCACCCGTGGGGTTCGTCTTCCAGGACGCGCACCTGATGCCCTGGCGCACGGTGCTGGACAACGCCGCGCTGCCCCTGGAACTGGCAGGGGTGCCCCGCGCCGAGCGCCGGGAGGCGGCGCGCGCGGTGCTCGTCGACGTCGGCCTCGAAGACGCGACTTCCCGCCTGCCGGCGGAGCTCTCCGGGGGCATGCGCATGCGCGTCTCGCTGGCCCGGGCGCTGGTCGGGCGACCCCGGCTCCTGCTGCTCGACGAGCCCTTCGCGGCGCTGGACGAGCTGACCCGGCAGCGCCTCGACGACCACCTGCGCGCCCTGTGGGACCGAGAGCGGACGACGACCCTCTTCGTAACGCACTCCATCGTCGAGGCGGCGTATCTGGCGAACCGCGTGATCGTGTTCTCGCCGCGGCCCGCCCGGGTGCTCGCCGACGTCGTGCTCGACCTGCCCGCCGCCCGGACGGCGGCGCTGAGGGGCGAGCCCGGGTTCGCGCGCGAGACGCGCCGCCTGCTGACCGCACTGGAGCAGGGCGATGGCTGAGCGCCTGGCCGCGCGCATCGCGCCCCCGCTCCTGGCGGCGGTCCTCGTGCTCCTCGCCTGGGAGGGGCTCGTCCGCGCGCTCTCCGTCCCGCTCTACCTGCTCCCGCCGCCCTCGGTCATCGCCGCGACGGTGGTGGACCAGGGTGACGTGCTCCTGCGCGGCACGCGTACTACCGGCTTCGCCGCGTTGGCCGGGTTCGCCCTGAGCGCGCTCTTCGGGACTTTCGGCGCGGTCGTCCTGTCCGCCTCGCGCGGGCTGGCGCGGGCGCTCTACCCGTACACGGTGGTACTGCAGACGGTGCCCATCGTCGCCATCGCGCCCCTGCTCGTGTTGTGGTTCGGCCCCGGCCCCCGCGCGGTCACCGTCGCCGCCTTCATCGTCAGCGTCTTCCCGGTGATCGCCAACGCGCTGACCGGCCTGCGGTCCGTCGATCCGGCTTTGCGAGACCTCTTCCGGTTGTACGGCGCCGGTCGCTGGCGGACGCTCGCGACGCTCTCGATGCCCTCGGCCTTGCCCCACGTCTTCACCGGCCTGCGGGTGGCCGCCGGGCTGGCGGTCATCGGGGCGGTGGTGGGCGAGATGGTGGCCGGCTACGCGGAAGACGCGCCCGGACTCGGGATCCTGATCATGACGGCGTACAAACAACTCCGGACGGACCTCCTTTTCGCGTCGGTCCTGGGCTCGACGGCCCTCGGCGTGGCGCTCTTCGGCGTCGTCGGCCTCCTCGGCGACCGCGTGCTGCGTCGCTGGCATGCCTCGGCGCAGTCCGATCCTGCGTGAAACAGGCGTTGCATCGACCGACGGGAGACCCGACACTCGGGCATCCCCTGATGCCACGTCGTTCGTCCGTCCTCGACCCCCCGGAGAGGCAGTCCCCCCATGGCCGAGCCCTTCATCGGTGAGATCCGGCTCTTCGCCGGTTCGTTTGCGCCCCGCGGGTGGGCCCTGTGTGACGGACAGCGTCTGCCGATCGCACAGAATCAGGCGTTGTTCGCCCTCCTGGGAACGACCTACGGGGGCGACGGTCGCGTCGATTTCGGCTTGCCGGACTTGCGGGGCCGCGCACCCATGCACGCCGACGCGGCGCATCGAATCGGAGAGGCGTTCGGCGTCGAGTCGCTGACGCTTCTGCAGAATCAGATGCCGGCGCACGTGCACGCCGTGAACGCGACGCGGGCGGTGGCCCTGGAGCGGACGCCGACCGGGCGCTTGCTCGCCGACGCCGCAGTGGACGTGGCGGTCTCGGGCGGCGCGGCACCGGTGGCCGGGCCCGCGCTCTTGCCTGCGGGTCAGGGCCTGCCGCACGAGAACCTGCCGCCGCAACTGGCCCTGACGTTCATCATCGCCCTGCGGGGCATCTTCCCGGCGCGAGAGTGAGATGGCCGATCCGTACCTCGGTGAGATTCGCATGTTCGCCGGCAACTTCGCGCCGGTCGGGTGGGTGGAGTGCGACGGGCGTCTGTTGCCGATCGGGGCGTACGATGCGCTCTTCGCGATCGTCGGCACGACCTACGGTGGCGACGGCGTTCAGACCTTTGCGGTGCCGGATCTGCGCGGCCGCGCGCCCGTCCACCAGGGCGCCGGACCCGGCCTCTCCCGAGTCACCCTCGGCGAGCAGCGCGGCGCGGAGACCGTCACCCTCCTCCCGCAGCACCTGCCCCCGCATACCCACGCCGTGCAGGTCTCGGCGGCGCCGGCGGACCACGTCACGCCCGCCGGCGGCGTCCTCGGGGTGGCTGCCGAGCCCGTCTACGCGGCCCAGGCCGAGGGCACGCTGCGGGCCGACGCCATCGAGACCGTCGGGCAGTCCGTGCCCCACGACAACATGCCGCCCTTCACGACCGTCCGGTTCATCATCGCCGTCCAGGGCATTTTCCCTGCGCAGAACTGAGCCGAACAGACCCGACCTGACCAGAACGGCCCAGAACGGAGAGGCCCCGTGTCCGAACCCTTCATCGGTGAAATCCGGCTCTTCGCGGGCAACTTCGCCCCGCGCGGTTGGGCCTTCTGCGATGGGCGACGCGTGCCCATCGCGCAGAATGTGGCCCTCTTCAGCCTCCTCGGCACGATGTACGGCGGCGACGGGCAGGTCGACTTCGCCTTGCCGAATCTCGGGGGGCGCTTTCCCATCGGCGCCGGTGCCGGCCCGGGGCTTGCGGAGCGCGTGCAGGGCGAAATGGGCGGGCAGGAGACCGTGACGCTGCTGCAGGCGAACCTGCCGCCCCACAACCACACGTTGCCCGCGACGACGGCCGACGCGACGGAGAACGCCCCGGGGCCCGGCCGTCACCCGGCCCGCACGCGCGAGGAGACCTTCGCCGAGGGCGCGCCGGTCGCCACGGCGGTCACGACGACGCCCGCTGGTGCCGGAGAGCCCGTCGCCAACATGCCACCGGCGCTCGTCGTCAGCTTCATCATCGCCCTGCAGGGCATCTACCCGAGTCGCGGATGAGGTCACCGTTGCACACCGACACCCGTCGCCGTTTCCTCATCGGGGCCGCGCTCTTGCCCGTGGCCGCGTCGCTGCGGGTGGGCGTGAACCCGACCGCACCGGGCCTCGTCGCCGTCGCCGGTGACGCCCTCCTGGTCGACCACCCGGCGGGCGGCCGCGTGCGGCTCGAACCCTTTGCGAACCGTCTCTCCCGGGTCGAGAGCCCGCACGACTGGCTGTATGCGCGGTCCGGCGCGGCCTCGGGGGCCCTGAACCGGCCCCGCGCGGTGGCGGTCGGCCCCGGCGGCGACATCTGGGTGGCCAACGGTGGCAACGACGAGCTCCTGCGTTTCGACGCGGACGGCCGCCTCGTGGGCACCCGCGGTGGCCTTCGCGTGCCGCGCGGCCTGGCCGTCGACGCCGCGGGCTTCGTCTACGTCGCCGAGCGCCTCGGGCACCGTGTCTCGATCTTCACGCCGGACGGCGCGCCCGCGGGCTTCCTCGACGCCGCGCTCGAGGCCCCGGCGGACGTCGCCGTGCTCGCCGGCGGCGTCGTGGCGGTCGCCGAGCCCTCGGCCCGCCGCGTGACGCTCGTCGAGGCGGGGGCGGTCCGGCGGGTGGCCCTCGAGGACGACCCCGTCGCCGTCGCCGCGCTGCCCTCCGGCGCCTTGGCCGTGGCCACCGCCCGCCAAATCCACGTCGTCGACCCGGCCGCCGCGGCGCGCCGTGTGCTCGAGGCCCCGGGGCGCGTCGCCGGGCTCACCGTCGGTCTCGACGGCGCGCTGCGCGTTCAGGTGCTCGCGTGACGTCCGCCGGGCACGAACCGCAGGTGCAGGTACGGCGGCGCCTCGCTCTCGAGCACGAAGCCTGTGCGCGCGTACAGGCGCCGGGCGGGGTTGTCGGCATGGACGGTCAGCGACACGGGTCGGCCTTCCGCACACAATCCCCCGACGAGCGCCGCCCCCAGTCCGGCGCCGCGCGCCTGGGGCAGCAGGGCGACGTCGATCAGCCGCGTTCCGGCCGTGTCGCGCTGCACGAGCAGGCGCCCGACGGCGTGCCCGTCCACCTCGACGATCGCGTCCTCCGCGGACGGGAATCGCGCCCGCCAATCCGCCGCACGCGCCCGCCACTGCATCGCGACGAGCTGTGCCCGCAGCTCGGCCGGCAGGTGGGCGAACTCTTTGGCGCGGGCCTCTTCGAACAGCGCGCGCAGCAGCGGCTCGTCGGCCTCGGTCGCGGGTCGCAGCGTATGTGCCATGGAAGGAACCTAACCGCATGAACACCCGAAACGCGACGCGGTTGTTGTTGGCGGTTTTCGCCGCGGCCTGTCAGCCCGCCGACGAAGACGCGGCGGACACCGGTCCGGCCGGCGGTTCGACGGCGCCCACCGGCGGCAACGCCGGACCCGGCCCCGACGCCGGACCCGACGCCGACGCAGGGCCGGGCGGCGGCTCGGGCGGCGCTGGCGGCTCGGGCGGTGCCGGGGGCTCGGGTGGCGGCTCGGGCGGT
>JAKLJY010000004.1 GCA_023150895.1 Myxococcota bacterium | reverse complement strand
GGGCACCGGCACGGGGGCCGGCACCGCAATCGGTGCGGGCGCGGGGACCGGGGCGGGCTTCGGCCGCGGCGGGGGAGGGGGCGGCGCCGGCTTCGGACGCGGGGGCTCGGGAATGGGGGCCGGGGGGGCCGCCGGGACGGGCGTCGGGGCCGACGGCGAGGCTGGGGGCGGCGAAGCGAGCTCGCCCGCGTCGAGACCGACCCCGCTGCCATCCACCGCGTCGACGGTCAGAATGAAGTCGCCGATGTAAATCTTGTCGGTCGACTTGATGACCATCGGCGAGGCGATCTTTCGCCCGTTCACGTAGGTGCCGTTGGTCGACTTCAGATCGACGATGATGAACTTGCCGTCCTTGACCACGATGCGGCTGTGCCGCTTGGAGACGTTCTGCTTGGGCAGGATGATGTCGTTGCCCTGCACGCGGCCGATCGTGACTTCGCTCTTCTGAAATTCCTGACGGCGGGGCTGTCCGCCCTTCTCATTGATCACGACCGCGAACATACGTCTCCTTGGCCCGGATTCGGTGGCATCGCATCATATGGCCGTCTCGCTTCCGGGTGTCAAGATTGCGGCGGCCGTCGCGGCATGCTACTCGCGGGTCTCTCCACAGACATCGAGGAAGGCGCGGCGCGCACGACGACGGTCGTCGCCCCGCGGCGAGGGAGCATCGACGCATGGCGAGAAAACGGGTCGGCATCTTGACGAGCGGTGGGGATGCGCCGGGGATGAACGCCGCCATCCGGGCCGTCTTCCGGCGGGTCAAGGCCGTGTCGCCGGATCACGAAGTGGTCCTGTTCCGAGAGGGCCTCAACGGCCTCGCCGGTCGCCTGGAGGTCAACTTCGACCGCAACATCGACCGGACCCGGGTCCGAGACATCATTCATCGCGGGGGCACGTTCATCGGCTCCGGTCGTCTGGTGGAGCTCGCCGATCCGCCCGAGACCGTGGTGGGTGCCGAGCGCGACGCGTGGTTGCGACGGCAGCGGGAGATCATCGACACCGCGGTCGTGAACCTCCGCCAGCTCGGGCTCGACGCCATCGTCGTCATCGGGGGCGACGGGTCGTTCAAAGGGTGCGCCGTCATCGCGACGGCCTATGAGCAGCGTTTCCAGAACCCGCTGCGCGTGGTGGGCGTGCCCGGCACGATCGACAACGACATCTGGGGGACCGAGTTCAGCATCGGCTTCGACACCGCGCTCAACAATACGGTCGACGCCCTGCGCAAGCTGCGCGACACCATCGACAGCCACCGGCGCTGCGCCGTCCTCGAAGTCATGGGCAACTCGAGCGGCTGGATCGCCCTCGCCGCCGGCATCGCGGGCGGGGCGGTGACCATCATGCTCCCCGAGGTCGAGGAGACGTACCGGATCGAGAGCGTGCTCGAACGGATCCGCACGGCGGCCCGTCTCGACTATCGCTACATCATCGTCGTGATGGCCGAGGGGGTCCGCAAGGTCAGCGGGCGGCCGCGGCTCGGCGAGGAACTCGTCCGCCTGATCGAGGACGATCTCGAGATTCGGGAGGCGTTGGGGCGACCGCTGGAGGCTCGCCTCAACACGATTGGCTACCTGGCGCGGGGGGGTCACCCGACGGCGTTCGACAATCTGCTCGCCAGCCGGCTCGGCGTCGCCGCGGCGGATGAGGCCCTCAACGGGGCCAACGTGCCGGTGATGGTCGGGCTCGTGAACAACCAGGTCGCGGTCCATCCGCTGAGTGAAGTCACCAAACACTCACCACGCCTCGTCCGGCCCGATGACGAGCTGCTGCGGGTCGCGGGCAGCCTCCTCGTCCACGCGAACCAGCCGTTCTAGCGTTCGACCCGGGAGTTCATGGCCATGTCGTTGCCCTTCGGGCTCGGTGAGCGCAAGCCGAACCACTACCTCGAGATGCTGCGCATCGCCTGGCAGAACCGGGAGCACCCGCTCTACGCCTGGAAGCTCCTGAGCCAGGGGGTCTGCGACGGCTGCGCGCTCGGGACGTCGGGCCTGAAGGACTGGACGATCACGGGGACGCACCTATGCCTCGTGCGGCTGAATCTGCTTCGCCTCAACACCATGGATCCGATGGATCCTTCGGTGCTCGCGGACGTCTCGGCGCTTTCGACCCTCGATGGCAAGGGGCTTCGCGATCTCGGTCGTCTCGGGCACCCCATGGTGCGGCGGGCGGGCGAGCGCGGTTTCACCCGGACGTCGTGGGAGGAAGCGATCGCCCGCCTCGGAGGCCGACTCGGGGCGACCCCGCCTGAGCGGTCCGCGCTCTTCCTGACGTCGCGCGGGCTGACGAACGAGGTCTACTACACGATGCAGAAGGCGTGGCGCTGCCTGGGCAGCCCGCACCTCGACAACGCTGCCCGGCTCTGCCACAGCCCGTCGACCGTCGCCATGCGGCGCACGTTGGGCGTGGCGGCGAGCACCTGCAGCTATCGCGACTGGATGGACGCCGAAGTGGTCGTGTTTTTCGGGTCGAACCCCGCGAACGACCAACCGGTTTCGCTCAAGTACCTGCTCGAGGCGCGCCGCAAGGGCGTCCGGGTCTTCGCCGTCAACACGTTCGACGAGCCCGGGCTCCGCAAGTACTGGGTCCCCTCCGACGCCGCCTCCGCCGTCTTCGGGACCGAGATCGTCGAACGATTCTTCCGGGTGCATACGGGCGGCGACCTCGCGTTTCTGTGTGCAGTCCAGCGACGCCTCATCGAACTCGGGCTCGTCGACCGGGCGTTCGTGGACGCGCACGTGGAGGGCTACGAGGCCTGGGCCGCCGCGCTGCTCGCGCTCGAGCCCGACACGCTGGCCCGCGAGGCGGGGGTCACCCCGTCGGAGATCGAGGCCTTCGCCGAACTGGTCGGGCGACATCGGCGCGTCGTCTTCGTGTGGAGCATGGGGCTCACGCAGCACGGGCACGGCGCCGAAACCGTCGGTGCGTTGTGCAACCTCGGCTTGCTTCGCGGGTTCGTCGGGCATGACGGCGCGGGCCTGATGCCGATCCGAGGCCATAGCGGCGTTCAGGGGGGCGCCGAGATGGGCGCCTACTGTTCGGCGCTCCCGGGCGGCCGGCCGCTCGAAGATCCGGAGGCCCGCGCCGCCTTCGAGCGGCTCTGGGGCTTCGAGATTCCCGAAGGGCCGGGCCTGCACACCGTGGGCATGATCGAGGCCGCCGCGGCTGGCGAACTCGACGTCCTCTATGCCGTGGGGGGGAACTTCCTCGAGACGCTGCCGCAGCCGGCATTGGTCGAACGCGCGCTCGCTCGGGTGCCGGTGCGAATTCATCAGGACATCGTCCTCACCCGCCAGATGCTCGTCCCCCCGCAGGAGGAAGTCTGGATTCTGCCCGCGCGGACTCGGTACGAGCAGGAAGGCGGGGGAACGGAGACCACGACCGAGCGCCGGATTCTGTTCAGCCCCCACATTCCGGGACACGACGTCGCCGAGGCGCGCAGCGAGTGGCGCATCGTCCTCGATCTGGTCCGCGCTGCGCGCCCGGAGCGAGCCGCGCATCTCGAATTCGCCGACGGCGCGGCGATCCGCGCCGAGATCGAGCGCGCCGTCCCCGCCTACGCCGGGATTGCGAGCCTCCGGGCCGCGGGTGATCAGGTTCAGTATGGGGGGCGCCACCTCTGCAGCGATGGGCAGTTCCCGCTGCCCGGCGGCCGAGCGCGGCTCTGGAACGTCGCGCCGCCCGGGCGGTTGGCCGATGGGGACGTCCTGCGTCTCGCCACGCGGCGTGGCAAGCAGTTCAACAGCATGGTCCACGCCGAGCACGATCCCCTGACCGGTGCCCGTCGAGACGCGATCCTGATGTCCGCCCCCGATGCGGCCGCGCGCGGACTTTCGGACGGTGACTGGGTCCGCGTGACGAGCGCCCACGGTGAGGCCATCGCCTGCGTCCACGTGGCCCCGATTCACCCGGGCAACGTGCAGATGCACTGGCCCGAGGCCAACGGCTTGCTGCCCCATGACCGAATCGACCCGTTCGGTTTCGTCCCCGACTACAACGCCGGGGTCCGCGTCACGCGGCACGCGGGGCCACCGCCCGAGGGCCACTAACCCCCGAGGGCGAAGCCGAGCGCGGTGGCGCCTGCCGAGAGGGACGCCGTCGCGAGCAGACCGGGGGCCGCGGAACGTCTCGTCAGGGCCGCGGCGAGGCCCAGCGTGGCGGCGGCCCACACCAACGGGGCCGGCAACCACGCCGTCGCGGGGGGCGAGGTCGACCCCGTCGGGCGGCGCAGGGGTGGCCCGGGCGGCGTTTCGGGGTCCCAGACGAGCTCGACCGTGCGGTCCCCGATCCGACCGAAGAGCCGGTCGGGACCGACGTCCAGGATGACGGGCCCGCCCTCGGCGCCGGCGGGGCGTGCGGGCGCGGCCATGCAAACCGCCATGGCCAGGGCGATCGCCGGCAGCCAGATGAACGGCACGGGCCGCAGTCCGAGGGTCTCCAGTGCGATCTCGAAGCGCTCGGCGCGCAGGGACGCGATCGTCCAGCCGAGACCGGCGAGTGCGCCGCTCGGCAGTGCGACGCGACCGAGCGTGGTGATGGAGGGGGCGCGCTGGTCGACCAGGCCGGCGACGGCCGCCACCGCGGCGACGCAGACGACGGCGGCGATGGTTCGTGCGGCCTGCCCGCGCAGGGCGTCGACCACGACCGCCCCGGTCACGAACCCGGGGCCACTCGACATCCCCTCCGGTTTTTCTTGCTGCGTGACGGGGGACGTGGGACGCGAAGACATTTCGACCTCAAATCGTCGCGGGAGGGAAGACGTGCGGAAGACGAAGATCATTGCCACGATCGGGCCGGCGACACGCTCGCCCGACATGATGCGCCAGCTCATCGACGCCGGCATGAACGTCGTGCGCATCAATATGAGCCACTCGGGTCAGGACGAGGCGGCGGCCGTCATCGCCGATCTCCGGACCATCTCGGACCGGGTCGGGGTGCTCGTCGATACGAAGGGACCTGAAATCCGGACGGCTCCGGTCGACCGACCGTTCGAGATCGAGCAGGGGGAGGCCATCATCGTTCGGGGCGAAGAGGGCCTCTCGGAACCCGGCTTGCTCCGCGTGACGCACCCGGCCATCGATCGGGTGCTCGACGCGGGATCGACGGTGCTCGTCGACGATGGTCAGATCGAACTCTCCGTCGTCGACATCGCCGAGGGCAGCATCCACTGTCGAGTCGTGCGGGGTGGGACGATTCGATCCCGCAAGGGGGTGAACATCCCCGACGCCCGCCTCGGCCTGCCGTTCATGTCCGCGCGGGACGCCTCGGACATCCGGTTCGCCGTCCGGCAAGGGGCCGATTTCATCGCCGCCTCGTTCGTCAGCGAACCCGACGACGTCCGCCAACTGCGGGACATCGTCGAAGCCGAGGGGGGTCGGACGGCCATCATCGCCAAGATCGAGAGTCGCCTCGGCGTGAAGAACCTCGCCGAGATCATCGCGCTCGCCGATGGGATCATGGTCGCGCGGGGCGACCTCGGGGTGGAAATCCGTGCCGAGGAGGTGCCCGTCGTCCAGAAGCAGATCGTCGACGCGTGCCGGGCCGCCGGCAAGATCGTCATCGTGGCCACCGAGATGCTGGAATCGATGACGCGCAATCCGCGGCCGTCGCGTGCCGAGACGTCCGACGTGGCCAACGCGATCTTCGAGGGCACGGACGCCGTCATGCTCTCCCAGGAGACGACGGTCGGGAAGTACCCGATCGACGCGGTGCGAACGATGGGGCGCATCGCCGAGTATGCCGAGCGGGAGACCGCCCGGACGTCGATGAAGCTCCCGGGGGGCGCGCGCGCCTCCGAGGTCTCGGAGCTCATCTGCAAGGGCGCATGGCTCGCCGCGACGGAGTTGAAGGTCCGCGCGATCCTCGTGCCGACCTCGACCGGGGCGACGGCGCTGCGCATCAGCCGGTACCGCCCGCCCGTGCCCATTCTGGTGACGACCCCCGAGCTCGCGACCGCCCGGCGCCTCGCGCTCAGCTACGGCGTCTACGCCGTGACGATGCGGATGTACGGCCGGATGGAGAACGTCGTTCGGCGGTCCTGCGAGGCCATGGTCGAGGAAGGGCAACTGCAGCGCGGCGACATGATCGCCGTGGTCGCGGGCGTCCCGACCGGGCGGTCCGGGACGACCAATCTGCTGACGATTCAGTCCGTGGAGGCCCTCGTCGGGCGGGGGGAAGAGCGGGACTAGGCGGGCCGAAAGTTTGACGCCTTCGGGTATGCTGATATCCTACATGGTAGGACAACAGGCCGGAGGCCCCCATGGAGACCGCGCGGAGCCAGGCACGCAAACAGAGTCGCGTGCCCGTCGACTTCTACGTCAACAAGATGATCAACGGCGTGCCGCACTTGGCTCGCACCAAGAACCTCAGCCGCGAGGGCCTTTACCTGCACCGGCTCCTCGAGCCGCTGACCCCCCCCCGGGCCCGGATCTCGCTCGAGTTCATGTTGCCGGGCACGGACGAGATCATCTGGACCGAGGCCGTCGTCGTGCACGGGCGCAACACGCGCCGCGGCGTCGGTCTGCGCTTCGTGGATCTCTCGCCGCGGCAGGCGGAGATCATCGAGGAGTTCATCGAGCGAAACGAGGCGATCGCCTCCTGATCGTCGACGCTGCGCGCGGGGATTCCGCCGTCCGTCGTTCCCCGATACACTGCCGGCGATGTCGGTTCTGCTCCTGACCCACGTCGCGCGGCCGGGTGCCCGTCTCGCGCGCCCCGTCCTCACGCCCGACGGCCTGCCCCTTCTGGGGCGCGGCACGGTGCTCGGGGCACGCCACCTCGGCCTGCTCAACGACATGGGGGTCCGCACGGTCGAGGTGGAGGACGATCCGCGACTCGGCCCCTGGGAGATCGTCCCCGAGCCCGAAGCCTGGCTCTCGGCCCTCGAGGCGCGCTTTTCGACGGTCTCGACGGACCGGCGCATGGTCGCGATGAAGGACGCCGTCCGCGAGGTGTATCTCGAGTACCTCCGCGCCGTCGAGCCGGCACAGTGAACCCCTTCGGCGCGAAATCGCCCGTGCCGACGCCCGAAGCGCAGGCCGATGCGTTGCTCGACGAGCTCGGGCGGCGCATGCTGAAACGACGGGTCGACGCGCTCAAGAGCCTGCCGACGTTCCCCGAGTCCGTCGTGCGCATCAATCAGATCATCACGCAGGACGGCCCGAAGGAGTCCCTGCGAAAGATCGCCGACGCCATCGAGACCGATCCCGTCTTGTGTGCGCGCATTCTGCGGCTCGTGAACTCGGCCTTCTACGGCGTGAGCGGGGCGATCGTCACGGTCTTCGACGCGCTCCTGATGCTCGGCCTCGACATCGTGAAGGGGCTCATTCTGAGCACCACGGTGAGCGACGTCTTCGCCGGGCGCAACGCGGCCCTCAACGGCCTCTGGGAGCACTCGTACGGCGCGGCGGTCGCTGCGAGCGCGCTCGGCAAGACGATTGGGCTCTCCAAGGTCGAGGAACTCTCGGCCGCCGCCCTGATGCACGACCTCGGCAAGATGGTGCTCGCGTCGCAGCTGGAGGACGAGTACCGGGCGGTCGTCGCGCACGCCGTCGAGCGGCGAACCACCGTTCGTCAGGCGGAGCGGCATCTCCTCGGCGTGACTCACGACGAGATCGGCCATTGGCTCGTTCTCCGCTGGAAGCTGCCGGCGTCGCTGGCGGAGCCCATCGCGCGCCACCATGAACCGACCAAGGCGGGCAAGTTCACCGACGCTGCGGCGGTCGTGCACGTCGCCGACCTCATGATCCGCGGCTACGGTTTCGGATTCGCGGGGGACCGCGTGATGCCGGCGATGGACGACGGCGCGTGGCGTCATCTCGGGCTGACGAACGAAAAACTGCGCGTGGCGATTCGCCGCCTCCAGGCGGATCTCCACGAGGCGCTGCGACACGTGCACCTCATCGCGGGCGGCGGATGACGGACGACGCGGACGATGGCCGCGACGCACCGGAGGTCGACGTCCAGCGGCTGAAGCGGGAACGCGACGCGTATGCGCAGGCCGTCGGGGAACTCCAGGCCCGGTTCGACGAGAAGGTCGAGGAGCTGTCCCTCGTCCGGCAGGTCGGCGATGCCCTCGGCAGCAGCCTCGACCTCGGGACCGTGTGCCGGCAGACCGTCGATCTGATTCACGAGGCCGTCTCGCCGGAGAACTGCTCGGTCATGCTCGTGGCGAACGGGGGCCTCGTGCTCGGGGCGGCGCGGGGTGCATACGACGACGCGGCGACGGTCTTCGAGATCGCCGCCGAGCATCCCCGCTTCGCGCCCGGGGAGGGCATCGCCGGTGCGGTCGCTGCGACCCGGAAGCCCATTCGGCTCGACGAAGCGCCCGCCGACGCCCGGTACGTCGACCGTCCCGACTCCCCCGTTTCGCCCATGAGCCTCCTCTGCCTTCCGCTCACCGTCCGGGATCGCGTCGTCGGCGTCATCAACCTCTCCGACTCGCTCCCTGGGGCCTTCGAGCCACGGCATGAACGGCTGCTCGCCATCATCGCCAACTCCGTCGGCATGGCCGCCGAGAACGCGCGTCTGTTTTCGGAGATCAGCCGAAGCCGGGAGGCGCTGGCGCACGAGAACCGAAACCTGCGCCAGGCGCTCGCCGAGCGCGTCGCCGGGGCCGGGCTCGTCGGGACGAGTCGCGCGTTCATTGCCGCGGTTCAGTTGGCGGAGCGCGTGGCCGACACGTCGGCCAACGTCCTCATCACGGGGGAGAGCGGCACGGGCAAGGAGGTCATCGCGCGCAGCATCCATCAGCGGAGCCTCCGGAAGGACAAGCCGTTCGTCGCGATCAACTGCGCCGCGTTGCCCGATTCGCTGCTCGAAGCGGAACTCTTCGGCATCGATCGCGGCGTCGCCACCGGCGTCGACGCGCGCGCCGGCACGTTCGAGCGCGCCGACGGCGGGACGCTCTTCCTGGACGAAATCGGCGACATGGCCGCGACGACGCAGGCGCGCGTCTTGCGCGTCCTGCAGGAGCGGCAGGTCTCGCGTGTCGGCGGGCGCAAGCCCATCGACGTCGACGTGCGCATCGTGGCCGCCACGCACCGCGATTTGCCCGCCGAGATTAAGGGCGGTCGTTTTCGGGAAGACCTCTACTACCGTCTCAAGGTCGTGACGATTCATCTCCCGCCACTCCGGGAGCGGCGTGAAGATCTCGTGCCGTTGGCGATGCACTTCATCGCGCGGTTCGCGTCCCGGCACGGGCGGCCGGAGCGCCCGCTGAGCCGCAGCGCCGCGCGGGCCCTGCTCGGTCACCGCTGGCCGGGCAACGTGCGGGAGCTCGAGCACGCCATCGAGCAGGCCGTACTGATCGCCGACGGCGGTGAGATCGAGCCCGACGATCTGGGGCTTTCGGTGGTGGACGAGCGCGGCGTCCGCCTCGAGATGCCGGACACGGTCGACGATCTGCCGACCACCGTGGGCGAGGTGACGGACATCGCCGAGCGGCGCCTGATCGAGCGCGCGCTCGAGGCGGCCGACGGCAATCGCACCCATGCGGCGCGGGCGCTGGGCATTTCCCGGCGGACGCTGCTCTACAAGCTCAAGAAGCTCGGCCTGGCCGGATAAGGTCATGGCGTCGGCCCGAGGCGGCTGCGCAACGATGTGCGCAGTGGCGGATCGATGGTGTGCGCATGATTGCGCACTGAGTCATGTGATTGAAATCTATCATGATTGCTCGCAATGGCAGGCCTCGCTGAACCGGGAAACTGCGCAATCGATTGCATGCCCACATTGGCCGGATAACGTCGCCGCCGTGTATTCAGGCGCCTTTGCGCGTCGGTCCGCCCCTTCGCGTCCGTTGGCACGCTCCGTGCTTTAGAGGCATCCCGAGGCGTTTGACCCACGCCGGAGAGATGCATGGACCTGACGCAGTCCGCCTGTTGCCACCTGCTCGGCGTGCCCGAGAACGCCCCCCTCGACGAGATTCGGCGGGCGTACCGGAAACTCGCACGTCGTCTGCACCCGGACGTCGCCGGCGGCGATTCGCTCCGCTTTTCGGAGATCACCGCGGCGTACAACGTCTTGACCGGACGGTGCGCAGCGCCCAAAGCGCAGACCCCCCCGCAGACCCCCCCCCGAAGCGCGGACGACGAGGCGGAGCATGCCAAGGCGTATGCCGAGTTCCGGCGCCGCGCTGCGACCTGGCATGCCGGGAACGGCAGCCGCGCCCCGCGCCCGGCCTCCGAACCCGTCGCCCCCGTGACGGTGGTGCCCGGCGCCGCCGTCGACCCCACGCCCGTCCCCGAGGCCCGGATCACGCCGGCAGCCCGGCCGAGCCTCTGGCAGCGCCTCCGCACCCGCCTGCGTGCACCGGCGCCCACGGCCGGCAGCGACGTCTACCTGACCCTGTCGGTGGACCTGACCACGATCCTGCGCGGTGGCGAGCAGGGGATCTCGATTCAGCGGGCGGCCGCCTGCCCGTCCTGCGCCGGGAGTGGCGGTTCGTCCTGCGTCTGCGGGGGCGCCGGCCGCGTCCTGGTCCGCGAACGCCTCAAGGTTCAGGTCCCCGCCGGAGCCCGGGCCGGCGCGAAGGTGCGTCTGCCCGGCAAAGGCAACGACGGCCTCGGTGGCCGCGCCGCCGGGGATCTCTACCTTCTCCTGGAGCCCGCGCCGATCGCCGGCTACCTGCGGGACGGCGCCGATCTGCGGGCGACGCTCGAGGTGCCGGCCACGATGGCCGAGACCGGCGGGCCCTTGAACGTGCCGACGCCGTGGGGGCCAATCCGCCTCGACGTGCCCGCGGCGACGCGCACGGGCATGAAGTTCCGACTCCGGGGGCAGGGCCTGCCCGTGTGGCAGCGCGCCACCCGCGGTGACCTCTACCTCCAGGTCCAGGTGGCCTGAGCATGCGCGCCGGCAGCGTCGCCGCTCGTGCGGGCGCCGTCTCCGGCGGGGCCGGCCATGCCCGCCCGACGGCGGTCGACCGCGTCGTCGATGCCATCGCCGGCCTCTTCAACACGGGGGCGACGGTCAACTTCGCCCCGGTCGACGGTGTCTACAAGGCCGAGACGAACCCGGACGGTCGGGCGACGGGCCTCACCCAGCAGCAGCGCGTCCAGGCCACGCGCGCCGACGCGCCCATCCGCCTCTACAACGCTCGGGCGCGCGAGATCTACATGCAGGCGCCCGTGCTCGGTTCGATCATCGACGAGCGCGCCTGAGGGTCGTTCGAGCACGGCAGGCGCGGCCCGGGGCCGACCCAGAGCGTTGAACGTCGAGCGGTCTTCCGGTAAACCGCGGCCCATGTCCAAGGCCGACGTCACGACCGAAGAGCGCCACGGCATCCCGGCCGGGGTGAAGCTCACCCCGATGATGCGGCAGTACGTCGCCGCCAAAGAGCGCTACCCGGATGCCCTGCTCTTCTTCCGGATGGGCGACTTCTACGAGATGTTCTACGCCGATGCGGAGGTCGGGGGTCGGTATCTCGACCTGACCGTCACGAGCCGGGACAAAGAGTCGACGGTGCCCGCACCGATGTCCGGCTTTCCGCATCACCAGTTGCCCGCGTATCTCGCCAAGGCGCTCGCCGCCGGGCTCAAAGTCGCCGTCTGCGATCAGCTCGAGGACCCGGCGATGGCCAAAGGCATCGTCGAGCGGGGCATCACGCGCGTCGTCACGCCCGGCGTGGTGCTCGACACCGAGAGCCTCGAGGCGCGGGTCAACAACTTCCTGGTCGCGGTCGTGCCGGCGGCCAACGGCGGCTGTGGCATCGCCGCGCTCGACGTCTCGACCGGCGACTTCCGCTGCACCGAGGTGACGGACGCGGCCGCTCTGCGGTGCGAGCTGAGCCGGCTGGAGCCGCGCGAGATCCTCCTCCCGGACGCGCCGGTCGGGGCGGCGGGCGAAGACCCCCTCGCGGGCGCCGGCGAGCGGCTGCGGCGGGTCGCCGCGAGTCGTCCGGGGTCGGCGTTCTTCACCGTCGCGGCGGCCCGCAAGAACCTCGCGCGCCTGCTCGGGCCCGAGGGCGGACCCGCCGTCCAGAGCGTGGAGACGTTCGGGTTCGGGGCACCGCAGAGCGTGCTCGCGGCGGTCGGCGCCGTCGCGGCCTACGTGATCGACACGCAGCAGCGGCTTCCGGAGAGCACCCGTCTCCTCGTGCCGTATCGGGTGCAGGACACCCTCGTCCTCGACGAGACGGCGAAAACGAACCTGGAACTCTTCAAGACGCTCATCGAAGGTCGCAAGAAGGGGTCGCTGCTCGGCGTGCTCGACCGCGCGGGGACGGCGATGGGCGGTCGCCGGCTGCGTCACTGGCTCGCGTATCCTCTGATCGATCCCGCCGCGATTCATCGCCGCCTCGACGCCGTTTCGGCGCTGCGAGACGACGCGGATCGCCGGGAGCGCCTGCGGGGGCTGCTCTCCCGCGTTCACGACCTCGAGCGGCTCAACGCCCGCATCGCTGCGGGCGCGGCGGGCCCGCGCGACCTGTGGGCCCTGCGCACGAGTCTCGAGCGCGTACCGGAGCTCCGGGCGGTCATGGGTGAGGTCGGCGCCCTGGATGCCCTGACGGATCGCGTCCGCGAGCTGACGGACGTCGTCACGTTGATCGCCACGGCGCTCGTCGACGATCCCCCGGCCCAACTGCGCGAGGGCGGCGTCGTTCGCGCGGGGTTCGATCCTGCGCTCGACGAGCTCGTCGAACTCGCGACGCACGGCAAGGACTGGATCGTCCGCATGGAGGCCCGCGAGCGCGAGCGAACGGGCATCGCGTCGCTCAAGGTCCGGTACAACCGGGTGTTCGGGTACTACATCGAGATCTCGAATTCGAACCTGCACGCGGTTCCGGCCGACTACATCCGCAAGCAGACGCTCGCCAACGCCGAACGGTACTACACGCCGGAGCTCAAGACGTTCGAGGAGAAGGTCGTCAACGCCGAGACGCGTCGCATCTCGCTCGAGCAGGAGATCTTCACGGCAGTTCGCGAGGAGGTCGCCGCGCAGGCACCCCACGTGGGGGACGTCGCCTCGGCGCTGGCCGATCTCGATGCGCTCGTCGCCCTCGCGGACCTCGCCCACCGGCACGACTACGTCCGCCCCGAGGTCGACGACGGAGACGTCATCGAGATCGACGATGGACGCCACCCCGTCGTCGAGGAGGCCGTCGGTCGGGGGCAATTCGTCCCCAACTCCCTGCGCCTCGACCGCGACCAGCAGAGCCTGATCATCCTCACCGGCCCGAACATGGCCGGCAAGTCGACGATCATGCGCCAGGTCGCGCTCGTCACGTTGATGGCCCAGATGGGCAGCTTCGTGCCGGCGCGGCGCGCGCGCATCGGCGTCGTCGATCGCATTTTCACCCGGGTCGGGGCGGCCGACGACCTCGCCGCGGGCCGCTCGACCTTCATGGTCGAGATGTACGAGACGTCGGTGATCCTCAAGGAGGCGACGCGGCGCAGTCTCCTGATTCTGGACGAAATCGGCCGCGGAACGAGCACCTACGATGGCGTGAGCATCGCCTGGGCCGTGGCCGAGCACATCCACGACGTCCTCGGAGCCAAGACGCTCTTCGCGACGCACTATCACGAGCTCACCGACCTCGCCGCCGTGAAACCGCGCGCCCGCAACTTCACGATCGCCGTCAAGGAGTGGAACGACGAGGTCGTGTTCCTCCGGCAGCTCGTCGAAGGGGGGGCGAACCGGTCCTACGGCATCCAGGTCGCGCGGCTCGCCGGCCTGCCGAGAGCGGTCGTCGACCGTGCCAAGGAAGTGCTGAACAACCTGCAGGGGCAGGAGCTCGACGAGGTCGGGCAGCCGCGGATTGCGAAGGGCAAGAAGGTCAACCTGCCCCAACACAATTTGCAGCTGAGCCTCTTCACGCCACCGCCGGTGCCGGTCGCCCCGAGCGACGTCGAGCGGCAGCTGCGGGCGGCCGATCTCGATCAGATGACCCCGTTGCAGGCGCTGACGTTCCTGCATGCACTCCGGGCGCGGCTGAAGTGAGCGTCGAGCCCGGTCGGCGGTCCGAGCGTCCGGTGACGCCGTCGAGCGCATTCGACGGCGCGATGCGGGCCTGGCTGACCTGGCTGCGCGTCGAAAAGGGCGCCGCCCGCGCGACGATCGACGGGTATCGCCGTGATCTCGTGGACTTCGCCAAGGACTTCGACGCCGTGCCCGAACCCGCGGCCGTGACCGAACCCGATGTCCTGCGCTGGTTGGCCCGCCGCGCGGCGGATGGCATTTCGCCGCGGTCTCAGGCCCGCGGTCTCGTCGCGCTCCGCGGGTTCTTCCGCCATCAGCTCGACGAGGGCCTGCTCGCCGCCGATCCGACGGCCCGCGTCGAGCTACCGAAGACCGGGCGACCGCTGCCGGTGACGCTCAGTCTCGACGAGGTCGAGGCGCTGCTCGCCGCCCCGGATGTCAGCACGAAGCGGGGCGTGCGCAACCGGGCGATGGTCGAGGTGCTCTATGCGACGGGGCTCCGCGTCTCGGAGCTCTGTGGTCTGCAACTTGGACAGGTGCACCTCGAGGCCGGGTTCGTCCGCGTCATGGGCAAAGGTCGAAAAGAGCGCATCGTCCCGCTCGGGGACGTCGCCCGAGAGTGGCTCGAGCGGTATCTGCTGACGGCCCGTGCGCCGGGCGGCAAGCCCGACGAGCCCATCTTCATCACGCGTCTCGGCGGGTCGTTGACGCGCCAGGGGTTCTTCAAGATCCTGCGCGAGCTCGCCGTGGTGGCGGGCATCGATCGGCCCATCAGCCCGCACAAACTCCGGCATGCATTCGCGACCCACCTCCTGGAGCGTGGCGCGGATCTACGAAGCCTGCAGCTCATGCTGGGCCACGCCGACATCGGCACCACCGAAATCTACACCCATCTTTCCCGGGCGCGGCTCGTGCAGATACATGCCGAGCATCACCCGCGCGGCTGAGGCACCTTGGACATCGACATCGCGCAGGTCGTCGTACACCTCTTCGTGGTCATCATGTCCGTGTCGATCCACGAGTTCGGCCACGCCTGGATGGCCTTCAAGCTCGGGGACGATACGGCGGCCCGCGAAGGGCGGCTGACGATCAACCCGCTCCCTCTCATGCAGGCGTACCCGACCAGTATGGTCATTCTGCCCGTCCTGGGCGCGTTCTTGGGGGTCACGTTTGCTTACGCCGCAACGCCCGTCTCGTTACATCGAGTCCACCGCAAGTGGTCGATGCGGCAGGCGAACTTCCTCATCACCGCGGCCGGACCCGCGATGAACTTCCTCATGGCCTGCATTGGCGTCGGCGTGCTGGCGGTCGTGCACCGCCTGGGGATGAGCGAGGATCCGAATTGGGGCATCCCGATCGGCATTCTGGCCCATGCGATGATCTACCTGAATCTCGTGTTGTTCTTCTTCAACCTGCTGCCCGTGCCCCCCCTGGACGGGTTCTCGGTCTTGTTCTCGGTCCTGCCCCCGCGTTTCGACGGCGTGCGGCATCAGCTCGAGCAGATGGGCTTCATGTTGTTCATGATCGTCTTTCTCGTCGGCGGCCGGCTGATCTCGGGCCCTTTGCGAGCGACCTACGCCTGGTTGCTGCAGACGGCGGGCCTGCTGTGACCGGGCTCGAGGACGTGCCGGTCGTCCTCGAGGGAGAGGCGTTCACCATCAAGCTGCCCGCGTTCGACGGGCCGCTCGAGCTCCTCCTGCACCTGATCCGGAAAGACGAACTCGACATCTTCGACATCCCGATCGCTCGCCTGACCGCGACGTATCTCGGGTATCTCGAACAGATGCGCCGGCTCGCCGTCGAGCCGGCGAGCGAGTTCCTGGTCATGGCGGCGACGCTCATGCAGATCAAGAGCGCCCTGCTCTTGCCGCGTCCGTCGCTCGACCCCGACAACCCGGACGAGGCCCTCGACCCCCGCGAAGAGCTCGTCCGCCGCTTGCTCGAGTACCAGCGATACCAAGAGGTCGCCCGCGCGCTCGACTTACATCCCCGCGCCGGCCGCGACGTCTTCTTCCGCACGCCGGGGCTCGACCGGCCGCCGGATCCCGAAGACGAGCAGGAACTCGCCAATCAGGACATCTTTCGCCTGGCCGAGGCGTTCCGGCGGCTGATCGCCAAGGGCCGGTTCACTGCGCCCCACGACATCCACGTCGAGCGGATCTCCATCGCGGAACGCATCGCGCAGATAGCCGAGGTGCTCGCTCGGGAGGTCCGGACGAATTTCGAGGCCTTGATGGCGGGCGCCCGCCACCGCGAAGAGGCCATCACGACGTTCCTCGCGCTCCTCGAGATGGCCCGCTTGAAACTCGTGCGGGTCACCCAGGGCGACCGCCTCGGTCCTCTCTGGGTCGAAGCCCGGGTCGGCGCCATCGGCGATCTCGGGGAGGACGCCGCGGGCATGATGGACACGCCGGGCGGGTCGACGCCGGCCGGGCCGGCTCACGCGTCTTCGGGATCCGCCTCATCCGACGACGACATCGCCGCGTTCGATGACGAGGACGAGGGCTGGTCGTCCTGAGGCGTCTCTTTTGCCGCCGTCGTCGGCGCTTCGCCCTCGGGCGCCTCGGCGGCATCGGCGGGCGACGCGTCGTCTGCGAGCACGAGATCGAGCTGACGTTCACCGTGAAGCCGAGTCTCCTCCTCCGCTCGCAACGACTCGAGGTCGCGCAAGGTGGGCATCGAGCGCAGGTTGGGCAGAGAGAACGTCTCGAGAAATTCGGGGGTGGTCCCGTACAGCAGCGGTCGCCCGGGTTCGTCCTTCTTTCCGACGATGCGCACGAGGCGCCGTTCGAGCAGCGCGCGGAGAACGCCTCCACAGTCGACGCCGCGGACGTCCTCGATCTCGAGGCGCGTGCACGGCTGCCGATACGCCACGATCGACAACACCTCCAGCGCTGCGCCGCTCAGCCGCGCGGCACGGTCCGGCCAGAGCCGGCGGACCATCGGCGCGAGGGCGGGGGGGGTACGCAACCGCCAGCCGCCGCCCACTTCGACGAGCTCGATACCACCGTGGGGCGTGACCGCACCGGCGAGGCTGCGGACGGCGAGCTCGACCTCATCGGTCGACGCCGGTGTGGACCAATCGCCGTCGTCGACCGCCCCGGCGATGAGTTCGACCAGGTCCGAGATGGACAGCGGCCGGTCCGCGGCGAGCAGCAGCGCCTCGACGAGCCGAGGCAGCGAGCGCGTGGCACTCATCGGCCGCGGTCACCCTCGACGAACTTCGTCAGCGCCGCTCGCAGGGCCTTCTCGGCGGGATGCTCCGTCCCGACCAGGTTCTGCTTCTCCGGGGCGTCGGTCTTCAGGTCGTAGAGTTCGACCGTGTTCTCGGTCAGGTTGCGGATCAGCTTGTGTCCCAGGTGGTCGAGCGCCCCCACCATGTGAACCTCGTAGTTGGGGTAGGGGAGCTGTTCCGCAAAGACGACGCGTTCCGGCCGTGGCCGGCGGCCGGCGGCGACGGCGACGAGATCGACGCCCGGGCAGTCTGAACACGGGGCGCCTGCCGCCCCGGTCACGGTCGGCAGCAGATCCACGAGGCTCGCAATGACGTCCGACCGACCGGGGGCCAGGCCGGGCGCCCGAACGATGAGGGGGACACCGACCTCGTCCTGGTAGACGGTCCGGCCGTGGAAGTGAAAGCCGTGGTCCTTGAAGGACTCGCCGTGGTCGCTCGTGATGACGACCATCGTCTTTTCGGGGTGCGGACCGCGCGACAGAGCTTCGAGCACGGGCTTCAGGTGATGGTCGGTGAACGCGATCTCGCTGTCGTACTTGTCCATCAGCGAGGTCCCGAACTCCTTGACCTCCGGGTGATTCATGTAGCGACTGTGCGGGTCGAAGTAGTGCGCGAACAGGAAGAACGGCTTTCCGCCCGACTCGGTCGGGAGCGCGTCGAGGCGGGCGACGACGCGGGGGGTCAAATCCGGTGCGGCCGACTGTGTATTGCTCTCCGAGATCGACAGTGCGCCCCGGTTGTCCCACCGGGCGACGCCGGTCTTGATTTCGGGCACCTTGTCCCAATACCAGTGGGCGCTCTGCACCTCGGTGTGGTAGCCGGCGGCAGCGAGTCGCTCGAACATCGTCTCGTTCTCGGGTTTCAACGCGCCGTAGTTGGCGAAGCGTTTGACCCACGCGATCCGCGACGGATACCGGCCGGTGAAGATCGACGGCATGGACCGCGGGGTATTCGGGGCCGTCGCGAGCGCTCGCTCGAAGACGACGGCACCGCGGGCGAACGCGTCGAGGTTCGGGCTCGTCGGCCGCTCGTAGCCATAGAGGCCGAGGTGGTCGGGGCGCAGCGTGTCGATGATGATGAGGACGACGTTCCATCGCGGCGCATCGGGCGACGCCGCGCCCGCGGTCGGCGTGCCGCCGTCGGAGGTCGGCGCGGGGGGGGCCTCTGGCGGGGTCTCCTCGGATTCGATGGGGGCGTCCCCCCCCTCACAGTTGTCGTCGATCCCGTTGCCGGGGATCTCGTTGGCGCTCGGGCCGACCTCCGGGTTCGAATCGTCACAGTCGCCGCCGGCCAGCGCCGACGAAGCCCCATCCCCATCGCGATCAAGCAGGCGCCGCAAGGTCTGGACGACCACGCGCGACAGGCCGCCGTCCTTCGGTACGGCGCTGCGCGCCGAAGCGCTCTCGGAGAAGGTCAGCAACGCGCCCGACGTCCAGCCGGCTACGACGAGCACGAGCACGACACCCGGCAAACCGTCGAGACGCCGCCGAACGGGCCCGGCCAGGCCGGCGAGCAGTGCCGCCGCCGCCGTCAGCGCAACGGCGCCCAGCCATCCGAGGCGCCACGCGCCTACGTCGATCCGCGAGAGGAGCCACGCACCGCCGAGCGTTCCGGCGAGCACGGCCAGCGCGACCATGAGCCCGGGCAGCGGCAGGCCGCCGACGTGTGCGGCGGGGACGAGGCGACGCAACACGACCCGGGCGGCGTCGCGGACGGCGGGGAAGGCGAGCACGCCGACGCTCACCCCGCCGAGCGCTCCAATCGCGACGAAGGGCCCTGCGAACCCGCCCTGGACGAATCCGTGCGCGACCCGCCCGGCGGCTCCCGTCGCGAGGACGAGCGGCAGAAGGCCGATTGCGAAGGCAATCAGGTCGGCGGCGACCCCGAGCCGCGCCTCACTCGCAACATCCGGCGGTGCGCCCGGCAGAAACAGGTGCCTGCCGCCGGCACGCCAGCGGTGGAGCCAGGCCGGAAGGAGCAAGGCGGCGACGGCTCCGACGAGCAGGCCGGCGAGCCCCGTCATCCCGCCGGCTGCAAAGACGAGCGCCGCGCGGTCGTTGCCGGGCAACGCGACGCCCTCCACGATCCCGAGCAGCAGAAAGCCGGTCGCGGCGAGAGCCGCGATGGTGCGGCGACGAAGGGGAGCGGGGGCGTCGGACGCCTCGATTCGAGTGGGGTCGGCCATGGGGCGCCGTTTCTAGAGACGCTCGCCGGCGCTGTCAACGCGTGTCGACGCGGGTGGGGCCCGGCGATGCGTGCGCCCCGGTTCCGCGGGCGGCAACCCCGGGGACGCGCTTGAACCGCGACGCGGGCCCGGGCACCATGCGGCGCCCATGCTGCCCCCACCCGATCCCCGAGCGCGCGCACGCGCACATTTCAGCCACTGGCTTCGGATGTGCCTCGTCGCGGGGGCGGGTCTGACGGCCTGCGAGGCGCCGCCTTCCGTCGAACCCACGATCGCAGACGCCGGGGGGCGACCGCCCGCCCGGTCGGCCCTCGAGACGGGGGTCCCACCGACGCCGAGCGCGGCGCCGAGTGCCGTCCCGCAGGAAGACGAGTTGCCCCTCGAAGCCGGCGTCCCGACGCCGGACGACGCCCGCACTTTCGTCGACCTCGTTCAGCAGGCGCGCCGGGCCCACGTTCGCCGGGACGGTCCGGTCCTCGACCCGGCGGGCCCCGGGTGGGAGCGGGTCGCTCAGCTCGGCGATCGGAAGAGCTGGCTCGCCCCACCGCGCGGGGAGACGGGACGTCTTGCTTGGCCCGAAGGGATCGGGACGACGCTCGCGTTCCCCGTCGGACCCGAAGGGCCGGCATTGCGCACGGGATCGATCTACTTGAAGGCGATCGCGCCGAATCAGCGGGTCACGCTCTTCCTCGACGACGCCAGCCTCGGCACGGTGGCCGTGCCGACGCAGGGGCGCAGCGTCACGTTCAGCCTGCCCGAGGGGGGTCTCTCGCCGGGTGAGCACCGACTGCGGCTCTGGTTCCGGTTCACACGTTTCGTGGGAAAGCAGCGGACGCCCGGCGGGCTCGGACCGGTGGTCCTCAGCGCCGATGCGCGACCGGGTGAGGCGCCGAAGGCCTGGACGGGAACACTCGCCGTCGACGGGCAGCCCATGCCGGCCCTTTTCGCGGGGCCGCCGAGCGCGTGGACGTTCTACGTGTGGCTTCCGGAGCAGGCACACTTCACGGCCGAGGCGGTCGCCGGAGAGACGGCGGTCGAGTTTCGCGTCGTCTTGCAGGGGGACGCCTCCGACCCGGTCGACGTCGGGCGCTTGCGAGTCGAGCCCCGGACGCGGCGGACGGTGGATCTCGACCTCTCGCGGTTCGCACGGCAGCCCGTTCGCCTCGTCCTCGAAACCCGCGCGACGGCGGCCGGCACGGCGAGCGCCTTCAACGCGGCCGGCTGGGTCAACCCGGCCCTGCGTATGCCTCCGTTGCCGGACGTCCACGTCCCCGGCGCGCGCAACGTCGTCGTCTGGGCCATCGACGGCCTCCGCGCCGATCGCGTTGCCCTCGGTCGCGGCGGGGAGCGGGCCGCGACGCCCAACCTCGATCTTCTCTTCAGAGCCGGAGGCGCGGGCGACGACGTCTGGTCCGGCGCCGCGACCGCCGACGAGGGTCACAGGCGCCTGCTCCGGCCCGATCCGACCGCGCCGTCGCTCCCGGCCCTGATGACGGGCTCGGGGCGCTTCTCGGGCTATTTCGGCGCGTCGGCCGAGATCGACCCTGCACTCGTCGCCGAGTTCACGACGCAGTTCGACCTGAGGCGGACGGCGGAAGCGCCGGAGACGAGGGTCCTCCTTCGCGAACTCGGCGAGTGGATCGACGTCCGCAAGCGAACACCCTTTTTTGCGTACGTCACGACGACGGAGCCGCGCCAGGCGGGAGAAGATGCGCCCGGGTACGTGCGCCTCTACGCCCACCGGCACCGTGCGGACGCCGAACCGGACGAGACCCCGGGTCCGGGCGACGAGGCCGCGCCGGCCCCTTCGCGCGCCGAACTCGAAGCCGAAGAAACGCGTGCAGCGCTGGCGGCGCTCACTGCCCGCTACGACGCGCAGGTCAGCGCCGCCGACTTCTGGATCGGGCAGCTCTTCGCGCTGCTTCAGAGCCACGGCGTGCTTCGGGACACCGCGGTCGTGATCGTCGGGACGACCGGACAGGTCCTGAGGCTCGGGCGGTCAGACGGCCCGTCGTTGACACCCGACGTCCTTCGGGTGCCGCTCGTCGTCTGGCACCCGAGCATGTTGGGAGAACGGCCCCATGACCTGATGCGTGGCGGGGACCTCGGCGACGCGGCCGCCACGGTGCTCGAACTCGCGGCCGTAGAGCGCCCGACGTCGTGGCGCGGGCGGGGACTGACGGCCGCATTGCTCTTCGGTGCAGCGCTCCCGCCGAGGGCGGACGCCGCGGCCGTCGGAGGACAGGTCGCCGCACGCCTCGGCGACTGGTGGCTGCGCGGGAGCGCCGCCCGGGGACTTCAGCTCTGGAATCTCGCCGAGGATCCGATGGCGCGAGTGGACCTGTCGGCCGTGCGTCCGATCGCCTTGCGCCTCATTCGGGACGCGATGCAGGACGAAGGGCGCCTCGCTCCACCGCCCGAGCGCGACGTTCGTCCGCGGGCCCCGTGACGTCGGTCGAAACGAGACCTCTTGACATCGTCGATCGACATCTCTACCGTGCGGCGTCTCGCAAACCGAGGGGTAGCTCCGGAAATGGCCGTTCACATTCGCCTCCAGCGTTTCGGCGCCAAGAAGAATCCTTTCTACCGCATCGTCGTCGCCGACTCGCGCTCCAAGCGCGATGGCGCCTTCCTCGAGCAGGTGGGCACGTACGACCCGATGAGCGATCCCGGGTCGATCAAACTCGACCTCGCGCGGGTCGATCACTGGGTCAAGAATGGCGCCAAGGCCACCGACACGACCGCCAGCCTGATCCGCCGCTTCCGGCGCGAGCAGCCGGCCGTCCAGGCCTGAGCACCATGCGGCGCACTTCGAGCGACGAGCCGCTCGTCGACCTGACGCGGTACATCGTCGAGCACCTCGTCGATGAGCCCGAGGCCGTGACGGTGACTCAGACGGAAGACGAAGGTCAGCCCGTCATCGTGATCGAGGTCGAAGACGAAGATCGGGGCGCGGTCATCGGCCGTCAGGGTCGGACGATCAAAGCCATCGAGGCTGTCGTCCGCGCCGCGGCCGGTGGCGGTCCGGTCCCCGTCCTCGAAGTGGCGGACGGGTGAGTTCGAGCATCGCGCTCGGCCGCTTCGGTCGACCCCACGGGGTACGGGGCGCGGTGTGGTTCTGGCCGCACAATGAGTCCAGCGACCTTCTGAAGCCCGGCCGGGTCCTTCAGGTGGGGGTGGGGCCGGAGGAAACCCGGGCCTACGAAGTCGAAGAGGTCCGGCGCGAACCGAGCGGGTTCGTCGTTCGCCTGAAAGGCGTGGCGACCCGAGAGGTGGCCAGTTCTTTGAACGGTATGGTGTGGTTCGAGGCGCGGGAGAACTTTCCAGCGACCAGCGACGGCGAGTACTACCACGTCGACCTCATCGGGATGCTTGCGCAAACCGAAAACGGCGACGCCTTGGGACGCGTCGCCGATGTCTGGTCCATGCCCGCCTCAGACGTCTTGGTCATCCGCGGTGCAGGAGAGATTCTGGTCCCGTTCGTCGAGACCTACGTGGCCAGGGTCGACCCCGAGGCACGCGTGGTCCACCTGACGAACACGGCGGGCCTTCTCCCTCCGGATTCCGATTCGGGCGCGCGGTGATTCGAACGTGCGCTTCTCGGTCGTCACCCTCTTCCCGGGCATCGTCGACGCCTATCTGAACGAGGGGATCGTCGGGCGCGCACGGGCGCGCGGCCTCTTCGAGGCGGCGTGCATCGACCCCCGGTCCTTCACGACGGACCGCCACCGCACGGTGGACGATGTGCCGTTCGGTGGCGGCGCGGGCATGGTGATGAAGGCCGAGCCCGTCGCGCTTGCGATCGAGTCGGCAGGTCCCGTCGGGCGCCGGGTCATGTTGACCCCCGGCGGGCGGACGTTCACGCAGCGGGACGCGACTTCACTCGCCGGCCTGGACTCGGTGCTCCTGCTCTGTGGCCGGTACGAAGGCATCGACGAGCGTGTCCTTTCCGAGTTCGTCGACGAAGAACTCTCATTGGGAGACTTCGTGCTGAGCGGGGGGGAACTGGCAGCGCTCTGCGTGATCGATGCGGTCGTCCGGCTCATCCCCGGCGCCCTCGGCAATGCCGAGTCCGCGGCGCACGAGTCCTTCAGCCAGGGCCTTCTCGAACATCCGCACTACACGCGCCCCGCAACCTGGCGGGGCGTGGCGGTGCCCGAGGTCCTGCTCAGCGGCCACCATGCCGAGATCGATCGTTGGCGACGGCGCGAGTCCTTGCGCAGGACTGCGCTCCGACGCCCTGAGATGTTGCAGACCGTCGAGATGACACCCGAAGAGCGCCGATTCGTCGACGCGCTGATGGTCCATGAGGAGAGCGAAAAATGAACGCGTTGAGCATGGTGGAGAACCGCCTGTTGCGGAGTGACCTTCCCGAGTTCCGGACGGGGGACACCGTGCGGGTGCATGTGAAGATCAAAGAAGGCGAGAAGGAGCGCGTCCAGGCGTTCGAGGGCGTCTGCATCCGCCGCCACGGGGACGGCACCCGGGCCTCGTTCACCGTGCGGAAGGTCAGCTTCGGCATCGGGGTCGAGCGCATCTTCGCGCTCAACAGCCCGACCATCGACAAGATCGAGGTCATCCAGGCCGGGCGTGTCCGTCAGGCGCGCATCTACTACCTGCGCGACCTGGCCGGCAAGGCCGCCCGCATCCGCCCGCGGACGTGAGCCCGGGCGTCGGTTGGCGTTCTCTCGACCCACAATTACTGCCGAGAACCGTCTCCGCTGGACATGAGCCCGGTGGCGTCGTTTTCTTGCGCCTGCCGTGATGCTCCACCGACTCGACTTCCGTTGGGGCCCCAACACGTACCGGGCCACGCTGAAGGGCACGGCGACGGTGGTCGTTGCCCCGGCCGAATTGCCCCTGCGTCCGCTCCGGGATGCACTCTGTGCGGCGCTTTATGGCGCCGAGTTCTTTCCGGGTGGCGCCCGTGGCGGGCTTCGGGGAGCAGGGTTGACTTTTGAGGTCAACGGCCTCCGGTATCGCGTCGAGATCGACCTGACCACCGGGCGCCGCGCCCTCTTGCACCTCCAGGGATCGCGGGCCGAGCCCGTCGCGGACTCTCCGGGTGCGGTCAATCAGATGACGACGGCTTTGCTCAATCTCCCGAGCGCGTTGGTCTTTCGTTCTCTCACGCTCTCGTCCGTCGATTTTCCGACTCAGGCGGAACCGCAGATCCAGGACGGAATCCGTCGTGCGCTGCTGGCGCACGCCACGGAGCCGACGGTCCTTCCAGCCGAGGTCGCGGCCGCGCGTCAACGGGTCGAAGCCGCGCGTCGAGCAGGGGCATCCTCGGGCGGCACGACGCCGTGGCGTGACCCCGTCGCGGTCGGAGGTTTCTCCGCGGGTCTCCTCGCTCTCTGTGTCGGGTGGGCGAGCGACAGCGGGATTCGTTTCACCGGACTCGCCGGCCCGCCGCTGTTCGGCCTCGCCGCCTGGCGTGCACTGGGCTGGGTCGATGACGCCGAACGCCGCAGTGAACGCCTACGCGCACTGGACGAGGCCGAGGCCGCGCTCCGGGCGCGCTCTCGGCAACTCGACGAGCTCGAAGGGTTCATGGCGTCGCTCGAGCGATTGACCGGCTCGAGGCGCCCGGAGGCCATCGAGGCCGCGCTCCGCGACCTCGGCGCCAAACGACCCCATTCGGAGGTCGTGGATCACGTGGACGTCTACGCCGGAGGCCTTCCGGAGGCACACAAGGTCGAAGCCGCCGTTGCGGCGTTCGGCGTCGACTGCGTGGCGACTGCCTCGGCGGGCCTCGTCCTGGCGGCGATGGCTGCGCGCGGTCCGCGCCCCGCCCCCTTGTTCTGGGTGGCCGACGGGGCAGGGGACACGGGCATCACCTGGCGCCGGGTGTTTGAGTTCGCCGGCAATGTCATCCCGCTCGTGGTCTTCCGGCGGACGGCGGGTGAGGGCATGCACACCGCTGCGCTCGAACCCGGTCCCGATACCGGCGTCGAGACATGACGACCGCGCACGACCGCCGGCGCGAGACGGGCGCGGCTGCCGAGGCGGCCGTCGCGGAGCGGCTCGCGGCGGACGGGTACACAATCGAGGCACGCAACTGGCGATGTGCCACCGGCGAACTCGACATCGTGGCGGTGCGTGATGACCTCATCGCCTTCGTCGAGGTGCGGAGTGCGACGACGGACTTCCTGGAGAGCCCTGCGAACACCGTCCTCACGATGAAGCAGGTCAGGGTTGCTCGAGCCGCCGACGCTTATCTCCGGGCGCGAGGCACGGTGCCCGCTCGCATCCGCTTCGACGTGGCCGCGGTGACCTGGCCCGATGGGCGAGCGAACATCGACTACTATGAAAACGCGTTCGTTCCTCGATCGGCCTTCTGACGCGACCCTCAGGGCGCGGCCGCGCCCCCGGCGCCGCTCGAACCGCCGGCGGACGGGGTCGGCGTCGCCTGTGTCGGGGGCTGAATCTCCTCGGCAACGTCCCCCTTGCGAACGCAGTAGCACTCGGGGATTGGAGCACCCGGAACGATTTGGCAGTCTGCGCCCGACCCGCCGGTCAGCGATCGGCACTTCGCGCTGCCTTCGCAATCGTCGTCTTCCTGGCAGGTCTCGCTGCAGAACGGGCTCGAGCCCTGGTAGACGAGGCAGACGCGCGTCTCGCAACCCGCGTAGTCCTTCACGGCACACGAGGACGCGGACTCCTGGGTGATTTCGCCTTCGCCGTCGCCCTCGGCGGCCGGATCCGCATTGGCCGCGGATTGCTCGCAGGCTTCGCGGAACGCCGGGCTCTTGGGGAGTTTGCACGGTTTGCCAAAGCCCGTCTCGCAAGCGAGCGTGCCGACGGCGACGGCGCCGATGAGCAGAAGGGTGGGCAAGCGCGTGAGAGTGGAACGCATGTCGCCTCGGGGAAAGTCGCGGATGGTTCTGTTCGAGAGCACGGCAATCGTATTGGCCATTCTCCCGAAGTCAATCACGTTGAGTCCAGCGGTACCGCATTTCCGCCCGTGACGCCGACGGGTCGCGGGGGGGCCGGGGCCCGTCCACCGTCCGGGATTTCCTTTGCTTTCGCTTGGGGCCGCCTTTATAACCCGTCGATGATCGACGCCCGGTCGCCGCCCGCCCGCGGTGGTGCGCCCGGCGTCTGCGGAACGGGATTCGGAGGAACTGCATGCGCGTGCGTTTGCCTTTGCTGGCCTTCTCACTGGTGCTCCTTTCTTCGCTGCCGGCCTTCGGCGCCGACGACATGGACTTCGCGCCGGTCAGCGTGGAGGGCGACAAGGAGTCCGCCGGCGAACTCGATGAAGCCCTCGCCGCTTACAAGAAGCGGGATTGGCTTCGGGCGAGCCTGATCCTCCATCGCATCGTTGCGCGCAACGAGGTCGCCGTGACGCCGGTCGAGCAGAAGGCCGAGTACACGCTCGGCAAGACGCTCTACCGGCTCGGCCTCTATCAGGCCTCGCTCAATTTCTTCGACCACGTCGTCCAGGCGGGACCGGAACACCGCTACTTCAAGGCGACGTGCAAGTGGCTCTACTACCTCTCGCGCAAACTCTCCGGTGACCCCGGGCTGCTCGAGAAGATCGCCAAATACAAGGCGGAAGACTGCCCGACCGAGTTCCGGGCCGAGATGGCCTACCTGCTCGGTCAGTTCCATTACAAGAAGGGCGCGATGGAACAGGCGCTCCAGGCGCTGACCCTGGTGACCCCGGAGAGCCGCTACTTCCCGAAAGCGAAGTTTCTCCAGGGCATCGCGTATGTCCGGCTCGAGCAGCCGAAACCGGCCGTCGAGGCCTTCAAGGACCTCCTCAAGGCGACGGCGAGCAGCGACAACCCCAGCGAAGACCTCAAGTACTTCAATCAGCTCGCCATCCTGAGCATGGCGCGCGTGTTCTACAGCACGGGGCAGTTCCGCCAGGCCGTGAAGTACTACGACCAGGTGCCCCTCGACAGCGTCCTCTGGCTCGACGGGCTCTTCGAGGCGAGCTGGGCGTTCTTCCGGCTCAACAACCACGAGAAGGCCCTCGGCAATCTCCACACCCTGAACTCCCCGTTCTTCGGTGACGAGTACTACCCGGAGGCAGGGATTCTGACGTCCGTGATCTTCTACTCGAACTGCAACTATTCGAAGACGCGGGACGCCATCAACGAGTTCCGGCTGACCTACGAGCCGCTGCGCGACGAGATCAAGGGTTACCTCGAGAACTACTCGGACCCGGCGGAGCTCTACGGCTTCCTCAGCCGTTTGCAGTCCGAGGGGAAGTCCATGTCCGCCCGCGTACAGCAGATCCTGAACGCGGCCTTCCAGGACCAGCAGTTGAAGCGAATCGCCGCTTATGTCCGGGAGCTCGATCGCGAGGTGGATCTCATTCGTCGTTCGAAGTCCAGCTGGGCGCAGAGCGAGCTCGCGAAGCTCATCATCCAGGAGATCGAGGTCATCAAGTCGCTCGCCGAGCACGAGGCCGGGGCGCTCGCCAAGTCGCGCCTCAAGCGCGTCGTCGACGAACTCGGGGACCTCATCAGCCAGTCGTTGAAGATCGAGTTCGAGGTGGCGTCGGCCGAGAAGGGCGTCCTCGAGAACCGCCTGCAAGGCGCCGGATTCGAGAATCGCTCGACCCAGAAGGGGCCGCTCTACGCGACGGACGACGAGCACATCTACTGGCCCTTCACGGGTGAGTACTGGCGCGACGAACTCGGCTACTACCTGTACACCATCAAGTCGGAGTGCGGTCGATGACGTGCAAGAGCCTCGCGCTGCGCGGCGCCCTGGCCCTGTCCCTCCTGTGCGGCGCTTCGAGCGCCTGGGCCCAGGGCAGCAAGCGCCAGGTGGAGATCAAGGCCCAGGGTCAGGCCGACCTCGGTCAGGTCGACCCGAAGAAGAAAGCGGAGGCCGAGAAGAAGGGCCCCCGCATGAACATGGAGCAGGCCCGGAGCCGGAAGTCCGCCGAGGCTCAGTCGGAGGACAAGTTCCGCGAGGCGCTCGAACTGCTGCGGAAGCTCATCGCCTCGACGCCCGACAACGACCCGGCGAAGCCCGACCTCTATGACCGCCTTTCCGAGATGTACTGGCAGCGGTCCTCGGACCTCTTCATCCGGGCGTATGACCGCGAAGGGGAGTGCCTGAAGAAGGCGGGCGGCAACAAGGGCGCCGAGAAGGGTTGCGAGGTCGAGCGGGACAAGCTCCTGCAGTCTTCTCAGAAGTACCGGGACGACGCGATCAAGGTCTACGTCGACATCGTCAAGAACTTCCCGCAGTACCCCCGCCTCGACGGTGTGCTCTTCGCCCTCGGCTACAACTACCAGCAGAAGCAGGAGCCCGAGAAGGCCAAGAAGATCTACATCGAGCTCATCAAGCGCTACCCGAAGTCCCCGCACGTCGCGGACACGTTGACGAACATCGGTGAGATCTATTTCGACGCGGGCGAGGTCGAGCAGGCGCTCAAGGCCTACCAGAAGGTCGTCACCAACTACAAAGACGCTCAGACCTACGGCTACGCGCTCTACAAGCTCGGCTGGTGTTTCATGAACATCGCCGACTACAAGCAGGCGCTCGCGCAGTTCCTGATGGTGGTCAAGTTCACCAACGAGCAAACCGGCCGGCCGTCCCCGAACCGGCTCTCGCTCAAGAAGGAAGCACTCCGCGACCTCGTCCGCGCCTACGTCAACATCGAGGACGCCAACCCGAATCAGGCCATCCCGTTTTTCCGCAAAGCGGCCCCGGACGACTACCTGACCCTCGCCGAGAACCTCGCCGACCTCTACTCGCTGACCGGTCAGTTCGAGAAGTCGAACCGGCTCTATCGCGACCTGATCGCACAGTCTCCCAACAGCTACAAGGTCGTGCACTACGAGATGCAGGTCGCCTTCAACACGCGGAACATGAGCCGCGACGCGACCGAGATCGTGCGCGAGGTCAAGCGCCTCGTCGACCTGTGGCGCAAGGTCCGTGAAGCCAAAGACGCCGACCCGAAGAAGGTCGCCGCCGACGGCGAGAAGATTGAAGAGCTCGTCCGGTCGCTCTCGGTCCAGATGCACATCCAGTGGACGAAGACCAAGAACAACGACGACTACGCGATCTCGTACGAACTCTATAAGGACTACATCGAGGTGTTCCCCCAAGGGCCGAACATCTACACGATCCAGTTCTACTTCGCCGAACTGGCCTACGCTGGCCAGAAGTGGCTCGAGGCCGCCAAGGCCTACGAAGCGACGCTGAACATCAAGGCGGATGGCGAGTTCACCCCCGATGCCGCCCAGGGGCAGGTCCTCTCGTACAAGAAGCTCATCGACATCAAGCAGGACCAGGGCACGGGCGATGTCGCCAACGTCGAGTCGAAGGGTGACGGCGGCGTGCCGCCCCCGAAGCCCCTGCCCGAGAGCCACGTCAAGTTCATCAAGGCGTGCGACATCTACTCGAAGTTCGTGAAAGAGAGCGAATACCTCGTCGACATCGAGTACGACGCGGCCCGCATCTACTACGACTTCAATCAATTCAACGAGGCCATGCCTCGCTTCAAGAGCATCTCCGAGAAGCACCCCGAGCACCGACTCGCGGTCTTTGCCGCCAATCTGCTCCTCGACGCCTACAACATCACGGGCGACATGGTCACCCTCGAGAAGCAGGTGGACATCTTCCTGAAGATCTACACCGCGCAACGGGACCCGGAGTTCTACGCGCTGCTCCTGAAGCTCAAGCAGCAGAGCTCCTTCAAGAAGTGCCAGGGCATCGAGCGAACGAAGGAGTACGTGAAGGCCGCAACGTGCTTCAAGCAGTACGCCGCCAACTACCCGACCTCGGAGTTCGTCGACAAGGCGTTCTACAACGCTGCTCTGAACTACGAGCGCGAGAAGATGCTCGAGCAGTCGATCGAGATGAAGCTCAAGATCGTCAACGAGGTGCCGCAGAGCGAACTCGTCCCGAAGGCGCTCTTCCAGATCGCGGGCAACCTGCACGCACTTGCGATCTACAGCCAGGCGGCGAAGATCTACGAGGCCTACGCCGAGAAGTTCCCGAAGGAGGAGAACGCCCGCGACGCGCTGCGCAACGCCGCCGTCTTCCGACAGGGCCTCGGAGACTACGATCAGGCGCTCGCCGACTCCGTCGCGTACATGAAGCTCATCGGGTCGAAGCCCGACGAGGCGGCAGAGGTCTTCTTCTCGATGGGTCTCACGTACAAGAAGCAGGAGAAGTGGGACGACGTGATTCGCCACTTCAATGAGTACCTGCGCAAGCACGGGAAGGCCGGCAAGATCGACCTCACCCTCGAGGCCTACGTCCACATCGGAAACGCCTACGAGAAGAAGAAGGACGTCACGAACGCGCAGAAGGCCTACGCAACCTCGTACGCCGCCTTCACGAAGCTCGGCGATGCCGAGAAGAAGGACCTGACGACCGGACTGACGGCGGTCGCGGAAGCCCGATTCCAGATGGGCGAAGCCATCCGACGGGAGTTCGACGCGGTGAAACTGAAGATTCACCCGTACCAGAACGTGAAGAAGTTCATCGAGGAGATGACCAAGGTCATCGTCAAGAAGTCGGAGCTGATCGCCTCCGCTCGCGCGGTCTACCTCGAGGTCATCGAGTTCCGCTCCGCCAACTGGGCGATCGCTGCGCTGACTCGCATCGGCGAGATGTTCCAGCAGCTCGCCAACGACATCTACGACGCGCCGGCGCCGGGCTCCTTCAACGAGGAGCAGGTGGAGACCTATAAGGGGTCGATGGCAGAGCGTGCGCAGCCGGTCGAGGCCAAGGCCATCGAAGCCTACGTCACGGCAGTCAAGAAGGCACAGGAGCTGCGCTGGTTCAACGAGTACTCGGACAAGGCGGCGAAAGAGCTCGCTCGCCTGAGTCCCAAGGAGTACCGCTACGACGGTGAGGTCCGCGCGAAGCCCGAGCACTTCGGTGACGCCACGTTCCGACAGCCGTACATCACCGATCTGCACGTTCAGGAGGAGCAGTGATGGTCCGCCGGTCATTGCGCGCCGCTTGGATGCCGGCGTTCGCCACTCTTCTGCTCTCCGCTTGCGGCGGCAGCGCTCCCAAACCGACCGCGCCCTCCGATGAGGAGGCACCGGGTGGCCCCAACGCCGACGGCACCGAGGAGTCGGCACCCAAGCCCAAGGTCAAACGAGCCGCCGTGGAGAACTTCCGCGACGCGTCCAATGCCTACCGGAGCGGCAACCTCGCGGCAGCCGAGAATGCGCTGAAGGACGCCGTCGGCGAGGATGAGAAGTTCGGGGCCGGCTACTTCAACCTCGGCGTCGTCGCCGAGGCGCAGGGGAAGAAGGACGAGGCTCGCGACTGGTACAAGAAGGTCCAGGAGAAGGACCCCAAGAATGGGGACGGCCTGGTCAATCTGGCCGCGATGTATCAGGCCGAGGGCCGGCGAGGGGAGGCCGAGGCGGCCTACCAACAGGCCATTCAGGTCGAACCTCTGAACGGGTACGCACACCTGAATCTCGCGATGTCGTCGAAGAACCGTCGGGACTATCCGGATGCGGTCAAGCGCGTGCGGACGGCCTTGAAGGAAGACAGCCAGAACGTCGACGCCTATGTCGTTCTCGCGTGGACCTATTTCGACATGGGCAAGTACGAGCTCGCGAAACTCGTTTGCGTTCAGGCGCTGAACATCTCCGAGAAGAACGCGGCGGTGCACAATCTCCTCGGCCTCGTTCACCTGCGCATGGCCGATGTGACGAAGGCGATGGCCTCGTTCGAAAAGGCCGTGGAAGCCGATCCCAAGTATGTGCCGAGCCTGATGAACATCGGGTCCATTACGTTCAGCTACAAGGACTACGAACGGAGCTTCCGTTCTTTCGACACGGTGACGCAGGTCGAACCGAAGAATACGCAGGCGCTTCTCTCTCGAGCCGTCGCCGCGCGCGGCATGGGGAACTACGAAGAGGCCGAGCGCGGCTACCGGGCCGTCATCGCCGCCGACGAGAAGAACGGTGCTGCGTGGTTCAATCTCGGTGTTCTGCAGCAGGAGTTTCAGCAGAAGCTCCCCGATGCCATGAAGTCCTACGAGAACGCGCTGCGGTACGAGGGGAGCAACGCCGAACTCCGCAAGGACGCTTCCGAGCGCATCAAGCAGGCGCAGATTCAACTCCAGAACCTCAAGGAGGCGGAGGAGATGATGCGGCAGCAGGCCGAGCAGGAGAAGCGGGATGCCGCAGCCGCGCCTCCCTCCGCGGCGCCCCCGGAAAACGTCCAGCCGTGATTTTCTCGGGAACTTCGCTCTCGGGCCCGTGTCTCACCCGTTGAGCGAGCTTTCCACCTCCGTCAAACGCGGCTATCATCTCGGCCGGCGTGTCCGCCGTCCGAAAGGAGTTCTGCATGCGCTCGAAGTTCGTGGTCCTTCTTCTCTCCATCGTCGCCGTCGCGCCGGCCTCGGCAATGGCCCAGGCGGCCGGAGACGACGTGGTCCAGGATCCGAATGATCCCGGTGTCGTCTACAAGAAGGAGACCGTCTACGACTTCGAGGACGACGTGGTGGAAGGTTCGTTCATCCGCCCTGAAGGTGAATACCTGGACGCGCGCCGCGCGGCCCGGCACAGCAGTTTGATTCGCATTCGCGAATCTTTCGTGCCGGAGATGCTCAAGTCGGCCGAGGACATCTGAGAGAGCCCATGGACACGCCCAAAGTTCCCATTCAGTTCGAGATCTACGACGGTGATCGCCTCGTGCGAACCGAGGTGCTCGCCGAGCCGACGATCAAGATCGGAAAGCTCTCGTCGTCGCACCTTCGGATCGACGATGACGACGTCTCGCGCATGCACGCCGTCATCGAGGTCGGCAGTGCGGACGACGTTGTCGTGCTCGACCTCGGGAGCACCAAAGGCACGCTGGTCAACGGGCAACCGGTGACCAAGCAGCGGCTCCGGAGCGGAGACGCGTTGACGCTCGGCCGACACCGCATCGTCGTGACGATCTCGGGCCAGAGCGCTGCCTCGGCACGACCGGACGTCAATGCGATGGCGACGGCCATCGTTCGTCCCCAGGAGGTCGCGCGCCGCGCGCCGACGTTCGAGGAAGACGAGTCGGATTCGGACGGCGGCCGCGCACTCGAGGTCGTCGCGATGTTCGGCGACGCCGTGGTCGACATCAGCCATCTGCGTGAGCAGGGCACCTATACGATCGGTCAGGCGAACGAGGTGAATCACTTCGTCCGGGGTGACCTCGTACCGGAAGACCCGTACCCCCTCGCTTCGACCAACGGCGCGGACATGGTCGTGAACGTGCCCGAAAGCGTGCAGGGCGACGTCATGCTCGACGGGCAGGTGTACTCGCTCGACGAGTTGAAGGCCGCCGGCAAGCTGGGGAAGAGCAGCAGCGTGACCCGGAGCCACGCGCTGCGACTCCCGCCGAAGGCCCGCGCGCGCCTCCACTTCGGTGGCGCCACGTTCCTCGTGAATCATGTCGCGGCGGTCCGTCCGCTGCCGCCGGTCGGCATCTTCTCCTCGTTCGACGGACACTTCGGCCGCTACTTCCTTGCGGCGGCGGCGCTTCATGCGCTCTTCGCAGCCATCATCCTTTCCGTCCCGGAAGACGCAGAGCGGCTCGAACTCGACGCCTTCGACGTGCAGGAGCGCTACGTCGAGTTCATGCTCAAGCCGGAGACCGAGAAAGAAGACAAGATCGAGGACCTCTTCAAGGGCCTCAAGGAGGATGAGGGCGAGGCAGCCGCCAAGGCGCGTGACGAAGAAGGCAAGATGGGCAAGAAGGACTCCGATCAGAAGAACCAGCGGTTCGCGATCAAAGGTCCGCCCGACACCGAGAAGATCCAGCTTGCCAAGGAACGCGCCAAGATGGAGGCCCTCAACACGGCCAATGCTGCCTTCAACCAGCTCGAGGGCGAGCTGAGCGCGGTGTGGGGCACGCAGGAGCGGGCGCTCGGCGAGGACGCCGTCAGCGCGCTCGGCAACATGTTCGGCGACCGTACGGGTGAAGCGGCTGGTTACGGCGGACTCGGCGTTGCCGGTGCCGGTCGTGGCGGCGGCGGCTTCAGCGATTCCTCCATCGGTGTCGGGAACATCGGCACGATGGGACGCGGGGGTGGCGAAGGCGGCTCGGGTTACGGCCGCGGAGTGTCGCGCTACGGGGAACGCTCCGGCAAGATCCCGCAGGTCATCCCCGGCAAGCCCATCGTCAGCGGCGCGCTCGACATGGAGACCATCCGTCGGATCATTCGTCAGCATGCGGCGGAGTACAAGTACTGCTACGAGAAGCAGCTCAACGTGAAGCGCGACCTTGCCGGCAAGGTCACGGTCAAGTTCACCATTTCGGGCAATGGCAGCGTGATTGCGGCCGTCATCGAAGAGTCGACCATGGGAGACCGCGACGTCGAGAGCTGCCTCGTCGACAAGATCAAGCGCTGGGTCTTTCCGGAGCCGAAGGGCGGCGGCATCGTGACCGTCAAATACCCGTTCGTGTTCAAGGCCTCGAACTAGTCCTCCGGTCTCCCGCTCCCTTCACAGGCTGACGTCGCGCCTGTTTCTGGCGCACGGTCGTTCCCTCGATCCCACCGGTTTCGCGCTCCCGTCTTCAGTCCAGTGGCTGTTTCGCCCCGGCCGCGGCCCGCCGCGCGGGGCGTTTCGCCACAACCGCCGCCCAACTGGCGTCGAGACGACGGCGGTGCGCCTGCAACGGTCGAGCGAGCGTCATTCCGTTCGCAACGGCGCGCGACGGAGGGGGGGACGACCGACCGGATGCGCGCGTCCGATGCGCGCGGCAAGCGCTGGCGGCCGCCGGGGCGACAGGTTTCCGGCGCGAGCGTCGGTAGACGATTCGGTCGCCAGTCACCTTGCAGAACATGGAAGCGGGGCTTCCGACTCGAAACGCCGGTCGCCCGCACCCCTCGCTTGACCTGAGCGATCCCCTCTGTTACCAGAACCGGCGAATGCCCGAAGGTCGGAGGTCGTCGATGAAGCGATGGTGGATCGCCACGTGCGCGGTCGTTGCGCTCGGCTGCAATCTGGAGCGCAACAAGTCCGACAAGCTGGTGAACGAGGCGGTTCGGACTTTCAAGGCGGGTGACACTGCCGGCGCCATCGTGCAGTTCAACGAGGCGGTCACGATCGACCCGACGAACGACGCCGCATTCTACCAGCGCGGGTTGCTCCGGGCTGAACGGGCCTCCCAGCCCGAAGAGGCGGTTCGCGACTTCGAGAAAGCGATCGAGCTGAATCCCGAAGTGGCCCAGTACCACTACCACCTCGGGAAGGTTCACGGTCGTCTCAAGCGCTGGCCGCAGGCCATCAACGCGTTCAGCAAGGCCATCGAGAAGAACCCGGCCATGGGAGAGAGCCACTTCGAACTCGGCGTCGCGCTTCAGAACCAGGCGCAGTTCGACCGGGCCCAGGAGGAGTTCATCCAGGCCATCAAGCTGAAGCCCCGCTTCGGCCAGCCGTACCAGGCGCTCGGCAACCTGTACGCGCGGTTCGAGAAGTACGCGCAGGCGATTCAGGTCTTCAAGAACGGCATTGAGAACAATCCGGAGTTTCCGGAGCTTCATCACGACCTGGCCGTCATCTACAAGAACCAGCAACGCTACGACGACGCGATTGCAGCGTTCCAGGCGGCCATCAAGCTGAAGCCCACGTTCACGAACGCGCTGTTCAACCTCGGCATCGCCTACTTCGAGAACGACAACGCGGAGCAGGCGATCCACCACCTCCGTCTCTTCCTGGCCCGACGTGCCAACGACGAGGAACCCCTCCGGGTTCGCACGGCCGAAGAGACGATCGCCAAGCTGGAATACAGGGCAGAGAACCCGACGCCTCCGTCGGCGCCCTGAGTCCCGCGCCGGCCGGCCCGTGGTCGTTGTCGGCCCGGGCGCCCGATGCTATAAGAGTCGCGCTCGGCCCCCGGGGGCGGGCGAACGGTGCAGGTTCATTCGATCATCGTGGCAGCGCCACGACCATCCAGCGACGTCCGGAAAAAGGCGACTTTGATGAACGAGCGTGTTCGCGAGCTCTTCGATGTGGTGGTCCAGGATCCGGGAAACGAGGCGGCGGCCCGTGAGCTCGAGGCGTTGCTGACGTCCGAGGAGCAGTGGGCCCCGCTGGTGGATCTTTATGTCCACCTCGCCCAGAACACGGCAGAGCCGAGTCGGGCTGCGGGTTTCCTGCGCCGTGCCGGCGAGGTCGCCGAGCGCAATCTGGGCGACGCCCGACGAGCGATCGAGATCTACAACGCGGGGCTCGGTGCCGATCCCGAGCCGCTCATCGTGCTCGGTCGCATGCGCGTCCTTCTGCGGCAGCTCGAGGACTGGGAAGGGTGGGTTCAGGTCGGCGAGGCCGAGGTCGAGCGCACCGAAGATGTCGGTGCGCGGGCGGAACTCATCTACGAACTCGGAGAGGTGCTCGAGGAGAAGATCGGCGACCAGGAACGCGCCATGGTCTGTTACCAGGCGGCGTTCCAGGCCGACCACCGGTGCCTGCGCGCCCTGTATGCGGCCCGTCGAATCTACCGGCAGGTCGGCAACTGGGAGATGGTCGCACAACTCCTCGACCTGGAACTCCAGTCGGTGGAGGACGCCGATCGTCAGGCGGAGATCTTCCAGGAACTCGGCAACGTGCTCCTGTACGACCTCGACCAGACGGACATGGCGCGGCAGTGTTTCGAGCGCTACCTCGCCCTGCGTCCCGATGACGCTGAAATGCGTCAACAGCTCGAGGAACTCGGAGGGCCCGCAGCAGGCGAAGCGGCGAGCGAGCCTGCGGCCGAGCCGGTGGTCGAAGCGGCGAGCGAGGCTGCGGCCGAGCCGGTGGTCGAAGCGGCGAGCGAGCCTGCGGCCGAGCCGGTGGTCGAAGCGGCGAGCGAGCCTGCGGCCGAGCCGGCGGTCGAAGCGGCGCAGCCCGCAGCCCCCACGCCGGCCGTCGATGTGGCAGCCCTCACAGCACGCCTTCGGGCCGCGGACGGTCGTGATCCGGTCGCGACGCTCGAAGTCATGGCCCCCGAGGCGGGGGCATTTCCGGAGTTTGCCGCGAACTACCTGGCGGCGGTACGCGAGCAGCCCGGGGACGTTCGGGTCTACGCGCGCGTTGCCCGAAAGCTCAAGGCGCCGAGGGAGGTGGCCGCGGCCATCGCCCAAGGGCTCGAGGCGCTCGCGGCCGAGTTCCCGGCTGCGGCCCACGCGCTGCAGGGCGAACGCATTCTCTTCGGAGGCCTTCACCTCGACGAAGGGAAGCTCGTCGATCTGAAGCTCCGCGAACTCGCCAAGGTCGCCGGCGACGACCACGGCGCCCGCGAGTGGCAGATCCAGCGGCTCATCGAGACGGGCAAGTGGCGCAACATCCAGCAGATGTTCACGGACGCCGCCGGCGGCGATACGCCGGCGAACCGCACCGACGCCCTCCGTCGAATGGCGGTCCTTGCCGAGGAGCGCGCGGGTGAGCCCGACAAGGCGACGGAGTTCTGGCGCCAGGTCCACCTCGCGGACAAGACCGACCGCGACGCGCGGCAGGCGCTCGCGCGCCTCTACCGGGCCGGCGAGAAGTGGAACGCCTATGTGGAGATCCTCAAGCTCGAGGTCGAGGAGATTCCCGACTCGGATCGGGCCCGCAAGGTGGAGGCGCTCAAGACCCTGATCGCGGTCTACACGCAGCATCTCAATCTCGACGCGATGGTCGTCAACCTGTACGGGCAGGTGCTCCAGCTCGATCCGTCGGACGGCGAGGCGGTTCGTGTCCTCGCGGACAAGTACGAGGCGATGCGCCGCTGGCCGGATCTCGTCGCGCTCTTGCAGAAGCAGGTCGATGGGGCCGTCGAGACGGACGAGCGGATCGGACTCAACCTCCGGATCGCCCACCTGTATCTCGACAAGTTCCGGAACCAGGCGGAGGCGATCAAGGCGTACGAAGCGGTGCTCGGCGACGACCCCGGCAATCGGACGGCGATCGAGAACCTGCAGGACATGTATGAGAAGCGCCGCGAGTGGGAGAAGCTCGTCGCGGTGCAGCGGCAGCTGGCCGACACGGAAACGGAGCCTTCGGCGCGAGCCGCCAAGTACAAGGAGATTGCGGACAACGCCACCAAGAAGATCCGGCGGCCCTCGATCTCGCTCGAACTGTGGGAGCAGGTTCTCGCGATTCAACCCGGCGACATCGACGCCCTTCGCGCCCTCGTCGGGCTCTACGAGTCGGAGAAGCACTGGGAGAAGATGGTCGAGACCGCCGGTGCCCTCGTCGACAACGTGTCCGACGTGGCCGAGCGTGTCGACCTGCTGCAGAAAGCCGGCATGGTCCTCCAGGATCGCCTCGCCGATCGCGAAGGATGCGTGGCCGTCTGGCAGAAGCTCATCTCGATCGAACCCGAGCACCGGCGCGCCGGCGAGAGCCTCAAGAAGGCGCTCATCGAGCTCGGCGATTGGGACGCCCTGACCGAATACTTCGGCGTCCGGGAGAAGTGGGACGAGCTCGTCCGGCTCCTCGACGGGCAGGTCGGCGTTCAGAAGGACGATGCGACGAAGATCGACCTCCTTTTCCGGACGGCGACCATCTTCGAAGCCCGGCTCGAGCAGAAGGACCGCGCCGTCCGTGCGCTGGAACGCATTCTGCAGATCGAACCGCGGAACGTCGTCGGCGCACGCGCGCTCGAGCCCATCTACGAAGCCGCCCACGAGTACCGCAAACTCGCCACGGTGCTCGACGTGCTGCTCGAGCACGAGACCGACCCGACGGAGCGACGCCAGCTGATGATGCGCAGCGCGCGCATCTACGAGCAGCACCTTCGCAATCCCGATTCCGCGTTCGAGTGGGTTCGACGCGCCCTCCAGGAACACCCGACGGACGTCGAGGTGCAGGGCGAGCTCGAACGCCTCGGCGGACTGACGCACCAGTGGTCCACCGTCCACGACGACCTCGTCTCGGCGCTCGCGAACGCCGCCGGTGATACCGCCGCTCAGCTGCACATCACGCTGGCGTTGGCCCGGATTCTCGATCAGAACATGGGGCAGACGCACGACGCGCTCGCCCGCTACCACGACGCCCTTTCGATCGAACCCGAGAATCTCGTGGCGCTCGACGCGGTCGAGGGCCTGTATACCCGGCTCGCGAGCTGGCATGACCTGCTCGGCGTCATCGATCGCAAGCTCGCTCTCGCGGATGGGATCGAGGCGCGCAAGGCCCTGCTGCGAAAGCAGGGGGTCATCTTCGAAGAGCAACTCGACGACGCGGACTCTGCCGTCGAGAAGTACCGAGCGATCGTCGCCGAGGACGAGGGCGACCGTGACGCCCTTGCGGCGCTGCACCGCCTCTTCCAGCAGGGCGAGCGTTTCGAGGAACTCCATGACGTCCTGCAGCGGGAACTGCAGCTCATCGCCGTGACCGGTGAAGGGGACCCGCTGCCCCTCAAGCTTCAGCTCGGGTTCATCGAGCTGCACGCGCTCGGTCGCACGGCCGATGCCATCGGTGCGTTCCGGGACATTCTCGAGGCCAACCCGACACACGCCGAGGCGCGCAGCGCCCTCGAAGGCTTGTTGATCGACCCCGAGTTCCGCGGTCCGGTCGCCAAGATCCTCGAGCCGATCTACCACGATCAGGGTGAATGGGAGGCCCTCGTCCGAGTGCTCGAAATCGAGCTCGAGGACACGGCGGAGACCGTCAAGCGCTTCGAGCTCCTCGAGCGGATTGGTGCCTTGCACACCGCGCGGACGGCGGACGTGGACCGAGCGTTCGACGCATTCGCTCGCGCTCTTCGCGAGGTGCCGTCGAGTCACGTCGCGGTGGGCCGGCTCTCGGAGCTCGCCGAGGTCGGTCAGAAGTTCCAGGATTTCGCCGCGCTGCTCGAAGAGGTCACTCCCGACGCGAAGGACGACGCGCTCGCCCGGGCACTGCTCGCCCGCCTGGCCGTCGTCTACGAGGAGCGGCTCGGCGACGTGCCCCGAGCCATCGATGCGCACACCCGGGTGCTCAATCTCGAGGCGGACAACCGAACGTCGATCGAGAGCCTCGAACGCCTGTACGCCCGGGCCCAGATGTGGCCGGAGCTGCTCGCGATCTATCGGCGCAAGCTCGAGCTGACGGAGCTCCCGGACGTCCGCGAAGCGCTGCAGTTCCAGATCGGTCAACTCCTCGAGGAGATGCTCGAGGATCCGAACGAGGCCATCGTTACGTACCGCGAGATCCTCGAGGCCGACGAGCACAACGTCCGGGCCCTCCGAGCACTCGATCGTCTGTACGGGGCACTCGGCCAGTTCACCGAGCTCGGCGAGGTCATCGAACGCCAGCTGGCCCTCGCGACCGACGACGCCGAGAAGATCAGCCTGCAGGTCCGCCTCGGTGCCTTGCAGGAGGGCGAACTCGGGAACGCGGCGCAGGCCATCGAGACCTATCGGACGGTGGTGACGCAGACGCCGGACAACGCCGATGCCCTCGGGGCGCTCGAACGGCTGCTGGGAGAGCCCGAGTATCAGGCGACGATCGCCGACATTCTCGAGCCCATCTACCGGGGCCGCGACGATTGGGAGAAGCTGGTCGGTGTCTACGAGATCCAGCGTGAGCACGCCGACACCGCCGAGCGGCAGGTGGAGTTGCTCCATCGGATCGCCGAGCTCCATCAGAACCGGGGCGGCGCACCGGACGAGGCGTTCCGCAGCTATGCCCGGGCCTTCGCGGTCGAGCCCGGCAACGGCCGGACGCTGGCGGAGCTGACCCGGATTGCGGAGGCGCTGGAGATCTGGGGCGAGCTCGTCGCGGTCTACGAAGGGCTCGTCGACGACATCTCCGAGCCGGCGGTCGCGACCGATATTCACAAGCGTGTTGCGCGTGTACAACTGGGGAACCTGCGGGACCTTGCCGGCGCACGGCGCCACTACGAGGCCGCCTACGCCGCGGAAGACACCGACCTCGAGTGCATTGCCGCCCTCGAGGACATCTACTTCCAGACGGAACAGTGGAACGAACTCGTCGCTGTCCTGTTGCGGAAGGCCGAGCTGACGGAGGAGGCGTTCCCGAAGAAGGATCTCCTCTTCCGGGTCAGCGCCATCTTCGAGGAGATGCTCAGCGATCCGCACCGCGCGGTGGAGATCTACCGGGCCGTCCTGGAGGTCGATGCGGTCGATGCCAAAGCGCTCGATGCTCTGGAGCGCATCTTCCTGTCGCTCGCGCGCTGGGAGGACCTGCTCGAGATCCTGCACCGCAAGGCCGAACTCACCGAGGACCTGGCAGCCCGGAAGGACATCTACTACGTCATCGGCGCGGCGTACGACCGCGAACTCGACGACCTGACCCGGGCCGTCGAGACGTACCAGACGGTCCTCGGCTGGGACGCGCAGGACCTCACGGCCCTGCAGTGCCTCGACAGCCTCTATCACCGCCTCGAGAAGTGGGAAGAGCTGCGCGGCATTCTCGTTCGCGAAGTCGCCGTGGTCAGCGAGCCCGAAGCGCAGGTCGCGCTGCACTTCCGGATCGCGAACCTGTACGAGACGGCGCTCGAGCAGGTCCCGACCGCCATCGAAGGGTATCGCGACATTCTGGCCCAGTGGCCGGGGCACGAGCCGAGCCTGCAGGCGCTCGAAGGACTCATTCGCACGGACCGCGAGTCGGTGGCCGCGATGGCGGTCCTCCAGCCCGTTCTGGAGAAGGCCGGGGCCTGGGATCGCCTGATCGCCGGCTGGCGCTCACTGCTCGAGGTCACCTCGGAGGTGGACGCCCGGACCGCGCTCCATCTGCAGGTGGGCGCAGCGTTCGAGGACATGCTCGCCGACTCCGATCAGGCGTTCGATGCCTATGCGGAAGCGGTGAAAGAGGATGGCGCTCACCTCGAGGCCTTTGCCGCGCTCGAGCGCGTCGCACGGACCTCCGGGGCTTTCGACCGGCTCGCCGGTCTGATCGAGCAGCTCCTCGGCCACGTGCAGACGGACGCCATTGCTCGCGACCTGTATCTCCGGGTGGCCCGGATCTACGAGGAAGAGCTCGGGTCGAACGTCGATGCCGTGGAGCGCTATCGCCGCGTCCGCGAGGTCGAGCCCGACCATCAGGGGGCGATCCTCGCCCTCGACCGCCTCTATCAGAAGGAGGGCATGTGGGCCGATCTGGCCGACATCCTCCGGGTCGAGGTCGAGGGGGCGACGGAGGTGCCGCAGCGGATCGCGCTGCTGCTCCGCCTGGGGAGCCTCTACGAGACGGCGCTCGACGACGTCCCGACGGCGATCAATACGTTCAAGGACGTGCTGGTCGAGCAGGCGGAGCAACCGGACGCGGTCGGCGCGTTGGTGCGCCTCTTCGACGCGGGACACGAGCGCCCGCAGATCGGCGAGATCCTCGAGCCCCTGTACCTGGAGCGCCAGGACTGGATCCGCCTGCACGGCGTGCTCGAGGCGCTTCTTCCGTTCAAAGAGCCGGGCGATGACCGCACGCGGCACCTGCACCGTCTCGCCGAACTCTGCATCGAGCATCTCGCCGAGCCGGAGCGCGCCTTCGACTGGTACGCGATCTCGTTCAAGGAAACGCCGGAGGACGAGACGGGCCGCAAGGAACTCTCTCGGCTTGCGGCCGCGACGGAACGCTACGGCGATCTCGTCCGGACGTTCACCGAGGGCATGCACCGGACGCAGGACGCGGAGCTGCTGAAGTCCCTCGCGCACGAGATGGCCGTGCTTTACCGCACGCGGCTCTCGGACGACGAGTCGGCCGAGCGGATGTACCGGTACATTCTGGAGATCGACCCGGTCGATGCCGCCGCGCTCACCGGTCTCGACGAACTGTACGTGCAGCAGCACCGCTGGGCGGAACTCGTCGAGGTTCTGCGCCGGGAGATCGGTGCCACCTACGACGAGCCGCTGCTGCTCGCGTTCATGTACCGGCTCGGACAGGTCTACGAGACGTGGCTGACCGAGCTCGACCTCGCGGTCGAACAGTACCGGGGCATCCTGGAGCAGGAACCGCACCATGCCGGTGCGTTGGCCCGCCTCGAGCAGATCTACCAGGCACGGGAAGAGTGGGAGCCGCTCTTCGACGTTCTGAACCGGCAGTCCGAGGTCGCCGAGCGCGACGCGGAGAAGGCGCGCCTCTTCGCCCGGATGGCCGACATCGCGTCTCAGATGCTGCAGCGTCCCGACGACGCCATCGATCTGTGGAGCAAGGTCCTCGATCTGGAAGGGGAGGACCCGACCGCACTGCGCGCGCTCGAGGGCCTCTACGAGGGGCAGGAGCGCTGGCGCGAGCTCGTCGACGTCTGCGACCGTCAGGTCAACCTCCCGGACAACGGTGTCGAGCGCGAGATCGAGCTGTTCTCGAAGCTCGGTCGCGTGTGGGGCGACTACCTCGATCGCGAGCGCAACGCCCTGGAGAACTGGAACAAGGTCCTCGACCGCGACGCCGGTCATGAAGCGGCCCTGTGGGCCATTCGGGGCCTGCACGAGCGCACGGCGGAGTTTGCCGACCTCGCGCGCGCCGATCACCGACTGCTCGACCTGCTGCCGGGGAGCGACGCGCGGCGCGTCGACCTCTACCGTCAGCTCGGCGAACTCTACCAGACCGCGCTCGAGAGCCCGGAGGACGCCGTCCGCGCGTGGTCGAGCGTGCTCTCTCTCGCCCCCCAGGATGCAGACGCCATCGATGCGCTCGAGGCGCTTCACACTGCTTCGGAGAACTGGCGCGCGTGTGTCGAGGTCCTCGATCGCAAGGCCGACATCACCGTCGACGCGTTCGACAAGGTCAGCATCCTCTTCAGCGTCGCCGAGATGTGGGAGAAGCGCATCGGTGAGGCCGATGGCGCGAAGCGGGCCTACGCTCAGATCCTCGAGCTGCAGCCGACCAACCTCGACGCGTCCCAGGAACTCGAGCGGTTGTACGCCGCCGACATGCAGTGGGAGGAGCTCGTCGGCCTGCTGCTGCAGCGCCTCGAGACGACGACGGATCCGTTCGACCGCGAGGAGCTCTACCGGCGGACGGCGGGTGTCTTCGAGACCCGTCTCGACAGCGTCGACAACGCGTTCCTCGTGCTTTCCAACGCGTTCGAAGAGATCAAGGACGATGAACGTCTCGGTGGGGATCTCGAGCGGCTTGCGGGGCTCGGGGACAAGTGGTCCGACCTCGTCCACCTCTACGAGAACGTCCTGCACGGGATGGGGCACGTCCCGGCCTCGGTCGGTCTGCATCTGCGGGTCGCGGGCATCTACGATCGCTACCTGAAGACGCCGGAGCACGCCGGGACGCACTATCAGTACGTTCTGGCCATCGAGCCCGACAATCTCAAGGCCCTCGATGCGCTCCAGAATCTCCTCGAGCGCTACAACAAGTGGCCCGAGGTCGTGACGGTGCTGCAGCGTCGCGCCGAGCTCTCCACGGAGCCCGACGAGCGCAAGGCCGCGCTCGAGCGGATGGCCCGGATCCTCGAAGAGCGCCTCGAGCGTCCCGACGCCGCCATCGACGCCTGGCGGCAGGTTCAGGCGATTGACGACACCGAACTCGGTACGCTGCAGGCGCTCGAACGCCTGTATGCCGTCCGCGAACGCTGGCAGGACCTCATCAACGTCCTGGTTCGCCAGACGCAGGTGATCTACGACGCGGCACAGATCGTCGAAAACCACCTCCGCATCGGTGAACTCTACGAAGGCCGCCTCGGGAATCCGGAGCGCGCCATCGACGCATACCGGCAGGCGCTCTCCGTCGACGACCGTTGCCTCGACGCGATGACCGCGCTCGAGAAGCTGTACACGGGACAGGACCGTTGGCGCGATCTCCTCGACGTCTTCGAGATGATGCTCAACGTCAAGACGGAGCCGACCCAGCAGCTCGCGATCTATGCACGCATCGCGCTCATCCAGGAGGAAGAGCTCGGTGACCGGACGTCGACGATCGACACGTATCGCAAGATGCTCATGGTCGACGCCGCCAACGTCCAGGCCGTCCGGGCCCTGGAACGTTTGTATCGCGATGCGGGCCTCTGGCACGACCTCGCGGACGTGTACCGGCTCCACCTCGAGGCCCTGACGGACGATCGGGCGCGCGTGGCGACGTACACGCAGCTTGCAGCGCTCTACCGGGGTCCGCTGGCGGATGCCTATGCGGCCATCGAGACGCTCACGCCCGTCCTCGAGATCGATTCTCGCCACCTCGCGACGCTGACCGCCCTCGGCGAGCTCTACGCTCAGGTCGAGGACTGGCCCAACTGCATCGACGCGCTGAGCCGCGAAGCGCATCTGCTCAACGAGCGCCCCCTGGTCCTCGATCGGCAGTACCGGGTCGGCAAGGTCTACGAGGAGAAGGTCGGCGACCTGGACCAGGCCGAGCGCTGGTACAAGAGCGCGCTCGAACACGATCCGGCCTACCTCCCCGCCCTGCAGGCCCTCAAGGGTGTCCACGAGCAGCGCGCGGAGTGGGGCGACGTCGTCCGGACCCTCAAGATGATCGAGGCGGCGACGAAGAGCTTCCCGGAGAAGGCGAAGTGCCTCTTCGAGATTGGTCAGGTCTACGAGAAGTTCCTCGGCGATCGGGGCGCGGCCATCGACTACTACGAGCAGTCGCGGGACATGCACGACAACGTCGAGGCGGCGGTGCCGCTCGTCGAGGTGTACTGGGAGGATCGTCGGTGGGAGCGCGCTGAGCCTCTGCTCGACCTGATCGTCCAGCACAAGACGAACACCAGCGCCGACGTTCGAGAGCTGCAGACGCTCAACTACCGGGTCGGTTTCGTCGCGGAGCAGCTCCACAAGGACGAGAAGGCCCTGACCCATTACAAGGCCGCGTACGAGCTCGACAGCACCCACCTGCCCACCCTGCAGGGCATGGGCAACCTGCTGTTCCGTCGCGAAGACTGGGACCGCGCCTTCAAGATCTACCAGACGATCCTCGTCCACCATCGCGAGAACCTCAGCGAGGCGGACGTCGTCGAGATCTTCTATCGACAGGGTCAGATCAAGCTGAAGGTCGGCGAACGGCGCAAGGCGCTCGACTTCTTCAAGAAGGCGCTGGACCTCGAGCCCCGCAACGAGGGCGTGCTGCGCGCCGTCGTGGATCTCCACGAGAAGCAGGGCGACTGGGAGGACGTCATCCATCACCGCCGGCAGTTGCTGGCGCTGGACCTCGACGCCAACGATCGATTCCAGTCGCTCGTGACGATCGGCGACATCCTGCGCGAGCACCTGCGCAACGTGCCGAAGGCCGTCGACGCCTACAAAGAGGCCCTCACGGTCCAGTCGGACAGCCGCCTCGTGCTGAGCAAGCTGCTCGACCTCTACCAGGAGGCCCGACAGTGGAACGAAGCCGTCGAGATCCTCACGCGCCTCGCGGAGCTCGAGCGGGATCCCGCGCGGCAGTCGAAGTACTACTACACCATCGGTGTCATTCAGCGAGACGAGCTGAAGGACAACTTCCTGGCCGTCCGCACGCTCGACAAGGCGCTCGACGCCGACGCCGCGATGCTCAAGGCGTTCCAGGCCATCGACCAGATCCTGACCAACGAGCGGGACTACGAGCGGCAGGACCGCTACTACCGCAAGATGCTCAAGCGGGCGATGGAGTCCAAGCTCGACGACAAGCTGGTCATCACGCTGGCGAAGGGTCTCGGCGAGATCAACCGGACGCGACTGAAGAAGTACGATGAGGCCATCAAGGCCTACAAGATCGCGCTGACGAAGTCGCCGGAAGACCTGCAGGTGCACACGATCGTCGCAGAGCTGTTCGAACTCAACGAGCAGCCCGACAAGGCGATCGCCGAGCACTACAAGATGATCGAGCTCAACCCGCGCAACGTGGAGAGCTACCAGCAGGTCCGACGCCTCTTCATGGAGAGCGGCCGTTACGATGAGGCTTGGTGCGTTTGCCAGGTCCTCTCGTACCTCGGTCATGCCAACGCCGACGAGCGCGCCTTCTTCGAGAAGTACCGGTCCAAGACGCTGGCGCAGGCCCGCAAGCCCCTCGACAACGAGCAGTGGGGCCTGATCTACCACCCCGAGCTCAGCCTGCTGCTCGCGCAGTTCTTCCAGCGGCTGTATCAGTACACCGTCCCGCTGATGGCGCAGCAGCACAAGGACCTCAAGCTGCACAAGAAGAAGGACGTGGTCGAACCGACCGAGCAGACCCCCTTCAACAACGTGCTGAACTACGTCACTCAGGTCACCCGTCTGCATCGCGTCGAGGTCTTCCGCATCCCCGACGCGGGGAATGGGATTCTGTCCGCGAACCTCAACCCGCCCGCGATGATGGTCGGGGGCGACGTGCTCAGCGGTCGATCCATGCAGGAACTGGCGTTCATCTGCTCGAAACAGCTGATGATGATGGGCCAGCACTTCTACACGGCCACCATCGATCCGACGTACGAGCGTCGCAAGGCACGCCTCTTCACCATCGTCTACACGGTGATGAAGCTCGTGAACCCGGCGGCCGAGGTTCCGTTCAAGGACGACGACCTGCTCGAGAGCTTCCGCGGCATTCCGGCGGCGGACCTCCAGGAGATCAGCAAGCTGATCGCCAAGATGAGCGAGAACCAGCAGCAGCACCTGAACCTGTCGAAGTGGCTCGAGATGATCGAGCACTCGTCGAATCGACTCGGATTCGTCCTGAGCAACGACCTCGGCGCGGCCGTTCGTTGCATCAAGAATGAGCCCGGTCAGTTCAGCAAGGCACCGGTGCAGGATCGCGTCCGCGAACTCGTCCTGTACGGGCTCTCGGAGAACTACTTCAAGCTCCGCAAGGCCCTCGGGCTCGCGATTGGCTGAGGTGAACGCGGCGACGGGCGGCCGCCTGTCCGTCGTCGCCGTCCCCATCGGCAACCTGGAGGACATCACCCTCCGTGCGCTCCGCAGCCTGCGGGAGGCGGAGATCATCGCCTGCGAGGACACGCGTCGGACGTCGCAGCTGCTCGAGCTGCTCGGCCTGCCCCGTCCAACTCTCGTGGCGGTGCACGACCACAACGAGGACCGCACTGCGGCGCGCGTGCTCGAGTGGGTGCAGGCCGGGCGCCGGGTCGTCCTGGTCTCGGACGCCGGGACCCCGGCCATCAGCGATCCCGGCTACCCCGTCGTCAAGGCCGTCGCCGAGGCGGGACTGGCGGTCGTTCCCATCCCCGGCCCGTGCGCCGCCATCGCCGCGCTCTGCGCTTCCGGTCTCGCGACGGATCGTTTCCGATTCGTCGGATTCCCGCCTGCTCGCCGAGACGCCCGAAGGGCCTGGCTCGAGACCTTCGCGGGCGCGCCGGACACGTTGGTCTTCTACGTGCCGCCCCACGATCTCGAGACGTTCCTCGAGGAGGCCGCGGCGGTACTCGGATCGGAGAGGCCGGCCGTGATCGCCCGCGAGCTGACCAAGATGTACGAGACCTTCGAGCGCGGCACGCTGGGGCACCTGGCCAAAACGCCCGGCGTCGTGCGCGGCGAGGTGGTCGTCCTGGTCGGGGGGGCTGCGCCGGAGGGGGCACCCGACGATGGGGCGGTCGAATCCGCGGCCCGCGCGGTCCTTGCGGAAGGGTTCACTGGCGCCCGCGCGGCGAAGGAGCTGGTGCGGCGCACCGGGGTCGACCGCGACACGGCCTATCGCGCCATCCTGTCGGCGCGGCACGGTGCGTCACCGGAGGCTGGCGAGCCTTCGGACGACTGACGGCCCGCGCCCGTTTCAGTCCGCCCGACGGGTGATCTCCGCGTCGATCCGCAGGAAATCGCTCGAGTTCGGTTCGACCCGGACTTGCAGTCCGGAGACGGGGAGGCTGCCGAGCGAGGGGAGGGGCAGGCCGCTCAGAAGGTCCGTCACGATGCCGCCGAGACTGCCGAGGAGGACGTTCATCGGGCCCTCGATGCCCGCCTCGACCTCGCCTCGCAGGGCCTCGGTCAGGACGTCGAAGACGGCGGTCGTTCGCGTGACACGCGCCGACAGCGCCGGGGCGCCTCCGGCGGGTGTGTCGACGGAGAGCGCGCCCTCCAGGACGATCGAAGCGACGCCGTCGATCAGGCGGCGGCGCTGACCGTCGTCGGAGTCGACGTTGACGCCAAGGTCGCCCAGGCCGATGGTGAGGCCGGCCCCCCCGTCCGACCCGACGACATGGACGACCGGCGGGAGCGTGAAGGCGGTCGACAGGCGGACGGGCGCGTTGGGACCCAACTCGGGGTAGGCGCTCGACAGCAACACGGCCAGCACGCTCTGGACCTGCTCGGCCGCACCCGGGTTCGCCGCGAGGAAAGCCCGATCGATGACGGGCAAGGCGATGCCCGCGCGCCAGAACTGGAAGAGCACGAGATTGATGAGGTCGTCGTCGACGGCGACGGAGAGGTCGTCGCCTTCGGGGACCCCGTCCCAGCCGGAGACGCGCCCCGGGTAGCCGGGGGCGGCGGGCGCGTTGACGGGCGGGCTGATGAGCTCCACCCCGGCACCGGCCTTGAGCGCGAGGCCATCGCCGCGGACGAGAAGCTCCTCGGGGACCACCGTCACGCGGAGCGGGACGCCGAGGACCGTCGTATCGAAGACCCGGTCGAAGTCGGCAAGGGCCTGATCCAGCAGGCCGGGGACGCGTTCGTTCGCCAGCGAGCGCGCCAACTCCTCGACGAGCTGTTCGAGCAGGTTCTCCTCGCCGGCCGGGTCGTTGCCGAACGCCGGAATGCCCGAGAGGTCGACGCCGAAGTCCACGAGGTCCAAGGCGAGATCGCGCACGCCGGTCTGGATCTCGCCCTCGACGACGTTGGGCGCCAGGATGCCCGTCAGGTCGAGCCCGGCTGCCGAAATGGTCGCGCCGTAGGGCGTTTCGTTGATGGTGATTTCGACGTCGATCTCCACGGCCTCGACGTGAACGTCGACGGCGAGCTCGAACGCGTCGGGAATGAGCGAAACCGTACTGCGGTGGGCGTGTCGGACGTCGGCCACCTCGATGAGGACGCCGCCGACGTCGAACGGTTCGGCCGGCAGAAAACCGCGCAGGTCCAGGTCGTCGAGGTAACGGGCGGCTTCGGCGCCGACACCCTGCAGGCCGCGGGGGCCGAGATGCACGCGAAAGGCGCCGCCGATGGGCAATGCGGGATCGCGGGTCGGACCGGCGAGGATTGCCACCGACTCGCGCGAGATGTTGCCGGCGACGTCGTCGGCCCGTGCCGTGAGGACGTTCAACCCGCGCGCGAGCGGGGCGTCGAGGGAGAACTCCGGGCCGGCCCCCGGCAGGCGGCGCTCATTCAGATACACCCCGGTCAAGCCGTTGTCGTCCGCCACCCGGAAGGCCAGCGGGGCGGTGAGGTCTTCCACCCACGTTCCGCGGAGCGGTGCGGTGATGTCGATCCGCGGAGGCGCCGGATCGACTGTGACGTTGACGGTGGCCGTAGTCGCCCCGGCCGTCACGGTGATGACGCCCGGTCCTGGTGCCAGCGTGACGAACGCGCGGAAGGTGTCCGCGTCGAGGACGGCCGCGACGCCGTTGACGTCGACCGCGTTGGCCGGGCCCGTGAAGCGGCCGCGGACCTCGAATCGACGTGTGTTCACCCATTGACCCTCGAGCGGGGCCTCAATCGTGAGTCCGATCTCGGCCGGGGTCGCGTCCGGATCGGCGTCGGGCAGAATCGGTGTGGCGTCGGAGACCGGGCGTGCGGCGTCGCCCCCGCCGGCATCGGCCACGACAGCTCGGGTGACGCCTTCACCGCCGCAGGCGGCGAGGGTCGACGTGACCAACCAGACGCCGGCGAGCAGCCGGCCCTTCGAGACGTTCATCGGATGCGATCTCCCCTCGCAGGATCGGGCGCAGTATGCCCACGCGGAACGGTTTGCGGCAACGCACACTCGCGCACCGGCGGGCGAGGGGGGGCGGATCACCGATCGTCGCGAGAATCGCCCGGGGGCGGCGGCTCCTCGGGCGGCAGCGTGTACCGGCCCCACACGATCTCGACGACGAACTGAAGCCCCAGTTGGATGTACTGGAGCGGGCCGGAGACGAACAGCCACGTCTCGCGGCTCGCACCCGCCGCGAGGGCCGTCGCCACGCCGTGAAGCGCCAGGTTGACGGCGAGGCGCAGCGTCATGCCGCCGAGAAATGCGCGGCGGGGCCCGTCGTCGACGAGCGTCGGGTCCTGCTTCAGGGCGAGCACCACCAGGACCGGTCGGCCACGCATGACGCTTCCGGCCAGGAGACCGGAGAAGAGGGCATCGCCGACGACCGGTGTGTACAGCATGAACCGCTCGTCGTCCGAGATGAGCGAGAGTCCGCCGAGCAGCAGCACGAGGCCGCCGGTCAGGAGCGCGACGCGGTCCAGTGTGCGTTGACGCCACCAGGTGAACGCCAGGTCACCGAGCGTGAAGGCCATCGACGCGATCAGTGCGGCGGTCAGTCCATACGCGTTCTCGACGAGGTAGAAGACCGCCAAGGGCGCCAGCGACCAGAACAGCGTCGCGCGTGCGGAGGGCGAGGGCGGCGCGGTCTCCATGTTCATGCTCAGAACCAGTTGCCCAGGAAGAAGTAGGTCTGGTGTTCCCCATCAGCCCCGAACCCCCGCGCGTAGCCGATGCGGCCGTCCAGCGGCAGCCGCCACCCGAGCAGGGCGTGCGCCGAGAGCTCGGCCCCGGCCGACTTGCGAAACGAGCTCGGATAGACGCGGAGCTGATCACGGCGGGCTTGCGCCCAGTCCGTGAAGACCGCGAGCTTCACATGCCGGAAGAACGCCGGCACCATCGAAAAGCCGCGGTACAGTTCGAAGAGTGGCAGGCGGTACTCCGCCGTCACGAGGGCATATCGGCTGCCCGTCGCCGTCCCGGACGGAAAACCCCGGAAGAACGTCGACCCGTAGATGATCTGGTCGAGGGCATCGAGCAGGAGGTTGCGCTCCGGTGCGGGTCCGAGCGCGTAGTTGATGCCTCGGCGGTCGTCTCCGGCGCCGAACGCGCTGCTCAGCCGGAACGCGAGCACGTGGCGAAACCAGAGGTCGAGGTAGTGTCGGTAGTCGAAGAAGACCTCGGCCGTCTGGCTGTCGCTCCCGATGAGGTCGTCCCGGAGTCGCAGGGAGGTCGAGAGTGCGAGCCCGGATTCGTCACTGATGGCCCGGAGCGTCCGGCCGGTGTGCCGATAGGACAGGCCGATGGAGAGATCCGTCGTCCGCGAGGCCTCGGGTAGCACGGGAACAGGGTCGAGCGGGTCGAACTCGGGCGTGACGTTTTCCACGGGGCGAAACCACGCGCCGGTCAGACGTGCCGAGAGACTGCCGGCGTGGCCGCTGCGACTGACGAAGAGCCCGACGCTGCCTGCCAGCGTCGAGACGTCCTCTCGCAGCGGGTGCCGTTCGTTGGCATAGAACTGCCCGCCGTCGCGCACCCGGGTCTCGTGTGATGCCGAGAACGCGAAGTTGGGGACGTGCCGCCGATAGCCCCATGCCAGCCGCGCCGCGTATCCGCCGGCGTCCGGTTGGGTCGTGAAGTCGCCGAGCAGCGCATGGTGGGCCAGCGCGTCGGTCGATTCGAGCAGCAACCCGACCTGCTGCGTGTTCGACTCCGGGCTCGAGAGCGCGATCTTGGGTGCCCAGACGGTCGGCCACAGCGTCTCCGTGGGTTCGTACGGGCGATTCGGCAGCGGCGCGTCTCCCGGATCCGGCCTCGGCGTACGGCCCGCCGGCAGGTCGAGCGCGTGACCGAGGTCGGTCTCGGGGTGGAACGCCAGCATGCCGAGATCGAGCCCGCCCGCCGTGACGGAGATGGTCGCCATCTGTCGTCCGTCGGGCGAGATCTCGCCCTCCACGACCCCGCCGACGGTGTTGGTCAGCCGCCGCGGCGGGCCCCCGGCGAGGCGGTGCAGATAGAGCTCGAACGTCCCCGTCCGGTCACTGGCGTACAGAAGGTCCGCACCGTCCGGCGTGAACCGGGGGCGCAGCTCCAATGCATCGTCCCGCGTCAACCACGTCGGTGCGGCGCCGGCGCCTGCAAGCTCGAGCAGCCCCACGTCGCGTCGGCCGGCTTCGATGCGGATGAAGGCGACGCGTCGCCCGTCCGGCGAGACGGCAGGGTGCGCGACGAGGTCGAGGCGCCCTGGGTCGTACAGGACGCTGACCTCTCCCGTGTCGATTTCGACGCGCACGAGGCGGGTCCGACCGGCGACGATCTGCACCCCGATCGCAAAGCGCCCCGCAGGGTCGCAGGCGGGGTCCCGGATGCGGGCGCCACGGGTCAGGCGGCGGACCCGGTCGCCCTCGAGCACGAAGAGGTCCGTGAACGAGTAGCCGCCCGCGTGCGTGTTGACCTGATCGAAGACCAGGACGCCGGACCGCCGGCAGACGTCGAAGCGCTCCGTCGCCTCGAGATGAAGGCGGACCCGCGGCGCGCGGCGCCCGTCGGGGCCGCGATCGTAGACATCGGTCTCCGTTTCCGGGTCGCCTTCGATGGAGAGCAGCGTGCCATCGGGCAGGAAACGGGGGTTCTCGTGACGCTCGCCGGAGGTCGTCACCAGCGCGGGGGCCGTCTTGCCGACCTCGGCGGGCGAGACGCCCCGGTAGTCCCGCCAGGACTCGGCCTCCGCCCGGACGTCGGCCTGCCAGGCCGCCCAGAGCGCGGTCACGGTCTCTCCCGTCGCCGCGACGGCCGCTCGATTCACGGCGAACGGAACGACGTCGTGGCCGTAGACGGCGAACATGCGCGCGAGGGCGTCGGCGCCATGGCGCGAGGCGACCCAGTCCATGAAATGCCCGCCGTACATGTACCAGACGTTGGGTCCGGGGAACGTCTGCGGGAAATGCGTCGCGGCATCGAGGTCGTGGAGCGCGCCTTCGAGGGCGGCCGTCCGCAGCCAGCCGCGGAACATCGCCGACCGGACGCGCCCGCGACCGGAGGTTCGGCTCTCGACGTAGACCGCGACCCCTTCGATCAGAAACGACGGCATGTTCTGATTGGGGGCGAACCGCTTCCCGAAGAAGTGATTGAGCGCCCTCGGGACGCCATGAATGGTGTCCAGGTGAAGGATGTGCGTGTACTCGTGGTAGATGAGCTGGCGCAGCCAGTCGTCGAAGTCCCCCAGGTTGCCGTCGGGCCCCGGGGGGGCGGCGAGGAGGTTCATGCGGTTCGACGGCAGCGCCGTCGCCGAGCCGTTCGCCGCGTCGCCGAAGTCGGAGATGGAGACCTCGGTCCGCTCCGTCGGTCGGTGGTGCAGCATGGGCACGAGCGCCGAATGCGCCTCCTCGCAGATGCGAGCCGCCCGGAAAGCGACGGCCTCGAGACCCCTCGGGTAGTTGACCCGGAAATGGGGTGTCTCGAGGGTGCGCCACTCCGGCAACGGGACGCCCGCGCAGGCGACTCCAGGCAAAACGAGGCCGGCGAGTCCGCCGAGCGCCAGCGCACACACGGCCCACAACACCATCGTCCGGAGGCCCGCGGCCGTCGCTCGCATGGGGCGGACTCTAACACAGGATGCCCCGGTCGGTTCCCAGCGCCGCGTCGCCCTGCTACGATGCCGCCCGCGGCGCCATGCCGTGGAGGCGTCCATGAGCGACCGGATCCTGGTCGTCGACGACGAGAGCAATCTGCGCAAAGTCCTCGCGGGCCTGCTCCGCCGGGAGGGCTACGAGGTCGACACGGCGGAGGACGGCGCCGAGGCCTGGGAGATGGTTCAGGAGGAGGATTACGCGTCCATCCTGACGGATCTCCGGATGCCGAATCTCGATGGCATGGCACTGCTGAAGCGCGTCGCGGCCCGCGCGCCCGACCTGCCCGTCATCGTCGTGACGGCGCACGGGACGATCGACGCTGCCGTCGAGGCGGTCAAGCTCGGTGCCTTCGACTTCATCACCAAACCGTTCGATCTGCAGGAACTCGCGAAGGTCGTCGCCAAGGCCGTCAGCACCAGCCGCCTGAACGCGCGCGAGACGACGTCGTTGCCCGCCCGGGAAGGGCAGGGGCGGTTCGGCATCATCGGGCAGAGCCCGGCCATGCAGCGGGTGTTCGAGATCGTCGAGAAGGTCGCCGCGACGCCGTCCACCCTCCTGATTACGGGCGAGAGCGGGACGGGCAAGGAGCTCATCGCCAAGGCCGTCCACGAACACTCCCCGCGTGCGAGCAAGCCCTTCATCCGGGTCAACTGCGCAGCGATCCCCGATACGCTGATCGAGTCGGAACTCTTCGGGTACGAGAAGGGCGCCTTCACCGGCGCCGTCACGAGCAAGCCGGGGCGCTTCGAGCTCGCGCACACCGGGACGCTCTTCCTCGACGAGATCGGTGAGATCTCGACCGAAATGCAGGTGAAACTGCTGCGGGCCATTCAGGAGAGCGAGTTCGAGCGCGTCGGCGGCGTGACGACGCGCCGCGTCGACGTTCGCCTGATCACCGCCACGAACCGCGACCTCGCGCGCGACGTCGCCGACGGCAAGTTCCGGGACGACCTCTATTATCGGCTCAACGTCGTCCCCATCCCGCTGCCGCCGCTGCGCGAGCGCACGCAGGACATCCCGGCCCTCGTCGGGCACATGCTTCAGAAGTACATGGTCCGCCTCGGCAAGGCCGGGATCGAGCGCGTCGCAGACGAGGCCCTCGAGCTTCTCTCGCGCTACCCGTGGCCCGGCAACATCCGCGAGCTCGAGAACGTCGTCGAGCGAACGCTGCTGTTCTGCGACGGTCCGGTCGTGCGGGTCGCGGACCTTCCGGCGGAACTCACCGGGCGCATCGGAGCGGCGACGCCGCTGGCCCCGATTCCGCCCGCCGGGGTCGGGCTGAAGGACGCCGTGCGCCTGACGACGCAGGCCGTCGAGCGGGAGATGATCGAACGCGCCCTCGCCGAGACGCGGGGCAATGTGACGCAGGCCGCCCGCCGACTCGAAATCTCGCGCAAGAGCCTGCAGATCAAGATGAAGGAACTTGGGTTGCGCGAGACTTGAACGGTAATCTGCCGATTCGTCGTCGCCCGCAGCCCACCGGGGAGCCCGTACGCCCGATGCCGACCTTCGCCCGTCGAATCTCGCCCCGCCTCCGGGGTGCCGCCCTGCTTCTCGTACTGTGCCCCGCGGCCTCGGTAAACGGCGCGGAGATCACCTCCGTCGCGGACGCCGCGGACGGAGACGATCCGTACGACGCGACCATCGAGCTGACCTACAGCCGGACGCTGCGCCGCGCGAAGGTCACGCGGGAGTTCAACTGCACCCAGGAGGCCTCCCCCGACACCTGCCCGTCGGCCCCGAACGGCATCGGCGAGCTGGTTTACGCGAAAGAGCTCCGGGTGCAGCGCTGGACGCACAGCCTCACGCCCCGGGCGCAGCTCGGCCTGTGGCATGACCTCGCGCTGCAGATCGAGATGCCCATCGTCCTCGACGATACGCAGGAAGTGCGCTTTGCCGGCGACGGCGGCGATCCGGATGGCGTCGCGGTCGACGGGCAGATCAGCACGATCGCACCCGATGCCGCACCGGGCGAAACGGAGGATCCGCCGGACCTCTTCCCGGTTCCCCCGAAGCTGCCGACCCGGGCCGGTTTCGGGGACATGTCGCTGTCGCTGCGCTGGTCCCCGTTCAATCAGGAGCGAGACGAGGCTCGTGCGACGTGGACGCTCTTTTTCACCTGGGGTTTGCCGACCGGCAAGATCATGCGCCCCGGCAACGACGGCGTCGGGCGCGGCGTTCACGCGCTGACCCTCGGCACGGCGATGTCGCGCCGCTTCGAGCATGTGGACCCCTACTTCTCCGTCAGCGGCTCGCTTTTCGTGCCGTCGTCGAGCTCGATGTTCAAGGACTACAAGTTCGCTCAGGAGGAGATTGGCCCCGGCGGCGTCGCCAAGTTCGACGTCGGCGCCGAGATCGTGCCGTTCGAACAGGTCGGACGGCGATACGTGAAGGTGTTCATCGATCTCGGGCTCGGCGCGGAGTATCACGGCGAAGGGCGGGACTATACGGACCTGTTCGATGCCTTCGCCTTCGGGGGTCGCACCTGCGCCCTCGGCGCCGCGGCCCCGCGCAACGTCGGCTGTTACAATCCCGATAGCAACTCGGAGCTCCACGGGCAGGCGTTCGACGGCATCACGACCGTCGAGCAGTTCGGTGTCGTCCGCGGGCACCTCGGTCTCGGAGCGTATTTCAGCCAGTACGTGAAGTTCATGGTCGACCTGTCGCTTGCCCACGAGACGGAGCACTTTGCGAGCAGCGCAGACGTCGGCAAGGACCTCGACGGCACCGGTCTCGTCGAGAATCGGGATGACCCCAGTTTCAACGCCGACGAGCAGAATCCGACCTATGTCGCCGCGATTGACGCGGCGGGGCGCCGACTGCGCTTCGAGGAGACGACCGTCTTCACGCTCGCGCTCGGGCTCGGCGGGCAGTTCTGAGTCGGCGATGACCGGCACGCCGGCGGCGTGTCACGCGGGCCAGTGATAGAGCATCGCGTACACGACGACACCGGTGATCGAGACGAAGAGCCACACGGGCCAGCCCCAGCGGACGAGCGCGCGGTGTGCGTCGATGCGACCTGCGCGGCCGAGGAAGGCCGCGCGGAGGGCGATGTATGGGACCGTCATCGCCAGGATCATGTGGGGAAAGAGGATGGCCAGATACACGGCGCGTGCGATCCCTTCGCCGCCGAAGCGACGGGGCTCGTAGAGGACCCAGCGGCTCCCGTACGCGAGCAGAAAGAGCCCGCTGAGGGCGATCGTCGCGACCATGAGGACCCGGTGGCGGTCGACGCGGCCGGCGCGAGCAGCCGCCCGGCCGGCCAGGAGTCCGACCGTGGCGGCGACGTTGAGGCAGGCGCTGACGGCTGCAAGGGTGGCGTCACTCACGTTGAACCTCAACGCTTCCGGTAGATGGCGAAGGTGGCGAGCGCGACGGAAGCCGCGGCGAACGCCGTCAGGACGGCCAGGCTCGTGCCCAGAGATGCCCCGGCCGCGGCCGGTGTTTCGCCGGTGACGTGCAGCGCGTGCCGAACGCCGGCCACGAGGTAGCTCATCGGATTGGCGCGCATGAGGGCGGCGAGGACCGCGTGATCGTCCGAAGGGGGAAACATGGCGCCGCTCAGGACCCACGCGGGGAGCAGCACGATGCTCATGACGGCGTGGTAGGCCTGGGTCGAGTCCGTAAGCCAGGCCAGCGAGAAGCCGAACGCCGAGAGCCCCAAGGCACCGACGCCGAGCGCGTAGACGAGCGTGAGCCAGTCGATGTCGCCGAGACCGAAGCCTGCCGCCGGGGCGAGGCAAAGGAAGACGGCCGCCTGGACGAGGCCGACGCTGCCGACGCCGATGGACTTGCCGATGACGACGGCCGCGCGCGACCCCGGTCCCACCAGGACGCTTTGCAGGAAGCCCGCGTGGCGATCTTCGATCACGGTGATGGTGCCGAAGATGCTGGCGAACAGGACCATCATGACGAGGATGCCGGGGTAGAAATACTGCATGTACCCGACCTCGGGCGCGGCCCCGTACCGGAACGTCGAGGCCATGCCGCCCCCGATGAGCAGCCAGAACACGATGGGCTGGGCGAGCGCGCCGATGATGCGGGTCGGCTGGCGAAGAAATCGGACGAGATCGCGGGACCAGAGCACCCCGATCGTGGCGAGATCGTCGCGGAGCGCCGACGCGCCGGCGACGGCGGAGGGCTGATTCGAGCCGGGTGTCACGGGGCAAGACCTCCAGCATCCGAGAGCGCGTGGCCCGTCAACGAAAGGAACACGTCGGCGAGGGAGGGCCGGTGCATCTCCACGGCGCTCAGGCGCCCCGCGGGAAACGCCTCGACGAACCGTGGGATCCACTCGTGACCCCGCTCGACGACGAGCGCGACGCCCTGCGCCTCGACCGTCACCGCGTGGGGGAACCGCGCCGCGAGCGTCGCGGCGATCTCTTCCGGATCGGGACCCATCAGGCGAACGACGTCGCCGGAGACGCGCGCCTGGAGTGCCGCCGGCGTGTCCACGGTCACCACTCGGCCGCCGTCGAGGACGGCGAGGCGGTCACAGCGTGCGGCCTCTTCCGGTCGGTGGGTCGAGAGCAGAAGCGTCAGCCCTCGTTCGGCCCGGAGCCGCGTGAGGCGCTGCCAGGTGCGCTCGAAGCTGGCCTCGTCGAGACCGACCGTCGGCTCGTCGAGGATCAGGAACTCCGGTTCGTGGACGAGGCTGCGCGCCAGCTCGAGACGTCGTTTCATCCCGCCCGAGAGCGTCTTGACGCGGTCGTCCGCACGGTCGGTGAGATCGGCGAGGCCGAGAAGATCACGCACTCGCGCGTCGCGCGCCGAGCGCGGGACTCGATGAAGGCGGGCGGCCAGGAGCAGGTTCTCCCGGCAACTGAGATTGATGTCGACGGAGGGCGCCTGAAAGACGACCCCCATTCGGCGTCGCATGTCCCGTTCGCCGGGGTCGATGCGTGTGCCGCGGAAGACGAGTTCGCCGGCCCGCGGTCGGAGGACCCCCGTGAGCACGTGAAACGTCGTGCTCTTGCCCGAGCCGTTGGGTCCGAGCAGCCCGAAGATCTCCCCGCGCGCGACCGAAAACGAAACGTCGTCGAGGACGCTCCGGGTCTTGAAGTTCACGGAGAGGTGCCGGACCTCGAGCAGCGGCGTCGTTTCAGTGGGCATGGGCGGGGCCCGCGTCGACCACCAGGGCGGCGAACAGCGTCATCAGGTACACCAGCGTGTAGAGAAAGTACTTCCGGGCCCAGACCTCGTCGGCCGTGCTCCGCAGGCCAGCGAGGGCGTAGATGACGAATCCGAGCCCGAGCGCGGCGGAGACGGTCAGGTAGATGGGCCCGGCGAGCCCGAGCGGAAAGAGGGCCAACGTGACCGGCAGGAGCACGAGTGACCAGAAGAGGGCGTGCCATTTGGCGACGCGGACGCCTCGGACGAGGGGCAGGGTGCGCAGGCCGGCGCGCTGGTACTCCGTCGCGCGATAGATGCTGATCGCGAGGAAGTGCGGAATCTGCCAGACGTAGAGGATGCCGAAGAGCACCAGCCCGGGCAGTTCCAGGCCACCCGTGACCGCCGACCACCCCATCAGGGGTGGCATGGCCCCGGGCACCGAGCCGACGAGCAGGGCGACGGGGCCGATTCGTTTCAACGGGGTGTAGACGGCCACATAGGAGACGAGCGCGAGCAGCGCCAGGAGACCTGTCGTAACGTTGACCCCGACGAACAGCGCCGGCAACGAGATGGCAGCCAGCACGAAGCCATGAATGAGGGCGATGTGCGGCGGAATGCGCCCCGCGGGCAGCGGCCGGTTCCGGGTCCGCTGCATGTACTTGTCGGACTCGCGTTCGAGGTAGCAGTTGAACGTGTTCGCCGAGGCGACCACGAGCACCGTCCCCACCAGCGCAGCCGCCAACGTGGTCAGGGAGAGCTGCCCGGGGGCGAGCCAAAGACCGCCGACCGTCGTGATGATCACGAGGAGCGTCACGCCGGGTTTGGCCAGCGCCACCAGTTCCGGAAGGTACCGCAGGGGCCCGGGCAGGTTCTTGGACATCGGGCCGGCGTTCTAGCCTTGGCCCGCCCTCCGCGTCAAGGCGCCCCGGGGCCTCAGCGGTATCCGGCGAAGCGGGTCATGCCCACGTCACGCCACCACTTGAGCCAGCGCTCGTGCCCGCTGCGTCGTTCGGCGGGCGGCGCATCGACCAGATAGCCGTAGTTCTGGTGCGTCAGGCGGCGGAGCTCCTGAAACGCGCCGGCCCGGATGGCTCGGTGGTCGCTCAGGAGGCCGTCGAGCAGCCACTCGACCCGCGGCCGATGTCCGTTGCGCTCGAGCCACTTCTGCCACTTCCAGGCGTCGAGGCCGAAATCGGCACGCGCGATCTCCTGAAGGGCGCGGTGGGCCGGCTCCTGAAGACCGCTGCCGAGGTCGCCGAGCAGCAGGACCAGCTCGGGGATGGTCTCCGCCAGGTGCAAACGGCCGGCGGCCTCGACGAGCGCGCGTCGCCGGCGGGCCGGCGCGGCCTTGAGCTCTTCGCGCACCTGCGCGACGAACTGCTTGAACGCGGTCTGGCCGCGATACTGCTCGAGGACGTGGACGGCGACGTCTCGTACGCTCGCGTCGCTGTCCGTCAGCCGCGTGGCGATGACGGGCAGGGATGCCTGGCTGCGCAGGGTGCTGAACGCGTAAACGGCATAATACCGGATCTCGGGCGACAGGTGGGCGCAGAGCCCCTCGAGGGCCCCCGTCGCCAGCGGCCCGAGGCGAACGATGACCCGGAGGAGGGCGCTGTGCTGCTCGACCGCGATGGCTCCGGCCGGCTGCGCGAACCGGTCGACGACGAGGTGGCCGGGGAAGGCGTCGAAGATCGGCCCGAGCGCAGGTTCGCCCACCGAGAGGAGCAGATCCTCGGCCTGTTGACGGACCGACGCGTCCGGCCGGCTCAGGTCCTGGATCGCGACCCGGACGTCCGCGTCCGTCACACGCCGGCGCGGGGCGTCGGTCGGGAGGGCCGCCGGCTGCGGTGCCTCGGGCGGTTGCGGGCGACCCGGATCCTCGACCCGGGCGGGCGCCGGCGCGAAGGCTTCGAGCAGCGCCGTCGCGAGTTCGGCCGTCGTGGGCCCCTCGGGCGCGGCGGGCACGGGCGCGGCTGCCGGCGCCGGTGGGGGCGTGGCCTCGGGATCGACCGGCCGCGGCGTGAGCGTCACGGTCACGCGGGGCATCGGCCCGGAGGGCGGATCGAACGGCGTCGGCGCGAAACCCGGTCGGAATCCCGTCGGACGGGGCGTCTCGCCCGTGGGCGAAGGGCCCGCGGCGATGGCCTGGAAGCGCACCGCCGGCGCTTCGACCTCCGTCGACGGCTCTGCGTCGGCCCGTACGGAGCGAATGGCCGTCACGACGGGCACGGGCAGTTCGTCGGTCCAGCCCGGCGTCGGAAAGGGCAAGCCCCGGGGGGCCGGTTCCGGCTCCGGGTCGGCGGACGCGGACGGAGGTGCGTCGGCCTGGACGGATGGGGGGGAGGCCGGGGGAGGCGGCGGCTCGTCGGGAGCAGCGCGCGGTCGCAACCGGGCCATCGCCGGCACCGTGGCCATGTCATCGAGGTCGAGGAGCTGAGGGCGCGGCGCGGTCGGGGCGGGCTCTTTGAGCGCGGAGACGGCCGCGAGCGTCTGCGTCGGCCGTGTCTCGGCGACCATCGCGTCGACGAGCTCGGCGAGCGCCATCGGGCGCATCTCGACGACGGTGTCGGCGATGGACGGGGTGCCCGCCGTCGTCGTCGTGATCGCGGGGAGCAGGGGGCGGGTCTCGAGCACTGGAACGCCCGGACGAGTCGCCGTCGCGGACTCCGCCGGCGGGGGGTCGTCGAGGAGCGCGAGCTCCGCGACGTCGGCGGAGGTGAAAAGGTCGACCAGGGCGGGCTCCTCGGGGCCCTCGGCCACCCTCGGCGGTGCCGTCGCCGTCGGTTCGCCCGGGAGTTCCCACTCCGGGAGGCCGGCGTCGGGCTCGCTCTCGAATTCGACGGGCGGCGTCTCGTGTGGTGGCAGTGACACGAGCTCGGCCGTCGGTCGGTGAACGACCCTCGCGGCGGGGGCGACGGCGGCGGCCTCCGCTGGCGGTGCGGACGGGGTCCCGAGCGGAACACTCACCTCCGGCCGCAATGCCGGGTGACCGAGGAGCGTCCCGGGGGTCGGTGCGTTGGGTGCGCTCGGTGCGTCCGGGCCGGGCGTCGCGGCCGCCGGGGTCGGGGCAGCCGCCCCCGGTTCGACCACGGGCACCGCGACGGTCGCCGGGCCGTCGACCGGCCAGAACTCGACGAGTCCGCCCAGGAGTCGACGCACGGCGCTGGCGGTGAGGGGCGCGATCGTCTGGGCCCCGTTGTCGCCGATGAAGACGCCGAGGACGCGGTCACCCCGCTTCAGCGGCACGACGAGCACATCGCCGGGATCCGGCAGGCTCAGGCCCCGATACAGGCGGGCAAAGGCCGGATCCTCCCGATATGGGCCGCAGCGGGTGGCGGAGCGGTGAATCGCCCGCCCGATGATCGAGTCGACTTCGGGTTCGAGCCACACCGAGGTCGCGTCGGACACCGGCGAGGCCCCCTTGGCTGCGGCGACGCACTCGAGTCGGTCTCCGACGACACGCAGGAACACCGCGAGGTGCATGCCGGGGATGGCCAGGTGTCCGAGTTCGGCGTTGAGCGCCGTCGTATCCGGCGCCGCCCGAAGCGTCTCGAGGGCGCGGGCCACCCAGTCGCGCTGTCCGAGTCCGGGGAGGGGCGTGGCGCCCTCCGGGCCGCGCAAGGCCTTGAGCTGCACGGCGCCCGGGACGGGCGTGTTCTGGCCCCAGCCCCGGTCGACTTCGCGCAGCGCCTCGGGCGCGGGCTTCGCGGCCGGGGACTGCGGCGGCGGCGTCGGCTGCGGCGCACCGAGGGCCTGAAAGCGGGGGGGCATCGGCAGACCGAGGTGGCGAGCAAGGGCATGCCGGATGTCGCTCTCGAGCGCCACGTAAGGCTGGACCTTGCGGCCCGCCACGAAGGAGAGCTCGGCGAGCACGCGCGAGGGGACGGCCGGGGCGACGACCGTCAGCAGTTGAGGCGTCAGGCGCACGGCGAGCACGGAGAAGCGGTCGGCGAGCTCCCGCGGGACGAATGCGAGCGCGTCGGCCTCCGGCGCGTCGAGGAAAGCGGGCGGCGCGACTGGCTGGTCGATGACCCGCGCGAGCAGTCGACGCAGGTGCGCGCGCTCCTCGCTCGAAAGCGGCCGCACCTCGATGATGGCCGTGTCCGGCGCGCCCCCCGCCGCCGCATGGCGGGCACGGGCGAGACCAATCTCGCCTCGGGTCAGCAGTCCGTCGGTTTCAAGGCGGTGCCAGAGCTGATCTTCCATCGACCCTCGGGCGGAGCGGGCGGGTTCGCCGGAGGGGCGGCCCCCCGGACCTCCCCGACTCCAGCCTCGGGAATCTAACACCGCGTGCGGAGCCCCGGAAGATCATCACCGCCGGGAACCCGCCCCGCAGTCTTCGTCGCACAGGGCGCCCCGCTCCGTGCCGCCGCGGCTTTACCGCCGACGGGGGACATGCGACGATCGCCTCATGCGCAGAACGAAGACGCGGACCCCGCTCTCCGGGGAGAGGCCCGGGCGGACATGAGTTTCCAGGCGTGGGTCGTCGTCGGCGTGGCGGGGCTGGCGCTGCTCCTCGCGTTCCCGACCTGGGCAATCGCCGCCGGTCTGCGGGCGCGAGACGTTCGCCTCGCGTGGGTCGCCGTTGCCGGGGTGGGCGTGCAGATGCTGCCGGCGCTGGTGGCGCAGGCGTCGTCGAACTGGCTCTTCACGGCGCTGCTGCGTACGCCGGCCTATTTCGGATGGCTCGCCGTGCCGTGCGCGCTCCTGAGCCTCGTGGGGTTCTGGCGCGTCGCGCGGGCGCTCGGCCGCTGCGAGACGATCCCCCGGGGCGCCTTGTGGCTCGGTGCCGTCGCGCAGCTGGGGCTGGTGGCGGCGCTGGCCGGCACAGGCTGGGGGCTCTTCCAGATCCCGCGACCACCGGCGTAACCCGTGGGCCGGGATCATGGGGCGCCGGGGGCGGCGGCGCGCGGGGACGCGGCCGGTCGGGGACGCCCGCGAATCAGCCGCGCGCCGCTGAGATGCTCGGCGAGCGTGCGTCGCTCCCGGTCCACGAGCGCCCAGGTGTAGCCGATGCCGAACACGGCGCAGCCGAGGAGCGCGCACAGGGCGTGCACGAGCGCCCGGAACGGCCCGCAGGGCCCCCCGTCGGGTCCGATGAGGCGCAGCCCCAGGGCCCGCTCGCCGAAGGTGCCCCCGAGCCAGGCCCGCGTCGCGACCGCATAGCAAAGGGCGGCCGTCAGGGCGGCGGTCACGGCCGGGGTGAGAACGACCAGATCGGTCGCGGCGAGATCTGCGAGCCGGTCGAGAAGGTCGCCCCGGGTCGACGGCATGGGCTCGGAGACGAGGCCCGAACGCCAGGTCACGACGACGAAGCTCACCCAGAGCAGCCCGTCGAGGAGATCGGCCAGCAATCGTCGACGGAACGACGCTGCGGCGATGGCCCAGCGCCGGCTCGGGGGGGCGCCCCTCATGCGGCGCCCAGCCGAAAGAGCGCGAGCGCGGCGCCGACGACCGCGGCCGTCTCCGTGCGCAGGACGGGCGTCTCCAGGCGGGCGGCGACGACCCCGGCCTCCGTGCACGCGGCCACCTCGCCCGGCGAAAAGCCCCCCTCGGGTCCCACGAAAACGGTCGCCGGCGCCTCGAAGACGACCGCGTCGAAGCGCCGTGTCGCTTCCGGATGCAAGAGCACGCGCGTGGCGTCCATCGTCGTCTCGGCGATCGCTTCGGCGAGCGAGACCGGACCCACGAGGCTCGGCAGATCGGCCCGACCGGACTGTCGGGCGGCCTCCTCGATGATGCGTTGCCAGCGTTCTCGCTTGCGCCCGACACGGTCCGTATCGTCCGGGCGGGAAACGCTGCGCTCGCCCACGAAGAGGACGAGCCCGCCGATGCCCAGCTCGGTCGCCTGCCGCAGAACGTCATCGAGCTTGTCGCCCTTCGGCAGCCCGTACGCCAGCCGGGCCGCCGCGCCCCGGCGCCCGAGGGACGGGGGGGCCGCGATTCGAAGGGCCGGCGTGCCGTCGGCCATCGACTCCAGAGTGGCCGGGCCCTCGCGACCCTGACCATCGAAGACGATGATCGTCGAGCCCGGCGAAACCCGGCGCACGGCGATCAGATAGTGGGCGGCCGGCCCGGAGAGCGGGTGGAGCGGAACGGTCCAGTCCAGGCCGGGCCAGGGGAGGCGCAGCGGTGCGCTCCGCATTCCGGGCGGTCCGCCTGCCCCGGAGGGCGCGCCCCGCGACTTCACGGGGTGCTGCTCGCCTGGCGGCGCAGCCGGAGAATGGCCCACTCGCCGTCGTCGAGGCGATCGACGAGCGTGTAGTCGGGATAGGCCGCCACCACGCGGTCCACGTCCGGCAGCATCAGGCCCGCGAGCACGAGCTCCCCGGCGGCACGCGCGCGGATCTGATCCGCAATCTCGATGAGGGTCACGGCCAGGATGTTGGCCACCACCACCGGAAAACGCCCCTCGATGACGTCGGCGGAACCTTCCACCAGGCGGACCCGGTGCTCGACCGCGTTGACGGCGACGTTCTCGCGCGCGTTTGCGAAGGACTCCAGGTCGATTTCGACGCCGATGGCGTCGCTCCCGAGCAATGCGGCGACGATGGACAGAATGCCGGACCCGCACCCGACGTCCAGGACCGGCGCGCCCGGTGACGCCGCGAGGACGGTGTCCAGCATCCGGATGCACCCCCGCGTCGTCTGATGTTGCCCAGTTCCGAACGCCATCCCGGGATCGATGACCACCGTGACGGACGCGGCCGGATCGGGGGCCTCCCACGGGGGTCGGACCCAGACGCGGTCGGAGACGCGCCCGCCGCGGAGGAACTGTTTCCAGCTCTCGCGCCACGAGTCGTCTTCGCTTCGGGTCACGGTCACGACGTCTGCGGGGAGATCGAAGCGGGAGAGGATGTCCTCGATCGTCCCCAGGAAGTCCGCGGCCGGGGGCTCCGACAGGCCGATCAGGAGCTTCGCCTGATCGTCACTGCGCGTGATCGTCTGGTGGTCCTGCACTTCGACGGGGGCGCCCGTCTCCTCGACGATCAACCACGACACGGGTTCAGCGAGGGCCTGGGGGAGATCAATCCGGACTTGCCACCACACCATGGGATCTCTTTTCGGGGGGTCATTGCCCGCGGCGCGGGCGGTCTTGAGGAGGCTCGGCGTCAGGGCGAAGGGGTTGGTCCCGCGACGCCCGTGACGGCCGCATCGAGGGGGGGCAGCGCGCTGGCGAGCGCACGCACTTCGGTCGGTGTGACGGCCTCGAGGCGATCGGCCGCCCGTGCCACGGGGTCGTGATCGGCCGCCGAGCGTCCCCGTGCAACGGCCTCGGAAATGCGCACCGCGAGGCCTGCGGGGGGGTCTGCGACCCGGGCGAACTCCGCGGCGGCGGTCTCGCGTGCCGCGGCGAGGGCGGGCGGCGTCGGACCCGACGTCGCGAGGCGCCCGACGTCCGTCGCCAGGGCAATCCGCGCGGCGGCAACGTCGTCCGCACACCGGGCCACGGCGAGGGCAGGGCCCGAGGGGCCGAAGAGGCGTCGGGCGGGCGCGAGCAGGGTCGCGAGCACCTCGGCTGCGGCGTCCGGACCCTCTTCACGGGCCGTCGCCGGCGGGAGCGCGAAGGCCGCCGCGACGCAGGTCCGGTCAGCCTCGACACGGCGCTCGAGCCGCGCCGGTGCGGGGACCGAGGACGGGGCATCGCTCACGGGCGCCTCGGCGGCGAGCGGGCTGAACGCGGAGCGAATCATGGGCAGCACGCGCGCCGGGTCGACGGGACCGACGACGGTCACGGTCGCCGGTCGCCCGGCCACCCGCGCCTCGAGGAAGCTGCGGACCTCGATCGGGGTCCGGTCGGCGAGTCCGTCCGGCGTGCCGAGCAGGTCCCGGCCGAGCCGTGGATCGGAGAAACCCTGTTCGGCGAGTGCGAAGGCGAGCGCGAGGGGGTCGGACTGGCGGTTGGCCCGCCTGGCGATGAGCCGGGTGCGCGCAGACTCCAGGACATCCGCACGCTGCGGAAAACGGGAGAGGCGACGGGCGAGCAGCTCGATGGCTTCGGAGACGCGCTCGGCGGGCGCCGTGACCGTCAGAACGACGGCGTCGCGCTCGTAACGACCGTCGATTTCGAAGGCGCCGTGCTCGGCGGCACGGCCGGCGACCGCCGCCGACAGCACTCCGACGCCGGGAAACTCCGGTGGCTCGACGCTCGCGCCACCTTCGAGTCGCACGGCAAAAGCGACGAGGGTGTCGCCGGGGCGCACGAGGACGACGGCCGACAGACCCTCGGAGAGCCGGAAGACGCCCGGTCGCACCTCCGGTGCGGACAGCACGGCGGGGGCTTCGGCCCGCGCGGCGAGGGCGAGCGACTCGGCCCAGAGGTCGTCGTCGACGGAGGCCTCCACCGCGGGGGTCACGAGGACACCGCGGACGGCCGCCGTGGCGACTTCGGCGGCGAGGCGGCCGAGTGCGCCGGTCGTGACCGCATCGAGCTGCACGGCGAACTCGGCCTCGTCCGGGAGGGCATCGTCGGTCCGGAAGAGGCGGGCGGCGCGATGGTGCGCGAGCGCGCTCGTCGTTCCGCGGGCGAACGCGTCCCGGTCGGCCAGGTGCGCGCGGGCTCGGGCGACTTCCGCCGACGTCGGCGGGCTGTCGCCGAGTCCGCGCCGCACGGCCGCCAGCAGGCGCCAGCCCGTTTCCGTGTCGTCGGGTCGCAGCGTCAGACCGAGGATGAGTTCGGCCCCTCCGGGTCCGGGCCGCAAGCCCGCGGCGGGGAAAGCGCCTTCGAGGCCGGCACTGGTGACGGCGCGTTCGAGGCGCGACTCGGGTCCACCGGAGAGCAGGGCGGCGAGCAGGTCGGCGTCGGGCGTCCGGGCGCCACCCGGCAGGCGGACGGCGAGCGCGAGGTGGGCCGCGCCACCCCCGCGGCGAAGGACCCGGACGGCGGGTCCGGGTGGCGGCGAAGGCGACGGCGCAGCGGTGCGCTCGCCACCGGCGAACCGCGCTCCGAGCGCGTCGAGCGCCTTTGCTTCGCGGGCGGTCCGATCCGGGGGCAGCGGGCCGCGGACGATGACGATGGCCGGGCGGCCGGCCGAACCGCCGGAGGACGACAGCGCATCGAGCGCGTCTCCAGGGAGCGTGGCCATCGGGGACGCGTCCGCCGAGGGGGGCGTCGCGTCGTCGAAGGTCGCCACGAGCGCGTCCAGGGCCGCCTCGTAGGCCCGCATCGAAACTTCGAGCCGCAGGACGGGGACCCCGCCGATGCTGTCGGTCTCGACCCGGGGGCGCGCGTCTGCCAGGGCCTTCGCGAGACGTGGCCGCAGGGCCGAAAGACGCGCTCGGGCCTCGACCCGGTCCGCCGGTCGCGTGGGCAGGCCCACCAGGACGGTCGCCATCGCCGCCCCGGGGCGCTCCGTCAGGTCGACCAGGTGGGACGCGTGCGCGACGCTGCGCGAGCGAGCAGGGCTCGAGGCCGGCTCCGGGTGCACGGCGGCGCCCGATTGGGCCGGGCCCGCGCCGCAGCCCGCGAGGCCGACCGAGAACCACAGGCCGAGGGCGGCACACCCGCGGGCGGGCGGCCGGCGGAGGGCGGCGAGGCGCAGCGGCGGCGGGCGGACCATGCGGGTCGCAGGGTAGCCGGCGGGCCCCGCGTTTCCACCATTTTCTTGCAGCCCCCGGCGTGCACCGCGTTTACATTACCGCCCCATGGCTTCCACCGGCGAGAGCGGGCGTTGGCGGCAGGTCGCAGGCGTGCTGCTCGCCGAGGTCGACCGTATCGGTGACCCGGCGGCGAAGGCCGCGAAGCTGCTCGAGATCGGCGACGTGTTTCGGGATCACCTCGGTGATCCCCAGACCGCGTCGCGGCACTACGCCGAATCGGCGCGTCAGGCACCGGGGGCCTCCCAGGGGGCGCTCACGCGCCTCGCGGCGTTGGCGCGCGAACATGGAGACGCCACCATCGTCTCCCACTTCGTCGCGGCGCTGTCCGTGGCCGAGCGCTGGGTCGACGTCGTCACGGTGCTGGTGAAGCAGGCCGAGGTCATGCCCGATCCCGGTGAACGGACGGGCCTCTTTCTCGAGGCGGCCGAGCTCACGCGAACCCGCCTCGCCGATCCCGAGCTCGCCCGCGCCTACCTGCTCGCGGCGGCACACGACGCGCAGCGGGCGCAGTGCGAAGCGGTCCTCGAGCAACTGCACCTGCACCTGACCCACGCGCCCGACGACGTCGAAGCGATCACCGCGGCCGCCCGGCTGGAGGTCCTGGCGGGCCGCCCGCTCGAGGCGGTGCACGTGTTGACGCGGGGCGCGGCGCACGTGCGCGATCTCGGCGCGAAGGCCCGCCTCCTCCTCGACGCCTCGACGCTCTGCGGCGACCGCGCAGGCATGCCGCTCGAAGCCGCGGTGCACGCCTACGAGGCGCTCGTCCTCGATCCGGGCCTCGCCGCCGCCGTGGAGGCGCGTCTCGACGCGACCCTCGCCCGCTGGGGTCACGTCGCGGACGTGTCCGCAACGCTCGAGCAGATCTTCGAGCGTCTCGGTCAGCCCGAACGTGTCCACGAGGTCTTGATCGTTCGCCTCGACGTCGCCGCGGCGCGTGAGCGACCAGGGCTTCTGCTGCGCCTCGCGGAGCAGGCCGAGTATCGACTGCTGGATCCGGCGCGGGCCTTCGAACTCTACCGGCGCGGCCTGCAGGAGCAGGGGGGCGATCCGACGGCGTTCGCAGCGGGGATGCGCCGGGTCGGCGCCGAGGGCGTGGCGGGCGCCGCCGAGGCGATGATCGACGACTTCGGCCGCCTCGGCTTGTGGCGGGCGCTCGTCAACGTCCACGACGGCGAGGCCGCGCTGGCGGTCGATGACGCGCCCCGTGCGGAGCACCTCTTCCGCGCCGGGGAGATTCTCGAAACGCACCTCGACGACCTCGAGGGGGCGATGCAGCGCTTCCTGCAGGCTTTCAAGCTGCAGCCCCGCGAGATGCGCTACATGGCGGCCGGCGAGCGTCTCTACCGTCGCCGCGAAGACTGGCCCATGGTCGACCGCCTCCTCGGTCTGCAGGTGCGGGTCGCCGACGAGGCCGCCATCCGGAGACGGCTCCTGATCGAGCAGGGCCGAGTGCGACACCGCAACCTCGGTGATGCCTGCGGCGCCTACGAGTCCGTGCGCGCCGCGCTCGCCGAGGGAGGGGCGGACGCGGCGATGGCTCTCCTGAGGGATCTCGTTCGTGACGATACCAGCTTCGCCGAGATCGCGGACCGTCTTCGAACCCGCGCCGCGGGCGAAGGCGCGACCGAGGCCGCGCGGCTGCTGACGGAGCTCGCGGCGCTGCTCATGGAGCTTCGGGGCGAGACGGAAGCGGGTCTGTCGCTTCTTCGGGAAGCGTCCGAGCTCGCCCCGGACGACGAGGCGCTGTTCGTCCGGGTCACCGAACGGCTGGAAGCCGAAGCCGGTCCCGGCGCGACGGAACACTTGGCCGCGTGGCTGGCCGGCGCGGCGACCCGTCCGTTTTCTGCGCCGGTCCGAGTCGCGGCGCTGCGACGGGCCGCGGCCCTCGAAGCGGGCGTTCTTGCGCGGCCCGTCCGTGCCCGCGACCTCCTGCGCACGGCGGCCGCCCTCGCCCCCCAGGACGCGGAGGTCTGCCGCGCGCTCGTCCTCGCCGCCCGCGCTGCCCACGACCCGCTCCCGCTCGCCGAAGTGCTCGCGCGGATTGCCGCGGGTCAGATGGCCCCCCTGCCGGAGCTCGACCACGACGCGGCGCTGCGCGAACTCGCGCTTCTTTACGAGCGGGCCCTCGGCGACGTCGAATCGGCCGCGGACTGCCACCGGACGCTGCTCGCCGACCGACCCGCCGATCCGGTGTCGCTGCCGTGGATGCGGGACCGGCTGACGCGGGCCGAGGCATGGGGAGAGCTCAGGGCAGTCCTCGACGCCGCGGCCGCCGCCTGCGAGCGGGAAGTCGAGACCGACCGCCTCCACGAGCTCTGGGTCGACCTCGCCGCCCTGACCGAGGCTCGACTCGGCGACGTGGTGGGGGCCGCGGCCTACGTGCATCGCCTCTGGTCGGCGACGCGCAACCCCGATGCCCGGGACGCGCTGCGGCGTATGTACCGGACCGCGGGCGACCGCGCCGGCGAGCGGGCGCTCCTGGCGCAGGAACTCGCAGACGTCGACGACGGGCACCCGGACGCAGCGCGGCGGGCCGAAGAGCTCCTGGCGGTCGCGTCGGAGCCGCCGGCGGCATCCGATCTGGAGGAAGTGGCGCTGCGCCGGCTTGCAAGGCTTCGCCCGACGGAGCCGGCGCCGATCGATGCGCTCCTCGTACTGCTGCGTGCGCAGGCTCGTTCGGCGGACCTCATCGAGGCGCTCGGGGTCCGGGCCGCGCGCTCCGGTGCGCTCGAGGCCGTTCCTTTCCTCCGCGAGCGGGCCCTCGAGCGGACGCGGGCCGGCGCCGATCTCGATGCTGCCATCGCCGACTGGGATGCCGTCCTCGAACGGGTCCCGGACGACGACGAGGCGCTGCGGTACCTTCAGGGCATCTACGCGAGTCGGCAGGAGCACGAAGCGCAGATCGCCGTCATCGAGCGGCGCGTCGCGGCCGCGACCGCACCGGAGGTTCGCGTCGCATTGCTGCGAGAAGCCGCCGTGCAGATCGAGCTGCGGCTCGGCGATACGCAGCGGGCCACGACGTGCTGGGAACGCATCGCCGAGGTGCTTCCGGACGACCCGGAGGTCATGGACGAGCGGTTGCGGCTCTACGAGACCGACGAGCGGTGGACCGAGTTCGTCCCGCTCGCCGAGCGTCGCCTGCCGGGCATGGAGGCGGGAGAGGCGTTCGGGCTGGCACAGCAGGTGGCCCGTCTGGTGGACGGCGGCGACGCCGCGATCGCGCTCGAGGCGTGGCTTCGGGTTCAGCGTTTCGCCCCGACGGACGTGGAGGCGGCGACCGGGGCGGTGCGTCAGGCGGAGCGGCTGCAAGACCGCATGGTCGCGGCGACGCAGCTCGGGATCCTCGCCTCGCTCGCCCGCAACCCCATCGAGGCCCGCAGCCTTCGCGAGCGGCAGGCCCGGGCCTACGAGGCGGCCGGTGAGCTGTCGGCGGCGCTCGACGCCCTGCGGCTGGTCAATCAGGACTTCCCGAACGACCGCGAGACGCTGGAGGAGATGCGGCGCCTCGCCGGTCTGCGCCAGGACGACTGGACGCTGTGCCGTGTCCTGGAGGCGGAGCTTCAGCTCGTGTCCCCCGGCCCGGAGCGCATCGACCTCGAGAAGACGCTCGCGCGCCGGCTCGACGAGGGCCTCGGGGAGCAGGCCAACGCCGCAGTGGTCTGGGAGCGGGTCGTCGCGGCCGCCCCGGCCGATCTCGACGCGCTCATGGCTTTGCGGACGCTTTATGCCGATCTCGACCGACCGGCGGATCTGGTGCGGATCCTGCGCGCGCTGCTCGATCGCGCGGAGGACGACGACGAACGGATCGAGCGCCTCGTCGACGCCGCGCGTCTCATCGAGACGCATCGACGCGACCTCGCCGAGGCGTTCGAGTGCTGGTGGCGGGCCTTCAAGCTGACGGGCGACGCCGATCCCGAGATGGTGCGCGAAATGGGCCGGCTCGCCGAAGCCGCCGGGCTCTGGGATCGCTACATCCGCGTCCTCGAGGTCGCGCGGCAACGGGCGACGACCCGCGAGGAGCAGATCGAAGTTCTCGTTCAGCAGAGCCGCGTGGCCGAAGAGCGCCTGCGATCGCCCGAGAAGGCCCGCGAGCTGCTCAAGGCCGCGTTCGAAATCGCGCCCCGCGAGGGACGGGTCTTCGACGAGTACGTGCGCGTCTGTGAGGCAGGCGGCGCGTGGTCCGAAGTCCTCGATGCGTGCGCGCTGCTCATGCGCGGGGTGATTGATCGCGAGGTGCGGGCGGCGCTGCTGCTGCGGTCCGCCGCCATCCTGGAGCGTCACCTCGCCGACCCCGAGCGCGCATTCGAGACCTATGCCGCGGCGTTGAAGTCCGGCGCGTCCGAAGGCGCGGTGCTGCCCGAGCTGGTGCGGATGGCCGAGACGCACGGCTACTGGGACGCGCTGACGGAGCAGTACCGCGAGCGATGGCAGAAGCAGACGCAGCTCACGGCGCGCCTCGCGACGATCCACGAGCTCGCGCGGCTGCTCGAGACGCGCTGCGGTGATTGGGAACGTGCCTTCGAGCAGTACGTCATCGCGCTTCAGCTCGATCCGGAGGACGAGACCACGCGCGCCGAGGCGTGGCGCCTGGCCGAGGCCCACGGGGCATGGGCCCTCATCATCCGGGTCTTCGAACTCAAGGTCCGGGACGCAGAGGAGACCTGGCTCAAGATCAGTCTGCTGCACGACGTCGCCCGCATTCAGGAGCGGAAACTCGGCCAGCCCGAGAAGGCGATGGAGACCCTGCGCCGAGCGTTTTCGCTCGAGACCTGGAACGAGACGACGCACGCGGCCATGCGGCGCCTGGCCGGTGAACTCGGTCGCTGGCAGGAACTCGCCGCCGCTTTCGAAGAGGAGGCGGGGTGGTCGGACGATCCCCATGCCCGCCTGAGGCTCTATCGCGAAGCGTCGACGCTCCTGGGGGAAAACGGTGATCACGCGGGGGCGGCCCGGATCCTTCGCCATGTCGTCGAGCTCGAGCCCAACGACGAGCTCGCGTCCACCTCGCTCGCCCGGCTCCTGCGGCAGACGGAGGACTGGGAGGCGCTCGCCGCGCACCTCGAGCTGCGCGCCGTTCGCGGGCTCGAAGACGCCCGCATCGCAGTGATGCATGAGCTCGCCGTGGTCTACCGCACGCCGATGGCGGCCCCCCGAAAGGCCGAGCAGGTCTGCGCCCGCATCCTGACCCTGCGGCCATCGGACGCCACTGCGCACGAACTCCTCGTCGAGCTCCTCGAGGCCAGAGATGACGTCGCCGGGATCATCGAGGCGCTCGATGCACGAGCCCGTGTCCTCCCCATCGAAGCACGGGGCGCGGTGCTCCGGCGCAAGGCCGAACTGTTGCGGACCCGACGCGATCAGCCCCGCGAAGCGTTTCGCGTGCTGTCGCGGCTCGCGCTGGACGTTCCGCCGGACGAAGCCATCGACATCGTCCGCGAGATGGCCGCGCTCGCGGACGGCAACGCCGAGCACGAAGAACTCCTGGTCGCGGCCGAGCGCGCGCTCGGGGCCGCTGCGGGGGAGAGCGAACTCGAGCTCCTGCTGCTCGCCGGTCGCGTGGCCCGCGACCGCTTTCAGAACCGGAAGAAGGCGCGTGGCTGGTTGGCCCGCGCCCTGGAACTCCGTCCGGGGGACGTCGCCGTCGCCCGGGAGGTCCTCGAACTGGCGGCCGCGGAGAAGCGCTGGACGGACGTCGTCGCCTTGCTCGTGCGCCACGGGCCGCCGATCGAGGCTGGTCCGGACATGACCGATGCAGCCGCCGCGTCCGCCTGGGCGCTTCGGTTGTCCGACGTCCAGGCCGAGCGGCAAGGCGACCTGGCGGCCGCGATGGAGACGCTTCGAACGGCCATCGAGTCCTGTCCCGGGGACGCCGCCGTCCTCAGCCGCCTCGAGTCCGTTGCGATCCGGGCGCAGGCGCCGGAGTCGCTCCTGGCGGCGATTCAGGCACAGGTCCGGTCTGCCGCGACGCCCATGCAGGTGCTCGGGCTGCTCGGCAAGGGGGCCCGAGCGCTCGAGACGCTCAACGCACCCGAACTCGCCATCGGCCTCTGGCAGCAGCTCCTCGCGCTCGACCCCCACGACGACTCGGCCGAGGCCGCGGTCCGCGAGTATGCGGCGCGTCGACGCGATTGGGATCTCCTGGCGAGTCAGCTCGTACAGCGCATCCAGGCGACGGTGTCGCCCGTGGAGCGCGGGGCACTGCTGTGTGAACTGGCGGTCCTCCACCGGGACAAACGACAGGATCCACAGGCGGCCGAGAACCGATTCGCCGAGGCGCTGGTCGCGGATCCCAAATCACTCGAGGCGACGGAGGGGCTTGCGGCGCTGGCCCTCGCGCGTGGGGACGCGTCGGCGATCGCGGCGCTGGCAGACCGCCTGCAGGGGCGACTCGATCACCGGCCCCCGCCGATTCCCGGAGGCGGGCCGGATCCCGTCGTGGCCCGGGCAACGCCGCTGCTGGTGCAGCTCCAGCTCTTTCGGGCCCGTCAGTCCCTCGAAGGCGGGGATGAGACGTCTGCGCTGACCCTGTTGCGGGATGCGTGGCGACGGCTGCCCGACCGCGAAGACGTCGGGCATCTGCTCGCCGAAACGCTCTATCGCGAGGCCGAACTCAGCGAGGCTGCGACCGTCTACGCGAGACTCGCCGGCCTGCCGCCGGTACCCGACGGTGTCGATCCGGGTCTTCACAAGGCTCGCGAGTCCATGCGACGCGCCCGGTGCTTCTCGGCGGCGGGCGACGTCGAGCGGGCGATTCGCGCCTTCGAGGCCGCGGCGCAGGAGCCGTCGACCCGCATCGACGCACTCGAGGCCCTGGCGAACCTCCAGGAGCGGGCCGGGCACTGGGAGGCCTCCATCCGCCTGCGCGAGCGCATCGCCGCCGACGCCGACGACCCCCGGATCCGAGCGATGGCCTGGCTGGCCGCCGGGATCGTCGCCGAATCTCGCCTGGGCAAGCCGGCGCGTGCGGTCGGCTTCTATGAGCGGGCGCTGCAGGAGGGTCTCGACGACCACGCGCTCCTGACCCGGCTGCTCCCGATCTTCCGAGAGCAGCAGCGGTCGGAACAGGCGCTCGGCATTGCCCAACGGCTCCTGGTCCGTGAGACCGATCCGAACGCCCGGGCGGACCTCTTCTGTGCGGTCGGGGACTTGAAACAGCGCGCGGGACGCGCGGACGAGGCCCACCTCGCGTTCCGGTCGGCCGTCGAACTCTCGCCCTTGCACGCCCTGGCGGTGCGTGGCGCGTTGGCGACGCTTGCGGCCGCCCCGCCTGCACCGGACGAGGCCGACACGGCGGCGGTCGTGCTTCGGTCGCTCTGGCAAGGCATCACCGGGGTCGGTGGCCGCGAGCGCGGGCCGGCGCTGGAAGCCCTCGGCGCCGCGCTCGTCTCGCGGGGAGACACGGCCGGTGCGCTCGAGGTCTTCGAGGAGCTGCACGCCATCCTGCCGGATCACCTCGGTGCCCAGCGGCAGCTCGCGGAACTCTACGGGCGGCTCGCCACGCAGGCCGTGGCGGATCCGGACGATTCGCGCCACTTCGAGCGCGCGATCAGGCACCGCACCGCGTACCTGCGCGCCGTCCCGGCCGAGCCGGGGTCGTTGCGCGATCTGGTGGCGCTCTATCGGGGCGCGGGCCGCAGCCACTGGGCGGTGACCCCGCTCCGCCTGCTGAACCTGATTCGCGAGGCGACGCGCGAAGAGGCTGAGCTCGCCCGGTCGTTGGGCGGGCCCCTCGATGATCGGCAAGGCCTCGTCCTCGACGCCGTGACGCGCGGCGAACTGATCGCCGAGCCGGAGTGGAAGAATGCGACGGCCGTCTTCCTCCGGACGCTCTGGGCCGCGGTCGGGGAGCCCCTCGACGCGTTGCTCTCGGGGCAGGTCGAGCCCGTCGAGCCGGCGCAGGTTCAGGCGCCCCACGTCGTCGAACTCGTCGTCGGACTCTGCGATGCCCTCGAGATGCCCCGCTGCCCGCTGTGGGTGCGGGCCGCCCCGACGCAACGTGTCGAGGCCATGCAGCTCTTCCCGCTCGAGCTCGTCGTCGACGCCGGGCTTCTGCAGGGCACGAACCCGCGGGACCTCCGATTTCAGTTCGCGAGGGCACTCGAGGGCATGCGCGACCATCACCTGCTGCTCAACGGCCTCGGCTGGGAGGACGCGCGTGCGCTCTTTGCCGCCGCGATGGCCGTCGCCCTCGGCGAGGACGGTCCCGAGTACGCGATCCGGACGGGCGCCGAGGCGGAGCGGATCGAGTTCTGGGCAGACTTTCTCGTCGAGAACCTCGACGCGTCGGTGATCGAGGCGCTGTCGGCCTGTGCGGGCCCCGTCTCGGCTCTCGGTCCCCGCGCGTTCGAACTCTGGGCGCAGGCCACCCGGAAGCTCGCGAACCGGACGGCCTTCGTCCTGACGGGTGACCTCGGGCGCGCCGTTGCGCTGCTCCAGCGCGAGGACGAAGCCGTCCGGACCCTCCGCGTCAAAGGCGCCGACGGGTTCGTCGCGCTCATGGAGGCCAACGCAGAGGTCGCGGACGTGTATCGATACGCGTTCGGGACCCGCTTCCACGCGCTGCTCGGCGCCCTGCGTTAGCCCCGTTGCCCGGCGACCGGGCAGGGACTCACATGCCGCTCGAGATGCGCCAGTGGCCGTCTTCGAGTCGAAGCGTCATGCGGTTCTTGTCGTTGGTCGTGCCCCAGCGGTCCTGCTCGCCGACCGTGTACATGAACTCGGCCTTGTAGTCGTAGTCGACGGAGGCGAGGCTCTCGACGACCTCGATCGCCGTGATCTCGATGGCGTAGCGAACCGTCTTGACGTTGGCCTTGAGGGCGCCGAGGACCTTTTCGAGCCCGGCCGCATCGTAGTCGTCGTTGGGATCGTCCGTCGTGCTGCCGTTCTCGTAGTACGACTTGCTCGTCAGCTTGCGGATGGTATCGGCGTCCCGCTGCTCCAGGGCCACCCGATAGCGCTCGACGACGGCGGCGACCGCCTCGCGCTCGTCGGAGTACTCGACCTGCGTGCCCGTGACGTAGCGGGGGCCGCAGGCGGCGCCGGCGAGACTGAACAGCAGGGGAACGGCGAACAGGGGGATCAGTCGGCGAAGGCGCATCCGAGGCTCCGGGCGGTCGTTCTGCTCCGCCGAACCGGCGGAGAACGCGGGAGCATTCCCCAACCGCCTGCCCCCTGTCAATCTGCCGGCGTGACCGGTGGGTGCTCGGCGAAAAAGCGGGCACGCCGCGCCCAGGTCTCCAGCACGGCACGCTCGCCGTCCTCGATGGCGAGATCGGTGCGGGCGGCGAGGTCGCCGTACGCGGTGGCGGCGGCGCGGTAGTCCCCCGCCTGGAAGCGGGTCGCCGCCACCAGCCGCATCGCTTCGAACGTCAGCGCGGGGTGCGGGAGCCCGGCGGCGAGTGCCGCGACGCTGTGGTCCACCGCGGCTTCGGTTTCGCCCCGGCGTGCGGCCTGTCGGCCTCGAAGATAGTGGGTGATCGGGTGGTCTGGCGCCGCGGCGACCACCTCGTCGAGGCGTGCGTCGCCGCTCGAAGGGGCGGCATCCTCCGGCGCGAGGAGCAAAGCCAGCACCGCGCGGCCCCATGAGCCACCGTCGAGCGCGGCGCGCTTGACCGCGATGCGTCGCGTCCAGGCCCGGTCGAAGTGTGCGCCGGCGAGGGCGTCGTAGACGGTCCGCGCCAGCGCGACATCTGCGGGGGTGCCACGCCGCGCGCGCAGATCGGCTTGCCACTCCCGGGCACGGGCGCGCCGCACGAGCCCGATGTCCGGTCGCGCGGCCAGCGCATCCGCCGCCTCGAGGGTCTCCGCGGCTACGGTGGGATCCTCCGCCGCCCGGCGGGCGAGGAGGGCAATGCGCGTCAACATCGCGTCGGGGTCGTTCGGCAAGTGCCCCAGGATGGCGTCGACGAGCTCGATCCCTTCGCGCACATCGGCGCCCGAGACGTCGTCGAGCTTCGCCCGGAGCGCGGCGATTTCGTGGGCACAGGTCTTGCCGAAGATGGCGGGTCGATCGAACCGCAGCCGGGCAATGGCGAGCGCAGCGTCACCGACCGTCCGGGTTTCGAGGAACCGGAGCCACTCGGCGACGGAATCGGACCGTTCGTCCGACACGGCCTCGAGCGTCCCTCGTCGGTAGAGCGCTTCGACAGCCGTCGTGCCGGCCGTGTCGCGGAGCCAGCGGACGTAGGACCCACACTGCGTGTACGCGGCCCGGGAGTTGGCCGTGAGGAAGCCCTGGGGGCTCAGGAGCGTGCGTAGGTCCTTGCCCACGCCGAGCTGCCGCATGGCCATCGTCCATTGATGCGCGTCGAGCGGGCTGTCATCCCAGGCCGCAGCGACCGCGACCCCCTCGATCAGCCCCATGTTCGGCAACCCCCAGGGGGTCAGGCTCAGATGGTGCGGCGCGGCGCTGATCTCGGCGGAGAACGCATGGGCGAGCTCGTGCGCCAGGATGCCGTCACCGATGTCGGGCACCTGAAGGTGGACCGCGCGCTGCCACGGCTTGGCAATGCGCACGGCGCCCGCCCCCATCAGGCGCTTCTTCTGGCGGACGTCCGCGTAGAACCAGACCTCGATGGGCAGCGCAGGCGCCCGCCCGAAGAACTGCGTGAGCTCTTCATGGCGGAACGCCAGTTCCGTCATCAGCCCGGCCACCCGCTCGGCGGGCAGCGCCCGGGGGTAGTGCATCCGGAAGCCCGGCGCCTCGGCGAGGCCACCGAGCTCGGCCTGGACATGGGTCGAGGTTCGATACAGATCGAGGGGTTCGCCGACCGCGAGCCCTGCCGCGACGAGCCCGCTCGCCACGAGGCGAGCGCGTCCCCGGCCCGCCGCAGCGAGCGCGGCCGCCAGCGCGAGGCTCAGGTCGACGAGGCGGGCGCCGACCAGTCGACCCGTGAGTGGGATGACCTCGTCGTAGAGCGAGCCCGGGTAGTACCCCACGAACCAGTGAAACGCATCGACCGGGGGCGCGAGAGCAAAGAAACCCAGCGGTGCGAGCAGGGAGAACACAAAGACCGCGCCGAAAGCCAGGCGTGGGCGGTTCGGCGACAGGCGCGCGCATGCGAAGCCCCAAAGGTACGCCACCGGCGCCGTCACCCCGGGCAGAAGCAGATAGAACAGCAGCCCCTCGGTGAAGTTGCAGTTCTGGACCCGGAGTGCGTTCAGGGTGATGGGGCCGAGCGGCAGCAACGTCAGGCCGAGGGTCCCGAGCAGCGCGCGTGCATGGGGCACGAAGCCGTGCGCCGACGCTGCCCGCATGCCGCGGCCCGCCGAGACGAGCATCACGGGGAGCGTCGTGAAGACGGCGAACTCGAAGGCGAGCAGGTTCAGAAGGGGAATGAAACAAAGCGCCGTGCTCCAGGTGAGCAGCAGCAGCGGGGCGATGGGAATCCGCTTCACCGGCATGCCCCGCGCGGCGCCGTCGCGGCATTCCTTGGCGCGATCGGACGTGACGTGCCATGATCCGTTGCATGTCTGGCATTCACCAACGGCGGTCGGCGCGCGTGCCCATCGAGATCAAGGTCGAATACAAACGCATCAACGCGTTCATCGCGGATTTCACGCGGGACATCAGCAGCGGCGGTCTGTTCGTCCGAACGGACCAACCCCTGCCGGCGGGCACGGAGGCGCTCTTCACGCTGAGCATCCCCCGGCTCGAGACCCCGATCACGTTGAAGGGGGTCGTCCGGCGGGTCGTCTCCCCGGGGGCGCCCGGCGTCGAAGCCGGGATGGGCGTCGAACTTCTGTTTCAGGACGACCAGGAGCGGATCGCGCTCAAGCGCGTCGTCGACGCGCTGATGGTCGAGCACCTCGGCGAGGCGCTGTTTCGCCGACTCGTCGAGTCGAGCAAGGCGTCCGAAGCCGGCTGAGCCGTCGTCGGCTGCGCGCGTCGAAGCGGCGCTCACTCGCCGCGTGGCCGATAGAAACGAGCGCGTTGGCCGGCCGCCAGGCCCGCTCGACGCGCTTCGCCTGCGACGAGCTCGAGTACGTATCGCGACGGCGTGTGGACGCCTCGCGGCTCGAGCGTCCGCGGGGGCACGTCGGATACGACCCCCGCGATGGTCCAGTCCTCCGTGAGGAAGACCATGTCGAGGGGGATCAGCGTGTTCTTCATCCAGAAGGACTGGATCCGCGTCTCGTCGAGCAGGAAGACCATGCCCCAGTCCGGCCGCATCTTTGTCCGGCACATCAGTCCGCGTTGGGTCTCGAAGTGTGCGTCCGCAACCTCCACCGCATATCGGCGCTCACCGGCGGGGGTTTCGATGGTCAGCGAGCCCGTCTGGGCGTTGGGAATGCCCGTCGCGGCCGGTGGCGGCAGACAAGTGCCATCGAAACAGCGGTCGAGGCTGCCGCAGCCTTCCATCGAAGGGTGCCACGGGCGGGTGCAGTCGGCGTCGTCCCCACAGGGCCGCGAGGCGGCGCTCGGGGCCGTGGTGGCCGGGGCGGTCACCGGTGCGACCGGCCCGGCGCGTGTCGGCTCGTCGCAAGCCGCGAGCCCGGGGACGGCCCAGGCGACGACCAGGGCCAAACGAGCGGCGGGCGGGCAGCGGGGCACGACGGACATCACGGGTCTCCGAGCAGGCGGGCGAGGGCGACGGCGTTGGGCCCGGTGAAGCGGGCCGGGGGATGGTCCCCGAGTTCGGCACGCTCGGCGAAGGGCCGGTGCTCGCCGGCATCCATCAGGTCCAGCGGCCAGTCCCCCGGATTGTGCACGGCGTCCGACGCCGCCGATAGCCCCAAGGCGTGCCCGAGCTCATGCGTCACGGTACTGCCGACCAGGGCGCCGAGCGCTCGCACGGCGCCGTCCGCCCGGGTTGCGCGTTCCGTGCCGGGCGGGTCCGTTTCGGGGTCGTACGGCTGCGCGTCTTCGGACAGGGCGGGGGAGAACGGTGCGAACACGTCGTCGAACGCGGGGTCGGCGAGCGTCGACGGAGCGCTCGCACCCGGCGAAAGGGCGAGGAACGACGAGACGAACACGCCGCCGTGCGCGTCGGTTTCCGGGTCGTGTCCGCCGATCCGCTCGTCCAGGCGACGGTTCCCCGAGTCCTTGCGGGGCGACGCCTCGAGCCCGAAGAGGCCGAGCCCGTTGGGGTCCTGACCGCCGAGCTCGACCGTCACGAACTCCAGGACGTTCGGGGGCGGGGTCGTCCCGCAGTGGACGCGGAGGCCGGCGAAGTCCCGGGCACACACCTGCACGATCCGCTCGACAATGCGGGTCTCCGCGGCGGCGAGGCCGAAGAGCGCGAGGCCCTCGGTGAAGCCGGGGCGGACGTCGATGAGGACGTGCTGCGTGTCGGGGGCGATGGTCAGTGTCCACGGCACGGCCGGCGTCCGCAGCTCCTCACGGCCGGCCCGGACGACGAGTTCGACGTCCCCCGTGAAGACGCCCGGTGACCAGCCCGGGCCGGGAGGCGGCGCGGGTGCGTCTTCGACGGGCGCAGACCGGGTGCGCAGGGCGAGGCGAACGGAGCGGCCCGCGGTCACGTCGTCGGGTACCCAATCGAGGTCGACCGGTCGGCGCGTGCCGTCGGGCGCCCGGTGTTCCCCACGAAGCCGCAGGCGGGTGGACGTCTGCGCCGCCGCATCGAGCGGCAACGCGCCGCGAGCGTCGAGGTGAAGCGCGGCGCCGCGCGAGAGGGTGGCCGGCGGTGGCGCCGGCAGCTCGGGACCGACGAACGTGATCGTCACGGGGGCGAGCCAGGGCGTCGACGTCTGCGCGGGGCCCTCGACGACGAGGCGGGCGCGACCCTCGAAGCGCCCGGGCGCCAGGCCGAAGGTGCTGGTCGGCGCGGCGAACACGCCCTGCGTGCGTCCGCGCCACTCGACCAGCGGGTGCCTCGACGCCTGAACGGTCCGTGCCGGCACCGCCGGATCGGCCGGGGTGAAGCGTCCCTCGAGCTCGAGAAGGACCCGCCCTTCGTCCCCATCGACGAAGTCGGCCCCTGCCACGGTCAGACCCTGCCCGGGCGCGACCGGACCCGGCTCGATCGCCGTCAACGCCGGTCGCGGGGTCTCGCGCAGCGTCAGGTCGATGGGCACGGCGCCCCGTCGACGGGCGCCGGGCTGGTCCGCCGGATGCAACTCGACCCGAAGCTGACCGGTCAGTCGGCCCCCGAACGCGGGCAGCGCCGCCCGGACCGCCGGCGTGAAGCCCAGGCGCAGGTGCGTCGCGCCGAGTTCGAGCGGTGGCCAGTCGAAAGCGACGGGGCGGTCATCGAGCGACCCGTCGAACCAGACGACCGTCTCGCCGGCGGTGCCCCACAAGAACGCGTCTCCCAGGACGTCGATTCGACCGCCGGGGAAGACCTCGCCGGGCACCTGCGCCTCGAGGTGCAAAGGCGGTGGGGGTGCGGACGGGGCCTGGCCGGTCGGTGCGGTGCACGCCGTCAGCAGGACGGCGATCAGCACGCCCCGGCGTCGCCCGTCGCTCACGGTCCAGAGGGTTCGTGCAGCCCGGCCGCCGCCAACCGCTCGTTGGCGCGCCGCAGTCGGCGCGAGATCTCCCGGGCAATATTCAACACGATGATGGTGTAGGTCTGCATGTTGAACTGATACACCCGGATCAGGTCATCGAAGCCGATGACCATCAGGCTGACGGCGGTCAGGGACCGGACCGATGCGGAGCGGGGCTGAATGTCGATGATGGCCATCTCCCCGAAGCAGTCCCCCTTCTTCAGGCGGCCGAGCACCTGTGCGTCGGTCCCGTCGCCGGAGACGATCTCCACCTCGCCGTCGAGGAGAACGAACATCTCCTTGGCCAGCTCGCCCTGCCGAAGGATGGTCTCGCCGGCCGCGTGCCGCTGAACTTCCGTGTAGCTCCAGAGACGCTCGAGCTCGGCATCCTCGAGGCCGCCGAAAATGGGCACCGTGCGCAGGAAACCGGGATCGGCGGGCAGGTGGACGGTCTCCATCGGCGCACTCCGGTGAACTCAGTGGCGGTTGGCCTGCCGACAATACTTGACGGGGGCGCCGTCGTCGTCGGTGCAGGTATACCCCTTGCGGCAGTCCTCGTGACTCTCGCACACGCCCATGCAGTAGGTCACATCGTTCTCGAAGCGGACGCAGATCGAGTTCTCGGGGCAGGAGTTCGGCCCGCACGGCGAGACCGTGCAGTAACCCGCCCGCGAGGCCCGGTCGCAGACCCGCCCCTCACCGCACTCGGCATCGGAGGTGCAGCCGTCGCCGATCTCCGTCGAGCAGGCGCCGGAAGTGCCCAGGAGGGCGAGGGCGGCGACGAGGCGCGCGGCGGCAAGCGAAGACGAGGGTCGGCGTGCAGGCATGGGCGCGCTAGATACCAGAAGGCTCCCGCGCGGGCAACGCCGTCGGGCTCAGCCCCCGAGGGTCGCCAGCAGGCCGATGATGCCCATGGCCAAGGCGGCGAGCGAGTCCCCGGCGATGAGACCCCCGCCGGCCAGCGCCGTCGTGCTCATGTCCTCGGGCAGCGCTTCGTCGCCCGCGGCCGCGGGGGTCTGCGAAGCGGCACGCGCCTTCATGCGCTCGGCAATGGTCTGCGAGACGCTGGTGGTCACGCCACCGAGCGCGAACCAGAGCGTGGTCGGGAAGTTCACGAAACCGCCGAAACTCGACGCGTAGGGGCTCGGCAACAGGAACGCGTCGATACAGAAGTCGAACGCGAACCCCTCGCTGCTGCTGGCGACGAACGCCCGGTAGCTGGCGATGCCCTTGAGCCACTTGCGTGCGCCCTCGATCAGAACGCCCAACGTGATGCCGAGCCCGAGGGCCTGCCCGAAAATGGGGCTCGGGTTCGTGAGCCCTTGGAGGGCACCGACGAACTTGTAGGTCATGGCCGATTGCCACTTCTCGGCGCCCGCCACCTCGCCGCTGTACTGATCGAGCCGCAGAACGGGGTAGGCGCTCATGAAGAGCTTGGCCAGCACCACGCAGAGAACGGCGCCCATGAAGACGCCGATGACCTGGTAGCGGAACTGGATGATGCGGTTCGTCCCCAGGCGCCACCCGGTCGAGCGGTCCTGCTGCATGTCCACGCCCACGCTGCAGGAGATGAGCAGGATGGCGGCACAGAGCAGGCCGACGCCGGGGTCCTTCAGGCCGACGGAGGCCATGATGAAGACGGCGATGACGAACGCGCTCGAGATCGGATTGCTGTCCGAGATGCCCTGGCTGATGCCGTTGACCATGAGGAAGAGAAAGACGAGCGCGATGGCGAGCAGCACGTAACCGATCGGCAAGTGGAGCACGCCCGCCCCCATCACCACGATGCCCGTCGCCCAGAAGGCGATCCACGCGAAGAGGCGCCGCATGTTCGTGTGCTTCCAGTCTTCGGCCGGCGGCGCAGCCACGGCCTTTCGCTCGTGGTAGGTCTTCAGCGCCTGTCGGGCGATGAGCGTGAGGTCGACGATGGCCGCGCCGAGGATCGTGCCGAGCGCGATCACGAAGCCGATCTTGCGAAAGGGCGCGTGTTCGTCGAGCCAGCCGATGTCGCGCAGCCAGGGGGTCAGGGCCCAGCCGGCCAGCCCGACCACGGCACCGGGGAGGGCGATGCGGGCGCTGACGACCATGCCGGCGCCGATGGTCGAGGTGGAGAACTCCCACTCGGCCATGCGCGTGAACAGGCTCGAGAGCGCCGGTGCGCCGAAGAGCCCGGCGACCTTGTCCGGGGCGTTCACGCCGAAACCGCCGACGAACCCGACGATCGTGCCGCCGCCGAGCTTGCCGATGGAGGCCTTGAGCAGGCGAACGTCCGTCAGCGCGCGAAGAATGTTCGCGACCGCGAGGCCCGACGGAAACGTCAACTGCATCTTGTCGACGAGGATGGGCGTGTAGAGCATGCCCACCCCGACGCCGAACATGCCGATGCACAGGAAGTAAACGACCGTCGCCCAGGTCGGCGGCTCCGTGAGACCGAGCCAGACCATGGCCTGAATGAGCACCGCCATGCCGGACATCGAGGCGACGGAGGCCGCCATCGTCTGCATGTAGTTCGCGCCGTGTTTGCCCTCGGCCCCGTACCCGAGCGTCACGGCGCTGCCGAGGATGCCGGCGAGCACCTGCCCGCCGATGAAGAACCCCAGGGAGAAGTTCATGTAGGCGGCGGTGATGCCGCCGAGCGGCCCGAGCACGAAGATGGCGACGAGTCCGAGGAGGACGTAGTAGCCGGGCGTGTTCAGGGCGAAGAGCGAGCGACGGGTGCCGTTCCCTTCGGACATGGGCTCAGTGCCCCGCCTTCAGGCCGAGTTTCTCCCAGACCCCGAAGTTCTCGCCGATGGCGAACCCGGCGGCCGAGAGCGACTCGCCGGCCACGATGCCCGAGGCGATCGGGACGATGAACTTCTCGGCCGTCTGCTTGTGCGCTTTCATCCACACGAAGGCGATCAGCGCGCCGATGAAGAACGACAGGGCGTTGGCGAAGGGCACCACGAACGCGAGCCCGAGTCCCATGGACGACGGGATCCACTTGCGCACGTTCGGCGGGCTGACGGACTCGACGAGGGGCAGCACGATGCCGAGCAGGCCGCCAATGACGATGGCGTACCGGGCGCTCTCGGGGATGGACTGAATGCCGGCCGCGAGGGCCTCGGCGACCGCGTACCACATGGTCGTCGCGGGAGAATTGAAGCCCTCGAGCGCGGCCTTCGACGGGACGAGCGCGTACCACGCCGGGACGACCGCGAGCGTGCCGAAGAACACGCCGAAGAACTGCGCGAGGAACTGCTTGCGGGGGTTCGCGCCGAGGAGGTAGCCGCTCTTGAGGTCGGTCAGGAGGTCCGCCGCGGAGCCGGCGGCACCCGCGGTGATGCCGGCCGTCATCAGGTTGACGCCCTTGTCCGCCGGGGCGAGCACCGCGTAGATGAACTGGGTGATCTTGCCCATGGCGCCGATGGGGGTGGTGTCCGTCTCACCGGTCGCGCGGCAGGCGACCATCGCGAGGACGAACGACAGCGCCACCGAGACCACCGCCAGCCACGGCGAGATGTGGAACGAGAACCAGCAGAGCAGCGTCAGGCCGATGGTGATGGGCGTCAGGCCGATGATCATCCACTTCATCGGGACCTCGATGGCATCCATGGCCGCGTTGCCGCTGCCGCCGCCCTTGCCGATGCCCTGGAAGGCGCGGGCAATCGTGCGCCAGCCCATGGCGAAGCTCGTGATGCCGGCGGAGACCATGAGCGCGGTGCCGAACCAGAGGCTCCAGCGCATGACCTTGACGATGATCAGCTCGTGGGTGTCCGGTGCGAACGCCGCCTCGACGTGACCGAGGAACTTTCCGCTGTCGTTCCACGCCGGCAGATTCATGACGTAGGGCATCACGACCAGGTAGTTCACGAGTGCGCCGATGAGCATCGAGAGCGACACCCGCAGGCCGACGATCATGCCCGCAGCGATCATCAGAAGACCGGGATCGAAGGTGAAACCGGCCATCTGCGCGCCCGAGATGGTCGTACCGCCGACCTGGGCGACCTGGAACTTGATCGGGATCTCGAGGAAGAACCACTCGAAGGCCTTCGTCGTCCCGCTGGTGAGGCCGACGGCCAGCGAAACGAGCAGCGCGCGGGCCTTCTGCAGGGCCTCGGCGCCCTCCGCGTAGAGGCTCTTGAGGGTCTCTGCGGCGGCAATGCCCGACGGGAACGTGAGCTGCTCGGAGTTGATCATCTGGCGCTTCATCGGAATGGCGAGGAAGACGCCGAGGCAGGCCACCAGGAAGACCCAGACACCGACGGAGATCCAGCCGAGCCGATGGTCGTCCCCGGAAATGAGCAACATCGCGCCGACCGCGGTGGCCAGCGTGCCGCCCGTCGAGACGCCGGCCGCGGCGGCCGTCGACTGCATGCAGTTGTTCTCGAGGATCGACATCTTCGACTTCGCCAGGCCGACGGCCATGAAGAAGTTCCAGACGACGTACGAGATGATACACGCCGTGATCGTCACGCCGAACGCCCAGCCGAGCTTGAGCGTGGTGTAGAGATTGGCGATGGACATCACCGCGCCGATGACGCCCCCCATCAGGACCGCGCGCAGCGTGAGCTGGGGCACGCGATCGCCCTGGTAGTAGGACTCGAACCAGACGCGGTCCCGATCGGCCTCGGGAATCGTCTTGAGGTCGATGGGGCCGTGCTCGGCGGCCGAGCTTGCGGGGGCGGCGCTGTGCTCCATGGGCGGGTCTCCAGGGCGAGAAACGGGCGTCGGAGGGGACGCAAAGGCGCCGGACGCTACTCCAAGCCGCCGGGGTCGGCAAGGCCGCCGCACGGCGCGCGAGACCCTATTCCGGGATGATCTCCGCCTCGGAGGTGTAGGGGATGGGGTCCACGGCCCGCTCCCGTCGAAAGTCGAGGACCTCGGCCTCCATCGGGGCGAGGGTTTCCCGTTGTTCGCCGCGCGCGGCCGCGATGCGCCGCCGCATCTCGTCGACGCGCCACCAGGCCAGGTCGATCTGCCGGAAGTGGGCATCGGCGGCCAGGGTCTCGAGCTGTTCCCGTGCGCCGACCGCCATGGCCATTCCCAGGCGGCGCGCCAGGGCCGTCTCGTCCGTCAGGCGGCGCTCGAGCGCGTCGAGCGCAGGCACTTCCGCACCGAGGACCTCGTCCAGGCGAGACCGCCAGCGCTTCTCGGCGCCCTCGACGGCCTGCTCGAACCGCCCGAGCCGCTCGGCGAGGCGGTCGGCCGACGTCGCGAGCGCCTCGAGCGGCGCCCGGTCCCCGGCATCGTCGGCGGTCGCCGCCGCGACGAGGCGTCGGCGGAAACCCTCCAGGGTCTGCGCCAGGCGCGCGTGCACCGCTTTGCCCGCTCGTACGCCCGGCAGAAGCTCGGGGCTCGCGAACGCCGCGCGGAGTTCCGCCACGAGCTCCCGCGCTTCGGCGAGGGCCTCCTCCTGCTCGACGATCGTCGATTCGAGCCGGCGCGCGCGGTCGGTGGTCTCGGGGCTCGTCCACGCGAGCACGGCCTCGGGAAACACCCGGACGTCTCGGGAAAGATCACCCTCGAGCTCGTCCCGGCGGCGGGTCAGGGCCGTCTCGAGCGCTCGGTAGTTCTCCTCGGAGGCTGCGTAGTCGGCGGCGAGCGCCAGCAGGTGCGCCTTGAGCGTCGAGAGCTCGGCCGCCGTGCGATCATCCCCGCGCCCGGCCAGCAGTTGGTCGACGAGCCGGGCCGCGCGCGCATGCTCCCCGCGGCGGAAGAGCGCCCAGACCAGCTCGCGGGTCGCCGCCGGATGATCCGGACTCCCTGGGGGAATCCGGCGATAGTGACGGACGGCACTGTCGAGGTTGTCGCGCGAGGCGTCGAGGCGCGCGAGCGCGAGGTCGACGACCTGACCGAGTCGAAGGTGGCGCTGTCGAGGCTCGTCGAGCGCCGCCTCGGGGTCGACCGGGAGGATGTTCTCCGCCAGGACCGACGGCTCGCCGGCCGAAGGCTCGACGTCCCAGTAGTCCGGCGATTCGTCGGGGGGCGGCGTGCCCGCGCGCTCGGCCATCGCGTCGTCAGCGGCCTTCCAGACCACGCGCGCGGCCTCGAAGCGGGCACGGGCCGCCTTGAGTTCGCCCCGGGCCAGTCGGATGACCCCCTCGTGGTAGCGGGCCTCGACTGCGTACGGGTCGTCGTCGTCGATGGCCTCGAAGAGGGCCGCCGCCTCCGTGGAGGCGCCCTGACGGTAGAGGGCCTTGGCATAGAGGTATCGAATCTCGCGGTCCGCCCGGCTCAGCGTGCCCTCGCCCCTCAGGGTCTGGTAACGCTGCCAGGCCGAGCGCAAGGCCTCGATGGGTTCACCGGCCGCGCCCAGGGTCAGGTATCGGCGCAGGGTGTTGCGGTAGGCGGTCGGCAGGGCCGGTTGTGCGATCGCGCGGCGGAGCTCCGCCGCTGCGGCCCGCTCGAGGCCGAGCTGCCACAGGGACTCGCCGAGCCAGGCCAGGGCCTCGCCGTACCCGGGGGAACGCTGGAAGTCCGGGCGGGCGGTCAGATCGAGCAGGCGGGCGACGGCGCGCGGGTAGTCCTCCTCCAGGAAGGCCACCTGCGCACGACCGAGATACTCGAGGGCCGTCTCGGGCCGGAGATCCACGCGGTCATCGAAGACTGCACGGGCGTCGGCGAGCTCTCGGCTCATCGCAGCGAGATCGGCGGCGAGCGTCGTCGTGGCATTGCCCGGATCGCCCGCGGCCGCCTCGGTCGCCGGGGGCTCAGACCGCGCCCGACCCGCGACCGTGAGACCCAGCAGGAGACAAAGGGCCCCGAAGGCACGACCTCGACGGCGCATCCGGTGCTCCGCGCCACCGCAATCCCTGGCTGACGCGATCCGGCCGGCGGGCGACTTCGCGCAGCGAGTGGGGGCGTCTCTGAACAATCGGGCACGCTTCGGGTCGTCGGGGCGCGTCCCTGGACGCGCGGAAGAAACGACATTATGGACCGCGCGGAGGGATTGCATATTTCCCGCACTTGCGGCTTCTTCACGCGGCGGGGTCGAGGGCCGTCCGCACCGCACGGGGCGTGGCCCGGCGGCGTTCGGCGGGTCGCGTGCCCGATTGCCGCCGCCTCCTTCCGCTGCCGATACGGACGAACCGACCATGCGCACCCCGATGAAGGCTTCGCGTCGTTTCCACTGGCTCGCCGGCCTCTGCTTCGCGGCGGCCTGTGGCGCCCCCCCGCCGGCGCCTTCGGTGCCGACGACGCCCCCACCCGTCGAGGCCCCGTGGCAGTGGTCGTTCGCCTCCGACGTCGAGCGCATTCACGAACTCTTCGTCGCGGGCCGGGACGTCTGGGGCGTTTCTCAGCTCGGCCTCGTCCACTGGGATCGCCAATCCGGTGCCGTCCGTCTCGAGGGACCGACGGCCCCGGGTGCCGAGGTCACCGCCATTGCCTCCGGCCCGGACGGCACGGTCTACGCGGGGCTGCCGGCCGGCATCGCCTGGCGCGCCTCGGACGGGACGTGGTCGAAGACGTCGGCCGGACCGCTCTCCGGCGGGGTCACCGCATTGGCACCCCGGGCGGCGGGCGGGGTCTGGGTCGGGCTCGCCAGCGGGCTGGCGTGGTTCGAGGGCGGGCTCTTGCACGTCGTCAATGATCGGCACCGCGTGCGAGCGTTCTCCGTGGCGCCGGACGGCGCGGTCTGGGCCGCGACGGATGGCTTCGGCCTCGTGCGCATGGGGGACGTCCTGCAGGAGTTCACCAGCGGACAGGGGCTCTGCGGCAACCAGATCCGCGCCGTCTTCGCGGGGCCCGGCGGCCGGGTGGGCGTCACTTGCCTCGAGACGCGGGCGCGCAATCGGTTCACGCTCGGCGCCGGCGGTCGGTTCACGACCTACGAAGTGCCCGATCTGCCCAATCCGATCGAGCGCGTCGAGCCGCTCGCCGATCGGGTCCTGCTCCGGACGGTCGGCGCGGACTTCCTGCTCGAGGTCGAGTCGCCGTTGCCGCCGACGCCGGGGGCCGCCCGCGCGGTCGCATCGGGTTCGCCGCCGTTGCAGGGCCGGCCCATTGCCGATGCGGGCATGCCCGAGCCCCCTCCGCCCGAGCCCACGCCCGCCACGTCGCCCGCCGGTCCCCCGTCGGCGGCCGCGGCGGTCGCTTCCGCCCCGCCGGCGTCCGGTGCCCCGCCCTCCGCCGGGGTCGCCGACGAGCTCGCCCGCCTTGCGACCGGGCAGGTGCCCCCGCCGGCACCGAACGTGGCGTTGCCGGCGCCCGTGTCGATGCCGGCGCCGATCGCCCCCGCCCCCCCGCCGCTCGTCGACGCTCGTCCCCTGGCGGTGCAGCGGGCGGCCCCCGGTCCCGTCGACCCCGCACTCTGGCGTTTGCGGCCCTACCCGTCGGGGGTCCCGACCGACGCCGAGGTCTCGGCGACGCTGACGACCGCGGACGGCACGACCTGGTACGCGCTCGCGCACCGCGGCGTGGTGGCCGTTCAGGACGCACAGCGCCGCCGGTTCACGACCCAGACGCTCGTCCCCGCGGCGGAGAACGCGACTCTGATCGCCGACCACCGCGGCACGGTGCTCATCACGGACGGCCTGCGCCGCCTCCTCCGGTGGCGCGAGGGTACCTGGACGCCGTGGGTGGTCGACGCCGACCCCGCCGTCGCCGTGCTCGGGGCCGCGTTCGACGAGCTCGGGCAGGCCTGGGCCGCCGGGTGGCGACCGGGCGAACCGACGCTGCGCCTCTACAAGTCGATGGACGGGGGTGCGTTCGCCGTGATCGGTCGCATCGAACTCCCCGATCTCGGCGGGAGCCCGCGCCTCGGACAGATGGCCGTCGATCGCGAGGGACGCGTCGTGTTTTCGCTGTTCCGGCTCGACGGCGCCGGCAAGCTGCGGGCGGTCGGCCTCGCCCGAGTGCCGCCCTCGATGGACCGCGTCGAAATCTGGCGCGAGCAAGCCTTCGGGGACGAAGTGCCGCCCGGTGAGATCCGCCTGCCGGACGCGTGGGTGAACACGCTCGCCCTCGCGCCGGCGGGCGGGACGCTGTTCCTCGGGACCAACGCCGGACTCACGCGGGTCAGCGGGTCGGCGCTCCGGACGTTCGACGAGAATGACTTTCTTGCGAGCGAGGTCATTCTCTCGACCGCGTTGGCGCCCGACGGGCGGCTGTGGGCCGGCACGATGGAGGGCCTCGGCTACGTGGCCGCGGACGAATGGCACCCCGTGCGCGGCGCCGGGCTCGGTGACCGGATTCTGGCCCTGGCGGCGGATCGCGAGCGTCTGTGGGTCGGCACCGACGGGGGTCTGTACGTGGGTCAGGACACGCGGTTCGCCCGCGTCGATCAGGCGAATGGCGGCTTCGAAGTGACGGGGCCGGTCCGCGACATCGAAATCGACGCGGACGGAACCCTGTGGGTCCTGACCGGGCAGGGTGTCCTGAGGGCTCGGCCGACGGGGGGGCGTTGACGGAGCCCGTCCTCGAACGTGGGACGCTGCTGGTCGACCGGTACCGCATCGAGGGGGTACTGGGCACGGGTGGCATGGGGCGGGTCTATCGAGCCCGGGACGAGGCCCTCGGCTGCCCAGTCGCGCTCAAGCTGATGCACGCGGCGATGATCGCCCAGGCCGGGCGGTTCGAGCGTGAGGCCCGGGCCGGGGCCGCGCTGACCCACCCGGCCGTGGTCCGCGTGCTCGCGTTCGGGCGGCTCGACGACGGGCGTCCGTACCTCGTATTCGAGTTCGTGGAGGGTGAAAGCGTCTCCGCGCGGCTTCGCGCCGCGGGCCCCATCGAGCCCGAGCGTGCCCTCACGCTCATGCGGCCCATCGCCGGTGCCCTGGCCCGTGCCCATGCGGCGGGCGTCATTCACCGGGACCTCAAACCCGAGAACCTGCTGTGGACGCAGGCCGCGGGCATGCCCGAGATGCTGCGTCTGCTGGACTTCGGAATCGCCGGCCTGTCCACCGAGGACGAGGCGCCACCGACGGAGAAACTCACGGTGACGGGACAGGTCTTCGGGACGCCGGAGTACATGGCCCCCGAGCAGGCGATGGGTCGGCGGACGACGCCGGCGACGGACGTCTGGGCCTTCGGCGCCACGCTGCACGCCCTCCTCACGGGTGTATCCCCGTTTGCCGGCGCCCATGTCCCGGAGATCCTCTACCGCGTCGTCAACGCACCGCCGCCACCGTTACCCGAGGCCGTGTCGCCCGAGCTCGCCGCGCTGGTCACCCGCTGCCTCGCGAAGGCGCCGGCGGATCGTCCCGCGGACGGCGCCGAGTTGCTGGCGTGCCTGCCATCGCCGCCCTCGAACCACGTCGCGCGCGGAAGCGTCGGCCAGGGCCGCCCGCCGCCGTCGCGGACGCCACCGCGTTCGTTGCTTCTCGCCCTCGCGGTCGGATTGGGGGGGGGCGTGGGGCTCGGCGTCCTGGCCTCCGGCGAGCAAGGGTCGCGCCCCGCGCCCGCAGCGTCCGAGCCCGACGACCCCGCGCGCGACGCGAACGCGGGCGAGGCCGCGAGCCGGCGGCAGGCCATCGTGACGCTGCTCACTGCGGGGCGGATTGCCGAGGCCGTCCCGCGCCTACGCGCGCACCTCGCGGACACGCCCGTTGCCACCGAGGACGCTGAACTGGTCACGGCCGTGGTGGACGCCTTCGCGACCCGGGACGGGGCGTCCCTGGCCGAGTTCCTCGGGGGCCCGCTGATGCCGGCCGCGCGGGTGCGATTGCTCGCCCTCGCCGCCCATCCGGAGCCGCGGGTGCGGTGGCGGGCGGCACGGACGTTCGCGCCCGACTCCGCCGATGCCCGGACGGCGCGGATCGAGGCGTTGCGTCAGGATCTGCGCCTCGGGGATTGCGACGTCCGCAAACGAACGCTCGGGGAGCTCGTCGAGATGGGTGATCCTGCGGTCATCCCGGACATTCGGGCAATGCGGCAGCGCTTCAACTTCCTGGACAACCTCTGCCTCGGCGACGCGGACGAGGCGGCCATCCGTCGCCTTCGGAAGTAGCCCGTCGCCCGACCGGCCGCGTTGCGCCGGCGCCGACCGGCGGGGCACGTCGCATCCGGGGGCCGGCTGCGCTCGCGTCGGCCCGCCTCGGAATCGGGGGACCTCAGTCGCGGCGGACGTGTCCCGGTCCGAGGACCTTCGGCAGGTAGGTCGCATAGTCGAACTTCGGGCTGTGGAACTTGTTGTGGCACACGACGCAGACCGACTCCGGCACGCGGAGCTTCGTGGTCACGTCGTCCCCCCCGACGTCGACGTGTTTTTCCCCCGGTCCGTGGCACGCCTCGCATTGTACGTCCGTCAGACCGTCGAGGTTCTTCAGGTTGACGCCCCCGGGCAGAAGCCACCCCGTGACGTGGCAGGAGACGCACTCGGCATCGAACGTCTTGTTCGCGTCGACGAGTGTTTTCCACGCCTTGGCATGGGGGGTCGCGAGCCAGACCTTCTGCGCTTCTTCGTGACAGTCGATGCAGTTCTTGCCCTTGGCATACCCCTGGCCGCCCTCCGGCACCGGGGGGACGGGGGCGCTCGCCGCCAGATTGATCTCCTTCAGGCGGGCATTGTACTCGGCCAGCCAACCGGAAATCTCCGGATCGGGCGGCGTGTCCTTCGGGACGGGGACGAGCGTGTACTCGTAGCGTTTGCCGACCGCCGGCAACGGGGTGGCGGCGAGTTCGGCCCGCTGGCGTTCGAGCTCGGCGACGAGCGGCGCAACCGCGGGGTCCTGCGTCCGGGACAGCACGTCCGCGCGCATCCTGATCTGGAGTTCGAGCGCTTTCAGTGCGCGGGCGCGCTCACCGACGGGATCGGTCAGCGGTCCCGGCTGCGACGCTTCGAGCAGAACGACCCGCCCGACGTGGCGTCCCCGATCGCCGGCCTCGATGAGGAACGCGCCCCCCGCCGGCTGGCCGAGCGACTCCTCGTGGGGCTCGTGGCCGAGCATCCAGAGGTCGACGCCCTCTACGGCCTTCGCGAGGGAACGAACCTGCTTTCGAGGCATTGCGGCGAGGCCGACGACGACATGGGCGCCTTCGGCCCGCAACGCGGAGGCGGCGGCGCGCGCGGCGGCTTCGGGATCCGTGGGGGCGCCGGCGGGCGTGGCGCCCGCGCCGGGATCCGCGAGTCCGAAGACACCCACGCGGACGTCGCCCAGTGTCAGCGTGCGGGGCTGGCCGCCGGGGACGTTGACGGTGGCATCCGGCCAGGGCCAGGTCTCACGGAGGGGCGACAGGACGGGGCCGCCATACTTCAACTCGGTGCGCGTCGGCACGACGACGTCGACGCCGATGCGGCGGAGGGCGCGGGCGAGGACCTCCGCTTTGGCGGCCTCCTGATCGGCGAGGTGGGCGTCGTCGACGTGCGGGTCGAAGAGCGTTGCGCCGACCATGAGAACGGCGGTCGGTCCGCGTTGCCGCTCCGCCTCGATGAGCGCGGCGATGCGGTCGATGCCGCCGAGCGTCAGCTCCACGGTACAGCCGCAGGGCTCGACGTACCCATTGAGCGCCGACAGGACGAGCAGGCGCGGAGGACCGGCCGGGCGCGCGACCGGCACGGCGAGGGCGCTCGGACTCGCCGAGGGGGGCACCGTCGCAGGGGCGCTCGGCGTGCCGGGCGAAGCAGAGCCGCCGCACGCGGCGATGAGCAAGAGTATCGCTGAGAAGCAGAACGACCGAACGAACATGGCGGGCATCCTCGTGTTCCGGACGGGGGCCGGGCCGGTCGGGCAGCCGGGCGGCCGATGGCGCACGGTAGACGAGCGACCCGGCCGGCGACAATGGCAGGGTCGCCGCCGGCTGGATCGCTTTGACTCGCATTCGCCGCTGGCCGACACTCGGTCTTCTCCGACCCCCCCGGGACACATGCTCGCCTGTCCTGTCTGCCGCCACGCGAACCCCGACGACGCCCCGGACTGCGTCCGATGTGGTGCGTCGCTGCTCGGGGCGACGCTGCTCGGTATGTCCGCGCCCCCGCTCGATCCTCAGGAAACCGTGCCGGGGCCACCGCGGCCCGACATGGGCGCTCCGCTCTCGGGGCCCACGCTGATCGGCGGCCTCGCACCTGCGCTCGCCAGGGCGGACCCCCCACCGCCGCAGCCGCCGGCGACACCGGCGGCCGAAGCCGCAGAGCCGGCGCGACCGGCCCGAACGCTCTTCGGTCTCGGCGCCGCCCCGGCGTCCATGCGCCCCGACCGGCCGCCCGGGACCTCGGCGGCTCGGGCGGCGCCTTCCGAAAGCCGGCCGCCGGCACCCGCACCGGCCTTGGCCCCGGCCCCCGCCGGGGGGACGCGCGGAGCACGTCCCGCAGAGACCCCGCCGTCCGCCGGCGAGCCCCCGCGGACCCCGGGCGCGACGACGCTGTTGCACCGCGAGGCCGCAGAGATCCTGGCCGCCGCCCGCATTGCGGCCGCGTCGGCCGACGAGGAGCGCCGAGCGGCCCGACGGCGCCTGACGACGGCGCTCGTGGGCCTCCTGGCGCTGGCGGCCGTCGCGGCCGTCATCGGCTTTGCAACGTATCGGGAACGCCATCGTTTCGTGGCCCGCGTGACGGGTGAACTCAAGGTTCAGCGCGACGCGGAGGGGTACGGGGTCCGGGTCGAGGTCGAAACCTCCGGACCCGCTCGCGTCGAGCTCCCCAACGCGGCTTCGGTCGGGACGGTGACGGTCCCCGGAGGCCCTTCGGTGCTGTCGTTCCGGTTGCCGGAGCAGGTGTTGCCCGTCGGCGACAATCAGCTGGCGCTCCGGGTGGTGCCCGACGACGCCCCCGACGACGTCCGGACGCTCCACCTTCAGGTGCGCGTCTACTATCGCTTCGTTTCGATGCCTGCCGAGGCACCGCGCGCAGGGGGCACGTTCGACCTGAAAATGGAGCTGATGCCCGGTTGGACGCTGCGCGTGCCGGACGCCCGGATCATCGAGCAGCCCGGTGGAACCCTGGGTGTCGAGGTCGATGCGGCGCCGCTTCTGGCGGTCGCCGACCGCTTCTCCGGGCCGTTTGGCGAGTTCCCCCTGCGTCTCGAACTCTCCGGACCGGACGGGGCGAGCGCGACGTTCGTGGAAGCGCTCCGCTTCCCGCTTCCCGAGACCCGCCTGTCGGTGCTCGCGCCCCTGCACGCCGAGATCGTCGCCGCGCGGTCGGTCCTCGTCGAGGGGTTGGCGACGCCGGGGGCCCGTCTGACGGTCGCGGCGGTCGAGGCCATCGCCGACGCGGCGGGGCGCTTTCGAGTCGAGGTTCCGCTCTCCGTCGAAGGTCGTCACACCCTCACGCTGCGGGCGCTCGTCGAGGGTCGGACGCCCGGGCAGCTGGAGGTCGTCGTCGACCGCGTCGATCCGCGCACGCTGGCCGCGCGGCGGGCCGACGCACGTCGTCTCGCAGACGCCATCCGGACGCCGGCGCCGCCCTACGCCGAGCTGCTCGAGGGGCCGCCGACGGCCGGTGGCGGTCCCGTGCGCATCACCGGGCGCGTCCTGGCGCTCCGTCGCAGCGAGACGCCGGGGGTGGACGAACTTCAGCTCGCGACCTGCGCCGCGGGCTGCCCGTTCTGGGTCAGCACGTCTCAACCGGTGTTCGCCCGGCTCGGGGACGAAGCGGTGGCCGTCGGACGCCTGATGGGTCGCCACGCGTTCGTGACCCGGGACGGCCGCTCCACGGTCGCCCCGCACCTCGACGCCCTGGCCGTCCACGCTCGGCCATGACTGCAGCGTCGGCAAAATCCTTGACCGCCCCCCGACGGACGACGGACGTTCGGACATGACCGATACGTTGCTGAACGGCGGGCGGGTGGGGCAACCTGCGCCCGAGGGGACGGATGCGCCAGGCGCATGTCCCGCCTGCCGCGCGCCCGCGACGCGGGCGGACGCCTTCTGCAGTCGCTGCGGAACGGCGCTCGTGGCCACCGCCGGCGCCGAGAAAGACCCCCTGCTGGGCGCGGTCATCGACAACCGGTACCGGGTCCACGAGCGCCTCGGTCAGGGGGGCATGGGCTCCGTCTATCTCGCCGAGCACGTGGGGATCGGCAAACAGGTCGCCGTCAAGGTCCTGCGACCCCACCTGCGGACGCAGCCCGAACTCGTCCGGCGGTTCCGGCGCGAGGCGCTGGTCGTTTCCCGGCTGACCGACGCCCACACCATCACCGTTTTCGATTTCGGTGTCTGGGAAGGCCTGATCTACTTCGTGATGGAGCACCTGAAGGGGGAGGACCTCGGCAAGGTGCTCGACCGGGAGGGGCGCCTGCCGCCGGCGCGGGCGCTCGCCATTGCGCATCAGATCTGTTCGAGCCTCGCCGAGGCGCACGCGCATGGCCTCGTCCACCGCGACCTGAAGCCCGAGAACGTCTTTCTGCTGCGGACCGGCGGCGGCGACGAGTGGGTGAAGGTGCTCGACTTCGGGCTCGCAAAGATGGTCCGCGAAGGGCCCGAGACGGTTGAAGGTCCGGGGGGTGAACTCTCTTTCCAGACCGCCCACGGAGCACTCCTCGGCACGCCCTATTTCATGGCGCCGGAACAGGTCCGTGGCGATCCGGTCGATGGGCGAACGGATCTCTACGCGCTCGGAGCCCTCGTCTACCGGATGATCTCCGGCGACTATCCGCACACCGGCAAGACGCCGCTGCAAGTCCTCGAATCGCACCTCTCGGGGATCGTCCGACCCCTCTCGGAGTCGGCCGCCGGGTTGCGCCTGCCGGAGGGCTGCGAGGGCCTCGTGCGGCGGATGCTCTCCCGTGCGCCGGAGGACCGACCCGCCACGGCGGAGGAGGTCTCGCAGATGCTCGTCCGGATCTCGCAGCGCGCGCAGGCGGTGTCCTCCGCCAGCGAGGTGGAGTGGGCGAGCGCCACGTGGGAGGGCAGCCGCCCGGCCCCTGTACCCGCGCCCTCGGGACCCACCCGCGACGAAGTGGCCGAGTTCGAACGCGCGATGCGGCGTCGCATGGTGACACGGGTGCTCTCGGTTCTGTTGGTGGTCGGACTCGGTGCCGTCGGCGTCCGGGCGTGGCTCGACCGGCGGGCGCCCGCCCAGTTGCCGTTCGAGGTGGAGCCGAACGACGATCCCCCGGTGGCGACGCCGCTGACCCTCGGCGCCGACATCAAGGGCTACATCGGGCGTCGGCAGCGTCGTGAGACGTCGGACCGGGACGTCTTCGTCGTCGCGGGGCTCGGCACGGGTGCGTCCGCCCGGCTGATCACCGCGCGGGTGAGTGGGGTCCCCGGGCTCGACCTGGTGCTCGAAGCGTACGACCGGGAGGGTCGCCCCCTGTTCAAGATCAACGACGCCGGCAAGGGGCAGGGGGAACACCTGGCCGGGACGCCGATCACGGCGGACCCGCTGTACGTGGTGATCCGGGAGCTCTGGGTACAGGGGGAGGACCCGTCCGAGAACTCCACCGACCCCTACACCCTGCGCGTCGAAAGCGCGCCGCCGTGAACGCCGGGTCGGGGTCCGTCTGGCTGCACGGTGCGTCCGTTGGAGACGCGCGGGCGCTCGGGCCTCTGCTCGGTGCGCTCGGGACGACCCCGCTCGGGCCGGCGCTCCGCCTGACCATCGGCCGGGCCGCCGGGCGAGCGGCGGCCGGCGGCTGGTACCCCGGCCTCCCGGTCGACGTCCCGCCGTGGCCGTTCGGACCGGCCGCCGATCGATACCTCGCGCGACATCGGGTCGGCCTGCTCGTGCTGGAGTACCTCGAACTCTGGCCGTCCTGGGTGCGGGCCGCCGCGCGGCGCCGGATCCCGGTCGCCGTGGTCGATGGACGGGTGACTGCGCGGTCACTGCGAATCGCACCGCTGCTCCGTCGCGCGGCGGGTCGCATCGCCCTCTTCTGCGCGCAGGCGCCCGAGGACGCGGCCGGCGCGATTGCGCTCGGCGTCCCGCCCGACCGGGTCCACGTGACGGGCACGGGCAAGCACGAGCACGTCGCGGCGCCCCCGGCGCCGAGTCCCGAGTTGACCGCCGCGCTCGGTCGATTCGACGTCGTCGTCGGCAGCCTGAACCCGGCGGAGGTCGGCGCGGCGACGTCCGCACTCGCCGCCTTCCGCGGCCGCATCCTGTTCGCCCCGCGTTACGCGGCGTCGGTGCCGGCCCTGGTCGCCGCTGCGCGCCGCCACGGTCGGCGCTGTCGCCTGCGGAGCGCCGGGGCGGGGGAGGCGGAGTGGGTCATCCTCGACACCGTCGGTGAACTCGCGGCGGCTTATGCACTGGGTCGGTTTGCCATCGCCGGGGGCACGTTCTGCGCCCGGGAGGGCCAGAACCTCGTCGAAGCCGCCGCGCACGGCAAGCCGGTGATCCACGGGCCGCGCATCGCGCATGTCCGGGAGGAGGCGGCGGCGCTCGCCGGGCGGGGCGGACATGCGGTCGACGGATGGTCGGCCGCGGTGTGTCGGCTCGAGGCCCTGTGCGCCGGCGAGGTCGCCACCGGAGATCCGAGGGCGGCGCTCGGCGCACTTCGCGGCGCGGTCGCACGTCAGATGCAGCTCATGCGTCCGTTCCTGGAAGCCGTGGGCGACCGTTGATAGAGTCGCCGTTCGACACGTTCCCGATAGATGCCGACGAGAGAGAACGAAACACCATGAGAGGCACGAAGCAGTCGATCGAGATCGCAGCCACCCCCGAGCAGGTCTGGGACGTCATCGTCGACTTCGAGAGCTACCCGTCCTTCGTCCCCAACCAGACCGGCGCGACGATCATCGAACGGGCCGAAGGCCGCTGGCGGGTCGAGTTCGCGCTCTCGATCGCCAAGCGGTTGCGATACACCCTCGACCTCGAGGGAGAGCGGGGACGCACGCTCCGCTGGCACCTGGTGGACGGTGACATGATGAAGGAGAACGAAGGCGGCTGGCTTCTCGAGCCCTTGCCCGACGGCCGCACGCGCGCCACGTACGACATCGCCGTGGAGCTCAAGGGCTTCGTCCCGGCGTCCGTGACGAACCTGCTCGTCGCGCAGACGTTGCCCGCCAACCTCCAGGCGTTCAAGGACGAGGCCGAGCGGCGTGCGTGACCCGGCTCGGCGCGGCGGCCCGCTGACCGCGCTCGCCCTCGCGCTCGCGCCCGGAGCAGCCGCCGCGGCGGGGTCGGCGGCCACCGATCTGACCACTCGGAGCGCAGCCGCCGACGCCGAGGCGATCGAGGCGTTTCGCGTCGGCGTCGAAGAGGGCAACCCCACTGGCGGGCCGTCCGGGCCGGAAGCCGGCCGTACTGCCGCCGACGCGGCGCTGGCCCGGGGAGAAGAGGAGTATCTCAAAGCCCGCTTGCGGGGGGCCGAGAAGCAGTTCGCCCTCGCCGCGGACACGTACCTCTCGGCTCCGGAGGCGCTCGACGCGACCCGCGCGTCGCGGGCGCTGACGCTGCTCGCCCAGGTTCATCTGGCCCTCGGGCGGACGGCCGCGGCCGAGAAGGCCATCGAGCGGGCGCTGCGCCACGTTCCGGGCTACCCCGGCACGTGGGTGCCGCCGCCGGAGGTGGCCGCGCTGCTGGCGCGTCTACGTACCCGGCCCGACCTGCAGCCGACGGGGCGACTGACGGTCAACAGCGAGCACGCCGGCATCGAGGTCGCGGTCGCCGGGCTTGCGCTCGGGCCGGCGCCCGTTCGAAGGGACGATCTGCCGGCCGGCCCGCTGGCGGTGTCGCTGACGGCACCCGACGGGCGCGTGACCTCGACCGTCGTCGATCTCTCGACCGGTCCGGCGGTCGTGACCTGGCGTCCCGTGGAGCGCCTCCGGTCGGCCGCAGCCGAGGCCGTCCGTGCGGGGGACGCCGCCGGGCTCTTCGAGGCGGCGGCCGGGCTCGAACGCACGCTCGGCGCCGACGAGACATGCGTCGGTATCCTCGAGCCCGATGGGCGGGCCCTCCTCGTGCGCATCGCCGGGCGCACGCGCCGGGTCCAGGGTGGGCGGGCGACTCCGGCGCCCGATGGGGTCGCAGACTTCGTCGCCCTCGGGCGGACGTGCCGGCCGGGGATGGCAGGCGAACTGAGCTCGACCGAGGCCGAACGGTTGCTTTTCCCGCTGGCGGGCGGAGTCACCGGCCCCGCAGCGGTGAGCGGACCGCCTGCGTCGCCGGAGGGGCCGGCCCGCTGGATCACGTTTGCGCTCGCCGGCCTTGCGGCCACTGCGGTGGGTGTCGGGGGGTACTACGCGTGGCAGGCGAACGACGCTTCCGGGCGCTACGACCGCGCGCAGTCCCCGTCCGCAGCCGAGCGGGCGGCCGATGACGCCCGCGGCGCCGCGCTGAGAGCCGATGTCGGGTTCGGTACCGGGGTCCTCCTCGGCGGCGCCGCGCTCGTCCTGACGCTCTGGGAGTGACGCGCGGGCGGGGGGCCGGTCGTTCAGCGACACCCGAAATGTGCAGTTCCTTCATGGAACTTCATGGGTTGACCCTCGAAATTCCGGTGTGTTAGTTGTGCAACCGTCCCGCGGCCGATGTCTGGCCGCCCGCCGCGTGCACACGGTGCGCCGCGATTTTCCGTGACGGGGTCCGCAACTTGAAACAGGGCGTGCAGGAGGCGTTCTCGGAGACGGCGGGGCCCGACGAGTCGGGTGAAGCCGGTCCGCCGGAGTCGCGCCGCAAGGAGCGCCGGGTCGATCGCCGCAAGCCGGGCAAGAAGGGCCGCCGACGCTCCCGGACCATCGCGACCAAGCGCCTGTCGAAGGAAGAGCTCGCCCTCGCCGAGGAGCTTCGCACGGTCGAGTACGAACGGCCGAAGACCCGCTCCGAGTGCGTGAGTGGCGTGCGACCCTGCCCATACGTGTCCTGCAAGCACCACCTCTACCTCGACGTGAACCCGGAGACCGGCTCCATCAAGCTCAACTTCCCCGATCTCGACGTGTGGGAGATGCAGGAGACCTGCGCACTCGACGTCGCCGATCGCGGCGGGATCACGCTCGAAGAGGTCGGCGAGATCCTGAACCTGACCCGGGAGCGCATCCGTCAGGTCGAGGTGAAGGGATTGGAGAAGCTCCGCGAGACCGCCTCCAAGCTCGGCCTCCAGGACTTCCTGGCCTTCATCGAGAACAACATCTCCATCGATTGACGCAGCCCGTTGCTGGCGGGCTGCATCGGGAACGCCCATGCAGATCGCTCGCCGCGCGCTTCTGTCCGTCTCCGACAAGACGGGCCTCGTCGATTTTGCCCGCGGGCTCGTCGCCCTGGGCTTCGAGCTGCTGAGCACCGGAGGGACGGCCAACGCCCTGCGGGCCGCGGATTTGCCGGTGACCGCCGTGTCGGCGGTGACCGGTTTCCCCGAGATCATGGACGGGCGGGTGAAGACCCTTCATCCGCGCATCCACGGCGGCCTGCTCGGTCGATGGGACGTCCCTGAAGACGTCGCGGCCGCGTCTGAACTCGGCATCACCCCGATCGAGCTTCTGGCCGTCAACCTCTATCCGTTCCGCGAGACGGTGGCGCGACCGGGCGTCACGTCGGGCGAGGCCATCGAGCAGATCGACGTCGGGGGGCCTGCCATGGTGCGGGCGGCCGCAAAGAACCATGCGCATACTCTCGTCGTGGTGTCTCCGGCCGACTATGCCCCGGTCCTGGCGGCCCTCGAAGCCGGCGGGGCGGATGCCGGCTACCGGCGGACGCTGGCCGCGCGCGCGTTCGCCCACACGGCCGCCTACGATGCTGCGGTGGCGCAGTACCTCTCCGCCGAACTGCTCCCCGAGACGCTGACGGTCGCCGCGAAGCGAGAGCAGGCCCTTCGCTACGGCGAGAACCCGCATCAGGCGGCGGCGTTCTACGCGGTCGACGTCCCGGCGGGCGCCCCGTCGCTCGCAAGCGGCACGCAGTTGCAAGGCAAGGAACTCAGCTACAACAACCTCCTCGACCTCGACGCCGCGCTCGCCGTCGCCCTCGATCTGCGCGGTGCCGGGGCCGTGGTCATCAAACACACGAATCCCTGCGGCGTGGCGGAAGCTCTGCCCGGCGACACCCTCGTCGAGGTCTATCGACGGGCCCGCTCGACCGATCCGACCAGCGCGTTCGGCGGGATCGTCGGACTGACGCAGCGGGTCGACGCTGCGACCGCCGAGGTCCTCGCCGAGACCTTCCTGGAGGCGGTCATCGCGCCGGGGTACGAAGCGGAAGCGCTCGAGATCCTGAACCGCAAGAAGAACGTACGGGTCATGGCCCTGCATCCGTGGCCGACGCCGAGGGCGACGCTCGAGCTGCGCAGCGTCGTCGGGGGCCTCCTCGCGCAGGTCCGGGACGCATTGCCCGACGATCTCGCGATGGCGCGCGTGGCGACGCGGAGGGCGCCGACGCTCGAGGAGCGCCAGGGCCTCGATCTGGCTTGGCGGGTGGCGCGGCATGTCAAGTCGAATGCGATCGTCTACGCCCGGCCCGGTCACGTCCTGGCCGTCGGGGCCGGGCAGATGAGTCGCCTGGACTCCGCGCGCATCGCGGCCGAGAAAGCCCGGGAGCACGGGCACGATCTGCGGCAGAGCTGCGTCGCGAGCGATGCCTTCTTCCCGTTCGCCGACGGGCTCGTGGTCTGTGCGTCGGTCGGGGCCGCAGCCGTGGTTCAGCCGGGAGGGAGTGTCCGCGACGAAGAGGTCATCGCGGCGGCCGACGAGCGGTCGATCGCCATGCTTTTCACCGGTCAGCGCCACTTCAAACACTGAGCCCCCATGCGCATTCTGATTGTCGGCGGTGGCGGGCGTGAACATGCACTCGCCCGGATCGTGGCCGCGTCGCCGCTCGTCTCCTCGGTCCTCGTCGCCCCAGGCAACCCCGGCATTGCAGCAGAGCCGAAGACGCGCTGCGTCGCGGTCGACGCCTCGGACGTCTCCGGTCTGTTGGCGCTCGCTCGCACAGAGTCCGTCGGGCTGACCATCGTGGGGCCGGAAGCACCCCTCGTCGCCGGACTCGTCGATGCATTCGAGGCCGCCGGCCTGCGCGTTCTCGGTCCGCGGGCCGCCGCGGCTCGGCTCGAGGGCAGCAAAGCGTTCGCGAAGGAGGTCATGGCGGCGGCGGGTGTCCCCACGGCGCGGGCCGAGGTCCACACGACGCTCGACGCGGCGCTGGCCGCACTCTCGCGCTGGCCGACCCCGGAAGTGGTCGTCAAGGTGGACGGCCTCGCGGCGGGCAAGGGGGTCGTCGTCGCCGAGAACCACGCACAAGCAGCGTCGGCCCTGCGCGACGCGTTCGGTGGACGCCTCGGCGTGGGCGGCGACCGGGTCCTCCTGGAGACCTGGCTGGCGGGCGACGAGGTCAGCGTCATCGCCCTTTGTGACGGAGAACGGGCGCTCCTTTTTCCACCGGCACAGGACCACAAACGCATCGGCGAAGGTGACACCGGGCCAAACACGGGGGGCATGGGAACCTACGCGCCGGCGCCGGTGCTCGACGCGACCGATCTCGAACGGGTCCGGCAACGCGTCATCGAGCCGGTCCTCGCAGAGATGCGCCGACGGGGAACGCCCTTCAGGGGGTTTCTGTTCGCCGGCCTGATGGTCGGGCCGAACGGCTTCGACGTTCTGGAGTTCAACGTGCGCCTCGGTGATCCGGAAGCACAGGTCATGCTCGGCCTTCTCGCAGAGGATCCCGTCCCCGCGTTCGTTGCGGCCGCCGAAGGGGATCTGACCGGGCATACGCTCGACGCGAGGCCGGGCGAACATGCGGCCTGTGTCGTTCTCGCGGCCGCCGGCTACCCGGAGGCGCCGCGGCGCGGGGACCCCATCGAACTCCCGAGCGGGCTTCCGCCGGCGGTCGCCGTCCTGCACGCCGGGACCCGGCGCGCACCCGACGGACGCCTCCTGACCGATGGTGGCCGCGTGCTCGGCATCACAGGCCGCGGCCCGACGCTCGAAGCCGCCGTCGCGGCCTGTTATGAGGTGGCGCCCGGCATCCGATTCGAGGGTCGGCAGATGCGGCGCGACATCGCACATCGCGCGCTTCACGCGGGCGGAGACACCACGCGGCGGCGGTGAGTCGGTGAGCCGGTCCTTTCGGGAAGTTTTCGGGGCCACGCTCCTGATGGCGGTGGGCCTGGGGTCGGTCTTGCTGGCGGGGCAGGCGGCTCAGATCCACCGAGCGCTGGGGGCCCACTTGCCCTGGCAGACGTTGCTCCTCGGCCTCGCGGCGCTCGGAGAGGTGCTGCTGCCGGTCTCTTGCCTGCTCGGGGTCGGCCTCGCGTACGGCCGCTGGCGGAACGAGGGCGCGTTGACGGCCCTCTCGGCGCTCGGAGTGCGGCCGGTGCGCCTCCTCTTGCCGGCCATCCTGGCGGGGTTGACGGTCTCCGGCGTGACGTTCGGGTTCTCGACGCACCTCGGCCCTCGGGCCCTCGCGGCGCTGGCCGATCGCTGGGACGTCGCCGTCGGGCAGGCGGCCCACGCGCCCGGGGGCGTGGCGCTCCCGGCGGGGCGAGCGCGCGGCGTCGTCCGAGCCGACGGGTCACCCGGCGAGATCTGGGCCATCTCCGAATGGGGGGCCGGCCTTGCCGTGCTGCGCGCCGAGGCCCTCGAGTTCGACCCCGCCGGGGGCGCCCGCCTGCGGCGGGTCGAACTCTTCGCGGACACGTTGCGCGCACGTCTGGGCGAGGTCCGCCTCGACGACGCGCGCGGGCCTCGACGTCCGGGCGCGCTGCGTCCCCCTCAGACGCTCCCCGACGCCTCGCTCCCGCTGGACGGCACGCCGGAGGTGGCATTCACGCGAGGGCGGCGCCGCGCGCTGGCAGCCTTGGGGGTGCCGGCGGCGATTCTGGGCGCCCTGCTCGGCGGGTCTCTCGGGCGAACGATCGCGCTCCTGAGCGGAGCCGGCGTTGCGGGCGTGTTGTACTGGGCGCTCCGGGCGGGCAGCCTCGCCGCGAGGGACGGGCACTTGTCACCGGGTTGGGCGGCCTGGCTCCCGTTCATCGTCCTGGCGGCGCTCGCGGGGCTGTCGACCCGTTTGGCGTGGGCACGCTTCCGGGCGTGAGCGCTGCGACGTATCGGGCGCGCCGGGTGCGGTACAGGTCCCGTCTGTCCGAGTCCAGGGCGATGGCCCGGTCGATGGCCACGAGCGCGGCCCGGGGGTCACCGGACAAGAAGCGCAGCTCCGCAAGCGTGTCCCAAGCGGCGTCCATCTCCGGCGCCGCCGCGACGGCCCGCTCTGCGAGCGCGAGGGCCTCGTCCCGGCGCATCGATTCGTCGCGCAGCAGCCAGGCGAGGTTGTTCAACGCGCGGGCGCTCGCAGGGGCGACGGCGAGTGTGGCGCGGTAATGACGTTCCGCCCGAGTCCGGTCGTCGCGCCGGCTCGCGAGGTCGCCGGCGCTCAGAAGCACACCCTCATCGCTCGCGTGTCGGGCGAGCAACGCGTCGATCCGCCCCCAGGGGGCCGGCTGGCCGGTGGCGCCGAGGACATCCAGGTAGAGCCGGACGAGCGCCGCCGAGTCCGGGTGGGCTTCGAGGGCACGGTCGAGCGCCACGAGCGCGTCCGGAAGCCGTCCTTCGGTCAGCAGGGCGCGGACGTGCAGCAGCGCGAGCTGCGGATCCTCGGGTCGCTCGGTCATCAGCGCAGCGTACAGCGAAGCCGGATCGAAGCCGGGACCGGGGCGCATCACCAGCGCGCGGTCGAGCCGCGTGCGCAGGTGCTCCATCTCGGCGAGCCACGCGGCGCGTTCCTCCTCGGTGCCCGGCAGGCTCGAGAACCGGAGCGTCGTGACGATCTCCGCGTCGGCGCCTCGAACGCCGCGCCGCTCGTGGACGGAGAGGCGCGTGAATCGCCCCGTTTCGACCAGGCGGATGGGGTTCCAGGTCAGACTGGGTCGCCCACCGGGGGGCGACAGGCGCAGCGTCCGCGTCACGACGCGCCCTGGCAGATGGCGACTGCCGCCACCGGACAGGACCGGCGCGACGAGTGCGTCGAGATCGAGACGAACCACCAGCGCCCCGTCGGTCCTGAGACCGACGAGATCCGGAGTCGTGACGGTCGCTTCGAGCACCAACGGCGCCTGTGGATCGTCGAGGCCACCCACCCGCACCTCGCCGGGTCGGTGGCGACCCCCGAGAACGAGCCCCGGGCTCCGGAGCAGGGCGTTCCGATCCGCGGGCGCCAGGGGCAGGAGCCGTTGGCGGACTTCGGCGGCGACGTCCCCGCGGGCGACGACCGCGCGGTTCATGGTGCCCCCCCCGGTGGGGGTCGGTCGAATCGTCAAGGTCTCGTCGAGCCGGCTTCGCTGGGTATCCTGCGCGGGGATTCGCACGACCCGGCCACCGGCGTCATCGACGATCAGGGCGGTGCGCCCCCGCAGAAGGCTCGGGACGGCGTCGACCGTCCCCGCCCGGGCGGTCGCGTCCAGCCAGAAGTCGCCGGTCGGATCGGGCACGTACAACAGGACGTGGGTGAACTGAGCCGGGGTCGGATGGTCCTCGCCGAACGCGCCGGGACCGTCCGGGCGAACGAGCGCCGGCCATGCGGGTACGCCGACCGCACGAAGGAGCGCAGCCAGGAGCGCGGTGACGTCCTTGCAGTCTCCCAGACCCCGCAGGAGCGTCTGTTCCGCCGGGCGCGGCTGGTAGGCACCGAGGCCGAGTTCATCGCCCAGATAGGTCGTCCGGGCTTCCACGTGACCAAAGAGGGCCGCGACTTTTTCGCGGCGCGAGCCCAGACCGGCCGTCAGGCGGCGTGCCTCGGCCGAAAGCCGCGGGGTGACGGTGGCCTGAGGCTCGAAGAGGGCACGGTACCAGCGCGCGACGCCATCCCAGTCGGCGACGCTGGCGACGGAGACGCTGGCGACTGGCTCGGTGTTCGGGTTCATGAGGGGTGTCGCGGCCAACCCTCGGCGCTCCCAGGTGACGCGACGCCGACCCCCCGCGACCACCTCGGTGGGCGCGCCCATCCCAGGCGCCTCGGCCCGGAAAACGAGGTCGGCGGGCACGTCGAGCACGTAGCGGGCCCGGACGGTCGGATCCACGTTGGCGAGCACGTAGCGATCCCACCAGGCGCCGAGCGCTTCCGGGTGCGGGGCCGGCACCTCGACCTCGTAGTCGATGATGCTGCCGGGCTCGAGGCCGGCGAAGAGGAGCACCTGCTCGCGGGCATCACCCTTCAGCGGCCCCCCGACATGCGGATCTCTCGTCGGCAGCTCGGCCGAGCCCAGCGGATGTTCGACCCCCTCCGGCGTGATGCGCCGAGCGCGCAGGACTCGGGCCGGGCGGTGCACGTTGAACGAGAGGGCCACTTCGCCGTACCGCTCGGCACCGCCCGGACGCTGAATGAGCACGCTCCGGCGGTGGATCAGGCGGGAGACCCGGCCGGCCTCCACCGAGACCTCTCGCTCATCGCGAAGCACGGTACCGACCGCATCACCGACCACCGGAGGGGCGAATGTCGCCAGCTCCGCCAGGACCGGGTCGATCCGGGCTGCCGGATACTCCCCCGTCAGGGCGAGCCGCAGCGTCCGATCGGGATGATCGGACAGCACGGACTCGAGCAGCTCGCGCGCGCGCTCGTCGTGGGGATCCCGGGCCAGCAACGCGGTCAGTTGCGACTCGCCACAGGCCAGATCCCCAAGGCGAAGGCAGAACAGGGCGAGGGCGAACCGGAGCGGTGCATTGCCGGGATCCACCTCCAGCGCCGAGACATGCAGCGCCAGCGCCTCCTCCGGCGCCCCGTGCTCGGCGACCGTCCGGGCGAGCAGGGGGAGGACCAGGCGCTTCTCGGCGCCGAATTCGAGCGCCCGTCGAAGCACCGGCTCGGCCTCCGGCGAGCCCGCGGCGACGAGGGCTTCACCGAGGGCGGTCTGCGCTCTCGCGTCCTCCGGACGGATCGCCGCGAGCGGCCGAAGCACCGCGACGACGGCGCCGGGTTTGTCGCGCAGGCGCAGGGCCAACGCCAGGTGCATCCGCGCCGACTCGTCGTCGGGGAAACGGCGCACGGCCTCTTCCCAGGCCGCAATGGCGTCGTCCGCACGCCCGGCGGCGAGCAGGGTCCGGGCCCGCCCGTCGGCATGGGCCGGGTCATCCGGGGCGAGCGCCGTGGCGGCCTCCCAGGCGGCGAGGGCTTCCTCGGTTTCGCCCGCCCCTTCGAGGGCGCGAGCGAGCGTTGCGGCGAGCGCGGGCAGCCGCGGGTGGATCCGGCGGGCCGCCTGCAGGTGGGCGGCCGCACGGTCGAATCGGCGCAACGACATCTGCGCCTCGGCATAGGCCAGAAGGACGGCCTCATCCTCCGGGTACGCTTCGAGGGCGGCGCTCCACTCCGCCTCGGCGAGGTCTTCGTGCCCGGCCGCGCCGAGGGCTTGCGCGACCGCCACGCGGTGCAACGCGCCCGTCGGGCGTTCGTAGAGTGCAGGGCGAGCAGACAGGGCGGCTCCGAGGTCGCCGGCGGCGATGCGGGCCGTGACCAGGCGCTCGAGGAGCGACGCGGCGTCCCGGTGGCGCGACAGGGCAGCCTCGGCGAACGCCACGGCCGCCTCCGCTTGCCCATCGGCCACGAGCGCGTCCAGCCAGGCGACCGCGTCGGCCTCCGTTCCGCCCGGGGCCGTTGCCAGCCAACGAAGGTGCGGGCTCGCGTCCGCGGTGGTCGTCGCCAGCCGTGCGAGGGCGCGATGCGCGGCCGGCTCGTCCGGGCGGGCGGCCAGGATGTCTCGCCAGAGCCGCGCAGCCGTCCGCGGGCGCGCCGCAGCCTCCGCCGCGCGGGCGGCCACGGCGATCGACTCAGGGGTCGGCTCTGCGTGCGGGACCGGGGGGACGGCGTCCGGCGTGCGGGCCGCCGAAGGGGTGGAGGGGCGCGCGCCGCAGCCGAGGAGGGCGATCGCGACGAACAGGGGAAGGCAGGCGCGGCCGCCCACTCAGACCCGCCGGATCCGCTCGGGAGGGGTGCCCCGGCGACGACGAAGTGTCGCCGTCACCAGCAGTGGCCAGAAGACCCAGGGGGTCTTCGACGCGGTCGCGTCACGCGGCACCGTACAGCCGCCGCCCGAGCCACCGTCTGTCGCGGCCGGCGGCGTGACGAGCGCGTCCGGCCCGGTCGAGGCACCCGCTGCGTCGCCGGTCGAGGGGCCTGCGTCGGGGCTCGGCCCGGCGTCAAACGGGGTCAGAAGCGACAGGTCGTAACGCTCCGCGTCTTCGGATCCCGGTGGCGGGCCGAGATCGGCAAGGTCGCAGACCGCCCCGGCGGCCTGACCGGGGCAGAGGCCCTCGCAGGCCAACGTCGATTGTGCCTCCGCCCCGCAGCCCCATTGTGCGCGGACGTCCGTGAAGCGACTCAGCACGGGGCTCCAGGTCTCGCCGAAGTCGCTGCTTCGCCCGAGGACCCACGGCCCCATGAAGAAGACGTTGGAGCAGCCCCAGAGGTCGCCGGTCGCCGGCTCCACCGTCAGGCAGCCGAGAAGGGGCAGCGACTCCGGGACGCGAGCCCAGGTCTGCCCCCCATCCTCGCTCCGCCGGAACTCGTCGAAGCGGGAAATCAGCAAAGCGCGCTGTCCCGTCCGGTCGAAGGCGAACCCACCGGGGGTGTCGGCCAGGGTGAGCATCGGGATGAACGTGCGCCCGCCGTCCTGGCTGCGGACGACCGTGGAGTCCGGAAACCGCTCGATGGTCGCCCAGAGCTCGTCGGCGCGCGACGGGTGGCCGGAGAGGAGCCGGAACTCCTCGGGGGCGGCGCCGAGCTCCGCCGGACCGAGCGGCATCGCCTCGAACGTGCGCCCGCCGTCGGTGCTGCGTGCGGCACCACGAGCGTGGCTGACCCAGACCATCGCGGGATCCGTGGGGGCGCGAAGGACATCGTGGAAAATGCCCTCGACCGCGAGCCCGGCCGACGTCCACGTGCGCCCGCCGTCCTCGGTGCGGAAGACGTCGTTCGGTCGCCCGGGCGTCTGGGTCGCCGTCAGCACCTCCCGGGGGTTCGCGGGATCGGCCCAGAGGCCGACCGGCAGGTGACCCTCGAGGGGTCCCGCGACGGGGGTGAAGTTGCAGCCGCCGTCGTCTGTCCGATGCAGGCCGAAGTTGGTCGCGACGAGCCACGTCCTGTCGTCGTCGCCGACGGGGACGGCTTGCAGGAAGCCGGCGTTTGCCGCGACCGAGTCTTCGCACAACCAGCGGACATTCGCACCCTCACCAGCATAGAGGCCCTGGTTGTCCGTGATCGCCCAGTAGGCGCCCCCGAGTTGGGCGGGAAACGATATCTGGACGACCCGCGGAGTCCCGCCGTGGGCCGCCGCGAGGGCAGGCAGGGCCAACGCGCCCGCGACGAGGAGGCCCTGCGGTCCGGCGTGAAACATCTCTCGAGGCTCTCTTGAAAACGGCGACGGTTGAGATTATCCGATGAAGTCGATGTCTTGCAGTCGCCTTTCGTTTCTCCCGGGCGCCGGCACATCCGCCGCCCGCGTTCCTGCCACGCTCTCCGTGCTTGCGGTCTTCGGCCTCGCCGGGTGCACGACGCTGATGCGCACCGACGCCTTCGTCGGCGCCTGTCGCGAGCGCCTCGAACAGTGCGAGGCTCGCTGTGCCCGGCTCAAGGACGTCCGGGAAGCACAGAACTGCCGCATCAACTGTGAGCGCGGGGCGCGTTCGTGCGCCGAGCGCCAAGGCGAAGGAGACGACGACGGGTTCGGGTACGACCTGCGAACACGGCACAATGTCGCAGAATTGGGACCCCCGCTCGTTCAGCGTGTCGACTTTTCGCGAGGGGTCGCGGAAACATCGGCCTTCGGCGTCGAACTCCGGGGGCCGACGCGTGCGCTCGAGAACGTCTTGGAGATTGCGCCGGGCGGCTCCCTGACGGTCGACTTCATCCCACCGCTCGGTGAGACGCGCGAGGCGACGCTCGTGGTCGAACACGCGGCCGGAGGCGGCGGATTGCCGTCGTTCGTGACCATTGTGCTCGGCGAGCGGGCGCTCGTCGGGCGCTACTCGGCGCCTCGCAGAGGTCCGACGGGCGAACTGAAGGCCGAGACCTGGGACGTCACGGCCCATCTCGCGCCGCTGGTCCCGGGCGCGCCGCCGGCCCCCGACGCGCCGCCCGCCGCGCGGTCCCTCAAGATGGTCATCTACAACAACGCCGAGGCGGCGAGCACCGCGCCCTATTACCTTCGTCGCATCGAGCTCCGGGCCTACGGGCCGAAGAAGTAGCGCCGCGGCGCCCTCTTCAGCGGATGCCGCTCGTGTCGAACTGCGGCGTAATCCAGCGCGCGGCAACGGCTTCGGCCCCGGGCGTGCTCAGCGTCGTTTTGGTGCCCGTCAGATCGACGAAAACGACCTCACCAAAACCGAGCTCCGGACGGCGGGCGACGAAGAGCAGGCCGCCGGCGATCGCGCCCCCGGCCGTCGCGAGCTGAGGGTAGGTCTCGCTTGCCGGCCCCGACTCGCCGCCCGGAAGGCGATAGGCGTCATCGAGCAGCCGCGCCGTCAGATCCGTCTCGGAGGCGGTCATGGCGCAGGTGGGGCGACCGCCGTACAACGCGCCCAGATCGACGCCGATCCGGAAAGCGTCGAAGTGCCCTTCGGGGCCAGCCCCCTTGCCCCCGACGTTACGGGCAAACGTCACCGCTCGGAGGTCCACGCTGAACGCCGGTTGGCGGTCTCCGAGCAGCACATCGGCCCCCGTGAACGTCTCGGCGTCATCGAAGCCCAGGTCACCGTCCGTGAGCTGACAGCGAACGTCGGAGTCCACGTCGGCCACCCAGATCTGTGGTTTGAGGAAACAGCGACCCCCACTACAGACTTCGTGGTCGGCCGCGTAGGCGAAGAGCGACGTCCCGACCGCGGGAAAGACCTCGCGTACGGGCTCCGCACCCGCCGGGACCGCCAGCAAGTGGCTCGCGTCCCGGGTCCGATCCTCGAAGGCGGCCAGGTAGACACCGGCCGGTTGCCCGTCGCAGGACGCCGAGAACATCACCTGAACCTGGTCGCGCCAACCGACCCCGCCCGCGCGCGCGTCGCAGGTCGACGGCGAGATCGGCCAGGCCTCGTGCCGGGAAACGTCGATGATCCAGACCTCGCCGAAGCCGTCGTCCGGGCGCCGCCGCAGCGCGGCGATGTAACGGCGGTCCGGGCCGACGGCGTGGGCGCCCCAGTCGGCCGCCTCCGCGGTGAGCCGCAAACGGAGGTTGCCGTCGGTCTGGATGCTGTACAGGTGGCCCGTCTCGGGGGCGCCGGCGCGAAATCGTTCGACGAACGTGAGATCACCGCTGACGGCCTCCAGCGAGGGCAGGGGGCCGATGTCTCCCGTCGCGGCGTCCGGCGTATTCGGCTGTGCATCGGAGGTGCGCCCTGCGCCGGCATCCAGCCCGGCTTCCCCGGGCGCTCCCGGAGCGCCGGCCCCGGCTTCGGCCGCCGATCCGCCCTCGCCACCGCCACACGCGACGAGGACGACGGGGAGGGCGAAGTGCAGATGACGGGTCATGGCGAAAGGGCCTCCGCAAGGTCGAGTCGAACGGGGACGGCGTCGGAGAGGGCGACCTCTGCCCGGTAGGCCGTATCGATGAGCACCAGCATGCGATTGACGAGCTCGAGGTTCATCACGGCGTCGGGTGGCAGGCGCTCTTCGACCGACGCCGCGCTGAGCCCCTCGAAGTTCAGCCGACAGTAGGACAGACCGTCGCTCGTCCGGATGGCGGGTCCGTGGGTCCGGCAGACGATCGGTCGCGCCTGGTAGACCGCGCAATGCCCGTCGGGCGCGAGAAATGCGCATCGACGGCCGGCGACGACCTCCGGATCGCCCTGCCGGGCCCGGAGCGTCTCGAGGGTCGCCGGCGCGAGCGTCGAGAGATGCGCGCGGATGGCCGCGACTTCGACGGGGAATGCGGACCGCCGGAGCCGACAACACGCGTCACAGCCCGCAGCGCATCGCAGAAATGACCCCTGCGCGGCCTGCACCCGGCTCTCGAAGGCGTCGAGCCGGGCGATCAGCTCGCCGTAGCGGCTCGATCGGGGCGGGGGCAGGTTCAATTCTCGGCGGGGGGCGGGGGGGCGTCGGCGAAGAGCGTGACGACGTGCGGGCTTCCCTCGGCGTTGCTCTCGATGATGAGGGCGCCGAAGTGCTGGGTGATGTCCGCGGGGGTTCGGGTGAGTTCGACCGTGACGTCGTGGGTCGCGCCCGGCGCGAGGGTGGTCGCGCCGCCGCCCGCCGTGATCTTGAACTCCGGATCGGTCGCCATGCCGGCAAGGGCTTCGTCGCCTTCGGCCGACAGCCGGATCGCGCTGATGTTCAGGGGCGCACCACCGGTGTTGGTCAGCGTGAGCGTCTGGCTCGACGACGCGCCGGGCATCGTCGCGCTCAGGTCGAGGGAGAGGCTGCTGAAGCCGATCGTCGCCGGGACGCTCGCCACGTCGTTCACGAGCGGGACGCTGATGATCTTCTCCCCGATGATGACGTCGGCCAGCTCGGCGGGCTTCGGCTCGGCGTTGTCGGCGTCGGTCGAGATGTAGAGGACACCATCCGTCGGGGCGTCGGGGTTCACCGGGTGGTACTTGATCTTCACACCCTCCGCGAGGTTGCCCGGGTACAGTTCGAAGCTGCGCGCGCCGTCGCCCGCGAAGTCGTAGTCGTTCCCCGGCTGAACGATGACCATGTCGTAGACGCTCACCGGCTTGAGGCCATTGTTCTGGAATGTGAAGTCGACGGTGGTCTCGAAGTCCCCGGGCCCGAGTTCGAAGGTCGCGACCGGCGGGTCGACGCGCAGAAGGCCCTTCAACGGCTGCGACGTGACGGTGAGGACCAGCGACGGCTTCTCGGGATCGGTGCTCTTGATGATGATCTGCGCCGAATCGGCCACGGCGTCGAACGGCGTGTAGCGCACGGTCAGACGGGGCGCGTCGCCCTCCTCGATGGCCCAGGGCAGGTCGTCCTCGGGGTCGAGCACGAACTCGTCGACGACGGTGCCCGCTTCGTCGCGGGCGGGCTCCGTGGTGAGGCGAAGCTGGATGTCATCGACGAGCAGCGTGCCGGTCCCGACGTTCTGGACGATGATGTCCTCGTCCGCCGCCGACTCCGGGGGGAAGCTGATGACCGTCGGCGTCGCCTGGATCTTCGGCGTCTCCGCTTCGACGCTGAGCTGAACCTCGAGGACGGCGTCCTGCTCGTTGTCGGCGTCGCTCTCGATGATCAGGGTACCCGTCGGCGGTTCACCGGTCAGGGGGCCGAGCTCCGGGTTCCGGTGGAAGACGAGTTTGATCTGGACGAATTCACCCGTCGCCAGCGTCTTCGGGAACGCGTCGCGCTCGACGATGAGGTAGCTGCAGACGTCTTCGAGTTCGTCGAGAGGCTCGTAGATCGTCTTTCCGAGCGTCACGAGGTCGCAGGGCTCCATCGCGCCCTCGAGGTACACGCGGTTGATGGTCAGCGGGGCGTCGCCCGAGCTGCGAACCTCGACCACGGCGACGTCGCTGTCGTCCTTCCCGGCCGTCGGCCGTTTGAAGAACAGCTGATCGTTGTCGATCGAGATCTCGTTCGAGTCGCTCTGACGGAAGCCATCGCTTCCGCTGCACGCCGCGATCATCGTGGCGGCCAACAGGGCGATGCCGGTTCGAATGCCCATGGTCGATGTCCTCATGTGACGGTTCAGGGATCCTGACGGGGGAAACACTGGGCCTCGTACGAGATGCGGATGCGCGAGCCGGGATCGGGCACGTTCCCCTCGTCGAAGGCCACCGAGTTGCTGTCCTGATCGTACGACCAACCGGCGGGCTGAGGCGAGCCGTCGACCTCGACCGAGACCGTGCCGGGGGCGGCGGGCCGGGACAGGAAGAACTGGATCTGCAGGCCGAAGGCCCGGTTGCCGAGATCGCGAAGGTCGTTGCCGAAGTCGGTTTCGCAGATGCTCGCGACCGTGCCGTTCGTCCGCTCGGCGACCTCGACGTAGCGCCGACCCGCATCGGCGGCCCCATCTTCGCTCTGGCAGGCGGCGGCCCGGCCGATCGCGTCGGCGCCGACGATGGCGTGGGCATGCATGCGCCCCTCGTTTCGCGCGCCTTTGATGCTCTTGAAGAAGTCCACGTAGAAATTGACGGTGCCGGGCGACTGATCTTCTTCATCGGAGAGAAAAATCAGCTCGAGGGCGGCGGTTTCGCGCAGGAAGCCGCGGTTGTACCCGCCGCAGAAGCCCTCCACGCATCGATCCGGCGCCATGCAGGCGCCGTCGTTCTGACAGGCGACGCCCGTGTCGAAGACGTTGGGATCGGTCAGGGCTTTGTGCGCCGCCTCCAGACCCCGCTCATCCTGTGCGGAGTCGATGCCGACGTCCGCCGCCTCGCGGAACTGCGCCTCGACCTGCGGAGAGCGCCGCATGATTCGGGGCTCGCCGACGAGCTGCCCCGCGTTCTCGCCGTCGGCCTCCGTCTTCACGACGCCGAGCTGGAAGTCGTTCTGGAACTGGTCGGCGCCCCGAATGAAGTCCGAGATGTTCTCGGCGAGGTTGTCCTGTTCCTCGCTCATCGAGCCGGAGTTGTCGATGACGAACAGCACGTCGACCTCCTGGCCCGACGTCTGGACGAACTCGTCGACCTGCGCGCGGTCCGCCGTGCCGGTACCCGTGAGGGGCACGCGGAGCTGCGGATTGTCCGAGGCGTCGGAGGTGAAGACGAGATCGCACGTGTCTTCGCCCAGGTTGGCGGGCTGGTAGACGAGCTGAACGTCGGCCGGCCGATTGCGGGTTACGACGATGCAGCCGTCGGCATTCGCCACAGGCCGGTCGACGACGAGGAACTCGGCGCATCCGGCACCCTGCAGCTCGATGTTGGTGATGCACAGGTCGACGAGGCCGGTGTTGTAGACCGTGACGCGCTCCGTGCGGGACGCGCAGTCGCCCGCGGTGACGAGCCCGAAGTCCAGATGGCCGGGGATGACCTCGATGTTGCTGTCGCCCCCGACGCCCGTCAGGTTGACCATCGTGGCCGCCTGCATCATCAAATAGGGGTTGAAATAGGTCACCGTAAGCGTACCGCTCATCGGCCCCCAGCTGAGGGGGTGGAATTCGACCGTGACGGGGACGCGTTGCCCCGGGCCGACGAGCCGCGGCAGATGGCCGACGACGATGAACGGGTTGGGGCCGAGGCCGAGGAATGCCGTGGTCTCCGACCGCACCTCGCAGTTGCCGGTGCCGACATTGAGTACGTCGATCGGGCGGGACCGCCCGGTGCCGCGGCTGACGAAGCCGAAGTTCACCGGATCGCCGAGCAGGCGCAAATCGCACGTCGGGGCGCCACCTCCGATGGCCGTGACCGGAATCTCGACGGTGGGGCGGTCCGGCGTGTCGTTTTCGATGACGAAGGTCGCTTGCGCGCCGGCCCCTTCCGCGAGGCCACGGTTGGAGAACCAGACCTCGACCGTGGTCGTCGTCAGCGGTGCGAGCAGGCGCTGCTCCGGCTCGCCCTCCGGCCAGCCCCACGCGAAGCCGTCGTCCCCCTCGATTCGAAGGTCCGTCAGGCTCAGCGGCAGGTCGCCGCAGTTGGTCACCAGGACAGGTTGATGAATGCTGTCGACGCCCTGCGCGACGACCCCGAGCTGAATGATCTCCGGTCGCACGTCGATGCAGGGGACCCGAACGCGGCCGGTGACCGGGATCCGGAGCGCAGCTTCCTCGGGATCGGGATCGTTGCTCTCGATGAGCAGCGTCGCGGCATGCTCGCCGGCGACCCGCGGGTGGTAGCTCACGCCGATGGTGAATGTCTCGTTGGTTTGCAGAATGCGGGGCAGGGGATCGGGCAGGTCGTGGAGCGTGAACTGTTCGTTCACCCCGTCTGGCGCCAGCGTGAATCCGAGCCCGTCGACGGAGAGCGGACCGGTGCCGGCGTTGCGGACGACGAGTTCGACGACATCCGAGTCGGCGCCGAGGTCGACCGCCCCGAAACTGATGCTCGGGCGGCTCACTTCGATATCGGGAACCGGCTCCGTCCCGCGAACCGGGATCAGGATGCGCGGGTAGTCGGGGTTGCCCGTGTGCACGACGAGCGTCCCGTCGTCGTTGCCTCGGCCGATGGGCGTGTAGGTGACCTCGAGTTCGAGCCGGGTTTCGCGTGTGAGCGTCGGGCGAAGCTCGGCGCCGCGGGTCACGGCGAAGTCGGGGCTCGACGCCGCATCGAAGGCGATCTCGGTGACGGGCACGGCGACGGCACCGCTGTTCGTGATGACGACCCCGAGCGTGCGCGTCTCTCCGCCGGGAACCGGGCCAAAGAGGAGCTCCGGCGGCTGGACGTCGATCTCGGCCGCGGCTTCGGTCGTGTTGATCGGGATGGACAGGGTGCCCTGGTCCGGGTCGTTGCTCCGGACCAGCAACGCCCCTCCATCGGAGCTCGCGTCGATGGGCGAGTAGGTCACGTCGACCTGAATGCTGTCGCCGCCCCGGAGGGTCAACGGAACACCGGTCTCGGACAGCGTGAACTCGCGCGGATCGAGCGTGTTCGAAAGGTCGATGTGCGTGATGATGAGACTGGAGTTGGCGCCGCCCGCATTCCGGATCATCACCGTGCGGGTGACCTGCTCACCGATCGGCAGCGTCGTCAGGGTGAGGAGTTCCGGCGTCGCCTGGATGTCGGGGAACGACTCGCTCTTGAGCTGATCCTCGGAGCAGCCGGCCAGGACTGCGGCGAACAGGGCGACGGCGCGGATGATGGTCCTGTGCATGGGTCTCCTCGAGCCGGTACGGGGCGAGGTGGACCATACCGATCTTGCCGCGCTCCCGACAAGGCGGGTCGGTTCAGGGCAGGTCGTACTCGGCTTCGCTCAGAAGCTCGTCGACCGTGACGATCTCCGGACAGACGGTCAGGTCTTCACACCAACGCACGCTGGCGATGAACCAGAGGTCCGCGCGGTGCTGCATCTCCTTGTCGAGCCACTCGGCGAGGAGCTCACCGCGGGCATAGATCCGGACGGTGACCAGCGACAGGTGCTCGACGGTGGGATCGTCCCCGCCCAGGGCACTCTCGGCCCGGAAGTACAGCGCGGCCACGTCGTAGGTGACCGGTTCGGGCCGGGCCAGGTTGATGTTCTCCGGGCCGGCGCCGTTGGTGTCGTCGATGTCGAGGCTGGGGTTGTCCGCCGGGTCGAGCTGGGCGCCCCAATCGGGCGTCTTGTTCGCGAAATAGCAGTCGTACGCACCGGCGTCGGTGTTCCAGCCCCCGTTGGCCATCGGATGGCGCAGGTGAAGGTCGACGTCCGTGCCGCGCATGTCGGTCTCATCCGGGTCGTCGGGCGTCGTCCAGACGAGCTGGATGTGGAGGTCCTTGTCCGGGACCGCGCTGACCGTGACGCGGGCCGTCGCCAGCGGCTCGCAGCTCTCCTGCCCGAGCTCGTCGACGACGATGAGTTCGAACTCATACTGTCCGGCCACGTCGACGAAGAACCGGGCCTCCGGCGTCGCGGGATCGTCGTCCGGGCCTCCATCGGCCGGGTGCGTGTCATCCGAGTAGGACTCCACGAGTTTGGCCACCGAGCCGTCCGGCCGGGACACGATGGACCACCGCCACTCGACGACCTCGCCGCCGGGGTCGTTGGACGGCGACCCATCGAGGGTGATGATGTCGAGGGGCGCGACGTCGTAGGACTCGGTGGAGGACGTCGGCACCGGACACTGGTTCTCGACGCCCCGACCGAACAGAACGACCTCCGTGACGTCCGGAATGGTGTTGCTCTTGATGAGCAGCCGTGCGCCATAGACGCGCTCCTCGGTGGGCCGGAACTCGAGCGCGATCGTTCGCGCCGGCGCCGGTTGCCCGTCCACGGCAGCGGGAAGGACGAAAAGGGGACTCGCTGCGTCCGGGTTGCTTTCGAAGACCTCGGCGACGCGGAAGTACGCCGCGTCGGCGCCGGCGATTTCGATCGACTCGACCTCGAGCGCCGAGCCGCCGCAACTCTCCACAATCAGGGACTCGCGGTTCGGGGTCGGGGTCTCGGGCGCGGTATCCGCGACGACGAGCGAGGCCCCGAAGTCCACGTCTTCGGGGATCACGCGAATACACGCCGCCGCGCCGTTGGCGGAAAGTTCGACTACGGTTTCGGGCTGCCGGGGGTCATTGCTGTAGACGATGAGTTCTGCACCATCGGGGCCCGGCAGCATCGGGGCGTACACGACCGTCAGCGTCCGGCTCTCGGACGGCCCGATCTCCATCGGCGCGCCCTCGAGGTCGGGCAGGGGTTCGCCGTTCTCGAGCAGCGTGAAGTCGCTGCTGCCGTTGATCGTCAGTCCGGAAACGATCAGCGTCCCGACGCCGATGTTGCTGATTTCGACCGGCCGCTCTGCGGTGCGGCCGGCGTCCACGGCGCCGAAGTCGATGTCGAGGGGGCTGACGACGATCTCGGCGCCCTGGTCACCACCGCCGATGGGGATCTCGGCCGTGAGCTGGGTGGCATCGTTGGTCTCGAGGACCACCGCGCCCCGGTCCGCCGTCACCGACTCGTCGGTGGGGGTATAGGACACGACCAGAAAGAGTCGCTCGTTCGGCGCGAGCGTGACCGCGTCCGGTGCCTCGGAGAGCACACCGTCCGCCGCGCGGGCGCGCAAGGTGAACTCGCGGGCCGTCGACTCGTCGCGCAGGGCGATCGAGCGGATGATGAGGTCGCCCTGCCCGGTGTTCGACACGGTGACCTCGTCCTCGGCGGACTCGCCGACGGTCAGGCGCGCGAACGTGAAGCGATCGGGGTTGATGTCGAGCGAAGGGCTGCGGGCGCTGCGTTGTTCGCCGCAGGCACCCAACACGACGGCAAGCGCCGCCGCGAACAGCGAAGAGACCAGCGAAAGGCGCATCGGGGGCCTCCAGGCGAAACCGGGCGGGCGGGCGGGCGGCGGGCGCGAATCAGGGCTTCGTGTCGAAGCACTCGAGGATGCTGGTCGAGGTGGCCGCGGGCCATTCGATCGCAGCGACCTTGCAGAACGCGTCCTGCGCGGGCAGCTCGATGTTCTCGACGGTCAGGTTGAGCGCGCCCTGGAGGAAGATACGGGCCGTCGCGGTCGACGCCCCATAGTCCTGTCCGGTCTGCCGCTCGCGGCTGCTGTAGTAGTGGACGGCGACCTCGTACGGTGCGCCCAGCGTCTCGGTGTTCTCCGGCTCGTTCAGGTTGATGTTCTCGGGGCCGGCGCCGTTGATGTCGTCGATGTCGAGCACCGGGTTGTCACTCTCGAGCGTCAGTTCACCCCAGTCCGGGTTCGGGTTGCCGTAGTAGCAGTCGCCGGGCGCCAGGAACCAGTCGCCGGTCGGGTGGCGCAGGTGAAGGTCGACGTCGGTGCCCTGGCGGTCCGTCTGGTCGGGGTCGTCCGGCGACGTCCACACCACCTGGATGTGGATGGCCTCCTCGGGCTTCGCGACGATGGTGACGATCGCGGAGGTCTCGCAGGTCTCCGAGCTGAGGCCGAGGTTGTCGGTCACGCGGAGTTCGGCCGTGTAGGTGCCGGCGAGGTCGACGAAGAACTGCGCGTTGGGGGTGGTCAGGTCATCGGGCGCGCCGATCGTGGGATCGTCCCCGTTGACCTGCTCGCGAGGCTGCTGCGTCGAGCCCTCCGGCCGGTCGGTGATGACCCACTCGAACCGCACGGGGCGGTTGTCCGGCCCGTCCGGATCGACCGACGAAGCGCCGTCGAGCACGACGACGTCGAGGGGCTCGACGTAGTGCTCCTCGGGGTTGGCGCGGGCCTGCGGACAGGCGTTCAGCACGCCGCGGCCGAGGAGGCTGACAATCTTCTCGGGGGACGAGGGATCGTTCGTCCGGACGATGAGCTTGCCGTTGTAGACCCGCTCCTCGCGCGGCGTGAAGCTGACCCGGATCTCGCGGCTCGGGAGCGCCTGCTCGGGGGTCGCGGCCGGCAGAACGGCGGGGAAGGTCGGCAGGGACGTCGCGTCGAGGGCGAACGCCGGATCACTACCCGGGGCAATCTCGATGCTCTCGATCTGAAGCGGACCGCCGCCGCAACTCTCGATGTTGACCGGGCGGGAGTCGTCGCGGTTCACGAGGCTCGCGGGGAACTCGACCGCGGCCGGGACGACGTTGATGCAGGGCGTCGCGCCGTTCGCCGTGAGGGCGACGGCGATGCTCGGCTGCACGGGATCGTTGCTCTCGATGATGAGCTGGGCGGCATCGGGGCCCTGCGTCGACGGCTTGTATTCGACGCGGATGACGAACGACGCGTTGGGCGACAGCCCCGCCTCGCCGTCCTCGTCCGGGTCGTCGAGCAGCGCCGCATTCGACTCGCGCCGAGGGTCACGGCCACCGATCAGCGGCTCGAACTCCTGCGAGCCGCTGAGCGAGAATCCGAAGTTCGTCAGCGGAAGCTGGCCGATGTTCGTGACGGTGACGTCGACGAATTCGGGTTCCGCCTCCGGGTCGTTGGGGTTGAACGCGGGTACGCTGCCGAAGTCGTGGGTCCCCGGGCTGACCGTGATTTCGGGCGCCACCGAGGCTGTCCCGACGGGGATCGTCACCGTCCGCTTGTCCCCGACGTTCGTCGTCAGCACGATCTCGCCGCTCTCCGGCGTATCGTCCGTCGGGGCGTAGTTCAGGATCAGGAAGAATTCGGTCCGCGGTTCCAGTTGCAGCGGAAGATCGAACCGGTTCTCGCCGTTGCGCGTGATCCCGACGAAGGCGGTATCCGCCTCGTTCTCCGTGTTCCAATAAAGCTCGTAGTCGGTGGTGTCTCCCATGTTCATGGAGATACCAGTGATGACCAGCGTGCCGTCTCCGCTGTTCTGGACGCGGACGAACTCGTCCACGTTTTCGCCGATGTTGACCTTGCCGAAGCTGATCGACGTCGGCGTGACGGTGATGTCCGGCGAGCCGGAGCCGCTGAACTTGTCGTCGCAGCCGGCCAGGGCAGCCCCCGCTGCCAAGGCCCACAGCAGGGCGACGGCGCCCAGCGAATTCGTCTCGAGCGAGAACCTCTTGGTCATCGACAACACTCCTCGGAATTCCCCGTTTCCGTCGGGCCAGTCAGGTAGAAACACGGGCCCCGGACCACCGGTTGAATCATTCGGGCGGGGCAAGATGCAACACAGTGCAACTTTTTTCACTCCGGGACAACCACCTCGCGCGATTCAATGCCCGACGATCGGCCCCTCGCCCGCGTCGCCGGCGGGCCCCGTCCTGCGTTCGTAGACCCGGTCCGAAGGCCCCAAGTCCGCGAGACAGGCGGGGTTCCTACGTTGACACCCGGGGAGGACCGTGTTAGCAAACCGCGTCCGTTCGGCCGGCTCGCGGGGCGTGTGCCCTGCGCCCGGGCCGGCTTGCTGCGAAGGGGAATGGTCAGGATGCCCGTTCGTGTCCGAATGAAAAGCAAGGCCCTGCTCGTGCTGCTCGGCAGCGCCGCAGCGGCGTGCGACTCCACCGTCAATCTGGACTACCAGCCCAGGTACTTCGACGAATTGCTCGCGTCCGGCATCTGCCGTGCGCCGGACTCGGTCGATGACAGTCAGCTCGACGTCTCGCTCCAGATCCTCAGCTATACGCGCGAGGGGACGGTCTCCCTTCTGCCGAACGACGCGGTCGTCATCGACGGGATTCCGCGGCAGGTCGACGAGGAACTCCGGTCCGACGACTTCGAGTTCGCCCTGGCTGCAAACTGCGACACCGACCAGGTCGATCCGGGCACGTTCAACGCGTGCGGCGAGCGGTCGGACCAGCCGGGCCCGCAGTCGGGTATTTCGTTGCTCGGGTCGGCGTTGCGCTACGAAGTCCCGGGCGGCGACGCTCGCCGGGGCGACGACCGCCTCGTCGTGCTGCTGCTCGACAACTCGGGCAGCCTGAAAGGCCAGCCCGATCCGACCCAGTCCGTCGATCCGAGCAAGGCGTCGGACCAGCGGGACGAGCGTCTCACGTTCTTCAAGAACCTCGTGAGACTCCCCTACATCCCGCTCGACACCTACTTCTCGCTCGTCTGGTTCGACCAGCGGCAGCCGCACATCACCCAGGAGTTCGCGACCCCGACGCGCAACCGCGACGTCATGGTCTGCCCCGCGGGGTCCGATGGCGCGACGTGTCGCCTCGACAAGGCCTTCGACGGCCTCAGTCAGCTCGAACGCGGCGAGATCGGCTCCACGCCGCTCGCGGACGCGCTCGACCAGACCTACAACATCGTGATCAACGGGAAGGACACCAAGGCCTTCAACCCCGTGGTCATTCTGTTCACCGACGGCACGGAGCGCGGCGACAGCTCCGGCTCCGACAAGACGCTCGCGCAGGTCACCCAGACGTACGCCGGCCACACCTACGGTGGCCAGGCGTCTCCGGTCCCCGTCATCGTTCTGCACCTTCAGCCCCGCCTGGCGTCGGGGTTCAAGCAGGGGCGCGACCCCGAACTCTACGCGCTGGCCTGCGCCACGGGCGGCGAGTACGTCTTCATCGAGCGCGCCGACGAGTTCACCACCAGCAACACCCTGGAGCCCCTGGTCGCCAACCGCATCGCGGGCGCCTGGAAGCTCCGGGTCACGAGCACCGACACCGTCGGACTCGGCGCCGGGCAGTACCTGTTGTCGTCCGAGCTCTCGCTCACCCTGGGCGGGAAGAAGGAATCCACCGCGCTCACGAGCAGCGACGACGAGACGGAAGACACCCGTCTCTGGTTCGTCAAATGAAAACCGGTCAGGGGAGTTCGAGCGAGATGTACGGCATGTCCAAGCACCCGTTGATGTGCGCCACCGTCGCTGCGTTTCTGAGCGTGAGCGTTGCCCAGGCCCAGGAGCCCGGCGCCGCGGCCC
>JAKLJY010000049.1 GCA_023150895.1 Myxococcota bacterium | reverse complement strand
AAACCGCACGCACGGTTTGAAAGGGGGTCTTGCGACTCAAACCGGCGCTGCAGCGCCCAAGAGAAGCTAGATCTACCCATGCCCACCGACCGCTCTTGCGCACGCCTCCGTCCACGCCTCGGCCCGGCCGCCCTGCTGGCCTCGGCCCTCACCGCCGTGCTCGCGCGGCCCGCGCCGGCCGTCGCGGCGGGTCTGCTCGAGCGCCGCTTCGGCAGCGACGACGCCAACCTCGCCAACGCGCAGACGTTCGCGAAGCTGCTCGGTCCGGACAGCCACTTCGACGCGCGCCTCGGCGCCTGGTACGCCAACCTGAGCCGCGGGCCGTTCTCGAACGTCGATGCGAGCATCGGCGAGGACGTCTACGAGGGCAGCAGCACCGGCATCAACCCCGAGGGCGCGGCGGGCCGCATCCGGACGGGCTCCGGTCTGTTGCGCGACATCGGCCTGTCGCTCGGCGTACGCGGCAACGAGGCGTTCTTCGACTATGTCTCCGACCAGCTCTTCGAGGCGATGAACGCCGAGGTCGACGCCCGCACCCGCCCCGGGTACGCCCGCGAGACGATCAAGATGCTGATGGGTGAGTTCCGTCCGAATCTGAAGGACTGGCTCGGGGTGGACGCCCGTGTGTTCATTCAGACACAGTACGGGCGCCTGACGGGCCGCATCGATGACATGAGCGTCTTCACGGCCCGCAACGCCCAACCCTATTTCGGGCCCCGCAAGGGCGGGTCGTGGGACACGCGCCTGTTCTCGCTGGAGGCTGGCTGGTTCCACGAGGACGACGCATACACGTCGACGAAGAAGGACGAGGGCACGCGCCTCGGCGGTTATCTGCGGTATCTGTCGTTCAGCATGCCCACCGTCGTCGGTCAGGAGGAGCTCGACCGCAATTACAACGCCCTGCAGGATGCCGACTTCGCGGCGATCGGCGTGGGCTTCCGCGGGGAGTACTGGGCCTGTCCGAACGTCTGTTTCGAGACGTCGATGTCTTTCGTGCCCATCGGTGCCGGCTCGCTGGACCTCGGCCGCTGGGGTGAACTCTTCGGCTCGCCGCTGCAGCTCGGGGCCGACGTCGGCGTGAACTACCCCTGGGTCCTGGGCTCGATCATGACGCTTCGACCCTACCTGACGTTCCGGGCCGACTGGTTCACGATCTGGGGCGCGCAGACCGGCGGCGAGGGCAACTTCGCCACCAAGACGGTGATTCCCGACTACTTTCTCTGGGGCCCGCGCGCCGGGCTGAGCGTGTCGCTGTGAAGACACACTTTCGCCGGCGCCTCGCCGGACTCGTGACCGCGCTCGCCGGTCTGTCCGCATGCAGCGACTTCTCGGCCGCTCTGAACTTCGATGGCCTCGTTTTCGACGCGAAACGCTGCGCGACGGCGGACGACTGCGCCGCGCCGTTCGCATGCTGCACGGGTGGCATCGCCATTCAGGCCGAGGCCGGTGAGTCGGGCGATCTGTCGCCGCGCTGCCTGCCACCGGACGAGTACTGCGACGCATACCTGCCGCACCTCATCGCCGGGCAGCCCTGCCGGCGCAGCCCGCCGGCGATCGACTCGATCAGCAACGACGTCATCTACACCGGCCTCGATGAGTGCCGCGACGGCCTTCTCTGTTGCCCCTCGACGCTGACCTGCGCTGCGGCGGCCGAGTGCCCGGCCGAGCCCGTCGAACCGGCCGGGACCGTTCTGCCGGCCGGGGGCGCCGATGCCGGTGGCGCACCGGGCGAGCCGAACTGTTCCGCCGACGAGGACTGCACCGGCGGTCTGTTGTGCTGCGGCATCTCGTACGTCTCTCGCGCGGGGACGTGTGTGGCGCCGCGGGCCTGCGGGGCGACGTCGTTTGCCGGCGGGGTGCCATCGGTCGAAAGTGATGCGGGGGTGCCCGACGCCGGTCCTGGGGTGTGCGTCCGACCGGCGGGTGCGCCCGTGGCCGGCTGTGAAGGCGTCGCGCCGGCCCCGCCGCCCCCCGGTCTCGCTTTGCAGCTCGACTTCGAGCAGGCCGCGCTCTGCGACGCTTCGGGGCGTGCCCACCATGCCACGCTGGCCGACGGGGCCGTGCGGGTGGGAGGCCCGGACGGCAGCGGCGCCCTCGACGGCACCGCCACGCTACCCATCTACGAGGGCATGAACCCCGCGGGCGGGCTGACTGCGACGTTTTTCATCTCCCGCCGCGCCGACGGTGTGTTCGCGCAGCTCGGGGGTGACATCGCGCTGGCGACGGGCGGCTGCGGGGAGCTGCGCGCCATCGCCGGCGGCAAGCTCGTCGACAGTCCCTGCGGGGTCACGCCGGGGAGCACCTGGGTGCACGGCGCGGTGGTCATCGACCCGACGGCCGTCACGATCTACGTCGGCGGCGTCGCCCTCGTCTCGGGGGCGGGCGTGACGCTGCCCGACCTCTGCGGCACGGTGACGCTCGGGGGCAACATGGCCCTGCTCGACCGCTTCCGCTGGTACACCCGCGCGCTCGGTCCCGAAGAGATCTGTACCGAGGCCGGCCGGTCCTTTGCGGGCGGGATGTGTCAATGACCCGCCGAGAACGCGCCGCCGCCGCGGCCCTCACCCTGACGCTCTCGCTCGGTTTCTCGGGCGAAGTGCGCGCCGCCGACACCTGGCGCAACGTGCGCCCGGGCATCGATCTGTTGCATCGCACCACGGCGCAGCCTCAGGACATCTGGGCCGCACGGATTGACCTGAGTCTGCCGAACATCGGCCTGCACGCCTCGGCGGACAACGAAGGCGAGCGCGGCGTGAACACACTGACGTTCGCCCGCAGCACGAACAGCCTCGTCGCGATCAACACCGATTGGTCGGACGGTCGCACGCCCGTCGGGCTGGCAATTTCCGATGGCAACCGCTGGCACTCGCACTTCCGCAACGCGGACATCGGGGGACACTGGGGATACATCGGGTGTACCGCCGACAAACGCTGCACGATCGCGCGCGAGCAGCGCCTCGGCGTGGCCTGGTGGTTCGAGCGCCCGGAGCTGCAGCCCTATCGGTTCTTTCAGGCGACGGGCGCGAACGGTGTGCTCATGCTGCAGGGCGGCGAGCGTCAGAACGGGTGTTTCGACAACGCCCGCAACCCGCGCAGCGGCCTGTGTCTCGAGGCCGACGGCATCCACATGTGGCTCATCGTGGTGGACGGCCGCCGCAACGGCGCCGCCGGCATGACCTGCGCCGAGGTGCGCGATCTCATGCTCGACCTCGGCTGCCACGACGGCGCGATGCTCGACGGCGGCGGCAGCTCGACGCTCGTGGTCGAGGACAACGTGAAGAACACACCGTCCGATGGTTCGCTGCGTCGGGTCAGCAATCACTGGGGCATTCTCTACACCGATCCCGCGGCGATGGACGCGCGGTGCCGCGTGCCGAACGGTCGCTTCTGCACCGGCAGTGTCATCACCGCCTGCCAGGGGGGGCGGCACGTCGGCGAGGGCGATTGCGGAGCCTTCGGCGCGGGCTGCGAGGAGGACGGCGCGTACGCATATTGTGTTCACCCGTTCTGTCCCGGCGGGCGCGGACAGGGGGCCGAATGTACCGGCGCGACGACCCTTCGGCAGTGCAACGACGGCTTTTTGCCCGAAACGGACGGTGACTGCGCGGCCTTCGGCCTCGTCTGTGGTACGGACGCGAGCGGCGCGGCGTGCATGGACGCCCGTTGTACTGCCGGGCCGAACTCGGGCTTCTGCGCTTCGCCCGCCCTCGCGGGGGTCTGCGCGGCCGGCGCCTATACCGAGACGGCGTGCGGGGCCGGCACCCACTGCGAGGGCGGCGCCTGCGTGCCCGACGCCCCGCCTCCGGGGCCGACGCCCGACGCGGCCCCACCACCGCCCCCAGGGCCGCCGCCCGACGCGGGGCCGACGCCCCCCGGACCGCTGCCGCCCGATGCGGACTTCGCCGACGCGGACGCGCCCGATTCACCGGATGCCATCGATGGACCGTCCGATCCCGACCGCCCCGATGCGTTGCGTCCGGGTCCGGGTCCGGGCGGGCGCGCCGCGCAGACGGGCGCCGGTGGCGCGACGGTGATCGCGGAGGACCCCGAATCGGGCGGCCCGGAGGCCGTCGTCGGTCAGGGCAGCGGCTGCGCGATGACACCGACGCCCGCTCGCCCCACGCAGGCGGCGGTGTTCGTCGTCGCTGGCCTGCTATGGGCCGCAGCGGGGCTCGGGCGGCGACGCCGGGACCGAGACGGAGCGGCCTGACCGTCAGGGCATGCCACCCGGCGCGGGCGCGCGCGAGACGGCGTCCTCGAGCCGGCTGATCTCGGCGGCGAGCGTCCGGGCATCGACGCCGGGGATGCCCCCCCGCGCCCGCATGCGCTCCGCGACCCCGAGGCGGATGGACTGCACGAGCGCGAGCGCGCCGCGGGCCTTCGCACGCTCCCGGAACCGTTCTCCGTAGGCGTCGTCGTCCTCGTGCGTCGCGGCGAGGCGCTGCTCCGTGGCCGTGAGCGCAGCCTGTCGTTCTCCCTCGGCGGCCGTCGTCGCCGCCCACTCCGCGGCGAGGTCGTCGGCGTCCGTCTCGGGGGTGATGCGGGGGCCGTCGGGGCCGTCGACCAGGCGCCAGGCCCGCGCCAGACCCCGCACGCCGAAGCCGTCGCAGGCCAGCAGGCGCAGGCCCTCGGCCGTGAGCTCCAGCGTGCGCCCGGCGAGCTGCGCCGGCGCGTCGGCCGGCAGGTGCTCGAAGAACGCCAGAACCTCGTCGAGGACGAGCGCGCGCGGGTTGAGGGCCGGGTGCGCGGCGAGACCGGGGTTGGAGACGGCGGCGTTCTGCGCCGACACGGCCTGCCGCAGGGCGGCGGCGTCGAGGCGGGCGGGCAACGGCGCCCCGGCGACCGTCACGCGGACGCGGTGGGACTCGAGCTGCGAGAAGACGGCGGGCGTGCGGGCTTCGGCCACGGCGGCGGCTCCGAGGAGTGAGAGGGACGTCAGAACGGCGCGGAGGGGGGTCGTCACGGCGGCTCGCCCGAGCCATCGGGGCCGTCGGCGCCCGCCGCGCCACCGGGACGGCGCTGGCGGAGGGCGTCGGTGAGCACCCAGAACTGGACGGCGAGCAGGAGCAGCTCCAGCGCACCGCGCAACGTGTCGGCGTCGCGCACGAGGGGGCCGAGCGCGCGGGCCCAGGCGAGCGCCGCGGGGGCGTCCGCCGCCTGCATTTCGAGACCCTCGGGGAGGCGCGCAAGGGCCGCAGCGTCGAGCCCCGGGCCGGCGGGCGCCTCGACGGCGGCCAGCGTCGCGATCCAGAGTTCGAGGGCCTCCCGCGGCGTGCCCTCGGCGCGAAGCTGCTCGGCGAGGGCGACGGGGCCGAGCGCCCGCAGCGCGTCGGGCAGCGGCGACGAGAGTCCGTCGGCGAGCAGCTCGGCGGGCTTCAGCGCGCAGACCGCCTCGCGGCTCATGGACTCGGGCAGGTGCATGTCAGGCGGCCGACGGCACTTCGAGCGCGGTGATCTCGTTCGAGCCGGCGATGTCGATGAGACCCTTGTTGATCTTCGATTCGGACACCCACTTCGTCACGCCGTCCCACGGATCGTGGAACTGGAACGAGCGGACGGTCTTCGGCGGCGCGGGCGGCGCAGCCTTCTTCTCGTCGAGCTTGCCCCATGTGAGCGGCCCGACGATGCCATCGGGCGACAACGCCTGTGCCGTCTGGAAACGGACGACGGCGCCCCGGGTCAGGGGTCCGAAGATGCCATCGACGGCCAGCGCCTCGCCGCGCTCGTTCAAGAGCGTCTGCAGCTCGCGCACGCTGTCGCCCTGCGACCCCTGCCGCACCATCGGCCGCGCCTTCGGTGGCGCGGGGGGCTGCTCGGCGGGCGTCGGCGCGGGCTCGTCCTGCGTGCGGGTGTGCATCACGAGGTTGTAGTGCGTGTAGCTGCCCTTGCCGTTGCCGATGACCACCGGCGTCATCATGCCGCCGCCGACCTTGTCCGTCAGGGTGGTGATGGCTTCCGCCGTCGAAGGGTCTTTCTTGGTTTTGTACTTCAGGCCGGTGGTGGCCGTCAGCGAGTTCAACCAGTCGTCGACCCAGCGGCCGCTGCCCTTGGCGATGTCCTTGCGGCTCGCGCTGACGCCCGTGTGGGCGCCGTGATCGCCCTGGTACTGCGTCTCGTGCATCGACTTCTGTTCGGCCGCCGCCTTGGGGTTGATCTTGGTGGGATCGGCGTTGTCGACGCTGTTGAGCTGCGGGTTTTCCGTATGCAGTTTGAGGGCGTAGACCGGGTCGTATTCGGCGCGCAGCGTCTGGACGGTCGTGACACCGCAGGTGTGCGAGTAGGCCTGACGGGTGCCCGAGCCCTCCATCATGGAGTCGCCGCCGGTGCAGTTCGTCATGAGCCACTTGTCGTCCTTGTCGGCGACACTGGCGGCGAACGCGACGCACTCGGCGACGGAGTGATTGGCGGCCAGCGCCTTGTAGACGAAGACGCGGTTCAGCGTGCCCGCCAGGCCATCGACCGTCTTGCGCCAGAGTGCGAGCTCGGCGGGGGGCAGCTTCTCGGCCGCGGGCTTCACCCGGCCGGCCTGGTGCGCCCCGATGACGCCGAACGTGGCCTTGCCCGTCGCGAGCGCCTGCTCGTCCTCGGGCGTCCAGGCCGAGACCACGGGCGCCGGCGCGTCGGGGACGGGGACCGTCGCCTCGGCCGGCGCGACCCCCGCCGGCGCGACGCCGCTCTTCTGCGCGCCCTGGGACTGCACCTCGGGCGCGGCGGCCGGGGCGTCTTTGCCGCCCTTGTCCTTGCCGAGCAAACCGCCGACGTAGGACTTCCAGGCGCTGACGAGCCCGCCGGGGGCCTCCGTCTGCGCCGGTCCCTGACCGGGCGCCGGGGCGCGCGTGGCGGCGGGGGCGGGCGTCCGGGCCTCTTTGGTGGGGGTGTCCTTGGTGGCCACGGCGACCTCCTGAGCGTGATCGGGATGCGCACCGTTGTCCCCCTGCGTGCGCGGGCGAGTCAAGGGGCGTCGAGGGAATCCGGGCCGCCCGCGAGGAGGCGCCGCGTCAGGGCTGAATCGTCACCGACACCTGCGACGCCGCGTCGACGGCCTCGGCGGTCAGGGCGATGTCCGTCGCCTCGCCGCGGAGGTAGGCCGGCACCATGTGCTCGTAGTAGGGCGAGTCCCGGTGGTGCTGCTGACCGCCGGGGAACTGCATGCGGCAGCGCACGGGCGCGTCCGCGGGGGCCTCGCACTGGAACCGCATGCTCGCGCCGTGGCGCTGTTCGAAAACGTCGCCCGGCGGATTGATGGGCGAGGCGACGTCGACGGTGTCCATGCCGCCGTCGTTGGCGAACGGGCCGTGGTTGTAGTCGCGCACGCCGGCCTGGTCGAAGAGATTCGCGGTCAGCGTCAGCGTGTGGATGCGGCCCCACAGCCAGCCCTGCGCGTCCTCGCCGAGCAGGGCGACGAGGCGCTCGCCGGCGGCGTTCAAGGCCGTGACGACGATGTCTTCGCGGGGTTCGACGACGTCGGGCGTGCTCACATCGTCCCAGTACGCCTCGCCCCGGGCGAGGTCACCCGAGCGGGTGACGAGGGCGGTGACGGCGTGCAGGCGGCCGCGGCCGACCTCGACGCCGGCCTCCGCGAGTTCATCCGTGAAGACGACGTTGCGCAGGGCGTCGAAGAAGACGTGGTACGCGCTGCACCCGACCGCGCTGGCGACGAGGCCGGCCTCAGCGGCGGGCGCCCCGGCGGGATCGGCGTCGGCGAGGCCGGTGGCGCACTGGAAGTCCCAGGTTTCGAGGGCCTCTTTGACCTTCTGGCCATTGGCCGTGAGCTCGACCTTGGCGACGTCGAGACCGGCGAGCAGGGCGGGCAGGGTGCGCGCCGCCGGCAGCGAGTACACGTCGTTGACGATGTCCCGTTGACCTTCGAGGGTGTGGGCGCCGGCCTCGCCCCGCAGGCGCTGCACGATGCGCGCGTGGCGGAAGCCGTCCGCCGTCGAGCCCTGCAGCGCCGCCTGGCCGTCGTTCGTCGGATCGCCGTCGGCGAGGTGGCCCGTCATGTCGTTGTTGGCCGTGGCGATGAAGCCGCTCGCCGGATTCTCGGCCTGCGGCAGGTCTTCATACGGTACGTACTCGCCCCATTCGGCGGTGCCGTCGCCGGGCGCCGGCAGCCAGTTGGGCACCTCGGGCGTGGCCCACGGGCGCGCCGGCACATGGTTGTACGGGAACCAGCCGATGTTGCCGTCGCGGTCGATGGCAACCACGTTCTGCCCGATGGTGGTGACGTTGCGCATCGCCGTCTTCACGTCGGCGAGCGTCTTCGCGCGGGCGAGACCGAGCAGGAAGTTGGCGTCCGTCGAGGCCTCCTGACCCGTCCAGCGGAAGCTCACCGCCGTCCCCGCCTCGCGGTCGATGGCCAGCACCGGGCCGTGGTGCGGCACGTAGAGGCGCTCGTCGACCGTCGGCTCGGCCTGCCCGAAGACCTCGTAGCTGTAGGTCTTCTTGATGAAGGGCACGACCTCGCCGTTGAACATCACACCCTCGCCGTCCGGCGAGAGGGTCTCGAGATAGACATCCGTCTGGTCGAAGTACGTCGTGGTCATGCCCCACGCAACGTGCTCGTTCTGACCGATGACCACGCCCGGCAGGCCCGCCAGGCTGACACCGGCGACGTTCAGGCCATCGCCGACGCCCTCGCCCGCCGGCACGTGCAGATGCACCAGATACCAGATCGACGGGTTCGTCAGCGTGAGGTGCGGGTCGTTGGAGAGCAGCGCCGCGCCCCCGCTCGTCTGCGACGGTCCGACGACCCAGTTGTTCGAGCCGATGGGCGGCCGCTCGAGGACGCCGTACTCGTCCGCCGCCCGGGCGAGCACGCCGCCGAAGCGGTCGAGTCGGTCGAGGGCGGGGGCGAGGCGCCACCAGGCCGGCCGCAGCGTCGTCGCCTGCGCGTCGGGCGCGGCATTCGCGGCGCCGAGCACGTCGCTCTGCTCGGCCGGGAGCGGCGCGTACAGATCGTGCGCCAGATCGGCGGGCAGGCCCGCCACCGCGTCGGCCGTGCCGAGCTCGCCGCCCGACGAGTTCGTCAGGTCGTTGATCAGAAGCAGCGTCACCGCCGCGCTGTCCACCGGCGTCCAGGCGTCGATGCGCGTCTTGTCGATGAGCGGGAAGTCGTACTCGTCCTGGAGGCGCGCCCCGTTGCGCCCGTTCTTCAGGTCGTCGATGAAGGCGTTCACGCCACGGGTGTAGGCGTCGAACATCGCCTTCGTCTCGGCGTTGGTGCCGTCGTAGATCTGCTGCGCGATGGACTCGCCGGCCCGCGTCGCCATCGTGAAGCGCTGCCGTTTGTCGGTGTCGATGGTCACCGCGCCGACGAGCTCGCTGAGGCGCCCGGTCGCGAAGCGGCGGTTGATGTCCATCTGCGAGAAGCGGTGTGCGGCGTGGAAATAGCCTTGTGCGGCCACGCAGTCGGCTTCGGAGCCGCAGCGCAGGTGCAACATGCCGAGCGCATCGGTGTCGGCCCGCACCTCGGCGGTGTTGCCGGGGATGTGGATGCCGTCCGCCGGGGACCCGCCCGCGCCGCCCGCGCCGCCGATGCCGCCGCCGGTGCCACCCGTGCCGCCACCCGTGCCGCCGGTCGTGCCGCCCGTGTCGCCGCCCGTCGTGCCGCCGGCGCTTCCCCCGGACCCGCCGGTCGATCCGCCAGCCCCGGCGTCCGGATTGCCGTCGCCGCCACCGCCGTCGCCGCCGCAGGCCGTCGTCGCCAGCGTCGCGCCCAGAAGGACCGTCAGAACTCGCCGAATCTCCATGTGCGTCTCCTCGCGCCGCTCGGGTTTCATCTCAATGGCCGAACGGAGCGCGATGCTACGCGAAACCGGGCGCCCGATGCTGCGCCTTCCGACGTTCAGCGTGCCGCCGCGCGGGCGCAGACGCCCTCGACCCCCCGGGGATCGCGGCAGTCGACGGGCAGCATCTCCACAGCCGGCGCCTCCGACGGCTCGAGGGCACCGTTGACGGTCAGCGTCGTCTGCGCGTGGGCAAACACCGGCCGGTCGGTGATCATCAGGGCGGACGTGATGCGCGTCAGGTCGATGCCGTAGGGGAAACACGCCGCGCTGCCCATGGCGCCGGCCGAGATCGTCGTGCGGTAGAGCACGCCGCCGTCCCACCCCAGAAACAGGCAGCTACCGGTCATCGGGCCGTCGCCGGGGTTCAGCGCGACCATCTGCGTGAACCAGCGCCGATCGTTGCCGGGCACGGCGTTGACCATCCGCGCGTACCGGGGCAGAAGCCACAGGCTGCCCGGCGCGGCCTGCGCGACCGGCGCGTGCGGGGGCAGACAGGCGACGCCGGCGGGGGTCTCGACGAGCACTTCGCCCGCGTCACAGACCAGCTTCGGGCTGACCCACTGCCCCGTCGCGGTCAGGTCGCTCAGCGAGAGGCCGTAGCCGGACTGCAGGGCCACCACCGCGTCGCCGAGGGGCAGCGCGGCGACCGTCGTCTTCTGCTCGCCGGCCAGGCAGCCCCCGTCGGCGGCCCGCACGAGATCGGCCTCGGCGTCGACGCAGACGTCGAGCGTCGGATCGGCGCCCTTGGTCTCTTCGGCGAGCGCCGGCGCGGCGGACAGCAGGGCGGTGGTGGTGACGAAGGCGCGGACGGTGGCGAAACGAGCGGTCATGGTCGGTCTCCGGGTTGGTTCGGTTCTCGACCGGTCTTTACGCCGGGCCGGCGACGCTCTTTTTTTCGCGCGTTCTTTTTCTCTGCGAGCTTTCGTCTCTGCGCGTCAGCGCGGCGGCGGGAGGTCCGCGAGGGCCGGCAGGTGGCCGGGGTAGTCCTCGACGGCGACCGTGGGTCCGTAGCCCGCGCAGGCCTCGCCCGCGTGCGGGCCGATGATGTACGTCTGCGCGGGGTCGAGGCCGGCCTCGGCGTAGGCGCAGATGTCCGTCGAGGCGTTGCCGTAGGCGTAAGGGATGATCACGCCCGTGCGCTCCAGGAGGTCTTGCAGATACGCGCGTTTGTACCGCTGGACGCCGTCCTCGGTCGGGAGCACCTGCGACATCGAGTCCGCCGTCCGCACGGGCCCCTTCGGAAACCCGTGCCCGAGGAGCCAGTCGCGCGTCGCCGGGTTGAGAAAGTACGGGCGGCCGGTGACGTAGAGCGGTTGGTACCCCGCCTCGGCGTAGGTCGCGACGACGACGTCCGCGGCGGCGTACATCTCCGGGTCCTGCCCGAGCAGTACCTGTTCGAAGATCTCCGAGTCGCCGATGGTCAGCGTGCCGTCCACGTCGAACAGCACGAACGCCGTCCCCGGCGATACGACCCAGACGGCGCCCCGTGCGACGGTCAGGTCCCCGCGGACGACGAACCGGAAGTCGTAGGCCCCCGGCTCGGGCACGAGAGCGGGGTCGAGGGGCACGACGGCGCGCCCGTCCGAGTCCGTCGTCGCGACACCGACGGCCGTCCAGCGCCCGCAATCGGGGTCCTCCGGCGACGGCAGGCTCACCCAGAGCTCGACGTCCTCGTCTTCGAGGTCCTTGCTGACGAGCCCGTACGCGAACTTGCCGGCGACGGTGATGGGTTCGCCGGGCGTCGTGATGGGCTCGACGGCGCTGTGCTGCGGCAGGCCGAGGCCGACGGTCGCCGGGGACGCGAACCCGTGGCGCCACTCGGCGGCGGGGCCGAGCGCGGGCTCGGGGCAGGCCGGCACGGGATCGGGCGCAGGGCCGGCGTCGGGCGCGGCGTCGGTTTCGGGCGGCGTGTCCGCGTCGGGGACAGGGCCGGAGGCTGCATCGGGCGGCAACGGCGGCGTCGCATCGGGAACCAGTGCGGTCACCGCGTCCGGGCCGGGCGGGCGAGCCACGTCGGCGGGCTCGACGGGCGGGCCGTCGGCCTTGCCGGGCGTCGCGTCCGGGCCGCGCACGGTGGCGTCGTCGACGGGTGTGCCCCCGATCGTGGCATCCTCACCGCAGGCAGCGGCGGAGACCGACGCCACCAGGGCGAGACAGACGAACGTGAACGGCGAGCGAGCGGAGCGCATGACCCGGGAGTGTCACGCAATCGCCCCAATCGTGTCACGTGTGCGCTGGTTCTGGGAGCGCGCAGCCTTCAGGCGAAGCGCACCGAGTAGATGGGCGGCAGGTTGTGGGCCACCGCCTGCCAGCCGTCGCCGCCGTCTTCGCTGATGTAGAGGTTGCCCGTCGTGCTGCCGAACGTCACGACGTCGCCGGCGTTGGCCAGCGCGTGCCGGTACACGACGTCGTAGGCGCAGCTTTGCGGCAGGCCGTTGCGGAGGGCCTGCCACGTCTCGCCGCCGTCCTCCGTGCGGGCCACGAAGAGGCCGCCGTCGATGGTCATGCGCTGCTGGTCCGAGCGACCGGGGACCACCCAGGCCGTGCGGCCCCGCGTGGGGTGCGCCGTGATCGGGAAACCGAAGTGGACCCCCTGCTCGGGTCGGCTGACCTTGCGCCACGTCGCCGCGCCGTCCGCCGAGTAGTAGACGCCCACGTGATTCTGCTGCCAGACGTGGTCCGGGTCCCCGGGGCTCAGCTCGATGAAGTGCGTGTCGTGCCCCCACTCGGCCTCGGGCTCGGGCGTGTGGTCGAGGATCATGCCCTTGTTGCGGCTGTGCCAGGTCTGCCCGCCGTCGAGCGTTTCGATGACGCCGGCGGTGGAGACGGCCACCAGCACGCGCTGCGGGTTGCGGGGGTCGACGACGATGGAGTGGATGCCCGGCGCGAAGTCCCCGCCTTCGGAGGCGGGCGTGCCGAACCACTTCGTTTCACCCGTGCCCTCACCGGAGAAGAGGTCGCCGCCGCGCGATTCGTGGTTCCAGAGCGGCCGATTGAGCTCGAAGTGCGCGCCGCCGTCGCGGCTCACGAAGAGGCCGCCGGGGATGGTGCCGACGTAGACCGAGCCGCCCGGGCCGAAACCGATGATCCAGAGCTTGGCGAGCGCCGCCGGTTTCGTCGAGATGCGCCAGCCCACGCCGTACTCGCTCGCGGCGTCCTCGTACATGTCCTGCGCGATGTAGCGCGCCCCCTCGGGGTATTTGATCTGCGACGGCGCGTCGGCCCACGTCGCGCCCTCGTCATCGGAGATCGAGAGCTTCGCGCCCCAGTGTCCGTGCCCGAGGAGCGCCCAGAGGCGACCGGTGTAGGGGTCGCGCGCGACGAAGTTCACGCCGGTGCCGGCGTGTCCGACCAACCGGGGCTGCCAGAGGCCGGCCGCCGACTTCTCCACGATGAACGTGCCCTTGCGCGTGCCGACGAGAATCCGTGCCGCCATGCATCACCCTCCGCTGAGCGCTTGCAGAATGTGGACCGTGTCGCCGGCGGCGACCGCGTCCGAGAGACCTCGGCGGTCGCGGACCATCCGCGTGCCGATGAAGATGTTGACGTGCGTGCGCAGCCGACCGAGCTCGTCGCAGATGTAGAACCCGATGCCCGGGGCGCGGGCCTCGAGGGCGCGCACGACGTCGGCCACGGTGGCGGCCTCGACGGCGAGGTCGACGCCCTCCAAGTGCGGGAAAAAGCTGTACAAATGGCGGGTCAGGCGCACGGCAATCATGGTCCGGCAGACCTCCCACAGCTCCCGGTCCGCGCGCCAGATCTTTTCACTGGAAACATCTCCTGGGGCAGCGAAGGGGGGAGAACGCCCTTGCGCCGACCGGGTCCGAGGACCTACAACGCCGCCGACTCGCACACGGGGTGGTGGCGACCGCATGGGCGGCGCCGCCTGAGAACAGACCCGCGAACCTGACCCGGATAATGCCGGCGGAGGAATGGGGCGAGTTTACGGACCGTGGGTCCGGGTTCCCCCGCCGGCCGAGATGGCCCCTCCCGTGAACCCGCCCCGTCGTTCCCCCGCCGCGACCGCGCTCGCCGCCGCCTCTTGCGTCTTCGGGCTCGCCCCCGGCGTCGCCCGGGCCTTCGATCCCTTCTCGGACGCCGAGGTGCCGCCGCACTTCGTCCTGCGCGACGGCGCGGGGCCGGACGCGCTCGCGCTCGCGCTCAAGGGCGAGCTCGCCGTGCGCTTCCACGACCTCGAGGGCGAGGGCGGCCCGGGGCACGACAGCAACACCGACACGCGCACCATCGGGACGCGCAGCCCGTTCGTCGAACTCTCGGGGTTCACGCTCGCGCCCCGCCTGACGCTGACCCCCGGCTTCAACGTGAACACGCAGCTGCGTTTCACCCCGGACGACGCCCGCGTGGCCGCCACCTGGCTGGACGGGCGCTTCGTGACGGGCCCGGTGGATCATCACGTCGAGGTGGGGTACCGGCCGCCGTTCGCCACCCGGGATCCGCACGCGATTCGCGAGCCGCTGGCGGCGACCGTGTGGTGGTCGGCGCCCGAAATGCACGCCACCTGGGCGGTCGGGCAGCGTTTCGGACCCGGCGATGCGCTCGGCTACACGGCGGGGCTGAGCGTGGCGATGGGGCGGCCCCTCGGCTTCGCGCCCGTGCAGGCCTCGCACGCGCAGCGCGGCACCATCAACGTGCTGGCCTACGACGAGGGCCGCGTCTACTCGGGCAATGCGCCGATGTATGGCGCCCGCGCGCGCTTCTCGGCCTGGGACGCCGCGCTCGAGGTCTTCGGGTTCACCGGTGAACTGGCCGCCGAGGCGGGCACGGACGAGCTGCGCGCAAGCCTGGCCGGCTACCCCTCGCGGCCGGGCAGCTCGACCGACCGGACCTCGCGCTGGTACGGCGCGCGCCTCTCCTACGATGCCTTCGGCGTGCACGCGCTCGTCGAGGGGGTCGCCGGCGCGGACGGCGTGCTGCGCCGGTCGGCGGCGGACGCGGAGGTCTCGTACCGGCTCCGGCTGCACGATGGACGCTGGTTCGCCGCCCTCGTCCCGTTCGTGCGCTACGACCTCTACCGCATCGCCGACAGCACCGACGTGCACGCCGGGCAGAGCCTGCGCTCGCCGTCGCTCTCGCAGGCCGCCACCTGGGACTTCACCGTGCTCACCGCCGGCCTGGGGACGCCCGTGTTCCGCGAGCTGCTCGAGCTGCGCGTCGAGTACGACCACATCACCGAGGACAACGCCGTGCCGACCCTGGACATCCCCGGGGCGGCCTTTCGCAACGACGAGCTGCGCGCCGAACTGCGGCTGCGCTTCTGACGACCGGAGAAGACCCCATGAAGACGTGCGCTTCGACCCACGCCCTGCTGGCCGCCCTGGCCCTTTCGACCGCGGCGACCGCGCTGCCGGCGTGCAGCGAGGACGACGATACCACCGGAGGCACCGCGACAGGCGCCGACGCCGGCACGGGCGGTGAGGCCCCCCCGGCCGGCCCCTGGCGCGGCATCGTGACCGACAACCTCGCGCTCGGCGCCTCGGACAACGCCGAGGTCGTCAAGACGCTGCCCGCTGGCGACTTCGCCGTGCTCGCCGCCTCGAAGGCTCGCAAGGTGGCCCTGCTGGCCGTCGGCGCCGACGGACTCACCGCGCGCCGCGAGCGCGTGCTCTTCCCGGAGGACCCGGGCGAAGGCGAGCTGACGCACATCGACTTCATGCCGGACGGCAAGGTCGCGGCGGTCACCCGCACGATGCCCATCGTCGACGCGGCGGGCACGCAGACGGACTGCCAGGGGGCGCTCGTCTTCGTGACGATCGAGGACACGGACGACTTCGCCACCATCGTCGTCGAGGTCCCGGTCGGCCCGATGCCCGACGCGGTGGACATCTCGCCGGACGGGCGCTGGGCGGTCGTGGCCAACGAGCGCGACGCGGTCTCGCTCTACGGCAAGTGCGCGGTCGAGACCCTCGCGCCCTCCATCAGCGTCCTCGATCTGAGCGCCTTCCCCACCGTGACGGAGGCCGCCCGCATCGAGCTCGACGGCGCCGCCGGTCAGGAGCCCGAGCAGGTGATCTTCAGCGCCGACTCCGAGCACGTCGCGGTGGTGCTGCAGGACTCGCAGCAGGTCGCCCTCTTCGCCGTCGGCGAGCTGCTGGCGAAGGCCGCGCCGACCGCCGCCGATCTGAACATCGTCACCCTGCCGAACAACAGCCTCGACGCCGAGCCCTGGCCGGACGGCGCCGCCGCCTTCACCGACGCCGGCGGCCGGTCCCTTTACGCCATCGCCGGGGAGTACAACGATACGATCACGCTCCTGGACGCCGACGGGACGGTCGTGAAGGTCATCGAGGTCGATGCGTCGCTCATCCCCGCGGAAATTCCCCGTGGCGCCGCGGACGCCCCGCCCTTCCGGCCGGACTCGCTGACGACCTTCGTCACCGGCGGCAAGGCCCACGTCGCGGCCAGCCTCAAGAACGCCGGCGCCGTCGGCGTCTGGGACGTCTCGGACCCGGCCGCTCCGGTCTTCCTGCAGGCCATCAAGGTCGGCGAGAACGAGACCGCCGGCCCCACCGAGGAGAGCGTCATCGGCACCGAGGGCATCTCGGCGAGCAAGGACGGCGCCGTCATCGTCACCGCCAACGAGGGCGAGAGCTCGGCGAGCCTGATCCGCCGGGAGTGAGGCGGCCGAACGCCGGCATCTCGTCGAACATGTCGAGCGACTCGCCGAGCCCGGCGAGGGCGCCGAACGCCCCGCGGCTGCGACGAGCGCCGTCCCCTCGTTCCGGCATGCCGGACGCTGCATCCTGCATCCTGCATACGAAACACTCCTCCCGCGTACAAGACATCCCGTTCGGCATGCCAGGCCCCGCGTCCCGCATGCAAGACGACGCCTCCATTATTCGAGACCCCCTCCGACGAACCCGACGCCGCGCCGGCGACGCTCATCGCTCCGTCCGGGGCCCGGACGCGCATCCGGCCGCGCGCCCGCCGGGCCCCAGCGATTGCTGCGCGCCGCGGGCCTTGCGCGCCGCCGGCCGCTCGTCGACGATGTCGCGACGTCGGCCGCGTCCCTCAGCCCGCGTGCCTCGCCCCACCCCGAACGAAACGACCCCACGCCCCATGTCCCGTTCCCTGCAACTCCGCTCCCTTGCCCGCCAACCGCTCGCCGCGCTCGCCGCCGCCTGCCTGTCCGCGCCGCTGCCCGCCCTCGCCTGCGGCGGTCTGTTCTGCAACAACAGTCAGCCCGTGGTGCAGCAAGCCGAGAACATTTTGTTCGTCGTCGAGGGCGAACAGACGCACATGCACGTGCGCATCAGCTACGCCGGCCCCCCGCAAGAGTTCGGCTGGCTGTTGCCGGTGCCACGCGGGGTGGAGACGGCGCTGTCCAGCGAGCTGATGTTTCAGGTGCTCGGTCAGTACGGGCCGCAGTTCCAGCTCACCTGGCAGCGGGCGGTCGAGTGCCCGAACGGCGGCTTCGGCCCCCGGGGCGACGACTTCGCCGAGGGCGTGCCCGGCGCCGGACCAGACGAGGCCGATGGCGAGGGCCCCCCAGTGCGGGTCCTCTCGCGCGAGCCGGTCGGCCCGTACGACCGCGCCATCCTCGACGCCCGCACCGTCGAGGATCTGCGCGACTGGCTGAACCAGAACGGCTACCAGATTCCCGACGCGGTCGACGCCACGCTGCGCCCCTACGTCGACGCCGGCGCCGTCTTCGTCGCCATCAAACTGCTGCCGGGCGAAGACACCGGCGACCTCGTGCCCCTGCGCCTGACCTACCCGGGCAACGCGCCCACGGTGCCCATCGTGCCGACGGCGGTCGCCACCGCGCCGGACCTCGGCATCGTCGTCCACGTGCTCGGGCCGAGCCGCGCCATCCCGTTGAACTACCGCCACGTGCAGATCAACGAGGCGGCGATCGACTGGCTCGGCGGCGGCAGCAACTACCTCGACGTCGTCGCGCAGGCCGCCGACGAGGCGGAGGGGCGGGCCTTCACCACCGACTTCGCCGGGGCGCACGCCCTCGGCTTCGACGCCCTGCAGCGCATCCCCGAAGAGACGCTCGAGGCCATTGCGCAAGTGCGGACGATCGCGGACTTCGGGCAGGCGTCCTGCGGCCTCGGGTTCGGCGATCCGGACATTTCCCGGATTCTGCGCAGCGTCTTGTCCCCGCCCGCCCCCGACCAGGTGCCGGGCGCCGCGCTCGATTGCCTCGGCGCCATCGGCAACCCCTCCGACGAGGCGCTCGACGGCGCCGCCCTCGCCGCCCGCTTCCGCGAAGAGGTCAATACACCGCGCGAGGCGGCGCTGACCGATCTGGCCACCCACCACTACCTGACCCGGTTGTTCACGACGATGAGCGCCGAGGAGATGACCGAGGACCCCACCTTCGCGTTCAACCCGGACGCGCTCACGGTGGACAACGTGCACCAGGCCACGGCCCAGGTCCATCAGTGCACCTCCGACGGCACGTACGACATGGCCAACCTGCGGATCATCACCGAGTCCGGCCTGGTCATCGAGGTCACCGGCGGCGAGATGCCCGACGCCATCGTGCGGCAAGAGGGCCAGACCGTGCGGCAGGGCGACGAGCCCGCGGCCGCGGTCATCGAGCAGTACCTGACTTCTGGCGCACCGCAGAACACGACGGACAACACCCCCGGCATCGACGCGCGCAACGGCGGCGCCGGCGGGGACGACGGCTGTGGGTGCTCGACGGGCGGGCGGGCCCCGGGCGCGGGGGCCTTCGGGCTACTCGGCCTGCTCGCCCTCGGTCGCCGCCTCGGCCGCCGGCGCCGCGCGTGAGCACGGCGGACCGAAGCGCGCTGCGCGGACGCGTGGTCGTCGTGGTCGGCGCGTCGCAGGGCATCGGCGCCGAGGTCGCCCGCGCGGCCGCCGCCGCCGGGGCGAAGCTCGTGCTCGTCGCCCGCGGGGCCGAGCGCCTGCAGGCGTTTGCGGCCACCCTGCCGGCCAATCCGGCCGACGTGTTCGCCCTGCCGGCCGACATCGCGGACCCCACCGCCGGGCGGATGATCCTCGAGCGCACGGTCGCGCGGTTCGGTGGCCTCGACGTGTTGATCAACAACGCGGCGCTGCACCACCGGGGACCCGTCGAAAGCGTAGACCCCGAGGCCCTCGCCGCGATGGTGGACGTCAACCTGCGCGCCGTCGTCGACCTGACGACCCGCGCGCTGCCCCATCTGCGCGCCCGGGGCGGCGGCGTCGTCGTGCAGGTCGCGTCTCTCGCGGGCTGCGTGCCCACCCCGGGCTCGGCGACGTATTCGGCCACCAAATTCGGCGTGCGGGCGTTCTCGCGAGCGCTCGACGAGGAGCTGCGCGGCAGCGGCATTCGCATCAAGGTCGTGTCGCCCGGCCCGGTGGACACCGGGTTCATTCTCGACGACCTCGACCGCGTGACCGATCTGACGCTCTCGCAGCCGATGAGCACCGCCGCACAGGTGGCCGATGCGGTGATCGACGCCATCCTGAACGACCGTTTCGAAAACAAGATGCCCGGCACGAGCGGCGCGCTGACGACCCTCGGTTACGTCGCGCCGGGGCTCGCCCGGCTGTTGCGCCCCCTGCTCGAGCGCAAGGGTCGCGCAGCCAAGGCGCGGCTGAAAGCGGCGCAGGGGGGGGCCGGTCCCCGCTCGGATTGAACACTTGACAGGTGTTTAGGGAGATCGCCAACTGGCCGTTCACCCATGAACACATCGCCCCTTCGTCCGCAGTTTGCCGTGACGTTGGCCTGCCCGAGCACCGAGGTGCTGCGCCGGCTGTGCGAGCGCCTCGAGCGCGGCTCGCAGAAGCTGCGGCGCACCCGCGTCCCCGGCGGGGGCGGTGGCGGGCGCGGGTCCGAGGCCCCCCGGGACCGCGACTTCTTCGTGCTGACGGTCCCCGAAACCGAGCAGCGCATCTACTCCCCGTGGCTGACCGTCGAGGTCGAGCCCGAGGGCAAAGGCTCGCGCTTGAAAGCCCGTTTTGGACCCCATCCACAGGTCTGGACGGGCTTCGCGTTCGTCTATCTGGCGTCCGCAGTGACCTTTTTGTTCTCGCTCGCCTTTGCCGCGGCATTGATGACCACCGGGGGCAGCCCGTGGTCCCTCTACATCTCGGCCGGCACGGCGGCCTTGATGGTGATGCTGTTCGCCGTCTCGCGGATAGGGCAGCGCCTCTCCCGCGGTCAGATGGCCGCCTTGCAGGCCGAGTTGTTGAGCGCGGTGAAGGACTGCGCGCTCGAGCCCGTCGAGACGGCGTAACCGAAGATCCCGCTCACCACTCCAGGCAGGTCGCCTGACAACTGATCTGGGTGTAACCGTCGCCGCCGTTGATCTGCCGGCGCGCCGGCCTCTGCGGACCACCGCTGCCGCGGGTCGTCAGGCCGTCGCGGCGACCACCGTCGTCGGCGGTGCGAGCGCGATGCCTTCGGCGTGCAGCGCCACCCAGAGCGCCTTCTGGAAGTCCGACTCGATGTCGTCCTTCTGCGCGAACCCGTCGAGCCAGATGCGGATGACATACCGCTGGCACAGGGGCGTCTGACCCTTGAGCCACGCCTTGGGGGCCGGTTCGGTCAGGATGCGCGGCACCTCGAGCGCCGCCGCCCGGACGGCACGCTCCACCTGCGCCGGGCTGGCGGCCAGGCTCACGAGCATCTCGACGTTGCGGCCGGTCAGCGGCGTGGGCAGGTCGAAGTTCTGAACCCGCGCCCGCCCGATGGCCGCGTTGGGGATGGACACGACGTCGCGCGTCAGGGTGCGGATGCGCGTCGCCCGCCAGGCCACCTCGACGACCTGTCCCTCCACGCCGTCGACCGCAATCCAGTCGCCGAGCGAGAACGGCCGCTCGACGTGCAAGGACAAGCCCGCGAAGAGATTGCCGAGGGTGTCTTGCAGGGCGAGGCCGAGCACCACCGTCAGCACGGTGGACGTCGCGAGCAGCGGCATCACGTTGATGCCCGCCACGTTGCCCAGGATGAACAGCACCGCCACCGAGTAGAGCAGCGTCAGGAGCAAATGCCGGATGACCGCCGGCGGTTGCACCCCCTTGCGCTCGACAATCCAGTAGTCGAGCAGAAGCGTCTCGGCCACCTCGATGACGATGTATGCCAGGAGCCCGAGCTCGAGCGCCGCGAGCAGGGAGTACACCGCCCCCGGCCCGCCCCCGCCCCGCAGGACGAGAAACGAGTGCGCCGCGAGCAGGAACCACAGCCCCCGCGCCGGGGGCCGCATCCGTTTGACGAGCAGATCGTCGAGGTGCGTCGTCGTCAGCCGGGAGATGCGGGCGAGCCCGTAGAAGCTCAGCCGGTAGACGACCTCACCGATGAGCAGCAGGCCCGCAACGAGGCCCGCGGCCCACCCGATGTCGACCGGCACGTCGAAGAACGCCGACCAGAGTTCGTGCAACCATGAGTTCTGCATCGGCGCGATGATCGGTCACGGCCCGCCGAGGTGCCAGGCACTTCGGCAGAAACGCCGTCGGCCTCAGAACTGCGACCAGAGGAGCTGGTTCGTCACCTCGTGGTGGAACTGGATCTCCGACGTCTTGACGATGCTGCCGAGGGCCTTGGGGCAGCGGTCGGCCTGCGCCTGCTTGAGCGCCGCGAACTTCTCGTGGACCTCGTCGCCGAGGAGGTCCTGGCTGAACTTGGACGCCTTGAAGTTGCGGATCGCGTCGTAGATGTTGTCCGGCAGGAAGCGGGTGCGGGGCCGCTTGTCGCTGTCGGGCGTCGTCGACGCGCCCTCGAGGCCCGTGCGGACGAGCGTGTACAGGGCGAGGTAGGCGTTGGCGTCCGGCGCGATGGAGCGGACCTCGATGCGGGCCGACTTCTCGTTGCCGATGGGGATGCGCACCATCGAGCCACGGTCGACGGCCGAGGCCTTGATCTGGTTGGGCGCCTCGTAGTGCGGGTCGAGCCGCCGGTACGCGTTCACGCTGCTGTTCAGGATCAGGCAGATGTCGTTGGCGTTGGTCAGGATACGGTTGATGAAGTCCCAACCGGCGTCCGCCAGGCCGTCCTTGCCCTTCTTGTCCCAGAAGAGGTTCTTGCCCTTCTTGGCGAGCGAGATGTTGGTGTGCATGCCGTTGCCGTTCACGCCCGTGACCGGCTTGGGCAGGAAGCTGGCCGTCATGCCCATCTGCGCGGCGACCTGCCGGGAGAGCAGCTTGTAGAGCTGCACCTGGTCGGCGGCGATGCAGACCTCGGAGTACGAGTAGTTCATCTCGAACTGCGAGGGCGCGACCTCGGGGTGGTCCTTCTCGTTGGAGAAGCCCATCGCCCGCTGCACCTCGGCCGCGGTGTCGATGAAGCGGCGCAGGGCGTCGCCGGGCAGCGAGTGGTAGTAACCGCCCTCGCTGATGAACTCGAACTTGCCGGTGTCCTTGTAGTGGCGCTCGGCGTCCTGTCCCTTGAAGAGGAAGCCTTCGATCTCCATCGCCGCGTTGACGATGGTGGCGTCCTTCTTGAAGAGTTTCTCGGCGACGTCCTTCAGGCGGGCGCGCATGTCGGCGTAGTACGGCGTGCCGTCCTTTTCGCGGACCTCGCCGAAGACGAGCACCTTGCCGGGGCCGAAGACGTCCGAGGGGAGCCAGTAGAAGGCCGGCCAGTCGATGGCGAGGCGGAGGTCCGACTCGGCCTGCGCCGAGAACCCGCGAATCGAAGAGCCGTCGAAGGTGAGGTTGTCGGCGCTCTTGAGCAGGAACTTCTTGTCGTAGTCGAGCATGTGCATCCGGCCCTCGAGGTCCGAGAAGCACACGGTCACGGCCTTGATGCGCTTCTCGTCGGCCAGATACTTCATGCGCTCCTCGGCGATCTTGTCGGCGGCGACGCGATCGAGGCGCTTCTGCTTGGACTCGAGGTTCATCTCCTCGAGCTGGTCGTACGGGATTTCGAGGAACTCGCGGAGGGCGGGGTTGGTGGCCATGGGACTCTCCTGGTGTTCGAAGGGCTGTCGATTTACTGACGAACGGCGACCGAAGGCTACCCGCCCCGGTTTTTATGTCAACCACGTATGAAATTATCACTGAGCAAAATCTGGAATCACGCACCGCAACCTGGGCATCTGCTCCCCATGACTGCGCGCATCGCCCCCACCGTCGTCGTCTTGCTCCTGGTCGGCACCGGGTGCCCGAGCCCGACGGCTGCGCCCCCGGCGGCCGCGACGCCGTGCACGCGGGTGGGCGGTCAATGCAGCCTCCCGGGGCAGCCGGGCGTCCTCGGCGTCTGCGAGCCCGCCAACCCCGGTGATCCCCGCTTCATCTGCCAGCCGCAGCACTGACCAGGGGCCCGCGTCCGGCGCGCCCGGGAATGCCGGCGGGCCAGATGCCCGTTTTCCGATCCATTGATGCGATGTCGATGTATCTTCGAAAGCGGCGCGCACCGGAAGGTCACTCACGGTGCGGGCGCCAATCTCCGATTGGTAGCCCATGGAGACGAGACGACATGAACATACTTGAACTCCTCCAGGCCGCTCGTGCGGCCGAAGATCATTGGCGCGCCGTGAACCGGCAGGTCTTGAACACGCTCGATCTCTCGCCGGCGGGCCGTGAGGCCAGGACCGAGGCGGAGGAGGGCCTGCGCACCGCCTTGCAGGCCCTCGGCGCGTCGTTGCTGCGTCAGGCCGGCGATCCGCGGTTTCGCACCGCGTTCGAGGCCGCGCTGTCGGGTCCGCCCCCCGCGCCGCTCGCGCCGCCCGCGCCGACCCCGGTCGAGCCTGCCGCCGCGCCCCCCACGGCCGCGCCCGAGCCTGCCGCGCCCCCTACGGTGGCGGTCGCGGCGCCGGTGGCGATCACGGCCACAGTGCTCCAGAACCTCAGCCACGAAATGACCTCCGGACGAGCCATCGCGCGGACGCCGCCCATCCCGGTCGGCCCCCCGGAGCCTCGCCTCGAGGACGCCGTCGGTGCCCTGCAGGAAGCCCTGACCACCCTCGGCGAACCCCTGGCGGCCGATCCGACGGCGTCGGTCCTGAGCGGAGAGGTCACCCGCATCTGCGCCTACCTGCACGCCTCGCTGCCGGTCTGGGCCGAGCTCGCGCCGCGCGCGAACTTCGTGCTCACCGGGTGGATGACGGCCCGCCTGCGTCACTTGCAGACGCTCGCGGAGCGCCTCGGCCTGGAGTCGGCGGAGACGCCCCTGGCCACCGGCATCCGCCGGCTCTCGGCGCACTCCAAGGACACCCAGCCCGGGTTCATCTACGGCCTGGGGCTCGGGCATCAGCCGCAGCACGGCGACTGGGTGGCGGACGCCGCCGAATGGCGGACCCAATTGCTGCGGGTGCTGGCCGACGCAGGCCCGACGCAGGCGCCGGCGGCCGCGGTCCTCAACCCCGACGACGCGATCCGCGTCCTGACGGAGCGGGTCCGCGCCGGGCTCGAAGCGACCGCGCTCTCCGCCGAGCTCAAGGCCATCCTGAAGATGGGCGTGCCCGCCACGGACAAGCGCCTCGTGAACCTCGCCCGGCCCCACGTCGACGCGTTGGACGGCTCGACCCTCGCCCCGTTGCGCAAGGCCATCCGCGAGCTGGTCGAGGCCGAGAGCGAGGCCGAGGAGGGCGGCGAGGCGGCCCGCAACGCACTCCCGGTCGACTGGCCGCTCTTCCCGGAGACACGGGATCGCGTGGTCGTCATCGTCGGCGGTGATCCGCGCCCCGAGCGCGCGGCCCGCCTGCAGACGGCGTTCGGGTTCCGCGAGGTCGAGTGGATGGAAGGCAATACGACGCGCAAGGTGGATAGCCTGCGCGAGCGCATGAAGAGCGGCACCATCGACCTCGTGATCGTGCTGCGCGCCTTCAACAGCCACAAGGTCTCGGACGCCATCTTCGGCGTGAAGTCGCCCGTGTGTCTCGCCGTGCTCGCCGACGGTTACGGCGTCACACAGGTCCGCCTGGGGCTCGAGCGCTTCCTGGTGCGCGCAGCGGCCTGAGGCCCGGCGGGCGCAACTGGACCCGGCTCTCGCCCCGGCTCTCGCCCCGGCTCAGAGGCCGTCGGCCCGCTCGAAGAGCACACGCTCCCATTGGGCGCTCGCGCTCAGGTTCGTCGTCGCGCCGCAGCGCCACCCGGCCGTGATTGCGTCGGCGGTGGTGTGAATGCACATGCGCTGCGCGGCGGTCGCGTCCGCGGTGGTGTCGCAGGTGTTGCGATTCACCGCCACGTTGGCCGGCGCGAAGCCCCACGAGCGGTTCGGGCTGTAGTACCAGGTCGACCCGTTGTGCTGCGTGCTGGCGTTGACGCCGTCGCCGACGTCGGTCAGGAGGTTCGTCCGCAGGCCCATCGCCGCCAGGGTGAACGACGTCTGGCCGACCTGCCGGCAACCCATCAGGAGGACGTTCTGGTCGCACGCGGCCCGGACGTCGTTCAGCGGGGCGGTGCCGTTGTAGGGGCCGGACCAGCAGCGCCGGAAACCGCCGTCGAGCAGCTCGGCCTCGGGCACGGCGAGGCGGACGCCGGCGAAGGACAGGCGGCGCTCGCGGGGGTACAGGATCATGTGGTGCATCAGGCCGGCGGAGGGTTCGAAGTCACCCTGGTCGTTGTCCTGCCAGTCGGATTCGACGAGCCAGACCCGGCCCTGACCGCGGTCGCGATAGGCCAGCGTGACCACGCCCGCCTGCGGACCGCCGAGCGGGGTGATGCCCGGGAAGGCCGAGAGGTCGTACCCGCACCCGCCGTTGTTGATGGGGGGGGCGACGAAGCGGTTCTCGTCCCAGAGCGTCTGCTCCTGGCCGTACTGGACGAGGGGCATGATCGCGTCTCCGCAGTTGCCGTAACGGTCTGCGGACTGCACGACCGCGGGCGCCTGGTCGCCGAAGGCCGCGTTGAAGACCTCGTCACCGACGCTGAACTCGGTGATCACGATGCCGCCTGCGTCGAGCCAGGTCCGCAGGCCCACCGGATCGAGGCCCGCCGCGCCATCGCGCGTGACGAGCAATGCCTGCGTGTTGGCGTCGGGCGCACAGGCGTCGACCCGCACGAAGCTCGTGCCGCCTCGGTTCAGGATGCCGCTCAGGTCCCGGTCCGTCGTTCCACAGACCATGACGTTCGGCCGCAGACGGGGACGGCAGGTGTCCTGCAGATCCGCCGGCGGCGGGCGCAGGGCCTCCCGGCCCAGATTGCCGATGAACGTGGCGAGCTCGGGATCGGCGACGTTGTCGGCGAAGTCGAACTGCGCCCCGATGAGGTTGCCGCCGCAGTGCCGCCCGCGGACGACCGTCTGGAGCAGGCCGCCCGGGAAGCCGGCGTTGCCGCCGGCGAACACGCCGAGGCGCCGGACCCAGGTGTTGCCGCCGTTGGCCGGCGGCTGCAGGTAGAAGAACGACTCGGTGCCGGCGCCGCCGCGGAAGGGGTTGGGGACCCCGGCGAAGACGCCGTCCCCCGGGACGATCTGCGTGACCGGGTAATCCTGTTGAATCACCTGACCCCCACCGATGGTGCCGTTGATCCAGCCGAACGGCCGGGGCGCACCGGCCGCGTACCGGTAGTTGGCCTCGAAGCCCGAGCCGAAGATCGACAGGCCGTCGAACTCGGTCACAATGTTGCCGCCCGCGTCGCCGAAGGCGCGCAGCGCACTCTGCGCCGCCGCCGTGACCGCCGGCCAGAACGCCGCATAGCGCCCGAGGAAGATCGTCTCGTAGTTCTCGGCCGTCATCCGGCTCGCGAGGTTGGCGTCGAAGGCGATGGTCTCCGCCGGGATGCCGGCGGCCTGCAACGCCGGGGTCAGCGTCGCCGGGCCGATGACGGCCGTGCGCTGGCGCTCGCGGGCGAAGATGAACCACTGGCCGGTCGCCAGGCCGCGCTGGCCGCACTTCTTCGAGTTGTCGTCCTCGCCCCAGTCCGTCCCGTCGCTCTCGTTGCTGTCCATGCCGCGATCGGCGAAGTCCACGCTGAAGTCGCCGGTGTCGCCGCAGGTGTCTTCACCCTCGAGATAACCGGCCGCCCAGCTCGTTCCGCGGCTCGCGAAGGCGCCGTTGACGTTGTTGCGGCGTGCGGGCTGCGGCAGGTCTTCGCCAGCGCCGTTGCCCTCGGAGAAGCAGCTGTCGGCGTCGGCGCCCGTCGTCCACTCCCGGTACCAGGGCGTGCGGTAGAAGCTGAGATCGACGGTCATCGGCGCATTGGCGGCGCCGACGGCATCACGGCACGCGAAGCGAACGTCGAAGCGATCCCCGAGGCTGCGCAGGCCATTCCAGATGCCGAGGTGGGCGCCGGCGGGGGCCAGCGTCGAGAGGTCGGCATAGTAGTTCTGGCCCTGATCGTTCAGGGGGGTATCGACGGTGCTGCCCACGAGCGTCCAGCCGCCGAAGTCGGTGGTCTGGTCGCAGTAGACGTCCACGGCCGCGGCGCCGTCCGGACTCAGGCGATAGACGCCGCTGGCCACCGCGCCTCGCGTATACGCGTCCAGGCAGCTGCGGTAGACGCGACAATCGCGGCCCTCGTCGATGCTGCCGTCGCAGTCGTCGTCGATTTCGTTGCACAGCTCGGCGATCGGCTGGCCCGCCACGGCGTCGCAGACGAGCTCGCCCTCGGCGTTGCACTGGGTCGCGCCATCCCGCGCGCACGCGCCGACACCGACCGTACAGTCCTGCCCGACGTCGGCGGGGGCATCGTCGACCGAGCCGTCGCAGTCGTTGTCGAGCCCGTCGCAGAGCTCGATCTCGGGCTCGCCCACGGGGGCGTCACACCGGGCGCCGGCCTCGCCGTCGCACACGGTGACGCCGGCAGCGGCGCACTCGCCCACCCCGCTGATGCAGCGGTCGCCGATCCCGGGCATGGGCGCGTCGTCCGTCTGGGCGTCGCAGTCGTTGTCGAGGCCGTCGCAGACCTCGCGCCCCGGCGCCCCGGCGAGGGCGTCGCAGACCAGGAGGCCCTGGGCGAGGTCGCAGATCTGGTTGCCGGGGCGGCTGCACTCGCCGACCCCGGAGACGCAGGCGTCCCCGAGTCCGACGACGTCGTCGATGGCGCCGTTGCAGTCGTTGTCCACGCGATCGCAGGTCTCCGGACGCGGGCGACCGGGTACGGCGTTGCAGATGAGTCGGCCCGCGGCGGCGTCACAGACGAGCTGCCCGTTGGCCAGACAGGCCCCGACACCGTCGGAGCAGCCCGTCCCGACCCCCGGGGCGTCGTCCACCGCCGCGTTGCAGTTGTCGTCGCGCCCATTGCAGACCTCGGCGGCCGGCAGGACCTCACCGCCGCACGGCCCCCAGTTGGAGCCGTCGGCGAGGCAGCTCTGCGTGCCGGCGCGGCAGATGCCGACCCCCGCGGTGCCGGCCGGACCGGTGTAACACTGTCGCTGCTGGCCGGGCTGGCAGGCGCACATGGCCCCGCCGGGCAGGTTGTCCGCGCGACCGTCGCAGTTGTTGTCCTGGCCGTCACAGATCTCGGCGGCCGGGACGACCTCGCCGACGCAGGCCCCGTAGCGGCCGCTCTCACAGGACTGGGTGCCGCCGCGGCAGGGGCCGACCCCCTGCGTGCCGGGCGCGCCCGAGTAACACGCCTGGGTCAAAAGCCCGCCGTTGGCGGCCTCGTCCGTGCGTCCGTTGCAGTCGTTGTCGAGGCCGTCACAGACCTCGGCCCCCGGCTGGCCGGTCTGTTGGCACACGAAGCGCCCGACCTGGCAAATCCGCACGCCGCGGGCGCAGACGCCGGGGTTGCCGGTATCACAGGCCTGCCCGCCACCGGGGTTGCCGTCGTCGACCTGCCCGTCGCAGTCGTTGTCCAGACCGTCACAGGCTTCGGCCTGGGGCTCGCCCGCGACGGCGCCACAGACGACGTTCCCGTTGGCACCGCAGATGTTCGCGCCGCTGCGCCGACACTCGCCGACGCCGACCTCGCAGCGATCTCCGAGGCCGATACCGTCGTCGACCTGCCCGTCGCAGTCGTTGTCGCGGTCGTCGCAGATTTCGGGGCGGGGACGCCCGGGCTGCGCGCTGCAGACGACCGAGCCGTCGCCGCCGCAGACCCGCACGCCCGCGTTCTGGCAATCCCCGACGCCGACGACGCACCGCTCGCCGAGGCCGAGGCCGTCGTCGACCTGCCCGTCGCAGTCGTTGTCGAGGCCGTCACACACCTCGTCGGTCGGATCGCCGGGCACGGCGTTGCACACGAGCTCGCCCAAGGCGCCGTCGCAGACCGTCACGCCGGCAGCGCGACACGCGCCGGTGCCGGCGGTGCACCGGCTGCCCGCGCCGGGGACCTCCTCGTCGACCTCGCCATCGCAGTCGTTGTCGCTGCCATCGCAAAGCTCCGAACGGGGCAGCACTTCGTCCTCGCAGGGACCGTAGCTCAGGCCGTCGTCGGCGCAGCGCTGGAGACCCGCCGTGCAGGTGCCGACGCCCTCGGTGTTCTCGGGCCCCGAGTAGCAGCGCTGCGCCGTCCCCGGCTCGCACGCGCAACTGGCCCCACCGGGCAGGTTGTCGACCTCGCCGTCGCAGTCGTTGTCGACGCTGTCGCAGACCTCGATGGCCGGCAGCACCTGACCGTCGCACGCGCCGAGCGCGCCCCCGTTGCAGATCTGCTCGCCGGCGACGCAGGCCCCGACCCCCTCGGTGCCCTCCGGGCCGTCGTAACACGACACGCTGAGCACGAAACCGTCGGGTGTATCGTCGGCGACGCCCGAGCAGTCGTTGTCGAGGCCGTCGCAAAGCTCCGCCGAGGCCTGAACGCTCTGGACACAGCCGAGCGCGCCCCCGACGCAGGCGAGGGTACCCGCGGCGCAGACGCCGCGCAGGCCGGTGTCACAGGGGGCGCCGCCACCGGGGTTGCCCTCGTCGACCGCGCCGTCGCAGTTGTTGTCGAGGCCGTCGCAGATCTCGCGTCCGGCCTCCCGCGGGACGGCGTCACAGGCCACCGTGCCGTCCGGCGCGCAGGTCAGTCGACCCTCCGACGCGCAGACGCCCTGCCCCACGCTGCACGCCTCGCCGAGCCGGAGCCCGTCGTCGACCGCGCCGTTGCAGTCGTTGTCCACGCCATCACACAGTTCGGCGACGGGCGCCACGACGGGGGTCTCACAGGTCACGCCCCCGCCCGGCGCGCAGACCAGCGTGCCGGCGACCCGGCAGGCGCCGACGCCGTCGACGCAGGGGTCGCCGAGACCGGTGCCGTTGTCGACATCCCCGTCGCAGTCGTCGTCGAGGCCGTTGCACGACTCGACCCCCGGCTGACCGGGGCGCGCGCCGCACTCGATGGTGGCCGTCGCGGCGTTGCAGAACAGGACACCCTCGCGACCACAGACGCCGACGCCGGCGCGGCAGTCGTCGCCGAGGCCGGGAATGCCGTCGTCCGTGACCCCGTTGCAGTCGTTGTCGCGCCCGTCGCACTGTTCGGCGGCCGGCAGGACCATGCCCTCGCAGGCCCCGTAGCCGGCCCCGTCGGCGGCACACGTCTGCCGTCCGGTGCGGCAGACGCCGACGCCTTCGGTGCCGTCGGGTCCGGCGTAGCAGTCGCGGGTCGACCCGGGGACGCAGCCGCAGCCGCCGGCGGCGTCCTGATCGACCACGCCGTCGCAGTCGTTGTCTTCGCCGTCACAGATTTCCAGGGCCGGGATCGTCTCGCCGACGCACGGGCCGGGATTGCCGTTCTCGCAGATGCTCGTCCCCGCCCGGCAGCTCCCCTGATTGGCCGTGCCGGCGGGGCCGGTGTAACACAGCTCGCTCAGCGGTCCGCCGGCGGGGCTCTGATCGACGGCGCCGTCGCAGTCGTCGTCGAGTCCGTTGCACGTTTCGTCTCCAGGGCGACCGGCCCCGACGCAGGCGCCGAACGCGCCGTCGGTGCAGGTCGAGACACCCTCGACGCATGCGCCGACGCCGCGTTGCCCCGCCTCGCCGTCGAAGCAGGTCTCGGTCAGCGGTGCGCCGTCGACGTCCTCGTCCGTCTCGCCGTCACAGTCGTTGTCCAGGCCGTCGCAGAGTTCGACCGCCTCGGGCGCACCGGGCGTGGCGTTGCACTGCACGTCGGCACCGGAGGCGGCGCAGACGACGACGCCCATCGTCTCGCAGACGCCCTGGCCGGCCAGGCAAGCCTCGCCGAGGCCGTCGAAACCGTTGTCGACGACGCCGTCGCAGTCGTTGTCGAGGCCGTCGCACATTTCGGCCGGCCCGATGCAGGCGGTCCACTGACCGCCCCGACAGGCCTGGATGCCGCCCTTGCACGTCTCGTCGGGGCAGGGTTGCTCGGCGCCGTCCTCGCAGACGGGCGTCGGCGTGCCACCCTGGCCACCCTGGCCGCCCTGGCCGCCTTCGCCGCCGCCCTGGCCGCCTTCGCCGCCGCCGCCGCCCTGACCGCCTTCGCCGCCACCGGTCCCGACGTCTCCGGCCGGGATGATGCTGCCCCCGGTGCCCCCCTCGCCGCCGCCGTCCTGCGGGGCGGCGTCGACGTTGCCCTCGCCGCCGGGATCGGCGTCGGTCTTGCCGCCGTTGCCGCTGGTACCACCGCCCGCACAGGCGGCGAGCGCGACGCCGGCGAAGAGCAGCCCGCCCAAGCGGCGGGCGAGCAGGCGCTGTCGAGTGAAATCGGTCATGAAGAACTCCCCCTCGGAGGACTGGAACGGGAAAAACGAAGGCATCGGACATCGCGGCCTCGGAAGCCCGGGGGCTCCGGCGGCCAAACCGCCGCACGGTACAGCGAACGACCGTCCGGGGCAAAACGCGGTGCGTCCGGCGGCATCGCGTGCGCGCGGCGCCGGCTCGACGTTGCGTCCGACGGCGCGCGGGTGCACGCTCGCGCCATGTACCGCGAGACCCGCCAGCCATGACCCCTCCCCCGCCGGTCCCTGAAATCGACCTCCCCGCCCTGCAGCGCAGCCCGCTCCTGAATCACCTGTCGGCGGACGAGCGCCACCGCCTGCTCGCCCATCTCGACCACCTGAGCGTCGCGCCGGGCACGGTCGTCGTCCGGGAGGGTGACGATGCGGACCACATGTACTTCGTCCTCGAAGGCCAGGCCCGCATCCAGCGGGGCACGCTCGACATCGGCGCCGCGCGCCCGGGCGACCACTTCGGCGAGCTCGGGTTCGTCGGCGCCCGACGCCGCATGGCTTCGGTCATCGCGGTCGCGGGTCTGCGCCTCGCGCGGCTCACCCGGGCCGCCTGGGACAACCTGCGCCGCGAGGAGCCGAAGCTGGCGCTGCACGTCATGGAGGGCATGCTCGACACGCTCGGTCAACAGCTCACGCGCATGACCGACAGCGTCGGTCGCCTGCTCGGGCAGCGCCTGCTGCCCCGGCGCGCCGAGGTCGCGGTCGCCCTCGATGGGGCCCTGCAGCCGGTGCCGACGGGCACGACGGTGCGCCACCTGCTGCCCGGGTGGGTGGGCGAGAGCCACGTCGTCGCCGGCCTCGTCGACTCGCGCCCGGTCTCCCTCGAGACCCCGGTCGTCACCCAGGTGGCGGTCGCCCCGCTGACCCTCGCCGACGCCGAGGGCCGCGAAATCTACCGCCGCAGCGCCGGGCTCGTGCTCCTCGACGCCGTCGCCCACACCCTGCCGGGCACTCGCGCGCGGCTGCTTGCGCCCCTCGAGACGCTGCAGCGCGTCGCGTTGGCCTTGCCCCCGGAGCTCGACGCCGCGGCCGTCGCCGAGGTCAAGGACCGCATCATCGCGCGGTTCGACCATCTCGTCGCCGAGCGCGAACCCCTGCACGAAGAGCTCTGGACGGTGGAAGAAGCCCGCGAGGAGCTCGCCGCCCGGGGCTGGCCGGACGCCGCCGCCATGCTCTCCGTCTGGCGCGACACCGCGGTCTCCCTGGTCTCCTTCGGCGACACCTACGCCATTCGTACGGGTCCGGTCGTGCCGGACACCGGCTATCTGACCGGCACCCGCGTGCACCCCGATCCCGTCGGCCTCATCATCGAGTTCAGTCCGGAGGTCGCGCGGCACGTCCCGCGGCCGGCGACCGAACGCGCCCAACCCGAAGCCCTGCGGGAGCGCGAGTCGACGACCCCCCGCTACGGCGGCGAAATGGTCGAGGCCGGCCGGGCCTGGCGCAAGGCGCTGCGCATCGAGGACGTCGGCCGCTACAACGAGGCCTGCGTCTCCGGCCGCGTCGCCGAGCTCATCCGCGTCGCCGAGGGTTTCCACGAAAAGCGGCTCGGAGCGCTCGCCGACCGGGTCGCCGCGCGGCGGGATGCGGTGCGTATCATCTGCATCGCCGGGCCTTCTTCGTCGGGCAAGACGACACTCATCAAGCGTCTGACCACGCAGCTCGAGATCAACGGCCTGCGCCCGGTCGCGCTCTCCCTCGACGATTACTACGTCGACCGGGACGCGACGCCCCGCGACGAGCACGGGCAGTTCGACTTCGAGGCCCTCGAGGCCATCGATCTGCCGCAGTTGCAGCGCGATCTGAGCGCGCTGCTCGCCGGCGAGCGCGTATGCACGCCGCGCTTCGATTTCAAGGGCGGGCGCAGCCTCGCCTGTGCCGGTCCGGAGCTGAGCCTCGACGCGGAGACGCTCCTCATGCTCGAGGGCATCCACGGCCTGAACCCGGCGCTCCTCGGGCAGGCGGTCGGTCCCGAGCGGGTGTTCCGCATCTTTCTGCACCCGGCCTCCACGCTGCCCCTCGACCGCCTCACACCCATCGATCCGACGGATCTCCGGCTGTTGCGGCGCATCGTGCGTGACCGGCACGGCCGCAATCTGTCGGCCGCGGAGAACATTCAGCGTTGGCCTTCGGTGCGCCGGGGCGAGCTGTTGCACATCTACCCGTACCAGCACCACGCCGACGCCGTGTTCGACTCGGCCCTGCTCTACGAGCCCTCGGTCATCAAGGTGTACGCCGAGCGGTACCTGCTCGAGGTGCCGGCCGGCCACGCCTCGCAGCCAACGGCACAGCGTCTGCGCAACCTGCTCGACCGCTTCGTCACGATCTACCCGGATCACGTCCCGCCGACGTCTCTTCTGCGCGAGTTCATCGGCGGGAGCGGGTTCGAGTACTGAGCGCGCCGAGATTCACTTGCCCTTCTTCGCGGGCTTAGCGGGCTTCGCGGGCTTCAGGAACGTCTTGGCGATGTAATGCGCGACGGCCCAGCGGTCGGCCTCCGGCAGGTGACCGAACGGCGCCATGACCGTATTGGGCAGGCCCTTCGTCGTCGTGTCGAAGATGGCCTGGGGCGTGTTGCCGTTCTTGAACGGCTCGGTGGTGAAGTTCCGGGGCTTGGGATTGAGCGCCGCGGCCGCGACGCCGGTGCCGTCGCCCTTCTCGCCGTGACAGGGCACGCAGTTGACGGTGAAGACCCCTTTGCCCTGCTCGAGAAGCGCGGGAGTGACCTCCGGGCCGGCGGCGTGCGCGGCGGACACGAAAACGAGGGAGAGCGCTGCGAGGACGAGAGACGACTTCATGATGGTGGCTCTTTCTTCGATGACTCGATGGATTCAGCCGCCGACGGCGGCGAGGTGGACGGTGTCGCCGGCGTCGGCGGCCTGGAGCCGATGGCCGGCGGGCTTCAGGGAGACGGCCCGCAGTACCTCGCGGGCGAGAACCTCGGGGGCATGCGTCCCGTCGAGCAGCGGCCGCAGGTCGTGCTCGCCGCGCCCGAAAAGACAGAGTCGGAGGGCGCCGCGGGCGGTCACGCGCAGGCGGTTGCAGCCCTCGCAGAAGCCGGGGGCATAGGGGGCGATGAGCCCGATGCGGCCCGCGGCGTTCGGGTGGGTGAACTCCTCGGCCGGACCATCGCCGGCGGCTCGCGGCCGGGTCACCCACCCATCGGCCGCGAGCCGTCGACGAAGCGCATCCATGGGGCGGTGGTGCCGGGCGAAGAAGGCCCGGCTGTCCGCCGTCTCCATGAGTTCGATGAACCGGACCGCGACGGGCGTGTCGCGCACCCAGTCGAAGAAGGCGTCGACGGCGTCGTCGTTGAGCCCGCCCAGCCGAACGACGTTGACCTTGACCGTCAGCCCGCGGGCGAGTGCCGTGTCGATGCCCCCGATGACGCGATGCAACAAGGCCTTGCCGGTGACTTCGGCGAACCCGACCGGGTCGAGATGGTCGACACTGACGTTGAGCTGCGAAAGTCCGGCGTCGGCGAGCGGGCCGGCGAGGGTGTCGAGCCGGTAGCCGTTGGTGGACAAGGCGACGCGGCGGATGCCGGGGACCGCGGCGGCCCGAGCGACGAGGTCCACGATGTCTTTGCGAACGGTCGGCTCACCGCCGGTCAACCGGACCTTGAACACACCGAGCGCGGCGAACCCGGTCAACAGATGCTCGATCTCCGACGCATCGAGCGGGGCCGCCGCCCCGGGCACCGGGCGAAACCCGCCGGGCAGGCAATACACGCACTTGAAGTTGCACGCATCCGTGACGCTCAGGCGCAGATACTCGAAGCGCCGACCGAAGGGGTCGAACAGACCCGGAGCCGAGGAGTGGGCGTGCGCGTCGGTGTTCACGGGTCAGTTCAGCGTTCGGGCGGCTACGGCATCCGGGGTCGGTTTCGGCGCGCCGGTGCCGCCGGGGAGCAGCGTCGTCAGCGCACACTCGCCACACTTCATCTCCTCGTCGTGCCCGGGCTCGGCCGAGCCACCGGCTTCCGCCGCGGCCGGATCGACCCCGAGGCGGGCACACTCCAGTTCGACGAGCCGGGCGATGAACGCGACGGCGGCAGGGTACGCCCCGGGTCCCGCGACTTCGGGCCGGCGGGCGAGCCCGCGAACGAACCCGCCCAGGTGATCCCGGAGGAACGCGCGGCGGGCGGCCTCGACGACTTCGACACCCTCGGGGTTGCCGAGTTCGGCGAGGGCCGCCTGCTTCATCAGCAGCACGGCATAGAACTCCAGTTCGACGCCGAGGTGGTCCCCGAGCTCGTTGCCGTGGGCCAGAACGAGCTCGAAGCCGAACGCCTGATAGAAGCCGCTCAGATCGGCCAGGATGGGGGCCTTGCCGGTCGTCCGGGCGCGGCCGTACTCGCCTTCGGAGAGCGGGCTGAACGAGGCGCGCTCGAAGCGTTCGATGTATTCGGAGCGCAGGTCGTCCCAGCGGAGGGGCGCCATGGCCAGCGAGAGCATCGGGCGCAGGCGGACTTCGTCTCCCGTCTCTTCGAGGCGGGCCGCGAGTCGCGGCTCGGCGGCGAGGCTCGACATGCGGGCGCCGAACTCGGCGTCGGGGTACCCGAGCATGGCCGCGCCGAGCGCGAACGCCAATGCGTCGGTCGTCAGGTCCGCGGGCGCCGGCCCGATGGCCTCGGGCGCCGTCACGGGGCCACCCCGAGCGCGAGCTGCGTGCCATCGACCCGCAACGGTGTCCAGATCATGGTCACGGACTTGCGCGAGCCGACCTCGGCGGCGCCGCCCTGCCAGACGGCGAAGCCCATGAACGACCCGGCGCCGACCTTCAGCGTCGAACCGCCCTCGTTGGCGAGACGGCGCGTGATGACGACACTCCACTCGCCGTTGGCCCAGGCCCCCTCGGCCGCGCTGCCGTGCCCCTCCTGAACCGAGCTGGTGCTGAAGCCCTCGGCGACGATCTCGTCGACGCCCGTCTTCGCGTAGCTCTGCGGGTTGCCCTCGGCGACACCCGGCGAGAACTGTTCGCGCGCGGCCGTCGGTGTCTCGCCGAGGCTACCGGGGTCTTTGAACTCGAGCGGGTAGATGTCGATGGAGAGGTTCGGATACAGGTCCTTCATGGTGGGCTTGCCGCGCAGCTTGTCGCGCTGGTACTGCGCCCGCCAGTGATAGATGTGCACCGGATTGTCCTTGGCGCCCATGAACACGGGTGGCGGCGCCTCGTTGGACTTCACCGGAAACTGAATGGCGGCGGCGTCCGAGAACTCGCCGAGGCGGCCGGCTTCGGAGAGGTCGGCGTCCTTCCAGGTCAGGCGCACGGCGAGCCATTGATCGTCGTGGACCGCCTGCACCGACACTTCGCTGGTCAGGGTCGTCGCCGGCCTTGGAATGGCCATCGGCTGTGCGAGCAGCGAGACCTTCTCCACCGGGGCCTTCTGCCAGTAGGCGGCCTTCGGATCGGGCTTCGTCAGATCGGCCTTCACCGCCCGCGCGACGATCTCCGCCGACGCGGGCCCCGCGCCCGCGAGCGAGGCGAGGGCGAGGGCGGCGGCTCCGAGTGTACGCTTCATGTGTCTCCCCCTCCGGTTCAGGGCGTGTTGTAGTGGACGACGCCCGTCTTCTCGTCGACGGCGGGGCGCTCGATGATGGGTTCGGTGACCGGCACGTCGACGATCTCTTGCCCGGCCTCGTCGAAGCCGCGGGCCACGCCGTTGGCCACCCTGAAGCCGTGCATGATGCGGTCCGTCGAGCCGATGAGCGTCAACAGACCGGCGGCGACGGGGTCCTTGTGCAGCGTCTTGTAGCGCTCGACGGCGCCATCGACCTGCGGGCCGAACATCTGCCGGAGATACGCCGGATCGGCGTGGACGGGCGGGATGTAATAGATGTTCGGCTCGAGGCCGAGCTGCGGGTAGTAGGGCAGCGCGATCTGCTTTTTGTGCACCAGATAGTCGATGGGGTTGTCCGCCCGCGCCTTCCAGGGCGGGTTGATGAAGCCCATCACGCGGATCTTGCCGATGCAGTTGACCACGCACTGCGGCTGCACGCCCTGCTCGACGGCGGGGTAACAGCCCACGCACTTCTCGCTGGTGCGCGTGTGCGGGTTGTACATGGACTTCTTGTACGGGCAGGCCCGCACGCACTCGCCGTACCCCTTGCAGCGGCTCTGGTCGATGAGAACGATGCCGTCCTCTTCGCGTTTGTAGATGGCCTTGCGCGGGCAGGCGGCCAGGCAGGCCGGATAGGTGCAGTGCGCGCAGGTGCGGGGCAGGTAGAAGAACCACCGGTCGTGCGGCAGCTCGCCGATGTGATCGCCCGCGTTGGGGACGCTGCCGGCGCAATCGTCCTCGCCGACGTTGGGATACATCCAGTCTTCGTCCGTGGGGGCGAAGTGGACGGCACGCTCTGAGGGCACCGCTCCTTCGAAGATGGTCTTGCCCTGGTACTTGCCGCCCGCCCACGTCTGCGGCCCGAGCTTCTCCAGCACGCGGACGTCCCAGGCCAGCGGGTACGAGCCGTAGGGTTTGGTCTCGACGTTGTTCCAGAACATGTATTCCTGGCCCTTGCCGCTGGTCCAGGTCGTCTTGCAGGCCAGACTGCACGTCTGGCAGGCGATGCACTTGTTGAGGTCGAAGACGATCGCCCACTGCCGCTTGGGGCGGCTCTCTTCGTAGGCGTACTCCATCTCGCGACCGAGGTGCCAGTTCTTCACTTTGGACATGGTCGTTGCCTTCCCGTGGCTTTCCGCGTCACTTGCGACCGCGCAGGAACTGGCCCTTGATGTAGGCCTTCATGGCTTCGTTTTCGTACGTGGGGCGATACCCGAGCGAGGCCGGACGCCAGAGACCCTGCCCGCCCAGGCCGCCCGGTTCGGCCTTGGTGAACTTCACGAACGCTTCGCGAGGGGCACCCACCGGGCAGTGAATGTCCGGCAGGAAGCCCTTGTTGATGAGTTGCCCGAACATGTCCTTGTGGACGAGCGTCTCGGTCATCAGCGTCGGCTTGAGCCAGGCCCGGGTGGCGCTCTGGTGGCTGCCGTACCGATACATGGCCTGGTAGTTCGTCTCGGGGTTCTTCGCGAGGCCGTCGGCGCGCGTCTCGTGGCCCGCGACGCTGCCGAACGTCGCGCCGTACATGTTGTGCCAGGTGCGAGCGACGTTGCGGGGCGTGCCCGGGTAGAAGCGCACCCGGAGGAGCAGGCGCGCGACCTTGTGTTCCGGCGTGCCGGGTTTCGCGCCGCGGAACGGGCGGTCCGACGGATCGGCGTCGATGTAGACGTAGTCGCCGTCGTCGAGTCCCATCGCCCGGGCGTCGTCCGGGTTCATGTCGACATACCCCTCGGTGATGGAGGGCATGCGCTTGTCATGCCGGTAGACGTCGCCGAAGGGTCCGAAGAAGACACCCGTGAAGTCGGTATCGACGGGCGTCGTGTGCGCGCCGTGGCGGTACTTGGGCGTGTGGTAGATGTGCGTGAACCCCTGCGCCCGCAGGGGGTGCTTCGAGGCGACGATCTCGTCGGCGCTCATCTGCACGTTGCGCACCTGTCGGGTCTCGGTGGAGACGTCGGAGGTCTTCAGACCATAGGCCTCGGGCTTCTTCGGTTGGAGGGCCGGGTGGTCCTTGCCGAGGATGACGTTGGGCTCGTGGAACGTCGAGTCGACGGGCTCGCGGTAGACGACGAGGTTCTCGCCGGCCTCGATGAACTCGGGCTCGAAGCGGTAGAACTCCAGGCGGCCCGACTTGGTGTGCCAGGGGTGGTCGCCCTTCTGCTGCTCGTACGACGACGCCCGGGGGTACGTCCGGTTGTTCATCAGGGCCGGGATGCCTTCGGCGGCCTTCTTCAACAGATCGGTGACCTGATAGCCCTTGGTGGGACCGGAAGCATCGAGGATGCGCTGGAGCCAGGCCTCGACCTGGTCCGTGTCGGCGAACTTCCACGCGTCCGCGAACCGCGGCTCGTTCATCACCTTTCCGAGCGCCTTCGAGACGCCGGCGATGATGTCGATGTCGGGTTTCGTGTCATAGACGCGCTCGAGCGGCGTGACCGGGTACATCTGCAGGAACGGGTTGGTGCACGAGGCGGTCATGTCCGGCTTCTTGAACTCGGCCCAGCTGTCGCACCCGAACACGATGTCCGCGTACTCGCAGGAGCCCGTCCACCACCAGTCGGCGAATGCGATGAGCTCGATCTTCGGCAGGGTGTTGTTCACCACGTCGTAGTGCCACTTGACGTTGCCGATGACCGAATTCGAGTTGTTCAGCCACATCGCCTTCGTCGGCACGGGCAGGTGTCCGTGTCCGGTGAAGTTGTGGTTGCCCACCCGTAGGGGCCGGTCGCCGTAGTTGAAGTAGTGCAGCGACTCGTAGTGCAGGTACTTCTTGACCTTGGCCTTGCCCGCCGGGTCGAGCTGCAGGTTGAAGGGGTCCTCGACCGCGAAGGTCGGCATGCCGTTGAAGAGCGCGGTACGGTAGTTGCCCGCGTAGCTGCCCACGTTGCCCCCCGGGAAGCCCAGGTTCCGGGTCAGCGCCGCGACGAGCATGATCGCGCGGTCTTTCAGATCGGCGTTGAAGAACTGATTGGGCCCCATCCCCACGGCGAAGAGTGTCTTCTCCGGGTTCTTCGCGATCTGTCGGGCGAGGCCGATGACCGCCTTCGCCGGCGCGCCGGTGACCTTCTCCGTCTGCGCCGGGGTCAGGTTCTCGTTGAGATACTGCTCGGTCAGGCTGAAGGCCGTGCGGACCTCGACCGTCTTGCCGTCCCTGAGTCTGACCTGCATCCGGGCGCGCAGGTCCGGATCGGTCTTCAACTTGTCGAAGTCCGGGCCCCAGTCATCGCGGGTGACCGCCACGAGCTTCTTGTTCTTGCCGACGACGACATAGGGGTGGAAATCCGCCTCCATGTCCTCCGAGACCATCTGGCTGCGGTGACCGGGGGCCGCGCCGGGCTTCTCGCCCTTGCCGAGCCAGGTCAGGTTCTTCGCCCGGCCGTTGACGTAGCCCTCGATGACATCGACCGGCCGCAGGGGCTGCAGGGTGTCCATCCGGATCAGGAACGGCAGGTCGGTGTTCCGCGCCACCCACTTTGCGTCGTAGAGCTTCTGCGAGAGGATGACCTGCGCGAGCCCGAGCGCGAACGCGGGGTCCGTGCCCGGGCGGATGATCACCGCCTCGTCCGCCTTGGTGGCCGTCGCGCTGTACTCGACCGTGATGGCCACGATCTTCGTCCCCTTGAGGCGCGCCTCGGTCATCCAGTGCGAGTCGGGCATCTTGGTGGTGATCCAGTTCATGCCCCAGATCAGCGCGAGCTTCGAGTGATCGATGGCGAACAGATCGAAGTCGTTGGTCTGCTGCCCGGTCACCATCGGATGCCCCGGGGGCAGGTCCGTGTGCCACGAGTAACTGTCCCACCCCCGGCCGCCGGTGGCCTTGTCCGGGCCGACGCCGCGGATCTTCGCGTCGGCGAGCGCGAGCGAGTTGGCGAACCGATACAGACCGAAGATGCGTGTCGTCCCGAGCAGCGCCATGCCGCCCCGCACCTTGATGGTCTGCACCCCGGCGCCCTCGGTGGCCTCGACCATGGACGGGTCGTAGCCCTGGGCGGTCAGGAACTTCTGCCCCTGCGCGCCGGAGTAGGTGCGCGCAATGTTCTCCAGGCCCCGGGCCATGTAGGTGTAGGCCTCGTCCCAGGTCACGCGCAGCCATTTGTCCTTGCCACGCTGCATGTACTTCGGGTCGACCTTGCCCGTCGCCGGATCCCGCGGGAAGCCGGCATCGGCCCAGTCCTTGAATCCGCGGCGCACCATCGGCCCCTTGACCCGGCGGTCGCCGTAGATGCGGCGCACCAGCGCGAGGCCCTTCTGGCAGAGGCGCGGATCCCAGCGGTGTGATGCCCGGTTGCCGGCGAGGTCCGTCGCCTTGCCGTACCCGAACGTCGGCCCGATGCGGGTCACCACCCCGTTCTTCACGTACGCGCGCAGCAGACAGTTGTGGGTGTCATTGGGCGCACAGAGAAAGACGAAGCTCGAGTCGGGCTTGAAGATGTTTCGATAGGCCCGCTCCCAATCCCGGTTGGGATAGTGCGCGAGCGGGTTCTCCACGTGCATCGGTTTCAGGTAGCGCAGCGCACCCGCGAAGGCCGGCGCACTCCCCGCCACCACGCCCGCACCGAGCAGGCCCGTCAGGAACCGCCGGCGTCCGAGTTCCGGTTCGTCTTTCACGTACTTCCTCCGTATCCGTTCCGCCTCTGAGAGTCATCAGCCGGGGTCGAGTCGAGCGACGGTCATCGTCCCGGTCTTCCGGCCGCTCGCGCAGCCTCCGCCCCCACCGGTCAGGACGCCGCTTCCCGCGCGGTCGGGGCGAGCACCGCGCGCGGCGAAGTGTCTTTGAACGTGCGCCCGGGCAGGAACCGCCCGAGGACCTCGTCGATCGGGGCGCCCTGCCCTTCGAGGGTCGGCGCTGCCGGACCGCATCCGTCACCGGCGCGGCGGTAGGCGATGGCATCCTCGAGGCGACCCTCGAAGTGCAGCGTCACCCCGGGGGCGAGCAACCGCAGTGCCACCGTGGCGGCGGCGAGGGCGGCGCTCTCTTCGTCGTCGAGCGCCGCGAGGCGCCCCGGGCCGTCGGCCTGCGCAGACACCACGTCACGACAGCGCCGCCCCCCTCGGCCGGCGCTGTCGTGACGGGCGAAGTGCAATCCGTCGGTCAATCCGTGGACGAGGCCCGCAATGGCCTCGCGCCAGTAGTCGCAGGTGCCGGTCTCGACCACGGCGCAGGGCGGACGATCGAGCACCTGCGCGCCGCCGAGGGCGGGGTCGCGACACAAGCGGCCCCGCAGGCACGGCCCGTCGAGGCCGGCGAGGAGGGCGCCGAGGGCGTCGGCGGGCACCGGGCCGCCATGAAAACGCGCGAAACTGCGACCGAGGCGCAGGCCGTTGTCGTAGACCTGCCGCAGCAGGCCTTCGCGCCCGGCGGAGAGGGCGAGCGCGAGCACCCAGGGGGACTCGGGCGCCGCGTCGGGGGCGGCGTCTTCGGCGGCGACGGCGCCGGTGACGCCGACGATCGCCGCCCGGCGGGCGGCTCGCCAGCGGTGGTTCAGGTCGGCGGAGCGAGGGTCGATCTCAAGCATGCGGTCATCGAGAGCAAGCGGCATGCCAGATTCAGGTATCCGCTCGTCTATTGACGACAGGAGGTGGAGGGCTGCGCAACCGGTTACGAAACCGTGCGACATCACTCAATGGACATCACACTCTGGTAACGGAGAACCGTGGCCGCGCCGTCCGACCGGGGCTATCCTGCGCCGCCGCACTCGAATCCCGTCCCCGGAGTCCCCCCATGTCGCCTGGCGCCGCCGCCCTGTTCTCTCCTTTGACGCTGCCCCACGGGCTCACGCTGCCGAACCGGGTCGTGATGGCCCCCATGACCCGCCAGCGCTCCCCCGGGGGCGTGCCCGGCCCGGACGTGGCCGCCTACTACCGCCGCCGCGCCGAGGGGGGCGTCGGCCTGATCGTGACCGAAGGCACGACCGTCGACGACCCGGTCTCGTCGATGAGTGTCGACGTCCCGAACTTCTTCGGCGCGGCCCTCGACGGCTGGCGCCGCGTGGTCGACGAGGTGCACGCGGCGGGCGGGCGCATCGCGCCTCAACTCTGGCACGTCGGCATGGCGCGCAACCCGAAGACGCAGACCGTGGCCTTCCCCGAGCTGCCGAGCATCGGGCCGTCGGGTCTCTCGCGTCCGGGCAAGGTCACCGGCGAGGTCATGAGCCCGGCGCGCATTCAGGCCGTCGTCGACGCGTTCGCCCGGGCCGCGGAGGCGACGCGGACCCTCGGGTTCGACGCCGTCGAGCTGCACGGGGCACACGGGTATCTCATCGATCAGTTCCTCTGGGAGGGCACCAACACCCGCACGGACGTCTACGGGGGCGATCCGCTCGCCCGGGCCCGCTTCGCCGTCGAGGTCGTCTCCGCCGTGCGCCGCGCGGTCGGGCCGGACTTCCCGCTCATCCTGCGCTACTCGCAGTGGAAGCAGCAGGACTACACGGCGAAGCTCGCGCCGATCCCCGAAGCGCTCGGCGCCCTGCTCGGTGTGTTGAGCGAGGCCGGCGTCGACGTCTTTCACTGTTCGCAGCGACGCTTCTGGGAGCCCGAGTTCGAGGGCTCGGATCTGAACCTCGCCGGCTGGACGAAACGCCTCACCGGCAAACCGGTCATCACCGTGGGCAGCGTCGGTCTCTCCGGTGAGTTCATCGGGGCGTTCCGCGGCGAGTCGTCCGAGTCGACCCCCCTCGACGCGCTGCTCGCCCGCCTCGAAGCCGACGAGTTCGACCTGGTTGCCGTCGGCCGCGCCCTGCTCGTCGACCCGAACTGGGCCACGAAGATCCGGACCGGCCGGGCGGCGGAGTTGCTGCCGTTCACCCCCGCCGCGCTCGCGACCCTGAGCTGAGGCGGCCGCGGCCGTCGGCGACGCTACTTGATGCCGTGCTGGACGAGGTGCGGCCCGAACTTCTTGTCGCTGCCCTGGATGTGCTTCACGAGCCAGGACTTGAGGAAGTTCATCACTTCGAGAGACAGCGAACTCGTCGCGCCGGCCTTGTACTTGGCCTGCACGTCGAGCACCTGCTTCACCAGGTCGGCGTGCTCCTTCTTGTGCGCGACGGCGTCGGGGTAGTTGCTCTGCGCGAAGTAACGCTCCTCGCGGGCGAAGTGTTCGGCGGTGTAGCTGATCAGCCCGTCGAGCACCTTGCCGACGACGTCCTTGCCGTGGCCGGCGACCACTCCGTCGTAGAGCTCGTTCACCATCGCCACGAGCTTCTTGTGATCGGCGTCGACGGTCGCGACACCCGTGCTGAGTTTGTCGTTCCATTGCATGAGCGGCATGGTTTTCCCCCGAGCGGTTTTTCGTCACACTCGCTCAACGGCAACGGCCCGCCCCGCGGAATTCTCAAGCCGGCGTTCGCGGTGACACTCGGCCGATTCTCGCAAGCCCCCGCCCGGCTTGATCCCGGTCAATCCCGGGCGGCCGAATCGTCGAAACACCCCGCCAGCCGAGCGGGGGCATCACAGGCCACCTGCGCGGTGAGCGTCACCGCCAGCACCATCAACGTCACGACGAGCATCGGCCGCCACGTACCCGCGACCAGGACGGGCAGCCACCCCGCCCCTTCGCGCGCCGGCACCCAGCGGCCCGAACGCCGCACGAGCGAGGCCGACAGCGCCACCTGGAAGGCCGCCTCGACGAGCAGCGCCGGCACCTCGACCCAGAACCACGGAAAGACGAACGCCAGTGCCACCAGGGCGGCCAGGAGCAGCGCAATGCCGCCGACGACGGCCCCGATGACCTCGCCCTCGGCCAGCCCGCCCGCCAGCTCGGCGAAGCCCCGCGCCACGTCGAGCGTGCCCTCGGCGGCGTTGGCGCCGTCCGGTCGCGCCTTGTCGTGCTCGGACCAGACGGCATCGGGGGGCGCCAGGGCGGCCTCCTCCGGGGGCAGGACGGCCAGCGCCGGCTCGGCGGTTTGCGCGTAGGCGATCCAGAGACGCGCGGCCCCCAGAAAGAGTCCGTACGTCACCGCACAATTGAACAGGGAGCGCGCGACGATGTGCTCGAACCCGATGGCGAGCAGCGCCCGGTTCAGCGCGAGGCCGGCGCCCACGACCGCCGTGAAGATGAGAAACGTATGCAGCCGCACGACGAGCGCCCGGAAGGCCGCGCGGCGATAGCGCTTCCGCACGGGATCCACGGGGCGCGTCATGGGGCGAGTCCGTCCACCAGCGCGGCCCAATCCTCCGGGGCGACCGGCATCGAGCCCTCCGCGCTCTCGGCGCGACCGCCGCCCCGACCGCCCGTCTGCGCGTTGAGACGCCGCACGAACGCCCCGCAGTCGAAGTCCGCCCCCGGCCCGCGCACGACCAGATATCGCGTGCCCTCGGGCCCGGGCGCGCCCAGAATCGCCGAGGTGCCAGGCACTTCGGCAAGTCGGCGGCCGAGCAGGCGCAGGAAGGTCGCGTCCTCCCCCGGGAACGACAGGACGAACCGCGGCGCGGGGCCCGCACCGGCCAGCAGGCGCGCGGCGATCTGCTCGACGAGGCGCTCCTGGAGCCGGCCGGCGGCGGCCTTCGTGTCGGTCAGATCGCGGCGCAGGCGCTCGACGGCGGTGGGCACGTCGGCCGGGCCGCAGGTGAAACCGCGCGCGAGGGCCTGCAGGACGTCCTGCTGCCCGAAGAGGCTCTGCCGGGCGCGGGGGCCGGCGTTGAAGGTGATGCGCAGGCCGCCCTTGTACCGCTCGAGCCCGGTGATCCGCACGAACCCGACCTGCGCGCTGCCCGTGCAGTGCGTGCCGCCGCAGGGCGAGCAGTCGAAGTCGCCGACCATCACCACGCGTACGTCGTCGGTGACCTTGGGCGCCCGCCGCAGGGGCAGCGTGGCGAGCGTCTCCGCGTCGGGGAAGAATGCGCGCACCGGGACGTCGGCGTCGACCATGTCGTTCACGAGGGCCTCGGCGCGGGCGAGGTCGGCCTCGCGCAACGTCTCGCCGGGGGTGTCGATGGTGCAGGCCGTCTCGCCGAGCCGCGACGAGATCGTCTCCGCCCCGGCCACGTCGACGAGCGCCCGCGAGAGCATGTGCTGCCCGGTGTGCAGCGCCTGGTGCACCCGCCGGCGGCGGCGATCCGGCTCACCGCGGACCGTCGCCCCGACGGCCGGCAGGTCCGAGACCGACAGGACGTGGTGCACCCGACCCGCGTCGTCGACCTGCACGTCGACGACCTCGAACCCGCCGAGCAGGCCGCGATCGGCCATCTGCCCGCCGGACTCCGGGTAGAATCCCGAACGATCGAGGATCAGCGAGGGCCGGTCGCCGCTGAGCGCGTGCGCGACCACCACGGCCTCGAAAGGCGAGCCCGTCGGGTCGTCGAAATAGAGCCGATTGGTGTGAATCATGGAACCGAAGCATACTCGACGCCATGCACGCCGCGACACGCATCGGCCCGTTCTGCTGCTTCGCCACCGGCCTCGGACTGGTGGCCTACGACGCCGACGTCGTGCGCCCGTTCATCGAGGGCCCGGGCTTCGGGCACCCCCAGGGCCGCAACCACGAAGCCCTCGAGGCCGCCATGGCGCAGGCCCGCGCCGTCTTGCTCACGACGGGCGAGCCGCAGCGCGACTACCTCGTGCAGGTCTTCCTGAGCCCGGCCCCGTCCGAGGCGCCCGAGGGGCTGCTCATCGCCGTCGGGTTTCCCCTCGACGTCCCGAGCGGCACGCTCTGTGTGCGTGACGCCTACGAGCTGATGGACTGGGAGACGGACGCGGTGCACGTCGTGCAAGCGCCGGTGCCGGCGGGTCGGTACTACGTCGAGCTGTTGCGCATCGAGGGGCCCAACGGGCTCGTCGTGCTGCACCTGCACCTGACGGCCGTCGGCCCCGATGACGAGCTGCCGCCGGCGGATGGCTGGGTGGACCTCTTCTGAGGCGGGTCACTGCAACCCGGCCGAGGTGAAGCCGAGCTCCGCCGCGCACGGGGCCGGCAGCGCGCCGAAGACGCGACGCCCCGGCGGGAGGAGCGGTGCCCCGATCTTGGGGATGACCTGAAGCGCGTCGAGCCCGGGCGCGGGGGCCGCCCCGATCTCGCGCGTGGCGGAGCGCGGCTCGACCTTGGGCTCGTCGGGGTCGTCGAGCACCTGTGAAACCCCGCTCTCGGCCTTGGTGACCAACGCGCCGAGCCAGCGGGGGCCCTCCGGCGCGAGCGAAACGATGCCCAGCCCCCAGTACCCGTCGTACTCCATCGAGTTCGAGCCGAGATCGCGGTCCGTCCGGTGCGACTCGAACCGCACGAGCACCTGCGGGGGCCCGGCGGGGGCGTCGGCGCGCGCCTCGGGCGGGTACGCCAGCACGTGACCGTCGACCCCGCCCATGCCCGGCATCCACGCGCTCGCCAGGGGCGTCGTGTACCAGGCGCCGGGGCCGCCGACGGCCAGCATCAGGCTCTCGTACCCGCCCCCGTATTCGCTCGGTGCGAAGAACGCGAAGGGCCGCACCTGCCAACCGGACACGGTGATCGCCGCCGGCGCCGCGCCGACGCCGTCGCAACTCGCCGGCGGGGACTCGCCCTCGGTGCCGTCCTCGACGCGGTACTTGCCGCGCGCAACGAACGCCGCGCAGAGGTCCGCCGGCAGCGGACCGTCGAAGCGCTCGAAACGGCACGCGGCGGGTACCGGCGCGGACGGGCCGCCGACCCCGAGCGCGAGCAGGCGGGCCTCCACCGTTTTGTTGGCCCGCAGCGTGAGCGAGCGGCGATACGTCTCGGCGGCGGCGGTCTTGTCGCCCCGCGCCTCGAGCGCGCGGCCGAGGGTGTAGAGCACCGCGCCGGCCGTCTTTGGATCCGCCGTCAGCGCGGCGGCGTGCCGGGCCTGCTTCTCGGCCTCGGCCATGTTGCCCTGTTGAAACGCCGCCCAGGCCAGCTCGCCGAGAACCGCCGCGGAGCCGGGATCGAGCGCGAGCGCGGCCTGGAACGCCCGCAGACCGGCGGCGAAGTCCTTGGCCTGCACCGCCCGCCGACCCGTGTTCAGGTGGGCCCGGACCTCGGCCGCGCGGGCCTTCAGCTCGGCGGATTGGGCCGCGGTGAGCTTGGGTGCGGCCGGGGCGGCGGCAAAGGCCGGCGCGGCGGCGAGCAGCGGCGAGGCGGCGAACAGGGCGAAACGGGCGAAACGGGCGCGAGCGGGTACGTGCATCGGGAAAAGCTGCCACAAAGCGCGTCGCCGCGCGACGGGGCCGCGCAGCGCGCGGGGGTCGAGGCTAGGCCCCCTGAACGAATGACCCGAGGAGACAAGCCGATGCGCAGCCCTCGCGCGCCGCTGGCGCACGCCACCTCCGTGGCCGTCCTCGCCGCCGTGGGCGTCCTGTTCGCCACGCCCGCGGCCGCCGGGCCGGACATGAAGCGCCGCAACTGGGTGACCCGCCTGCAGACACTGGAAGGCGGCGTCACCATCCGCAACACGTTCGGGCGTCTCGTCGGCCTGACGCCGCATGTCGACATCCCCGCGTGCCCCGCCGGTCAGGTCTTCATGGTCATCGACGTCGTCGTCGCCCCCTCCCATGCGACGGCGGTCACCGACTATGACCGCCCCGTGACGGACCTGGGCGCCTGGTCGTTTCGCCTCGAGACGCAACGCGCCGACCCCGCCCCCGAGCCCCTCGGTGTCATCTACCGGGACATCCGCTCGCCCGCGGCCTGGGCTCGGGGCGCAGAGACCGCGCGCCTCGAGATCCCGGCCGGATTCCGCGTCTACGAGTTCTTGCGCGGCGTCATCGTCGGGCAGAGCGCCGATCCGGCCATCCGGTGGGCGAAGTTCGACTTGCAGTACACGGGCGCCTGCGGGACGCCCTGAGACGGGCGCCCGGTTGGCGACCCGCCGGAATGCCGCTATGCTGCGCCCGGTTCTTTCCGGAGCATGCCGATGCCCTCGTCGCCCGCCCGCCCTTCGCGCCTGCGCGCTCTCGCCCGCGCCGCCGGTTTCGTCGGCCTCGCCGGCGTGCTCGCCTTCAACGCCGCCTGCGTGAAGGAGGTCCTCCGCTACCCGCACGAGACGGCCGAGGGCACGGCGCAGTCCTGGGCCGACGCCTTCAACCGCAACGAGAAGGGCCAGCTCCGCCTGCTCGTCCACCCCGACCGGCGGGCCCTCTACGACGAACACCGCGCCGATGTGGACGCGCAGCTCAAGGCCTACGACATCCAGCGGTGGGTCATGGGAGAACGCGTCGTCGTCAACGGCACGCTCGAGGGGCGCGAAATCAAGCTGTACCTCGCCGATCAGGCCGGGGTCCGCGAGAACACCGCCGTACTCGTGCAGACGGATGGCAGCTGGTGGCTCTGGAAGTACTGACGCGCGGCTGCCTCTTCGCGCTGCTCGCCGTCGCATCGACGGCCGGCGGTGCGGCGCGGGCGGCCCCTGGCCCGGCGTCCGCCGCGACCGAGTCCTCCGCCTCGGAGCGGGAGACGCTCGACCGCCTCGAAGCCGAAGTCTTCGGAGCGCTCGCCGGTGACGAGCGCTGCCTCCCCGGGGAGCCCGGCTGCGGGCCCGCGTTCGACGGGCTGGCCTGGCTCGATGCGCCGGAGCCGATCGCCCGCCAGGCCGGCGCGCCGCCGGGGGAGTTCCTGCGCGGCACACCGCTCTCGGGGTTCACCGTCCCCGTGGTGCTCAACGGCCCGGTCAAGGCCTACCTGCGCTTCTTTCAGGGTCGCGGCAAATACATTCTGGCCCGCTGGCTCGCCCGCATGGGGCGCCATCGGCAGCGATTGGAGACGTGGCTGGCGAAGGAAGACGCCCCCCCGGAGCTCGTTTTCGTCGCCATGATCGAGAGCGGTTTCGACCCGACGGCGGTCAGCCACGCGCAGGCCGTCGGGCCCTGGCAGTTCGTGCTCAAGAGCGGGCAGGCCATGGGTCTGCGGCGCGACGCGTGGCTCGACGAGCGCCGAAGCTGGGAGCGTTCGACCCAGGCCGCGGCCCGGTATCTCCTGATGCTCCAGAAGAAGTTCGGGAGCTGGCCGCTCGCGCTCGCCGCGTACAACTGCGGGCCGGGCACGGTGGCGCGCGCGATCGAGAGCACCGGCGAGCGCGACTTCTGGGCGCTGGCCGCGGCCGGGGCGCTGCCCTTGGGCACGACGCGCTACGTGCCCAAGATCATGGCCGCCATGATCATCGGTCGTGATCCCGCGCGGTACGGCTTCGACCAGATCCGCCCCGAGGCTCCGGTCGCCACGGCGACGGTCCATCTGTCGGGGGGGCGGGACCTGCGCGCGCTCTCCCGTGCGCTGGACCTGCCCGAGGACACGCTCGCCGAGCTGAACCCCGAGCTGCGGCGCGGCTTCACCCCGCCGGGTGTACCCGAGTGGCCGGTGGTCATCCCGGCGGGCGCCCTCGATCGTTTCCATGAACACGTCGACACCCGTGAGATCCAGGGGCGCGTTTTTGCGGAGCATGTCGTGCGGTTCGGCGAACGCCTGAAGGACGTCGCCGCCGCCCGCGGGGTGACGCAGACGGCGCTGCGCCGCCTGAACGAGCTGCCCGACGGCGAGCCGCGGGCCGGGCAGACCATCCTGGTGCCCGCCGATGGCCGGCCCGTGGCGCCCGAGCCCGCACCGCTCCTGGTGCGCACGGATCCGGGCCTGCAGATCGACCCGCTCGGTCGTCAGGAGGTCTTCTTCCCGGTCCCGGACAAGATGGAGGTCGGCGAAATCGCTGCGTTCTTCCAGGTCTCGCCGGGTGATGTCGGCCTGTGGAACGGCCTCGATCCCCAAGCGCCCGTCCACCGCGGCATGGCGCTGCGCCTTTTCGTCGCGCCCGACTTCGACCTCTCGCGGGCCATCGTCGTGCCGGCGGGCCGGGTCACGGCCGTCACGGCCGGCAGCGCCGCCGCCGACAACGCCCTCGCCCACGCGCGCGACGACCGACCGGCGGGCACCCGCCGCGTCGACCACACCGTCGGCAAGGGCGAGACGCTCTGGAAGATCGCCAAACGCTACGGGGTCAGCCTGGCGGCCCTGCGCGCCGAGAACGGCCTGGGGCCCCAGTCCGCCGCGAAGCCCGGGCAGGTGCTCAAAGTGCCGGTCCTCGACCGCCCCGCCCCCGCCTCCGACCGGTCGCGCGCGAGCGCAGCGGGGGACCGCGCCGGTCGCGCCGGACACGCCGACCGGGGCACGCACCGGGTTGCAAAGGGCGATACCCTCAGCCGCATCGCCCGCCGACACCGCATCACCGAAGCCGCGCTGCGCCGAGCCAACGGCCTGGGCAACCGCGACACCCTGCGCGTCGGACAGGTCCTGAAGCTGCCCTGATCCGACCCCCGTCCCCGCCCGAGCACGCCCATGAGCCTCCTGTCCGTCTCCGAAGCCCTCGATGCCATCCTCGCCCGGGTCCTGCCCCTCGGCGCCGAGCGGGTCGATCTCCTGGCCGCCACCGGTCGCGTGGCCGCCGAGTCCGTCATCGCGACCCGCCGCCTGCCCGCCTGGGACAACTCGGCGATGGACGGGTACGCACTGCGGGCCGCGGACGCGACCGCCCCGGGCACGACGCTGCCCGTAGCGGACGCGGTGGCCGCCGGTGACGCGGGCGAGCGCCCCCTGCCTCCCGGAGCGGCCGTGCGCATCTTCACCGGCGCGCCCATCCCACCGGGCGCGGACACCGTGGTCATTCAGGAGGACACGGAGGCCACCCCGGGCCGCGTCACGTTCCGGAGCGTGCCGCGCGTCGGGGACAACATCCGGCGAGCGGGCTCGGACGTCGAGCCGGGACAGGCCGTGCTCGCGCCGGGGCGCCCCCTGACACCGGGTGATCTCGCGCTCATCGCCGCGCAGGGCCGCCTGAGCGTGGCCGTCCATCGCGCCCCCCGCGTGGCCATCGTCAGCAGCGGCAACGAGCTCGTCGAGATCGACGCGGGCGAGCCCGGCCGGGGACAGATCGCCAACACCAACGCCTGGGCGCTCGCGGCGGCCGTGCGAGCGGCCGGGGGCGAGCCGCGCATCCTGCCCATCCTGCGAGACGACCGCGAGGCCACGGAGCACGCCCTGCGCGACGCCGCCGCATCGACGGACGTCCTCCTCACCAGCGGCGGGGCGAGCGTCGGGGATCACGACCACGTCGGGCCGGTGCTCAGACAGCTCGCCGGCGGCGCGCTGTCGTTCTGGAAAGTCGCCATCCGGCCGGGCAAACCGCTGCTTTTCGGCCAGATCGGCGCGGCGTACGCGTTCGGACTGCCCGGCAATCCGATCAGCGCGTTGGTGACGTTCGAGGTCTTCGTTCGGCCCGCGCTGCTTCGGCTCGCGGGGCACGCGGGCTGTCTGCGCCGCCCGACGATGGGCCTGACGGCGGCCGCCCTCCCCGCCGGTGGCAACCGCACCGAATACCTGCGGGCGAGCGTGCGATGGGACACGGGGGGTGAGCTGCACGTCGATGCGGGGCGCGCGCAGGGCAGCGGCGCCCTCTCGAGCCTGGCCGGCGCGGACGCCTTCATCGTGCGACCGGCGGGCTGCGCGGCCGCCGCGGCGGGCGAACGCGTGACGGTGATGCTCCTCGGACCGGACGAGCCGGCGAGCCGCCTGAGCGTGCCGTGAGGCGCCCTTCGCTTGGGCTCGTCCTCACGACCATCGCCGTCTTGGCCTGCGGTGGCGGTGGCGGCGGCGAGATTGCCGGGATCGACGGGGGCGTCGGTGCGGGCGGTGGCGGAGGGACACCGAGCAGCGGGGGCGGCGGTACGGCGGCGAACCCCTCGGACGCGGGCCCGTCGGTGGGTCCGTCGACCCCCCCGGATCCCGCCCATCCCATTGCCGAGAGCCCCGCGGATTGGCCCCTCTTCACGGGGCCGCCGGCCCTGAGTCCGCGCGCGGATCCGACCCTGCCCCCCGGCGCCCCCCGCAGCGGTTTGCGCGTCGCCGCGGCCCGGGGCGAGGCCGAGAGCGTCTGGCTGTCGCTCGGCCCCGGTGAGGGCGCGGTGACGGCGCGGTTGCAGGGTCTCTTGGCCTTCGAGGCGACGGTCTACGGGGTCGGGTTCACGGACGGCTTCGGCGACACGCTGACCCCCCTGCGCCCCGACACTCCCTGGCCGCTGGCCGCGGCCGGAAACGCCGCGCTGCTGGTGGACGTGCGCGTGCCGCGCGAAGCCGTCGCGCCGGGGGAGCACGCGGGCGTGCTGGTCCTCGCCCGCCCCGGACGCCCGGCGGTCGAGATCCCGCTGACGGTGCACGTCTTCGACTTCGAACTGCCCCGCGAGCTCCACTTCTCGAGCCAGGTCAACCTGGACATGGGCGCGCTGATCCCCCCGGACGGCGACGCCGACGACGCGCGGGCGATGCTGCTCGGGTTGCGCCTGACCCCGGCGAACCCCGTCTGGCCGAGCAGCTTCCGGTGGGACATCACCTGGGACTCGGATCGCAACCCGCGGCGCTGCGCGGGCCTCTACGACGAGCCCGACGAGCCGCCCGAGTACGGGGTCGGCGCGCTCGCACGGCATGTGCTGCTCGGAGACGGCTTCGACGGTTCGGGCTTCCCCGATGCGTCGATCTTCCAGTTCGTCGACAACGCCACGCCGCGCCCGGCGGCGTTTTGTGGTGAGGCCCGCGGCGATGCGTTCGGCACGCCGGCGTTCAATGCCGCGTGGTCCGCCTGGCTGACCGCCCTCGGGGCCTACCTGCGCGATGCCGGGCTCGCGGACCGCACCTACGCCTACTTGCAGAACGAACCGCAGACGCCCGAGGACGCCCGCCTCGCGGCCCATCTGTGCCGTCTGGTGCGCGCCGCGGCGCCCGAATTGCGCATTGCCATCAGCGAGCAGCCGACGCCGGCCATCGCCGAGGACGCCGGCGGGGCATGTGGCTACGACATCTGGATCGCCGCCCTGCAACACCTGGAGCCGGCCTATGCGCAAACGCGGCAGCGCGACTTCGGCGAGCAACTCTGGCTCTACAGCCTCGATCACGACCCGGAGCCCTACTTCAACCCGACGAGCCCGACGCGGGACACCCTGCACGCGCGCGTGATCCCGTGGGTGTCGTGGCGCTTGCGGGCCCGCGGCTGGGCCTACTACGACGGCGATCGCTTCTTCCCCGGGGGGCGCCCGAATCTGCGCGCGCTGGCGCTGCGCGACGGCTTCGAGGACTACGAGTACCTCTACCTGGCCAACGGCGGTCGCCACCCCACGCCCGGGGCCGACGGGGCGGTCGATCGCACGGTTGCGGGCGTCGCCTCCAGCCTGACGGACTGGAACCGGGATCCGGCGGTGCTCGCCAGCCTCCGGGACGGACTCGGCGCGTACCTCGGCGGCGAGCGCCCCGATCTACCGCAGCTCGCAGTCGATCCCGGCACGCCGCCCGAGAGCCGGTACGTGAACTTCCAGGATCCGGCCGGCGAGCCCGCCGCCACGCCCCTGCAGGTCGACGGAAACACCTGGGAGAAGGCCGGCTGGGCCCCGTGGGACGCCGCGCGCCGCTTCGGTTTCACGGGCGAGCACGTCGGTGATCCGGGCATCGCCCGGTCGGGCTACGACGACGTCGAGGGCTTCGACGTGCTCTCGCGCAGCTATCTGTACGACGACTTCGGACGCCCCGCACTCTTCGAACTCGGCCTGGCACCGGGGCGCTACCGCGTGCGTGTCGGGCTCGGGCGACCGGCCCGCGGTTATCCGGACGATCCCCACAATCTGAGTCTCGAGGGCCGCCCCGTCGTCGTCGACCACGTCACGACGGACGCCGCGCCGACGTTCGTCTACGAGGGCGAGGTCGACGTCCTCGACGGGCGCCTCTCCGTCGGATTCGGCGGGCGATCCGCGGCAACCGGGGCGTTCGCCTATACCTTCATCGCGTTCGTCTCCGCCGAGCCTCTGCCGACGAGTTCACCGTGACCATGCCCGACAAGACCCTCGACCAGCATTCGCTCGACCAGACCATCGCCGCCCCCCTGCCGGACGTGACCCTCGACGCCGCCTTGGCCTCCGGGCCCGACGCGCTGCAATCATCCTCCGCCCTCGCCGCCCGGCACTCCGTGCTGCCCCGCCTCGAACGCCGGGGCGAGGCCCTGCACATGGGGCCGGCGGCGGGCCCGCGGTATGCCGACGTCCGCCCCCTCGGCCGCGGTGGCATGGGCGAGGTGGCCCTCGTCGACGACCGCGACATCGACCGTCAGGTGGCCATCAAGCGTCTGCTGCCCGAGGCCCGACACCCCGGCGTCGTGGCCCGCTTCCTGGACGAGGTCCGCACCATCGGCCGCCTCGAGCACCCCAACATCGTGCCGATTCACGACGTCGGGGTCGACGCGGAAGGGCGCTACTTCTTCGTCATGAAGTTCGTCGACGGCGAAACGCTCGAGAGCGTGATCGACCGCCTGCGGCGCGGGGATCCGGAGGCCATCGCGCGCTACGACGTTCCGCGCCGGGTTGAGATCTTCGAGGGTCTCCTGCGCGCACTGCAGTTCGCGCACAGCCGGGGCGTGCTGCACCGGGACGTCAAGCCCGCCAACATCATGGTCGGGCGCTTCGGCGAGGTCGTTCTCATGGATTGGGGCATCGCCTGTCGGACGTCCGAAGCGGGCCGCGGATCGGCCGAGCCCGCGTCCGCCCCCACCGACGCAGCCGCCGGCGTCATGCTCGGCGAGCGCCTGTCGTCGACGCAGGACGGCGCCGTCGTGGGCACGCCGCACTACATGTCGCCCGAGCAGGCCAAAGGCGCGGGACACCCGCTCGACGCGCGGTCGGACCTCTACTCGGCCTGTGTCGTCTTCCACGAGCTGCTCGGCCTGCGCCACCGGCACGCCGACGCGAAGTCCGTCATGGCCGTGCTGATCGCGGTGATGAAGGCCGAAGCGCCGAGCTCGGTCGGCCTGTTCGAGGCCCACCCTTCGCAACCGGACGGCGTGCCGCCCGAGTTCGGGCACTTCCTGCACCGCGGGCTGCAACGGGAACCCGAAGCGCGCTGGCAGAGTGCCGATCAGATGCTCGCCGAGCTGCACGCCATCGGCGCGGGGCGCTGTCGCGTGCAATGCCCCGTGACCTTCTCGAAGCGAGCGATCACGGGGCTCGAGCGTTTCCTCGACCGCACCCACATCTGGGGGGTCATGGCGCTCGGCGCGGGCGTCCTGGGGCTCGTCGCCCTCGCGGGCGTGGGCGCCGCGCGCCTCTTGTCGGGGTCATGACCGGGCCGTGAGCCGGCCCGGCGGCGACCTCACATGCCGCCCATCGCGGCCTTGAACTTCTCTTTGGCGGCCGGATCCATCTTGGCCTGGGCGTCCTGGCACTCCTGCTGGTTCGCCATGGCGTAGTTCATGCTCATGCACTTCTGGACGGTCTCGGGGAGCTCGCCACAGGCGGCCACGAACTTGTCCTTGGGGGGCAGGGGCTTGGACTTGCCGGGGCCCATCTTGGCCTCCATGGCCTTCACCATGGCCTCGATGCCGTTGTAGGCCTGCTCGCAGGGCGTGCCGCCCTGGGCGCCGGCCGCCGCACCGAGGGCCGCCGCCATGCCCTCGAGGGCCTTGGCCGCCTCGGAGCCGGCCGCGCTCGCGGGGGCCGCACCTTCGCTCGCCGCCGCGCTCGCCATCGCCGCCGCGCTCGCCACGGCCGTGCT
>JAKLJY010000048.1:57028-57266 GCA_023150895.1 Myxococcota bacterium | reverse complement strand
CCACGGCGACGGGCTTGGGGGCCGCGGGCGCCGCCGCAGGGGCGGGCGCTGCGGCCGCCGGGGCCGAGGCGTGGCCGCCGAGCGCCAGCGTCAGCTCGGTGAGCGCCTTGGCGACATTGGCCTTGGTGAGGGCCTCGATGGGAATCTCGATGACGATCTGCGACATGTGTTTCAGCCTTTCCGGACAGGGAATGGTGCGATGTCAGAGCGAAAGCACGCGGGGCTTTGATATCGCCAC
>JAKLJY010000048.1:0-57018 GCA_023150895.1 Myxococcota bacterium | reverse complement strand
TGCCAAGTGTTTTTCCGAGAATGTGTCACGCTCGGTCGGGCGTCCTCATCTCACCCGGCCGGAACGGCCGCGAGCGTCGAATGGAACGGCGCCGCGTCAGTGTCGAAGAAGCCGCGAATCGGACCCGGCTCGGCGATGTCGCACCCCGTGACACACGTGGCCGCCAGGCGGCGGACCTCTTCGAAGTCGACCCGGTCGAAGCCCTCGGCGTGTTCTGCGTTGAGGAAGTCGATCACCGCCCGCAGCTCGCGGGCGACCCCTCGCTCCATGGCCCGGAACGCCGACGTGACGGACTCGACCAGCCCGGCGTCGGGGGGCGCCGTGCCCCGCCCGATGCCCGTGTAAGGGACCCCGGCGGCAGACATCTCGGCCGCGGTGAATGCATTGCAGCCGTCGACGACGCCCCCGACCCGCCCGGAGAACAGGGACGCGCGACCGGCGCGGTAGGGCTGGTGCGCCTGACAGACGAAGGCGAGGGCTGCGCCGGCGAGGGCGGCGTCGAGGTCTTGCGTGTAGATGGCATCGAGGCCGGTGCGCAGCAGGTTCTGATCGTCGGGCCTGACGAAGGGATCGTGGAGGACGACGTCGCAGCCGCGAGCGCGCAGGCGTGCGCAGAGCGAAAGGGCCGGTGCGTTCCGGGTGTCGTCGGAGTCCGCGCGGTAGGCGGCCCCCAGGACGGCGACCCGGCGCCCCGCGACCGGCCCGAAGCGGCGTTCGGCGAGCGCGATGCCGTACTCGGGGGCCTCGTCGTTGATGACACGGCTCAGGTGGATGAGGCTGCGCGCAATGCGGTCCGGGTACCGGGCATTGTACCGCCATCGAAGCAGAATGCCGTCCTTCGGGAGGCAGTGACCGCCGACACCGATCGTCGGCACGAGCAGGGCGCCGACCGGGACCGCCGCCGCATCCCGGGAGGCGGTGTCGCCACGAGCGACCCGGGCGTTCACGGCGTCGCGCAGCGCGAAGAAGTCCACGTCCCGGGCGTCACAGAACCGGACGACCTCGGCGGCGAACGCGATGCGCACGTCGCGGTAGGCGTTCTCGAGGGTCTTGACGACCTCCGCCGTCATGCTCGTCGTCGGGTGCAGGCTGCCCTGCGTGACGATGCGCCGATACACGCTCGCGATGAGCACGGGCGTCTCGGCGGAGAGGCCGCCGACGAGTTTGTCCGCCGCGGCGACGCGCTCGATGAGACGTCCCGGCATCACCCGATTCGGGCTGTTGCCGAGCAGCACATCGCGGCCCTCCTCGAGGCCATGGCGCCGGAAGTGCTCGCGGACGACGGTGGTCATGGAGGAAGGGGCGAGCGTCGACTCGATGGCCACCACCGGCACATTGCCGGCGGGTCGACGGACGAGCTGCGACGCGAGCAGCGAGAGGGCGCCGTCGAGGGGACCGTAATCCGGGACGAGCCCGTCCTTGTCGGTCTGAACACACACGAGGACGAGGTCGCAGTCCGCGAGCTGCCCGTAGTCGTCGCTCGCAGAGAGGCGACCGGCCGCGGCGCACGCACCGATGATGCGTTCGAGGTCGGGTTCGACGCCGCCGATGGGTGACCGCCCGTCGTTGATCGCGTCGACCTTCCATCCGGACGTCGGCGAACGACGCTGGACGACGACGACGCGGGCGTCCGGCTCGAACGCCCCGTCTCGGGCGGCGGCCGCGAGCAGGGCGGCCATGGGCATGCCCACGATGCCCGGCCCGATGACGCCGATCTTCCGGATGCGCCATGCGTCGGGGGTGAAGCGGTTTCCGTCGAAGGGCATGCGTCTCTCCAGCTTGGGATCGGGTTCGGGGGAGCTTAGCGAATCGGCGCGTCGGCTGCGCCGTCGATGAAGGTCTGAAACCAGAGTTCGAGGCAAAGGACGCCCCAAAGCTTGCGGCTGAACGGCGCGCTGCGGTCGAGGGCGGCCTCGAGCGCCGCCGGCTCGAACAAGCCGCGCTCGCGACAGGCACGCGAGGCGAGGGTGTCGTGGAACAGCTCGGCGGTGCGGCCCGGGGTGCGTGCCCACTGGTGCAAGGGCACCGGGAACCCCATCTTGTCCTTGCGGTGATGGACCTTCTGTGGAAGGACGTCGCGGAACGCCGTCCGGAGCAGGTGTTTGAGGCGGCCACCGGGGAACTTCAGGCGCGGGGGGATGCGCCCGGCCAGATCGGCGAGGCGCCAGTCGAGGAGCGGCACGCGCGACTCGAGCGAGACCGCCATGCTGACGCGATCCTCGACGTGCAGGAGGCCCGGCAGCACGACCGTCAGGTCGAAGTGCAGCATCTTGTTGAGGTAAGACGTCGTCTCGGGGTGGTTGAATCGCCGACGAAAGCCCTCGAAGACACGCTCGGGATTCATCGTCTCACGGAACCCGGGCGTCAGCAGCCCCCAGGCGTCCTCGAGGCGGTCGATCAGGCGGAAGTAGCGCGTGTCCATCGGCCCGAAGAGCCCGTCCTGCCAGAACCGACGCAGCAGCGGGAGATACGCTCTGAGTTCGGGCAGGTTGGGGATCATCGTCGCGAGGCTGAGGATGTGTTCGCCCTCGTCGTTCGCCTGGTGGACCGCGCCCTTCAGGGCTTGCTCGAGGTAGGCGACGAGGTAGCGGGTGTACCCGGCGAAGAGCTCGTCTCCGCCCTGCCCGCCGAGGGCGACCTTGACGTCCTGCCGGGCGCGGGCCGAGACCATGTATTGCGGATACAGCCCGGGGCCGGCCACGGGCTCGTCCATGTGCCAGATCAGGCGGGGCATGAGGTCGGCGAACGTGTCACCGTCGGGCACGATCTCGACGAGGCGCCCGTTCGGTCCGATGCGCTCCGCGACGGCGCGGGCGTACCCGGACTCGTCGAACTCCGGCCCTTCCGTGAAGCGCCCGTGATAGAGGTTCAGCCCCTGTGGACAGTGGCGGGCGGCCAGGAGGCTGACGATGCTCGAGTCCGTCCCGCCGGACAGATGGGCGCCGATGGGGACGTCCGCGCGCACCTGCATGCGAACGCTGTCCTCGACGAGCGCCCGGACCTCGTCGACCGCGCGCTCCTCCGTCAGGGAGAAATCCACCGGGTAGGTGGGCTCCCAATAGACGACGTCGCGCGTGATCTCGCCGAACGAGGCGGAATCCGGCGCGAGGTCGACGATCAGCAGGTGCCCGGGCTGCACCTTGCGTACCCCCGCGAAGAGCGTGCCGTCGTCCGGCACGAGCTGCAGGGTCATGTAATCTGCGAGGCGCTCGGCGTCCGGCGCACGCCGGGCCTCGGGGTGGGCGAGCAGCGCCTTGATCTCCGACGCGAAGGCGAGGTGCCCCGGGCCGCTCTGGAAATAGACCGGTTTGATCCCGAAGTGGTCGCGGGCGACGACGCCGCGTCGGTTCCGGCGGTCGTAGAGAAAGAAGGCGAACATCCCGATGAGACGGCCGAACCCGTACTCTCCGTGCCGGGCATAGAGCGCGAGGATGACCTCGGTATCGCCCTGCGTGCGGAAGACGGCCCCTTCGGCCTCCAGCTCGGCGCGCAGCTCGACGTAGTTGTAGATCTCGCCGTTGAAGACGATCGTCAGCGCCCCCGAGGCGTCGTGCATCGGCTGGTGGCCGCCTTCGAGGTCGATGATCGAGAGGCGCAGGTGGTGCAGACCGAGGGCACCGTCGAAGTACCGACCCTCGTCGTCGGGTCCACGGTGACGGATCGTCTGCGCCATGCGGTCGAGGACGGCCGCCTGGGCACTCGCGCCGCCCCCGCGGCGGTCGATCAGGGCGACGAAACCACACATCGGTCAGGCGGCCGCCCGGCGGACGGGGAGATCCGTTCGCGCATTGAGGCGACGGGCGTACTCGTTCATCGGCAGCAGCTCGAAGGCATCGCGCAGCCGGCCGAGAACGTGGAGGAAGATCTCTCGTTTGCGGGCGGCGTCGAGATCCATGCCGGGAAAGAACCGCAGGGCGGGGACCTGATCGCCCCCGAGGACGTCGAGCGGGTGCAGGAGGAAACTCGGCGGCGTGTCCAGCCTTCGGCAGGCCTCGATGGCGACCGTCAGATAGGCGTCGAGGAGCGCGTCCGAGAAGCGGGCGAGATAGATGAGATACGAGAGGTGAAACGGTGTCTTCAGCGCGGGGATCGTCGAGACCGGCAGCTCGAGCAGGGTGCGGCCCGACGGCAGTCGCCAGCGGTACGGGCCATTCGGCTGCAGGCCCTCCGAGAAACGACCGAAGAGCATCGAGCGTTCTTCCCGTTGCTCGGCCGTCAGCTTCGCCTGCCGGAAGTAGTAGGCCCGCGCGAGGGGTCCGATCCACGTCGGTAGCGTCGAGCCGTCGTAGGTGTAACCGCGATCGGCGAGCGTTTCGAGGACGTCCGTCGACAGCGAGAAGCCGGGGCCGCGAAAGCCGACGGGCCGCACGCCGCAAGCCTCGCCGATGGCCTGCTCCGCCCGGGACAGCTCGTCCTTGATCTCGGCGCGGCTGTAGCGATGCAACCACGGCTCGTGTTTGAAGGAGTGATTGCCGACCTCGTGCCCGCGGGCCGTCACGAGGGCGAGTGCGTTGCGGTTGACCGGGAGCGCGGCGTCCTGGCCCACGATGAAGTAGGTGATGCGAATGCCGAGCTCATCGAAGAGATCACAGGTGTACGGCATCAGGACGTCGAGGTAGCTCGGGAAACTCTCCCAGCCGGCGTCGCCGTGCGTCTTCATGTAGGACCACTGATTGTCCGCGTCGAGCGAGACGGCGGCGATGGGGCGTGCGGGGGCGGTCATGGCATCAACGCTCCAGGAAGTCGCGCAGGACGGGCAACGCCCGCTCGGCGAGGCCGATGGTCTCGTTCACGTTCAGCGTGCCGTCGGGAATCTGTGCCGAGCCGACGATGAAGAGCCCCGGGCGGCTCGTGGTCGTCTTCGGCATGAGCGTCGTGGAGTAGTTCAGGGTCGGCAAGGCCATCACCTGTCGCGCGCGGGCCACCTGAAATGCGACCACGTCGTCGGGGGAGAACGCCGGATACATCCGGGCGATGGCCGCCAGGAACGCGCCGCGGACGGTGGCATCGTCGGCCTGCCAGAAGGCGTCCGTCTGCGTCAGGTAGCGGGGGAGGTAGACCAGGGCATGCCCGCCGAAACGCTCCCGGTCGACGAGGGCGGTCATCTCGATGACGGCCGTGAACGGCACCCCCGGATCCGTGATGTTCGTCACGTAGTAGTCGGCCAGCGGTCTGCGCAGCAGCATCGAAGCGCACACGATGCCGTGATACGTGATGGCTGCGAGGCGCGCGCGCTCGGCATCGCTCAGCTCGGGGCACAGCTCGGGCAGGTGCGTGGCCGGCGTGGTCATCACCACCGCGTCGAAGGCCGAGCGGGTGCCGTCCGCCAGCACGACCGCTTGCCCGGCGCCGGCGGTCTCGACGCGCGCGACCCGCACGCCGCAGCGCAGCGAGACGCCCGCGTCCGCGAGGACCGTCTCGAGCCGCGAAACGATGGTGTCATACCCGCCGTCGACGAACCCGAACATCTCACGCTTCAGGCCCGAGCGGCGGGCGGCATACATCCGGCTGATCGTCGCCCAGATGAACGCCGCGTTGGCATTGCCGTAGTTTTCGCCCAGTTTGGCCCGCAGCAGGGGCAGCCAGATCTTTTCGAAGGTGCGATCACCGGAGAGGCGGCGAAGCCAGTCCGTGACCGGAATGGATTCGAGGGCGCGCCAGTCCGACCGTCGCGAGGCGTAGAAGATCGTCCCCCCGAGGCGCAGCTTGTCCACGAGGCGCAGCGGTGGAAACCGCAGGAACTCGAGCGAGTCGGACATCGAGAACAGTCGACCGTCGGTGAAGAAGCCCGTGCGGGTGGTGTTCCAGCGCAGCGCGTCGGTCAGACCGAGCTCGTCGAGCAGGCGCCGGACGTTCAGGTCGGACATGAGAATGACGTGGTAGAACTTGTCCCAGGTGAAGTCGCCGATGGACCAGGGCGCGGCCAGGCCCCCTGGACGATCGGCCGCCTCGTAGACCGTGACGTCGTACCCCACCGCCCGCAGACGGAGCGCCAGGGTCAGGCCGAGCATGCCACCCCCGACGATGCCCAGGCGCGGCGCGGCGCGGACGCCGGGGTCGGCGCGGCGGGCGTGAGGGTCGGGGGGGGAGGGCGGGCTGCGACGGCGACTCATCGATCGGGGTCCTGTGCACGTTCGGGGGACGCCGATGCACTTCGGCGCGTTCGGGAAGATCCTGTACGAGGCCTGCGGGTTGCGGGCAATTTTCCGTACAAAGCGCCCCGCCCCCACGCTGGTCGTTGCCTTGGGGCGCGATTCTCCGCTAAGCCCTGTGACCCATGACCGCCACGACCGCCTCGCCCCCGATCCCGGCATTGCTCGACCAGATTCTGCGCTCGCCCGCGGCCGTCGGCCCGCGCGCGGCCCTCTGTGCCCGCCTCGACGCCCTCGGTGTCCCGGCGGCCGGCGGGGCCTGGGCTTCGACGGTGCGCCTCGCCGCCGGACGCGGGCAGTTCGCCGTCGCGCTCGCCCTCACCCTGCGTCGGACGAGCGGCGCGACCCAGACGACCCTCCTGCGCGAGCTCGGCGAGCGATACGGCGTCGACCGCCCCCGAGGGGGGGCGCGGGTCCCGCCCCCCATGGCGCCCCCGCGCGAAGGCACCGTGCCCGCCGACGAGGACGGGCAGATCGCGCTCGCCCTGTCGCTGCTCGGCGACCGCGCGGGCCTCGTGTTGCCGGCCGACGCCCCCGTCCCGGAGATTCCGTTGTTCTCGGCGCTGCCGGCGGCGGGTTTCGCCGCCGTGGCGCGGGCCCTCGAAGAGCGTGCCCATGCGGCCGGCGAGACGATCATCCGGCAGGGCGAGACCGACCGGACGCTGTATCTGCTGGCGCAGGGGCAGGTCAAAGTCGAAGTCCGACGCCCCGACGAGACCGTCGTGCCCCTGGCCGTGTGCCTTCCACCGGCGCTGCTCGGCGAGATTTCTCTGCTGACGGCGGTGCCCCGGCGCGCCTCGGTCGTCGCGCTCGAGCCCGTGCTGGCTTGGCGGCTGGCCGCGACGTCCGTCGAGCGCCTCGGGCAGGAGAACCCCGAGCTGCGCGAGCACCTCGAGCGCATCGTGAAGCAGCGTCTCCTGCAGAACGTCCTGCGCACCAGCCGACTCTTCGCGGCCGCGGGTGGCGTGCCGGACGTCCTGGTGCCGGCGTTTCAGCTCCGCTCGGTGGGGGCGGGCGAGGAGATCTTCGCCCAGGGCGCGCCGTCGCCCGGCCTCTTCGTCGTGCTCCACGGTCACGCCGACGTCTGGACGCGGGGAGACGACGGCGACCGCATCCGGGTGGCGACGCTGACCGAGGGCGACGCGTTCGGCGAGTTCTCGCTGCTGACCGGGCAGCCGACCACCGCCGCCGTGCGCATGCCCGAGGGGGGCGCGCTGCTGCACCTCTCCGCGGCCAATTTCAAGCGCCTGCGCCCGCAGCTCGGGCGCCTCGAATCGGGCCTCACCGAACTCATGGAGGTCCGGCGCACGGAGCTCGACGAGCTCGTCGGCCTCGTCGAGTCGGCCGACCACGGCGGGACGGACTTCGAGGTCGTCGACGATGCGTGGCTCCTTGCCGACTGAGCCCACCCTCACGGGCAGCGGCGTTTCGCGCCGCATCACGTATCGGCTCGCGGCCGTCCTGCTGCTCGCCGTCTTCCTGATTCAGGCGCGGCCGCTGCTCATTCCGCTCGTGCTGGCGGCGTTGCTGGCGTTTCTGGTCTATCCCGTCGTCCGCACGCTGACCCGCCGCGGTCTGCCCCCGGTCGTGGCCATCCTGGTGGCGCAGGGCATCGCCACGCTGCCGATCACCGGCCTCGGCCTCGTGTTCGCGGCCAACGTCGGCGCGCTCGTCCAGAAGCTGCCCGAGTATCAGGTCCTGATCCAGGCCCGCCTCGCCTCGGTCATCAACTGGAGCCTGGCGCAGGTGACCTCGGGCACGGTGCGCACCGCGCTGGAACAAAACGTGACCGAGACGGTGTTGCCGGAGCTGATGCAGCGCGGCCTCTCCTTTGCGCAGGGGGCGGTGCAGCTCATCACGACCGCGGTGGTCGACATCTTCCTGCTGCTCGTCATCAACCTGTTCCTGCTCATGGAGGTGCGCCGGCTCCGGGAGAAGATCGTCGAAGCGTTCGGCGGGCAGAACGCCCTGCTGAGTTCGCTGGAGGCCATCGGCGAGGACGTCCGCGCCTACGTCGTCGCCAAGACGGCCATGAGCGCGCTGACCGGCGTCTGCGTCTGGCTCCTGCTTCTGGCCTTCGACGTCGACCTCGCGGCCCTCTGGGGTCTGTTGGCCTTCCCGCTGAACTTCATTCCGACGGTGGGTGCCATCCTGGCGTCCCTGCCGCCGATGGCCGTGGCCATCATCGACCCGAGCCTCGACACCGTCGACACGGTGGGGGTCTTCCTCGGGCTCGGGGCGGTGAACGGGGTCATCGGCAGCTTCATCGACCCGCGGTTCGTGGGGCGGTCCGTGGAGATTTCGCCCCTCGTGGTTTTCATCTCGATGCTCTTGTGGGGGTTCTTGTGGGGTCCCATCGGTGCCATTCTGGCCGTGCCGATCATGGTCTCGGTCAAGGTCATCTGCAGTCACGTGCGGGGGCTCGAGCCCATCGCCACCTTGCTCAAGGCCTGAGCGCGCTCTGTCTCGCGGCCGTCACCGGCCTCGTGATGCCCGCGTCCGCCTTCGCACAGGCCGTGCCCCGGCCCGTCGCCGCACGGGGGCCCCTCGCGGCCGCGGAGCAGGCGACGATCGATCTGTTTCGTCGCGTCGCGCCCTCGGTGGTCTTCGTCACCAGCAAGGGGCGCTACCGCGACTTCTGGACGGCCGACGTGACCGAGGTGCCGCAGGGCAGCGGCACCGGGTTCGTCTGGGACGACAAGGGACACATCGTCACCAACTTCCACGTCATCGCCGAGGCGGCAGCGATCGAGGTCACCCTGGACGATCAGACGTCGCTGCCCGCCGAGCTCGTCGGCGTCGCCCCCGACAAGGACCTCGCCGTGCTGCGCGTGCGCGGGGGCGGGCGTCTGCCGGCCATCGACGTCGGCACCTCGGCCGACCTCCTCGTCGGGCAGTCGGTTTTTGCGATCGGCAATCCCTTCGGCCTCGACCACACGCTGACGACGGGGGTCATCAGCGCCACCGGACGCACCATCAAGGCCATCACCGGCCGTGAGATCGAGGGCTGCATCCAGACCGACGCCGCCATCAACCCCGGCAACTCCGGCGGTCCGCTGCTCGACAGCGCCGGTCGCCTCATCGGCATCAACACCATGATCCAGAGCCCCTCGGGGGCGAGCGCGGGCATCGGGTTCGCCGTGCCCGTCGACATCATCAACCGCTTCGTGCCGCAGCTCATCAACCACGGCCGCCTCGTGCGGCCCGTGGTGGGCGTCAACCTGGTCGACGACCGCTTCACCCGCCGCCTGGGCTACCGCGGCGCGATGATCGGCCAGGTCGTCCGCGGCGGGCCGGCTGCGGCCGCCGGTCTGCGCGCGGCCACCCGCGCCCGCAACGGCCGTGTCATCCCCGGCGATGTCATCGTGGCGGTCAACGGCAAGAAGGTCGAAAACACCGACGACCTCCTCGGCCTGCTCGAAAGCCACGAGGTCGGCCAACAGGTCGTCTTGACCATCGTGCGCGAGAAGGCGCAGCTCGAGGTGCGGCTGAAGCTGGCGGCCCCGCGGTAGGGGGGGGCGGGCGGGCTTCGTCTCACTGCCCTACGATTGACAATCGTAGCCCCGTCGCCCCAGACTCCCCGCATGCGGACCTTTTCCGAAGCCGGCCGCGTGCTCGGCGAACTCGAACTGCGGCTGATGGAGATTGTCTGGGCGCGGCGATCGCCGGCGACCGTGCGGGCGGTGCTCGACGCGCTACCCGAGCCGCAGCCGGCCTATACCACGGTGATGACGACGCTCGACCGCCTGCACCGCAAGGGGCTGCTCGACCGGCAGCGCGTCGGCCTGGCCTTCCAGTATGTCGCGGCGATGTCGCGCGACGCGTACCACGGCCGCATCGTGGAGGCCGCGCTGTCGACGCTGATCCAGTCGTCCGCCGGGCCGGTGCTGGCCGCTTTCGTCGACGCGGCGGCGGCGGCGGATGCCCGCAACCTCGACCGCCTGTCGGCCCTGATCGACGCCCGACGCGCGGCGGAGGCACGGCAGGGTCCCGCGGCGGATACACCCGACGACGACGAGGGCACGCCGTGACTGCACCCTCGAGCCTGATCGGGTTTGCATTGGTCTTCGCCGTCGGGGCGATCGGTCTGGGGTTTGCGCTGGCCGTTTGGGATCGGATTCGTCCCGCCGCCCCGGCGGCCGACCCCGCCGGTGAGGCCCGGCGGTATGCGGGGCGTCTGTTGGCCGGACCCCTGGTCGGGGGGCTCGTCGCCGCCCTGCTTCTGGCCCGGACGAGCCTCGGCGCCGCCTTCGGCTGGGCTGACCACTGTCCCGAACACGGCGAGCATCTGCACCTCTGTATCGTGCACGGTCAGGGGTGGCTCGACCGTCCCCTGGTCGTGGTGCTGGTCGGTTTGCTCTTCGTGCCGTGGGGCCTCCAGGCCGGGCGTCTGCTGGCGCGCGTCCTGCGGGGGCGCCGGGCACTGGCGGCCTTGCGAGCGGTCACCGCGCCCGTCGAGTCGCCCGTCCCGGGGCTCGCACTGCGCCTCGTCGAGGGGGGGCCCGCCCATCTCTTCCTCGCGCCCGGCCGATGGCCGACGGTGTTTGCCTCCCGCGCGCTCTGGGAGGCCCTCGATGCGACCGAACGCCGCGCCGTCCTCGAACACGAGTCCGCACATCTGCACCGCCGGGACGCGGCCTGGGATGTGTTGCTGAACGCAGTCGCGCCGCTCGGTCCGCCCGGCGTGGCCCGGGGGTGGCATCGGCGTTGGGCGGCCGCGGTGGAACGGGCCTGTGACGCTCACTCGGCCCGCGAAGTCGGCGAAGTCGCCGTGGCGTCGGCCCTGGTCAAGGTCGCGCGACACATGGCGGCCGCACCGACACCGGCCGCGGCCTCACCCGGTCTCGCCTTTGCCGGCGAGGGCGTCGAGGCCCGGGTGCATGCCTTGCTCGGGACCGGGGCGACCGCGGGCACGATTTCGAACCCGGGTCCGTCGCCCCGACGCGTCGGGCTGTCGTTGCTTCTCGGCGCCGTCGTGTTGTTCGCGGCGTCCGATACCCTTCACCACGCCTTCGAATCCTTGCTCGGAGATCTGTGACATGACTGCGGGCCCTCTGCGGCGCTTCGTGCGTCTGAGTCTACTATCGGCGGTCGTATTCTCGGTCGGCCCACGACCACGGCCGGTGGCCGCCGTCGAACTCGACCTCGCCGGCTTTCTCTCGCGTTTCGCGGCGAGCGACCCTGTGACCGCCGTCTCCGCCGGGACGCTTCGGGCGGCGGAGGCCGACGTCGCCGTCGCCGGGGCCCGGCCCAACCCCGGCGTCTCATGGCAACGCGCGCACGTCGACCCGGCCCGAGACGGCGCGCCGGAAGACGACCTCGTCCTCACGGTGCCGCTCGAACTGTTCGATCCGACCGGACGGCGGGAGAGCGCGGTGGCGGCGGCGACGGCCGGGGTCGACGCCGCACGCGCCCGCACGGTCTTCGACGGGCTCGAGTCGCGCGCCGCCGCGGCCGTCCGGTACTTCGAGGTCGTGCATCGCTGTGCCCGGGCCGCGAGCGCGACGACCGCGGCGACGGGGCTCGCAAAGATGGCCGCCGACGTGCGGGCCCGGGCAAACGCCGGCGACGTGGCCCCCTATGACGCCGAGCGCCTGGAGATCGAGGCGGCGACGGTGGTCGACGACGGCGCCCTGGACGCCGCGGCGTGTCAGGCCGGTCGCCGTGCGTTGGGCCGGGCGATCGGCGAGGCGAGTGTCGAACCGACGACCCCACTCCTGCCACCAGCCACGGGAACCGTGGTGCTCGACGTCGGCGCGGCCGTCGCAGCCCATCCCCGTGTCGTGGCGGCCCGGGCCGAATTGCGGGCCGCCGAACTCTCGGTCGAGCGAGCGCGGTCCGGATGGCTGCCGGAGATCCGGTTGTCCGCCGGGGCCCGCCGCGCCGAGTCCGTTTACGGGTATGTCGCCGGTGTCGATCTCGACCTGCCCTTGTCCGAGCGATCGCCGGGCGAGACGCCGGTGGCGGAGGCCGGGCTCGTTCGGGCGACGGCAGAGGTTCGCCGCGTCGAACGCACCGTGGCGATGGAGGTCGAACGGACGTCGGCCGAACTCGAAGCGCGGCGCGGTGCGCTCGCCCGCGCGACGGAACGATTGCCCCGCGTCGAGGCGCTGCTGCCCCGGGCCTTGTCGGCGTGGCAGGCCGGTGAGCGCCCCATCGCGGAGCTCCTCGATGCGTGGCACCTGACCCACGAGGCCAGGCTCCGAGTCCTCGACTCGGGCCATGCGGCGCGCCAGGCCATGCTGGAACACTTGCACGCGAGCGGTCGCGCGCCGGAGGAAATGTGATGCGAGGGACGACCTGTGTCTGGTTTTTCGCCGCGGTGCTGGCCTTCGTGGGCTGTCACGGCCACGAGCACGGCCAGGGCCACGGCCATGGCGAGGCCGACGACCACGGCCACGGCCACGGGGCCGAAGACGACCCGCGCCCGGGTCTGTCCGTCACCCGGTGGACGGCGGCCAACGAACTCTTCATGGAGTACGCGGCCTTCGTCGTCGGCCAGTCGTCGAAGTTCGCCGCCCATGTGTCGATGCTGCCGTCGTTCGACGCGGCGAAGGCAGGGCGGGTCACGGTGCGCCTCTCACCGGGCAGCGGGGCCGCGATCGAGTCGGTCGCCGACGCGCCGTCGAGCCCCGGCATCTTCCGCCCGGCGCTGACGCCGACCGCCGCGGGACCGTGCCGGCTCACGGTGATCATCGAGCGCGACGGCAAACGCGATGAGATCGCCATCGAAGACTGTGTCGTGCACCCGGACGTCACCGCGGCGGTCAAGGCCGAAGAAGCGGCCGCGGACGCGGCGAGCGAGCCGACGATCAGTTACCTGAAAGAGCAGGCGTGGAAGACGGTCTTCAGCAACGAACCCGTCGTTTCGCGGCGCATCCAGCCGACGCGCACGGTCTTCGGACGCCTGCGGCCCGCGGCGGGCGGGGAAGGGCGTCTCATCGCCGGTGTCTCCGGGCGTCTCGGTCTGCCGACCCCGCCTCCGACGCTCGGTCAGCGCGTGTCGCGGGGTCAGGTCCTCGGGACGCTGTCGCCAAGGCTCGCGGACGCCGCGGGGGGATCGCCCGCGCTCGAAGCCGAGGTCGCGGCCGCGGGGGCGGAGGTCCGTGCGGCCGCGGCGCAGGTGGAGCGCCTCGAGCGCCTGCATGCGGAGAAGTCCGTTGCCGAGCGTCAGGTCGACGAAGCCAAGACCCGCCTCGCCGCGGCCCGGGCCGCCGAAGCCATGGCCGCCGGCCGCCTCGCGCAGTTTCGCAGTGGTGCAGGGGTCGGGCAGGGTGGCCGGGCCGGGCCGGGCGGTCTGATGCTGCGCTCGCCCATCGACGGTGTGTTGGTGGCCGTCGAGGCCGTCGACGGTCAGATGGTCGCCGAGGGGGCGAGTCTGTTCACGGTGCAGGATGCCCGCACGCTCTGGCTCGAGGCCCGGGTGTTCGAGCCCGACCTCCCGGCCCTCGCCGCGCTCGAGTCTTCGGATGCGGGCGACGCATGGTTCACCGTCGAGGGCCGCGACGGCGCGATCGTCGTCGACGGTGTCTCCGCCCGGCGCATCGCGGTCGGCAGCGTGGTGGACGAGCGCACGCGGACGGCGCCCGTCCTGTTCGCCGTCGACAACGCCGAGGGGCGCCTGCGGGTCGGGCAATCGGCGCTCGTCCGCATTGCGAGCGGACCGGCCGTCACGGGCCTCGCGGTCCCGCTCGAAGCGATCCTCGATGACGGGGGCCGCCCGGTGGTCTTCGTCCATGTGGAGGGCGAAGCGTTCGCGCGCCGCGTGCTGACCCTCGGCCCGCGGGATCGCACCCATGCCCTCGTCACGGCCGGTCTCACCGAGGGCGAGCGGGTCGTCGTCCGCGGCGCCTACGAAGTGAAGCTCGCGTCGTCGAGTGGTGCCGTGCCCGCGCACGGTCACGCGCACTGAGGCCGGCATGGACGCCCTCATCCTCTGGTCCATCCGGCACCGATTGCTGGTCATCTTCGCGGCACTCGGGCTGACCGCCTACGGCGCCTCGGTGGCCCTTCGCATGCCCGTCGATGTGTTCCCCGATCTCACGGCGCCGACGGTCACCGTCGTCACGGAGGCGCACGGCCTCGCCCCGCAGGAGGTCGAGACGGTCGTGACGTTCCCCATCGAGGCGGCGGTCAACGGCGCGACGGCCGTCCGGCGGGTGCGATCGGCGTCGGGACTCGGCATCAGCGTGGTCTGGGTCGAGTTCGAGTGGGGCACCGACATCTTCGTCGCGCGACAGATCGTCAACGAGAAGCTGCAACTCGTCTCGGGGCAACTGCCGCCGGACCTCGGACCGCCCGCCCTGACGCCCATCTCGTCGATCATGGGTGAGATTCAGTTCCTCGCCGTCACCAGTGATCGACACACGGCGCTCGAAATGCGTGAGATCGCCGACTTCTCGGTCCGGCGCCGCCTCATGTCCGTCCCGGGCGTCGCACAGGTCGTGCCCATCGGGGGCGAGGTCAAACAGTACGTCGTCGAGCTCGATCCGGCCCGCCTCGCCGGGCTGGCGATGACCGCCGACGAGGTCGCCCGGGCGCTCGAACACGGCAGTGGCAACGCGACGGGCGGCCTGCTCGTCCGGGGGCCGCAGGAAACGCTGATCCGGGCCATCGGCCGCGCCGGCTCCGTCGACGACCTCGCGCGCACGGTCGTCACGGTGCGGGACGGCGTCCCGGTCACGGTCGGTGATCTGGGGCGCGTCGGTCTCGGCGCGGCGCCGAAACGCGGCGAGGGCTCGGCCCACGGCAAACCGGCCGTGGTGCTGGCGATCCAGAAACAGCCGGGCGCGAACACGCTGACCGTGACCGAGGCCATCGCCCGGCAGCTCGACGACCTCCGCACGCAGCTCCCCGAAGGGATGGTGATCGACTCGAATCTGTTGCGACAGGCGGACTTCATCGAGACCGCCGTCGGCAACGTCGCGACGGCCCTGCGGGATGGCGCGCTCCTCGTCGCGCTCATCATCATGCTGTTTCTGGTCGACGTCCGCGCCACGGTCATCTCACTGGCCTCCCTGCCGGTCTCGCTCATCGTCGCCGTCCTGGCGCTCGACGCCGCCGACATCACGCTCAACACCATGACCCTCGGGGGTCTGACCATCGCCATCGGCGCGTTGGTCGACGATGCCATCATCGACGTCGAAAACATCGTCCGGCGGTTGCGCGGCCGGCCGGGAGAGCCGCCGCTGGTGGTCGTCTACGAGGCCTCCCGCGAGATCCGGGGCTCGATCGTCTTCGCGACGCTGATCGTCATGCTCGTCTTCGTGCCGGTGTTCTTCCTCGTCGGGGTCGAGGGACGGCTGCTCGCGCCGTTGGGGCTCGCCTACATCATCGCGGTCTTCGCTTCGCTGCTCGTCGCGCTGACGGTCACACCGGCGATGAGTGCCGCTCTGCTGCCGAAGGGGTCGGCTCGGCATCACGGCGACGGATGGCTCGTCCTTCGCCTGAAAACGCTCTACGTACCGACGCTCGCCCTGGCCCTGCGTCGGCCCGGGTTCGTGCTCGGGGGCGCCGCGCTGGCGCTGGCGTGCGCGGTCATGCTGGCGCTTCGCCTCGGAACGACGTTTCTGCCCGAGTTCAACGAGGGCGCGCTGACGCTGAGTGTCGTCACGCTGCCGGGCACTTCGCTGGCCGAGTCGGATCGCATCGGTCGTCGGGTCGAAGAGATCCTGCTGTCGCATCCAGAGGTCGCCGCGACGGATCGCCGGACGGGCCGCGCCGAACTCGATGAACACGCGCAGGACGTCAACGCGTCCGAGATCGACGTCCGTCTTCATCCGTCGTCGGGCAGCCGGGAGGCGATGCTGGCCTCGATGCGCGCCGCCTTCGCGGCGCTGCCGGGCACGGTGGTCACGATCGGCCAACCCATCGCGCACCGCATCGACCATCTGTTGTCCGGCACGCGAGCGAGCATCGCGGTCAAGGTGTTCGGCGACGATCTCCCGCAGCTGCGGCTGCTCGCCGAACAGATCCGCGCCGCCATGGCCGAGGTGCCGGGCGCGGTGGACGTGTCCGTCGAGCAGCAGGTCGACGTGCCACAGCTCGCGGTGGCCTTCGATCGCGAGCGCCTGGCCCCGTACGGGTTGCAGGCGGGGGCCGCGGCCGAGGCGGTCGAGGCCGCGCTGATGGGGCGCAAGGTGGGTCAGATGCTCGAGGGCGACCGCACCTTCGACGTGGTCCTGCGGGCGCGCGCCCTCGAAACGCCCGACCGCGAGGGCCTCGGCGAACTCCTGATCGACACGCCGACCGGCGCGCGGGTGCCCCTGAAGATGCTTGCCGACCTCAGACCCGACGCGGGCCCGAATACCATCTCGCGCGAGAACGTGCAGCGGAAGATCGTGGTCATGGCCAATGTCGCCGGCCGGGACCTCGGCGCCGTCGTCGCCGACATCCGCGCGGCCGTCGGCACCCGTGTCGACGTCCCCCCCGGTTTTCACGTCGCGTACGGCGGTCAGTTCGAGAGCGCCGAAGAAGCCTCGCGGGTCCTCTCGATCCTCGGCGCCGTGGTGATCGCGGCCATTTTCCTCTTGCTGAGCGTCGCCTTGGGTGGGGGGCGCAACGCCGCGTTGGTCATGGTCAACCTGCCGCTGGCGCTCATCGGCGGCGTCGTGGCGGCCTGGCTCGGCGGCGGCGTGCTGAGCGTCGGCTCGCTCGTCGGGTTCATCACACTGTTCGGCGTGGCGACGCGCAATGGCATCATGCTCGTGTCGCACTACGATCATCTGATGCGGCACGAGGGGGCGAGCCTCGACGAGGCCGTGACGCGGGGTTCCCTCGAACGTCTGTCGCCCGTGCTCATGACGGCGTTGTGCGCCGGGCTCGCGCTCGTCCCCCTCGTTCTCGCCGGTCACGCGCCGGGCAATGAGATCCAGGCGCCGATGGGCGTCGTCATCCTCGGCGGGCTCGCGACCTCGACGGCGCTGAACATGATCGTCCTGCCCGTTCTGTTCGCGCGCTTCGGACGCCGCGGCGCGGGCACGAACCCGGACGACGGCGGCGACGGCCTGCCCGCGGCCGTTTCGCCGTGAACGGGGTCGTTCAGGGTCTTTCGGCGGCCGCTCTCTTCGGGGCGAGCGCACCGTTGGCGAAGGTGCTTTTGCCCGGGTGCTCGCCCCTCGTCCTGGCGGGCCTTCTGTACCTCTTTGCCGCCATCGCGCTGTCGATCTATGCGGCCGTGCGGCCGGTTGCGCCCCGCGAGGCGCCGCTGCAGCGTGCCGACGTCCTGCCGCTCCTCGGTGTCGTTTTCCTCGGCGGGGGGCTCGGGCCGGTGCTCATGCTGACGGGTCTCGAACGCGTCTCCGGACTGGTCGGGTCGCTGCTGCTCAACCTCGAAGCGCCGTTCACGATGCTGCTCGCTGTGACGCTTTTCGGTGAGCATCTGGCCCGGCGCGAAGCCACGGCGGCGCTGGCCATCGTGCTCGGCGCGGCGGTGCTCGGCGGCGGCGACGCGGCGGGTCTCTCGTCGACCGGGCTCACCGCCGATCCGGTGGGGGTCGCCTGCCTCGCCGGCGCGTGTCTGTGTTGGGGGTTCGACAACAATCTGTGTCAACGGCTGAGCCTGCGGGACCCGATTGCCGTCGTGCGGGTCAAGACGGCGGCCGCGGGCGCGGGCAATCTCGTTCTGGCGATGATGCTCGGCGAGGTCTTCCCGGCGCCCGAGGTCCTGGCCGGGGCGGCGGTCGTCGGGGCGCTCGGGTACGGTCTCAGCCTCGTCCTGGACATGCAGGCCCTGCGGGCTCTGGGGGCGGCCCGGGAGGCGGCCTACTTCGCCACCGCACCGTTTCTGGGCGCGGCGCTGTCCATCCCCTTGCTCGGGGACCGCCCCGGCCTGGTCGAGGGGGCAGGGGCAGCCTTCATGGTGCTCGGCGTGGTGATTCTGCGCCGAGAGCGGCATGACCATTCGCATACGCATGAGCCCCTCGAGCACGACCACGTCCACATGCACGACGCCCACCATCAGCACGCACACGACGGCGATGCCGGCCCCGAGCCGCACGCGCACCCCCACCGGCACGAGGCCGTGACGCACGCGCACCCGCACGTCCCCGACGCGCACCACCGCCACCGCCACGGGTGATCCCCTCCGGCCCGCGTCGGAAATCGCCGCGCCGGACCCCCTGTGCAGCCGCGGGGAACGGCGGTAGGATGCCGACCCCTCCGGCGCCGTCCCCGGTGCCAATCGCCCAGGAGTGTTCATGCGTTACCTCATCATCGGCGCCGGCCGTCAGGGCGCCGCCTGTGCTTACGACCTCGGTCGTGAAGGCGCCACCGTCATCGTCCTCGCCGATCGCGACGTCGCCGTCGCGCAGGCCGCGGCGACCCGCATCAACGGCCTGCTCGGCCGCGAACTCTGCCAGCCGATGGCGCTCTCTGCCGACGACACGGCCGGCGTTCGCGCGGCCATGCTCGAGGCGGAGGTCGTCCTGTCCGCCGTCCCGTACTACTTCAACGTCGCGCTCTCGAAGCTCGCCATCGAGACGCGTCGGCACTTCGTCGACATGGGCGGCAACACGGACGTCGTCCGCGAGCAGCTCGCCCTCGACGCCGACGCGCGCGCGGCGGGGGTGGTCCTCCTGCCGGACTGCGGCATGGGCCCCGGTCTCGTCAACGTGCTCGCCGTCTTCGCGATGGAGCACCTCGACGAGACGCGGGCCCTGTACATGGCCGACGCGGGTCTGCCGCAGCACCCGGAGCCCCCGTGGAACTACCTGTGCGGTTTCCACCTCAACGGGCTGACGAACGAGTACGACGGCATGGTGCCGCTGCTGCGCGACGGACGCATCGTCGAGGTTGAGGCCCTCAGCGGGCTGCGCACCGAGGACCTGGGCGAGCTCGGCACGTATGAGAGCTTCATCGCCGCCGGCGGTTCGACGGCGCCGTGGTCCTTCGAGGGCCGCGTGCAGACGTTCGAGACGCGCATTCTGCGCCTGCCCGGGCATCACACCTGGTTCTCGGCGTTCAAGGCCCTCGGTCTGTTCAGTGAGACGCCCGTCGAGTTCCAGGGCCGGTCCATCGTGCCCCGCGAGTTCTATCACATGCTGCTCGCGAAACACCTGACGCGCCCCTCGTTCGAAGACATGTGCATCATGCACTGCCGCGCCGAGGGCACGCTCGGCGGCGACCCGACGCGCGTCGTGGTCACGCTGCGCGACCAGTTCGACCCGGCGACCGGCTTCACCGGGATGGAGCGCCTCACCGGGTGGCACTGTGCCATCATGATGGAGATGATCGCGCAGGGTCGCGTGCAGCCGGGCGCCCGGGCGCTCGAGGCCCGCCTGCTCGACGCCGCCCCGACGGCCCGCGCCGTCATGGACGAGGTCGCCCGCCGGGGCATCGAATACAAGGTCGCCTTCTCCACCCCCAAGGAGTTCTGACGATGACGCTGCCGAAACCCGAAGACGTCCGCATCACCTACACCTCGCAAGCGGCCGACATGGAGGCCGCGCACCAGCTCTTCGACCTCGCGCTCGCGAAGGTCCGGGGCGAGGCCGGGGCGGAGCACCCGCTCTACATCGACCACCGCCCGGTGACGTCGCCGTTGCCGTCGATGAAGGACATCTCGCCCATCGACATCTCCGTCGTGCTCGGCCACTTCGCCGCGGCGACGGCCGAGCTCGCCGGCGCGGCCATCGAGTCCGCGGCGGCGCAGAAGGCCCGCTGGCGGCGCACGCCCTGGCACGAACGCGTCGCGATCATCCGGCAGGCGGCCCGCCTGACCCGGCAGCGCAAGTTCGAGCTCGCCGCGGTCATGGCCATCGAGGTCGGCAAGAACCGGCTCGAGGCCCTCGGCGACGCGGAAGAGTCCGCCGATCTGATGGACTACTACGCCGATCAGATGGAGCAGGCCAATGGCTTCATCCGGGACATGAACCGCATCACGCCCATCGAGCGCAACACGGACGTCCTGCGCCCGTTCGGCGTGTTCGCGTGTATCGCCCCGTTCAACTTCCCCGCGGCGCTGTCGGCCGGCATGTCTTCGGCGGCGCTCCTCGCCGGCAATACGGTCGTCTACAAGCCCGCGCAGGACACCCCCTGGACGGGGCTGAAGCTCTACGAGATCTACCGCGACGCCGGCGTGCCGGCCGGTGTGTTCAACTACGTCACCGGCTCGGGCTCGGTCATCGGCGATCCGCTCTGGCAGCACCCGCTGACGGACGGCGTCGTCTTCACCGGCTCGAAAGAGGTCGGCCTGCGCATGTACGCCGGTCTGTCGAGCCGGTGGGTGAAGCCCTGCCTGCTCGAGCTCGGGGGCAAGAACCCGACGATCGTCATGGACTCGGCGGACCTCGACATGGCCGCCGAGGGGGTCATGCGCTCGGCCTTCGGTCTTCAGGGACAGAAGTGCTCGGCCTGTTCGCGCGTCTACGTTCACCGCGACGTCGCGGCGGCGTTCACCGAGAAACTCGTCGCACGCACGCAGAAGATCGTCGTCGGTGATCCCACCCGGCGCGAGGTCTACCTCGGCCCGGTCATCAACGAGCGCGCGCTCCGGAAATTCGAGACGCTCTCGGCCTACGCCCGCGAACACTACGAGGTCCTCGCCGGCGGCGAGCGGCTGCGGGGGGGCGAGCTCGACCGGGGCTTCTTCGCCGCGCCGACGATCGTGCGCGCGCCGCTCGACTCGCATTACTTCCGCGAGGAGTTCTTCCTGCCGCTGCTCACGGTCGGCACCGTCGACTCGCTCGAACAGGCCCTCCATGAGTCCAATCAGGCCGAGTACGGTCTGACGGCGGGCTTCTACTCCGCGAAAACCGAAGAGATCGAACAGTTCTGGGACGAAATCGAGTCCGGCGTGACCTACGTGAACAAGCGCAGTGGCGCGACGACGGGTGCCTGGCCCGGTGCGCAGCCCTTCTGCGGCTGGAAGGGCTCCGGCTCGACGGGCAAGGGCGGCTGCGGGCCCTACTACGTCGCGCAGTTCATGCGCGAACAGAGCCGCTGTCTCATCACGGAGTAGCGGGCGCGGGCCCGAACAGCACGGGGACCGTCGCGAGGCAGTCCTTGCCTTCGAGGCGGGCGGCCGAGAGCGCCGCCGTCGCGCAATCGGACAGACCCGGCAGGAGCAGGGTCGTCTCTTTCAGCGCGACGGCCGGCTCGGGCGATTTCGGTGTGTAGGTCAACTGGAACGTGAGGCGCCCGGACTTCGGCGCGTCCTTGCCCGTCGCCCCCTGATGACAGGCCTCGAGGGCGCCGCGCGCGTGGGCCAGGGCCGCATCGACGGCCGCCTCGCGACAGTCGCCGACGACGACGAGCTCTTTGAAACGGACGACCACGGCCGGGGGCTCGGAGGTCGCGCCGGCCCGCGGGACCTCCACGAGGGGCAGCGTATGGACCGGGTGGGCCGCCCGGAAGACGGCGCCGAGCAGGGCCGGGGGGGGGTCGGGCGGCGTGCGGGCAACCGGCGCCGCGGCCTCGGGGAGGGGGCGCGGAGCGGGGAGCCAGCCGGCCACGCGCCAGGCACCCTCGTGACGTTCGAGCCAGAAGGTGAAGACCTGCGCCCGCCCGCCGAGCGTGACCCGCGCCTCCACGACCGCGCGGCCGTCGACCATGCGCAGGCGGTCGATTCGGGCCCCGGCGAGCTCATTCGGCCCCTCGGCGGTCATGCGCAGGGGAAAGTCCTCCGGGGCGTGCTCGGTGGCGAACAGACGGCGCAGCTTCTCGGGCGGTGCGAAGAGTTCGTCGGTCAGGAGCAGGCGTGCGGTGCTTTCGGCATCCGCCCCCACCGCCGGCTCGGGATCATCGAGGCGCTCGTCGCAGGCACCGAGCACGAGCCACCCCGCGAGCACACCGAGGGCGACCCGCCTCATGGCAACCCCTCGTCGTGCTCGGGCAGGGCGGGCAACTCCGGCGCCGCGCTTCGGACGGCGTCGAGGAGCGCGACGACGTCGCCGTGTGTCTGGGAAGGCCCGGTGCGGAGGCGGAGGCCCACCCGCCCCGGGTGGGTCGTTCGCAGATGGGTGATGCGCGGGCCGATGTGTTCGGGGACCGCCGCCTGCGCGAGGTCACCGAGGGCGACGCGCTCGCCCCCGCCTTCGAGCACCCACCCGCCAGGGGCCGGACCGAGCAGAAGATAGGGCGCGAACGCCGGCTGGCAGGTCAGCGCCTGGGGCGGTGGCGGCGGGGGAGGCGGCGCCTTTCGCACGCGGCGTCCCTTGCGCGGAGGGGGCGCCGCAATCTCCGGCGCGCAGGCAGGCGACGTGCCGACGGGCAGTCCCGTCACGGGGGTCGCCGGGGTGGACGGCAGCGACAGCACGCCCGGCCCGCCGTCGGGCCCGCGGACGAGGACCAGGTGCTCGTCGAGCCCGGCCTCTCGCGCCCAGCGCATGAGCTGCGGCAAGAGGGGCGCAGGTGTGTCCCGCGGCAGGCCGAAGGCAACCTGCAGGCGCGCCGTCGCGTGGGCCTCCTCGGCCATGCGCGTCCGGCGTGCGGCCGCGAGGCGCAGGGCGTCGACGATGCGGGCCGGCTCGGCCGGCAGGGGCGCCCCGCCGTCGACCTCGAGACCGGCCGTCGTCGCCAGGACGAGGACCGAGGCCGTCGGGCGACCCGCGGCGTCGTGGCCGTTGAGGCCACCTTGCCAGGGGCGGGCCGTGCCGGCGCGCGGCAGCCCGCCGGGATCGAGGAGGGCCCGGTGCCGCCAGTAGCTCGCGTCGGCGTCCACCGTGGTGATCCGGACGCCCTCGGGTGTCACCGCCGCCTCGAACGAGAGCGAGATCGGCCAATGGTCGATCTCGAGGTCGACCTCGCCGGCCCGCCGGTCTTCGTCCACGTAGCGCAGGTCGGAGACCGCCAGGAACCCCGGCGCGTCCGGAGCGAGCGCGGCGAGGGCCGCCCAGGCGGGGGGCGTGAAGTGCGGCTGGCGTTCGGCGGGCGGGGCGCTCCCGAAAGCGAACTCGATGGCGGGCAGGACGGGCGGCCCGTGGGCGTTCGTGAGCCCGCCCGCGCCGGGGGCGACCGCCAGCGGATCGCACGCCACCACGCACGCACCGAGGACGGGCAGGGCGAGTCGACGAAGGGTGGGGGCGACGCGGCGCGGCATGGGCGCGCAGGGTAACACGCCCCGGAGCGCCCGGTGTTCCGTCGATGCGAGGATCCGTGCGATGATCCGGTCCTCATGACCCGAAACGCCCGCCGCGCCGGCCCGACGCTCCGCCTGCCCCCCCGCCTCGTCGAGGCGCTTTCGAGGCTCGAGGGCGGGCCCCTCGACGGCGGCCCGGTGGTCCGGCGCATCGCCGCGGGGGTCGCGCGGCTGAATCGGGGCCTCACCCGGGAGCGCGCGGGTTTCGGGGCCTATCTGCGCGATCCCGAGCTGCGGGCCGCCTATCGCGCCTACTACCTCGCCACCAACGCGCCGAAGCTCTTTCCCGTGCTCGACCGACTCGCCGCGCAGGGGCGCCTGCCGGCCGGGGGGGGGCGCGCCCTCGAGGTCGGGTGCGGACCGGGGACCGGGGTCGCGGGGCTCGCCCTCTGGGCCGCCGAACGCGGCGAGACGTGGCACCTGACCGCGACGGACGCGCTGCGAGAGGCGACGCAGGCCGCGGCGGCGCTGTTTGCGGCGCTGGCGTTTCCCCTCGAGACGGCGATTCTCGATCTGCGGACCCCACCGGTGACGCCGGCCCCGGCGACGGACGTCGCCGGTCCGTTCGACCTGATCTTGTGTCTCAACGTCGTCAATGAGCTACCGCCCGCGGGCGACGCGGCGCTGCTCGACCGCGTGCGCGGTTGGCTCGCCCCGCGCGGGTGCCTGATCGTCCTCGAACCCGCGTCGGCGGCGGAGTCGCGCCGGGTTCTCGCGCTGCGGGACCGGGCCGTCGCGACGGGCTGGCACGTATTGGCCCCGTGCCCGGCGGCGGGGCCGTGCCCGGCGTTGGCGAGCGCGGATGGCTGGTGCCACGGTGAGTGGCACTTCGAGCGGCCGGCCTACCTCCAGGCCGTCGACCGCGCGACCGGCTTGCGACGCGAGGTGCTGAAGGCGACGTGGTTCGTGCTCTCGCCCGCGGCCGGCGAGCCCTCCGCTTCCGCGCCCACGCCCGGTGCCGGGCGGCTGCTCGCGCGAGTCATGGGCGCGCGCACGGACGCCAAGGGGCGCAGCGAACTCGAGGTCTGCGCCGACGGGGCCCTGCGACGCCTCGAGCTGCAGACGCGGGACCGGACCCCCGAGAATGCCGACTTCTTCGACCTGAGCCGCCACGACCTCGCCCTGATCGAGGGACCCGGCGCGCAGAACCCGGGGATACGACGCCTCGGCGCCGACGATGCCGTCACGCGCCTCGAAGAGGTGGAATGACTTCGAGCGCGGCCTCTGGCAAGGTGTGAACTCCGGGCCGGTCGGCCCGCGGAGCCCCCGTGAGCACACGACGTCGCATCCGCCTGTGCATGAAAGACCTCTACCACGCCGACGTGGTGGAGATGATCGAGCGCGAGACGCGCCCCTTCGAGATCTACGCGATCGAGAGTCATCGCGATCCGGACTTCGAGCGCGCGTTCGGCCTGCTCTGGGATTGTTTCGGCGTCCACGGCGAGATGGAGCCCATCGAGGCCATCCGCAACTTCCTCGATGACGATCCGTTCGAGCCCAACGCGGCGGGGACGTTCTTCAAGTATTTCATGTTCGTGGCCCGGGACCGCGACGGCAACCTGCGGGGCGTGCGTGATGGCACCGTGCTCATCAATCCGTCGTACGACCCCGATCTGTGTCTCGTCTATCTGTCGCACATCTACATGCTGCCCGAGGCCCGGGGCACGGTCCTCTCGTACTGGCTGCGCATTGCGCCGCTCGACGTGGCGCACCAGTTCATGGCGGACCTCCACGCCCGCGGACTCATTCGACTCCCGCAGCCCGACGCACCGGGCAAACACTTCGGCATGACGGTCGACCTGTGCGCCGAGATGGAGTTCTTCACGCCCGAGGAGCGCATCTCCTGGCAGCGCATTCTTTTCTACGGCCGCGGCGGCTTCGACGTCATCAATCCGCGACACTTCCCCTACCGGCAGCCGGACTTTCGCCCGCCCGAGGTCATCGCACAGACGGGCAACCAGCCCGTGCCCTTCATGCTGCTGCTGCGGCGCATGGGGCGAGAGCGCCAGGCCACGCTGCCCCTCGAAGAGGCGCGGGCCGTCATGCGCCTGCTCTACGATGACTTTCAGACGTTCTGCAGCCCCGATCAGCTCGCGATCAGCCTCGACCTCGTGCTCGACCGGCTCGATCAGCGGGAGGCGAGCGGCAAGAACTCCGTCGAGCTCATCCCGCTGCCGACGGGGCCCAAGGATCTTCACCGGCTCAAGCGTCTGTTCCGCTACAACGCTTATCTGCGCTACTACGCCAATTCACCCGAGACCAAGGCCTACCTCGAGAGCGGCATTCGGGAACGTCTCAAGGCCAACCCGCGGTGGCTCGACGAGGAACTCGCCCGGATTGCGCGGGAGCTCGAAGCGCGCCCCGAGTGGGTCTACGCCAACCGCGACAAGGGCATCACGTGGGATGGCGACACCCTGCCGGCGGACGCCGAGCCGGTGCTCGACGGGGATGAGGTCGTGCTCGATCCCCGGGCGACGCGGGGGTAGGCACCCACGGGCCGGCGAATCAGATCTTCGCGAAGCCCCGCGAAAGCAGCTCCATCGCCTCGTCGACGTGGCGGGGGCCGAGAATGAGCGCCGGCCGGAAGCGCACCGAACGGTCGCCCGAGCCGCCCATCTCCAGGCCGAGCTGCCGGACGGCGGTCAGGAGACGGTCGCGCGTGGCGGTGTCTTTGCAGTCGAACGCGCAGAACGTGCCGAGCCCGCGGACGGCCTCGACCTGCCCCGGATGCCGCGCCGCGAGCGCGCGCAGGCCGTCTCGCAGGTGCTCGCCCGTGGCCTGCACCACGTCGAGCAGGCCGTCGCGCTCCATGACCTCGACGATGACCTCGAGCTGCGCGGCCCGCAGCGGATCGCCGAGCCATGTATTGAAGATGCGGTACGGCTCCGCCGGGTAGAACGCCTCGCGGCTGTAATACCCACCGATCTGCATTTTCTTGGAGAACGTGACGAGATCGGGCGGCTCGGGGAGCTCCCAGGCCTCGTGCGCCCAGAACCGACCCGTTGCGCCGCCGCCCGTCTGCACCTCGTCCACGATGAACGCGGTGCCATACTGGAGCGTCAGGCGGCGCAGACCGTGGAAGAACGCCGCGCTGGCGTGGCGGTCGCCGCCCTCGCCTTGAATGGGTTCGATGATGACCGCGGCGACGTCCTGGGTGGCCAGGATCGCCTCGACCCGGGCCAGGATGTCCGCCTCGAGCGCCCGATTCTCGTCGGTGTGGTCCTCGAGCGGGAACCGGTTGGCCGGGAAGGGCAGCACGGGCCAGTCGAAGGCCGGGAAGTCGAGCTTGTGCACGACCTTGCTGCGCGTCGCCGACAGGGCCCCGAGCGACCGCCCGTGGAAGGCGCCCTCGAACGACAGGATCTTCATCCCGTTGGCTCGGGTCTGATGATTGAGCATCGCTGCGGCGCGCTCGGCGTCGTCGGCGGCGCCGCCCCGCGTGCGGTTCGCCCGGGCGATGAAGGCGGCCTTGATCGCATTCTCGACGGCCTCGGCGCCGGAGGTGACCGCGAAAACGCGGGTGTGTCCCTTCGGTGCGATGCGCATCAGCGTGTGTTCGACGAGGTCGACCCACTCGACGGGGGGGGCCACGCCCAGGGCCGGTCGATACCCGGCACACCAGTCGAAGCGCCCGGAACGCCACGCGTCGAGCAGCGCCGGGTGGTTGTACCCCAGGGGCAGCGCGGCGATGTGTCCGTACAGATCGAGCAGCGTATTGCCGTCGGCGTCGACCAGGTAGTTGCCCAGGCTCCGCTTCGCGTCCTGGTAGAGATGCATCGAGCGGGCGTCCTGATGGCGCCCGTGGCGGACGCGCAGCGCCTCGGAGGCCGGACCCGGCACGGACGCAGTGACGATTCGCGCGCGCTCGGGCTCGCCGGGGATGAGGGGAGGGCTCACCGTGGGGGCTCCTGATACGGTGGTGGTGCGAAAGTGCGGGGGGAAATGACTCAGAAACCGCTCGACGCGCAGGGGGGCCATGGCGGCCGTGTCGTCGGCGTCGCGCGGCAGCGGGAGCAACGGCACCTGCGACAGACCGCACCGCGCGAGGCTCTCGAGCGCATGTCGGCGGGGGGCGACGAGTTCTTCGGGCCGGCAATGGCTGGCGAAGATGCCGAAGAGATGCTCGGTATAGGCCCGCGCCAGGGCGACGGGCAGCGTCGGGGCGTCTTCGTGCCCGACGTGGCGCACGACGGCGAGCAGCGGCAGCGGCCGCACGGGACGGTCACCGCGGGTCGCCGGATCGCTGAAGTCCGCCTGTGCGTGGGGCAGGCAGCGGGGGTCGATGGCGCGGAAACCCGCTCGGCCGTAAGCGATGAGGCGGATCAGAGTATCCGGCGCGTCCGCGTCGATGGGCTCTTGCTCCACCCCGGCGAGGAGGGCGGCGTCCGGCACGCCGAGATCCGCGAGATCGGCCCGGGCGAGCGCGATGGGGACGTCCCGCAGGCGGCCGGCGAGGCCCGTGCGGCGGTGCGCGGGGGCGACGAAGGCATGGGCGAAGTAGACCACGCTGAGGCGCCGTGCGGTGTCCACCGCCACGTGACAGTCCCGCACGGCCGCCAGAGAACCGTCGGGGGCGCGGGCGGTCAGCAGGTGATAGCGCGTGCAGACCGCCCCCTGAACCCGACCCTCGGGGGCGGCGAGCCAGGCGTCGATGACGCACCGCCGCTCGAGCTCGCCGCGCACGCCGAACCAGGCGTCGAGCACGGCGTAGGCCTCGTCGACGGCCGGACCGCCGTGCACCTCGGTGATGACGTACTCCGAAGCGGTGGCCATGGGTCAGGCCGACTTGATCTCCGTCCAGAGTTTGTCCCAGGCCTGGGCCGCGGCGCCGAGGTCCTTCTGGTACTCCAGACGCTTGCGCTCCTCATCGGAGGGATAGGGGACGGGGTTCTTCATCAGCGCCATGGCCGGCTGTACGGGGGTGCCGTACCCGGTGAACTCCGAGATCCCCGCGGCGATCTCCGGCCGCAGGATGAAGTTCATGAACTCATGCGCCGCCCGCTTGTGGGGCGCGTTGGCCGGGATGACGAGGGAGTCCGTCCAGATGCCCGCGCCTTCCTTGGGCAGGACGTACTCGATCTTGGCTTCTTCGACCTTGGCCTGCGCCGTGTCGCCGTTCCAGAGCTGCGCAATCCACACGTCGCCGGCGACGAGCTGACCCTTGACCGGGGCCGAGACGTAGGCCTTGAGGTTGGCCTTCGCCGCGATGGCGTCCTTCTTGGCCTGCTCGAGATCGGCGGCGTCCGTCGAGTTCAGCGACTTGCCCCGGAATTTGAGCCAGGCGCCGACGGTGTCCCGCAGGTCGTCCATCTGCGTCATCTTGCCCTTGTACTTGGCGTCGAGGAACACACCCCAGGAGTCCGGCGGCGGGTTGACCTTGTCGCTGCGGTACGCGATGCCCGTCGTGCCCCACTGCCAGGGCACGCCCATGGCATTGTCCGGGTCGAACTCGGGGTTGACGAAGAGGCCGGCCACGTTCTTGAAGTTGGGCAGGTACTGTTTGCGCAGCGGGAACAGCAGTTTCTGCGCCGCGAGAACCGTGACGATGTAGCCGGTGGGCACCACGATGTCGTAGCCGGCCTGACCGACCTGCAGCTTCGACATCATCTCTTCGTTGGACTCGTACGTGGAGTACTTGACCTTGATGCCCGACTCCTTCTCGAACTTCGAGACGGTGTCTTCCGCGATGTAATCGCTCCAGTTGGCGATGTGGAGCTCTTTCTCGATCTCGGGCAGATCGGAGAGCGACGCGGGCGCGGGGGCCGAGGACGGGGCCGCGGAGGCTGCCTGCGTGGCCGCCGCGGAGGCCGCCTGCGTGGGCGCGGCGGACGGTGTCGCGGCGGGCTTCGGGGGCTCCTTGCTGCCCCCGCTGCAAGCCTCGAGCAGCGCGGCGACCGAGGTCACCGACGCGCCGGCGGCCAGGAGCCTGCGGACGAAATCACGGCGGTCGACCCGGCCCTCCAGGAATCCGCGGAACTCACGATCGGCGTCTTTGCGCTTCACTTCGCCTCCTACTCGACGGGGGCCTTTTCGGCCGTCAACGGTTTCTCCCGACCGGCACGGTCGGCCACGAAGATGAGGATCGTCGTCGCGATCAGAACCACGGTGCTGATCGCGTTGACGGAGGGTTCGATGTTCTTCTTGACCATGGTGTAGACCACCATGGGCAGGGTCGCGGCGTCCGTGCCCGCCACGAAGCTGGTGATGACGTAGTCATCGAAGGACATGGTGAAGGCCAGCATGGCACCGGACAGGATGCCCGGCCAGAGCTGCGGGACGGTCACCCGGAAGAACGCGGTGATCTCGTCCGCGCCGAGGATCATCGCCGCCTCCTCGAGGTTGCGGTCCATGCCCTGCAGACGGGCGTGCACCACGACGGCCACGAACGAGATGTTGAACGCGACGTGTGCCACGGTGATGGAGCCGAGACCCAGGGGGAAGTGGGCCGCCATGAAGAGAATCAGGAGCGAGATGCCCACGACGATCTCGGGCGTGACGATGGGGACGTAGAGCAGCGCCTCCATCGCGCGGCGGCCCCGGAACTCGTGCCGCGCGAGGGCGAGCGCCATGAGGGTGCCGAGCACGGTGGCGATGACCGTCGACGCGAGGCCCACCGTCAGGCTCGAGTACAGGCCGTCGAGGATGTCCTGACGCTCGGCGAGCCGCTCGTACCACTTCGTCGTGAAGCCCTTCCACTCCATCGAGAACTTGGAGTCGTTGAAGGAGAACAGCACGAGCACCATCAGGGGCGCGTGCATGAAGAGGAAGACGATCGCGACGCCGAGGGTGAGCCAGTAGGGGAGACGCTGGTTCTTCACGTCACTTCCCCATCGCTTCGTCGGCGTCCCGGACGCGCAGATAGAGCGTCACTGCGCCGAGCACGAGCGTCATCATGACGAACGACGCCGCCGAGCCGAAGGGCCAGTCGCGCGCGGAGGTGAACTGGTTCTGCACCAGGTTGCCGACGAGGATCTCCTTGGCGCCGCCGAGGACGTCGGACGTCAGGAACGACCCGAGCGCGGGGATGAAGACCAGCAGCGAGCCGGCGACGACGCCCGGCATCGACAGCGGCAGCGTCACGCGAAAGAAACGCTTGGCGGGCGGCGCACCGAGGACCGAGGCGGCCTCCAGCAGCGCGTGATCGAGCTTTTCGAGCGAGGCGTAGATGGGCAGCACCATGAAGGGCAGGAAGCCGAACACGAGCCCCGTGAGCACGGCGAAGGGCGTCGACAGCATCTCGAAGCCCGTCTCGATGACCCCGGCGTCCATCAGCGTCTTGTTGATGAGCCCCGAGTCGCGCATGAGGAACATCATGGCGTACATGCGAACGAGGAAACTCGTCCAGAAGGGGAGCATCACCAGGAAAATCAGGAAGTTGCGGAATCGACCCCCCCGCGCGATCGCATAGGCGACCGGGAAGCCGAGCAACAGACAGACGGCGGTACAGCCGAGGGCGTACAGCGTCGTCTTCAGGACGATCTTCAGGTACAGCGGGTCGAAGAAGCGCCCGTAGTTCTCCAGCGTGAAGCCGAAGTCGACCCCGCCGTAGACGTTGCGCGGCATGAAGCTGTAGCCGAGCATCAGGACGAGCGGGACGATGAAGAAGACGACGAGCCAGGTCAGGCCGGGCGCCAGCAGGGCCCAGGCCTTGAGCTGCGGGCGCTCGTGGAAGAAGCGCAGGAACCGCTGGCGCGCGGTCATGCGTCCGCCTCCAGCACCTGGCAGTCGTCGCGCATCCAGGCCACGGCGACGGGATCGCCCGCCTTGAAGGTGAGCGGGCGCGTGAGCTGCCCTTCGTTGCGAACGGCGACGGCGACTTCGCGCTCGCCGACGCGGACGAGGACGTGCAGCGTCTCGCCGAGGTAGATGACCTCGCGCACGGTGCCGGGGAGGGCGTTTTCACCGGCCGGCACGGCGTCCGGGCGGAAGACGTCGAGCCACTCGGGGCGGACGGCGATGCGCACGGCCGCGCCGTCGGTGAGCGACGGGTGGTGGGGGATTTCGAAGGTCGAGCCCTCGCCGTCCACCTGCCAGCCGGCCGCCGTACGGCCGCGGCAGCGCCCCTCGAAGAAGTTGGACTCGCCGATGAACCGCGCCACGAAGGGCGTGCGCGGACACTCGTAGATCTCCGCCGGGGTGCCGAGCTGCGCGATGCGCGAGTTGCTCATGACCGCGATGCGATCGGACATCGTCAGCGCTTCTTCCTGGTCGTGCGTGACGAAAACGAACGTCATGCCGAGCTCTTTGTTGAGGTGCTTGAGTTCGAGCTGCATCTCTTTGCGCAGCTTGAGATCGAGCGCCCCTAAGGGCTCGTCGAGCAGGAGAATGCGCGGTTCGAGCACCAGCGCCCGCGCGAGGGCCACCCGCTGCCGCTGCCCGCCGGAGAGCTGCGCCGGCTTGCGGCGCGCGAAGAGGCCCGGATCGAGCCGGACCATCTTCATGGCGCGCTCGACGCGGCCGGGGACCTCCGTCTTCGGTGTCGCCCGCATCTCCAGGCCGAACGCGATGTTGCGCTCGACGCTCAGGTGAGGAAAGAGCGCGTAGTTCTGAAACACCATGCCGAGCTGGCGTTCGTAGGGGCGCTTCTTGTTCACGAACTCGCCGTCGATGCGAATCTCGCCCCCGTTGACGTCGGGCTCCTCGAAACCGGCGATCAGGCGCAGCGTCGTCGTCTTGCCACAGCCGGACGGCCCGAGCAGCGAGAAGAACTCGCCGCGTTCGATCCGGAGAGAAATGTCGATGCAGGCCTTGTAGGTGCCGAACGTCTTGCTGACGTTCTTGAACTCGACCACCGGACCGGCGTGGGGTGCTTCGGCCAATGCGGGCTCCTCCGGAAAGGACGACGTGGCTGGGACGGTCGGATACTAGGCAGTCGACCCCCCCCTGTAAATCCGCATGAAACCCGAGGGGCTTCAGCCGACGACGAATCGTTCGTAGGGGTGGTCGGCCGGGATGCCCCAGACCGCCCACAGTTCGCGCGTCTGCGGTCGCATGATGACCGCGCCCGAGGATTCGACGTGGTAGGGCGGCTCCGAGCGCCGGCAGATCGTCGGGTCCCGGGTGAAGGCCATCAGCGATTCGACGTCGAGCGGGCCCTGCGCGACCTCGACGGCGCGCGCATGTCGCGCATGGGAAGACTCGAGCAGCGAGGGCGAGCGCGCGGCCTCGCGTCGGATCGTCTCCGGGACGACGCAGTGATTGGCGTGGACGAGGGGCGTGCGGTCGAGCATTTCGAACGCACAGTGCGTCGGCATGGCCTCGACGTTGAATCCCCGGCCGTCCGCGTCGAGGACGAGGTAGTTGTGTCCGCCGGCGAGGGGCGCGTGCTCGATGGCCGCCCGCGCTTCGGCCAATGTGCGGCTTTGCAGGACTTTGCGCACGATGAACGGCCACGTCACCCCGACGCGCCCGTCCGTGGCCGCCAGGTTGTTGATCCCGATGGCGATGCCCGCGGCGTTCATGCCGATCTGCGCGAGGCAGCCGACCGTCGTGAACACGAGGCAGGGCAGGGCGTCGGCGACGTCCAGCATGACGACGTGCTCGGTGGCGCTGTCGTGCATGTCCCAGGTCTGGGCGAGCAGGGCCTGCGTCAACACCGCCGTGCAGTCGTCCTGCTCGGCTTCGAGCGCCGCATTGGCCGGCGGTGTGTCGGCGGCCGCCTGCGCGCGGGCCCGGACGGCGTCGACGAAGTCGGTGAAGCCACCGACGATGACCGCCTCGGCGGCAGAAATGCCGGCGGCCTCGGCCATCGCGGCCATCTCTTCGTACAGATCCGGGGCGTAGGTCCGGTGGGCGGGCAGCATCTCCTCGGCCAGGGCCAGGACGTCCGCGCGCGTCGCGGGGCGGCCGGCCCAACTGCCGTCGGCCGCCAGGCGAACGCGCTCGTCGGTGTAATGCCGGATCGCGGCGGCGTGTTCGCGGCCGTGCGCGAGACCCCGCGCGCGCGGATCGCCCTCGAGCCGCAGGACCCGGATGCGACGATCTTCGCTCATGCCATGCCTCCGAAGTAGCGCGTGCGCGCCTCGACATACTCGTGCACGCCCTCGGCGCCGGACTCGCGCCCGAGGCCGGACTGTTTCATGCCGCCGAAGGGCGCCTCGGCGGTGACGGGGTACCAGTCGTTCACGCCGACCAGGCCGAACTCGAGGTGCTCGGAGACCTCGAACGCCGTGCGCAGGTCGCGCGTGAAGACGAAGGCGGCGAGGCCGTACTCCGTCTCGTGCGCGAGCCGGAGGGCGTCGGCCGTCGTCTCGAACGTCTGCACGGGCAGCACGGGGCCGAAGATCTCTTCGCGCAGGACCGGGGCGTCGGCGGGCACGGCGTCGAGCAGGGTCGGGGCATAGAAGAAGCCCGCGGATCCGGGACCCTGCACGCGATGGCCGCCACAGCGAAGCCGCGCGCCCGCGGCCACGCTGCGCTCGACGAGGGCCTCGACGCGGTCGCGCTGGATGGCGTTGATGAGCGGCCCCACCGTGGAGGCGGGCTCGAGCCCGTGTCCGACCACCTCGCGACCGAGTTGCTCCAGGGCGGCGGCGGTGAAGGCTTCGGCGACCGAAGCGTGGACGATGAAGCGCTGCGGGGCGATGCAGACCTGCCCGGCGTTGCGCAGCTTGGCCGTCACGCCGGCCCGGGCGACCGCGGCGACGTCCGCGTCGGGAAAGACCAGCACCGGGGCGTTGCCGCCGAGCTCGAGCGCCAGGCGCTTGATCGTCTGGGAGGCGGCGTCCATGAGCAGCTTGCCGACCCGCGTCGAGCCCGTGAAGGCGATCTTGCGGCAGCGGGCATCGGCCATCAGCGCGCCGGCCATGCTCGCCGGTTCGCCGTTGACGACGTTGAGCACCCCCGGCGGCAGGCCGGCGTCGGCGAAGGCCAGCGCGTAATCGAGGGCCGAGCGCGGCGTGTATTCGGACGGCCGGACGACGGCCGTGCAACCGGCGGCGAGCGCGGAGGCCACCGCACGATTGACATTGTAGACGGGGAAGTTCCAGGCGGTGATGACACCGACGACCCCCAGCGGGGCGTACTGCACGTCGATGCGCCGGCCGGGCAGGCGCGCGGGGATCCAGCGTCCGCCGAGGCGCCGGGCCTCTTCGGCGGCGAAGCGCAGGTAGTTCGGGGCCCCGGCCCACTCGCCGCGGGCCTGCGCCAGCGGTTTGCCCGACTCTTCGGTGGTGCGGCGGGCGTAGACCTCGACCCGGGCGGCGATCACATCGGCGGCCTTCTCGAGCAGCGCGGCGCGGTCGTAGGCGGTGCGGGCGGCCCACGCCGGAAATACCTCCGCGGCGGCGTCGAGGGCGGTCTGCGCATCGCGGGCGTCGCCGTAGGCCACCTCGGTGAGCGCCTCGCCGCGGCCGGGGTCGATCAGCGACCAGGTCCCGCGGCCCCGGGCCTCGACCCACTGCCCGCCGATGAACATAAGATCGGGCGCGTGCGTCACGGGCGGGCGCTCCCGAGGCCGGCGACGGTGTCGTCGACCGCGGCCGACAGGGCGGCCATCGCTTCGTCGATCAACGCATCGGAGACGTCGAGCGGGGGCAGCAGACGGACGCAGTTGGAGAACAGACCGGCGCGCAGGGCGATGACACCGCGCTGCAGGGCCGCCGCCGTCACCGCCTGCGTTGCCTCCATGAAGGGGGCCTTGCTCACCGGATCGCGCACGAGCTCCATCGCGAGCATCGGCCCGAGGCCGCGCACGTCGCCGACGAGCCCCGGGTGGCGGGCCCGAATGGCTTCGAGGCCGGCCCGCAGCCGCTCGCCGACGGCCTGCGCGCGGTCGAGGAAACCGGGGGCCGTGAGGATGTCGAGCGCCGCGAGGGCGGCGACACACGAGAGCGGATTGCCCGAGTAGGTCCCGCCGAGCCCGCCGGGGTGCGCGGCCTCCATGATGTCCGACCGGCCGATGACGGCGGAGATGGGCATGCCGCCGCCGAGGGACTTCGCCGTGGTGACGACGTCGGGGACGACGCCCGCGTGATCACAGGCCCACAGCTTGCCCGTGCGGCCCATGCCCGACTGCACCTCGTCACAGACGAGCACCATGCCGTGCTGATCACACAGCGCGCGCAAACGTCGCAGGAACGGCGCCGGCACGGGCAAGAAGCCGCCCTCGCCGAGCACGGGCTCGATGACCACCGCCGCGACGTGACTCGGATCGACGATGGCCGTGAACGCATGATCGAGGTTGGCCGTGTGGTAGTCGACCCAGGCGTCGGCCGTCATCCCTTCCGGCCGTCGATAGACATTCGGGAACGGGAACCGGTAGACCTCGGGGGCGAACGGGCCGAAGCCCTTCTTGAACAGATTGAACTTCGAGGTCATCGCCATCGTGAGGTTGGTGCGGCCGTGGTAGGCCCCCTCGACGACGACGACGCCCTGCCGCCGCGTGAACGAGCGACACAGGTGGACGGCCGTCTCGATCGCCTCGGCCCCGCTGTTCATCAGCACCGTGCGACGGGGCAGGTCACCGGGCGCGAGGGCGTTGAGGCGTTCACAAAGTGCCACCATGGGCTCATAGCTCGCCACGATGGCGCACATGTGAATCAGCTTCTCGGCCTGCGTTTTCAGCGCCTCGACGATGGCCGCCGGCGTGTGTCCGACGGCCAGGGTACCGATGCCGCCCGCGAGATCGATGAAGCGGTTGCCGTCGACGTCCGTCACGACCGCACCGTGGGCCGACTCGACGGCGATGGGCGTCAACTTTGCCGCACCCGGCGGCGTAGCAGCCTCGCGGCGGGCGACGATCGCGCGACTGCGGGGGCCGGGAATCTCGGTGACGAGGTGAATGAACGGGCTCTGCGAAACGCTCATGGCGGCTCCTGCGAAGTTCGACGGTCGGGCGACGGCGCGGCGACGATACACCGAGCGCGCGCGCCCGGTCTCGGGTATAGAAAGGCCCCATGACCGAGTTCCGATCGTACGACCCCACCTCCGGCCGCTTCGTGCTCGACCGGCCCGAGGCCACCCCCGCCGAGCTCGAGAGCGCCCTCGCCCGAAGCGCGGCCGCCCATCGCACCTGGTCGCGCGCACCCCTCGCGACGCGCACCGACGCCCTGCGGCGTCTGGGGGCGGTCCTGCGTGCCCGCGCCGCCGCCGACGGCCTGCTGATGGCCGAGGAGATGGGCAAACCGGCCGCGCAGGGCAAAGCCGAGGCCGAAAAGTGCGCGTGGGCCTGCGAGTTCGCCGCCGACCACGCCGAGGCCTGGCTCTCCGCCGAAGTCATCCCCACCGAGGCGCGGTCGAGCTTCGTCCGGCACGACCCCATGGGCGCCATCCTGGCGATCATGCCGTGGAACTTCCCGTTCTGGCAGCTCTTCCGGTTCGGGGCGTCCGCCCTCGCCGCCGGCAACGTCATCGTGCTCAAGCACGCGCCCAACGTGCCCCGGTGCGCCGAGGCCATCGTCGACATCTGCGCCGAGGCCGGCCTGCCGGACGGCGTGCTCGTCTCCGTGAACGCCGCGGTCGGTCACGTCGCCGGTCTGATCGAGGATGCCCGCGTCGCCGCCGTCACGCTGACGGGCAGCACCCGCGCCGGGCAGTCCGTCGCGGCCATTGCCGGGCGCGCGCTCAAACCGTCGGTGCTCGAGCTCGGGGGCAGCGATCCGTTCATCGTCCTGCCCGATGCCGATCTCGATCGCGCCGCGGACTTCGCGGCGCGGGCCCGCCTGCAGAACAACGGGCAGAGCTGCATCGCAGCCAAACGGTTCATCGTCGTCGACGCGGTCGCCGATGCATTCATTGAGCGTTTCCGGGCCGCGCTGTCGGCGCAGGTCGTCGGCGATCCGCGGGACGCGGCGACCCGGGTCGGCCCGATGGCGCGGCGCGACCTCCGGGACGAACTGGCGCGTCAGGTCGAACGCTCCATCGCCGCCGGCGCCCGCTGTGTCCTCGGGGGCGTGCCGGGGGCCGGTGAGGGCTTCTTCTACACACCGACGCTGTTGACCGAACTCGGACCGGGCATGGCCGCCTGGGACGAAGAGACGTTCGGACCCTGCGCGGCCGTCCGGCGCGTGCCCGACGTGGACGCCGCCGTCGCCGCCGCCAACGACAGTGTCTTCGGCCTCGGCGCCACCGTCTTCACCGAAGACCGCGACCTGGCCGCCCGCGTGGCCGGGCAGCTCGAGTGTGGCGCCGTCTTCGTCAACGACATGGTGCGCTCCGATCCGCGCATGCCCTTCGGAGGCACGAAACAGAGCGGCTGGGGCCGGGAGCTCGGCCGCGAGGGCATGCTGCAGTTCACCCACGCCCGATCGATCTGGATCGCCTGACGGGCCGGGACGCCCTGCGGACAGTCACTCGTCCGGCAGCACCTTGCGGGGCGAACGGCCGGTGAACTTCGTGTAGATGTGATAGCCGGCCCACCGGATGGGATCGGGCGGGATGCCGTCGAGCCGTCGCTGGTAGAAGGGGAGATCGCGCCAGGGCTCGTGGTGATCGGAGATGAGGTCGCAGAGCACGGCACCGGCGAGGTTGGCGAGCACCACGCCGTGTCCGCTGTAGCCGAGCGCGTGAAAGACGTTCTTGTGTTCGCCGCCGACCCCCATGCTGCAGACGCGCGTCATGGTGGCGCAGACGGGGCCCGTCCAGCGGTGTTCGAGCCGTACGCCGGCGGCCTCGGGGAAGTAGCGCTCGAGCACGCGCCGCACGAAGGCGAACTTGTCTTCCGCGGGCCCCGTCCAGGCCGTGCGACCCCCGTAGCGATACGAGTAGGCACCGTTGCCGCCACCGCCGAAGATCAGGCGGCCGTCGGCGCTCATGCTCGCGTACGCGATGCGATCGAGATCGTCGCAGAACCCCGCCGTGTCGCCCCACCCCATCTCGCGCCAGCGTTCGAGCGGCAGGGGCTCGGTCGCGACGACGTGGGAGTGCAGCGGAAACACACCGCGCGTGAAGTACCCGAGGCGAGCGGTGTAGGCATTCGTCGCGAGCACCAGCACCGGGGCGCGGACGCGGCCGTTCGGGGTGTGAACGACGTGCGTGCGGCCTTCTTCGATGCGGACCACCGGCGAGTCTTCGTAGAGGCCGACGCCCCAGTTCCGTAACAACGGCGTCAGACCGCGCAGGAAGTCGAGCCCGTGCAGTTGCCCCGTCGTCTCGTCGAGCACGCCGCCGACGACGCCCCGGGCCCGCAGATACGGCGCGAGCGCCGTCCCGGACAGATAGCGCACGGGAATGCCCCAGCTCGCGAGCTTCTCGGCGCTCTCGTGCGCGGCCTCGGCGCGGGCGGTGTCCGTGTAGGTGTCGAAACAGCCGATGCGGCGGAACCGCACGTTCAGGCCGTGCTCGCGGATCGTGGACTCGATCCAGTCGAGGCCGCTCTTCGTGGCGCCGTAGACCCGACGGGCGCGTTCGGGCGTGTCGGCGTGCACGCCGTTGATCCAGTTGAGCGCCATGCCACCGCTGCGGCCCGAGGCGCCGTTGCCGATGCGGCGGGCCTCGAGCAGCACGATGCGTTTGTCCGGGAAGCGTCGGATCAGGTGATAGGCCGTCGAGATGCCCGTGAAGCCCCCGCCGATGATGACGACGTCGGCCGTCACGTCCCCCGAAAGGGACGGGCACGCGTCGATGGGCGCCGCGGTGGCGGCCCAGACCGAGCGATTGTCGTCGAGGTCTTCGGCAAAGCGGTTCATGGCGGCCCGGGCTCTGCGGACGCCGCGCTCAGAGTTCCCACTCGAAGTCGAGGCCGCCGTAAGTCATGTAGCTGTCGGCGAAGTCGGCGTCCTTGATGTTCGTCCACGCGAAGCTCAGCTTCGGCGCGAGCGACATGCCCTCGCCGAAGGACCACGGCAGGGCGGCGCTCACGACGGCGTCCTGCGAGTTGTTGCCGTCGTAGGCATCCTTGGCGGCGTCGCCGGTGGGGACCTTGAGGCCGAAGGCGCCTGCGAGGTCGAGGCCGAGCGTCTCGCCGAGCTCGAGGCTCTTCTCGATGCCCGGGTTGACGTAGAGGTAGCGCTCGCTCTCGATCGCGCTCTGGATGCCATAATAATAGAAGAGACCGAGCTTGAGATCGACGGCCGTCGAGTACGTCACGACCGCCGACGGCTCGAGATAGAACGGGAACGCGGTGCCGGCGGCCTCTTCCTTGGCGAGGGGGTAGAAGTAGAGCGCGAGCGTCGTCGCGAGGGTGACGTTTTCGGCGACCTCGGACTCCCAGCCGAAGAGGATGTCTTGCTCGGCGCCGATGCCGGCGTCGATGTTGTCCCCGAGGTTGTCCCCCAGGATCTGGTAGCCGCCCCAGTAAGAGATGGAAAAGTCGCCGATGGCATAACTCGCGCCGATGGAGAACAGCGCGTTCTGATCGTTGAGTTTCTCCTCGGCGAAGAGGTTGCGCCCGCGCCAGTTGTAGATGGACGACACACCGGCCGTCAGCGTCAGACCGAGCCCTTCGCTCTCGCCTTCTTCGCCCGCGGCTTCGGCGGGCGCTGCCGCCTCGGCTTCGGCGGCCGGCGCCGCAGCGGCGGCATCGGGGGTCGCAGCACCGGCCTCGGGGGTCGCAGCGGCGGCGTCGGCCGGCGCGGGGACCTCCTGCGCCTGTGCGGGGGCTGCCGCCGCGAGGGCGAGGGCGGTCAGGGTGGCGAGAGGACCGGGGGCAATGGTCGGGGTCCGGCGAGAAGCCATGGGTCGGACTCCAGGAGGTCGAGAAGTGGAACAGCGTTTTCGCGAGGTGAGGGCCATCGTGCGGCGGGCCGAACCGTTTGTCTAATCAAGAAACCATCAACCATCGCGCGAGGAATCGCCCCGAGGTGCGCGTCTGACCCAGATCACGCTTCGCCTTCATCGCCGGGCGTATGATGCCGACGTGTCGAGCGTGTCGAAGCCCTCCAGTGAAAGTCGCCTGCCGCGCAGCCTGTATGCGCGCTCGCTGCTTTTCGTGGCCATGGGCGGTGGCGCGCTGCTCGGGGCGCTGATCGTCTTGTCCACGCTCATCCTGCGGGACGCCGAGGAGCGCCTGCTCGAGGAGCGCGTCGGGCTCGTCAAGGTCGCGGGGGCGTTGCTCGAGGGGCGCATCCGCGGTTCGCTGACGCGCCTGTCGGAGGTGGGGCGCGCGCTGCTCGAAACGGGCGATGTGTCCGCGTATTCCGCGACGCTGGGGGACGTCGCCAATACGACCTTCACCGCGGGCGTCATGGTGCTCGACCGCGACGGCCGGCCGGTCGCGGCGACCGGCCGGCGGCCCGACGACGTGGCGGCTTCGTTCCGCCTGGCACCGTTGCTGGCTGCTGCGCGGGCCCATCGGGACGTCGTCGTCTCCGAGCTCGAGCGGGACGGCGGCACGGCGCGGCTGGTGGCGCTGACCGAGATTCCGCCGCGCGGCGGAAAGCTCTCGCCCGGCTTCGTCGCCGGCATCCTCGCGCCGGACACACAAGATCTCCTCGAGCCCTTGCGGCGCCTGTCCGGCACGGCGCCGAAGGAGCTCGATCTCGTCGATGCGAAGGGCATCGTGGTGGCGTCCTCCAACCGCGGGCGTCTCTTCGACCGCGCCGATCACAAGGGCGTCCTCTCGAAGGCCATCGCCGCCCGCGCCGAGCTGACCGGCCGTTGCCACTCCTGCCACGGCGACCGTAAGGAGAACGACGGCGGGCCGCCGCCGGAGGTCGAGGTCCACGCGTTTGCGCCCCTCCCCACGTTGGCCCTGGGGCTCAGCGTGCTCGAGCCGGAGTCGACCGCGCTCGGTCCGGCGATGACCCTGCGCTGGCGGCTCTGGATCATGGGCGGCGCGTTGATCGTGCTCTTCGTCGGTTTCACGATGCTCGCCGTCCGCAGCGTCGTCCGACCCATCCGGCGCCTCACGCGCGCGGTGGCGGCCGCGGAGCTGTCCGGCGACGCGCTCCCGCCCATGGGGTTCGGCCCCGACGAGGTCGGCGCGCTCTCCCGGGCGATGGAGCAGTGGCGCGCGCGGGTGCGGGCGTCGCTGACGGAGGCGGAGCGCAGCGCCGCGGCGCTGGAGCAGGAGGGGCTCGCGATCCGTCGCCACCTCGAGGCGCTCGACGCGATCTCGGCGCTGTCGCTGCGTCATCCGGACCTCGACCGGCTGGCCCGCGACGGCCTTTCCCGGCTGCGCGAGACCGTCGGGGCGCCGTCGGCCTGCCTGCGGATCGGGCACGGGGCGCGGACGGCGGTGGCGTGTGAGGGGATGACCCCGGAAGAGGCCAACGAGCTCCTCGATCGGGTGCCCGGGGCCCGTCCGGGCGAGGAACTCTCCGGTTTCGCGCCGGTTCCGGGCGCGCCGCAGGCCGTCGGGGCGGCGCTCGCCCCCATCCGCGGGCTGCGCGTCGTGATGGTGGCTCGGGGCGAGCCGGCGGGCGCGACGGCGCCGGACGGGCGGCTGTTCTCCGGGTCCCTGTTCCGGCAGGTCTGCCTCTGCGTTTCGCATGTGCTGATGCGGGACGCCGTGCGCGAACGGCAGCACATTCAGGAGTCCGTCCTGCGAAGGGTCATTCAGGCGCAGGAGGACGAGCGGGCCCGCGTCGCACGGGACCTGCACGACACCGTCGCGCAGGATCTCGCGGCCCTCCGCCTCGAGCTCGAACGCGAGTCCGGCCACACGGAAGACGCCGAGCGCCGGACGACGCTGCTTCGCCTCGAGGCGCGCGCGCGCGAGATGCTGGCCACGGTTCGGGCCATCCTCCTCGACCTCCGCCTCTCGCTCCTCGAGTCCATGGGGCTCGTCGCCGCGGTCCGGAACCTGCTCGACCGCGTGAAGGCCGAACACGGCGTCGGCGCACACCTCATGGTCGACGGCGAGGAGAACGCCTCCATCCCGTACGAGACGATGGTCACGCTCTTCCGCATCACGCAGGAGGCCCTGCAGAATGCGCTGCAGCACGGTGCGCCGACCCACGTCTTCGTGACGCTGACGATCACGCCGCAGGCCGTCGTGCTCTCGATCGAAGACGACGGCGTGGGCTTCGACCCGGCGGCGCTCGAGCGGGCTCGACCGGGTGAGCGGGGCCGCGGACTCGGGGTCCACGGCATGCGAGAGCGTGCACGGCTTCTCGGGGGGACGGTGGCGCTCGCCTCGACGCCGGGCGAAGGGGCGACGATCACGGTGACGGTGCCCCTCGCGCCGCCCGCGCTTCCAGAAGGAGACTCAACGCCATGAGTCGTGCGTCGAGCGGACCCGTCCGCGTCGTCCTGGCCGACGATCACTCCGTCCTGCGGGCGGGCCTCCGGGCCTTTCTGAGCGAGCAGACGGATCCGCCCATCACCGTCGTGGCAGAGGCCGCCAGCGCCGAAGAGGCCATCGACCTCGTCGAGCGACACGTACCGGATCTGTTGCTGCTCGATCTCTCGATGCCCGGACTCGGCGGTCTCGGCGGCGTCGCCGAGCTGCGGCGCCGGGGTCGCACGACGCCCATTCTCATCCTGACGCAGCACGCCGAGGCCGTGTCCGTGCAGCGCGCGATGGAGGCCCGGGCCAATGGCTACATCCTCAAGACGGCGAGGGGCGAGGACCTCGTCTCGGCCATCCGCGCCGTCGTCGCAGGCGGCACCTACGTGGACCCGACCCTTGCGGGCGCGTTGTTCGCCCCGCGCGGCACGCCCGCCTCGGAGGAAGAGGCCTTCGCGGCCCTGACCCCGCGCGAGCGCGAGATCCTGCGCCTCATCGCCGAGGGCTATGCCAACAAGGACATCGCCGACGCCCTCGACATCGCCGTGAAGACGGTCATGGCCCACCGCGCGAACCTCATGGAAAAGCTCGACATCCACAACCGGTCGAAGCTCGTGCAGTTTGCGATCAAGGTCGGGCTGCTGCCGATGGATCGCGGCTGAGCGACCCTTACCGCGGGCGATCGCCGCGCGTGAGCCCCTGAAGGATGAGACGCACCTCCCCCGCCGGCAGCGTCGACACCGCCCAGAGTGTGCGCCCGTCCGGGAGTGCCCGTCGTAGACGCGTGCGCCCGGCGGCACAGGGGGCCGTGTCCCCGTCGAGGCAGCCCTCGAGCGCGGCCGGGACCGCGCGACTGCCGTCCCGCGTCGCCCCGAGCCAAAGCACGATCTCCGGCGAGGCCCGCCGGGAGACGGCCATGAACCAGGTCGGGTGCTCCCGGGGCTCGGCATGCAGCTCGACCGGGGGCCAGGCGAGCCCGTCCGGGAAGTAGGTCGGCAGATGCAGGGGACCGGCCGCTTCGGCGAGCGCTTCGAGATCGTCGTAGCGCTGAAATCCGTGGGGGGCGGGCGGCCCGACGATGAGCCGGTCGGTGAGCGCGAGGCCCGCGCCCATCAGAATCGTCCAGGCGGTGACGAGGCCCCACCGGCGCACGTCGCGGTTCATCGAATGCTCCAGAGCAGCACGGCCAGCAGCAGCGTCGCCGCGGCGGTGGTCGCGCGCGGCGTGCGGGGTGCGCAGGGCTCGGCCAGCAGGGCCCGGACGCGCTGCTCGACGAGCGCCCGGTCCCCCCGGGCGGCGGTCGCCCGGGCAGGGGCGTGCGCGTCGGCCGCGACGGGCACCGGCTGCGGGTGCTGTGCGCGGTAGACCTTCATCAGGGCGCTCGCCAGGGCGGCCGGGCGACCCGTCACGCGCACGGCGGCCGCATCGCAGGCCCCCTCGAGGGTGACCGTCAGGCTCCGGAACGCGATGAGCGCCCCGGGGCTCGGCGCCTGCACCGCGCGCAGCAGCCACAAGAACATCAGGCGCAGGTTGCCCCCGTGGACGAGGTGCGCGAGTTCGTGCGCGACGACGGCCTCGAGCTGCTCCGCGTCGAGGGACGCGATCAGGCCGTCGGAGAGCAGCAGCGTGGGCCGTCGAAGGCCGCGCATCATCGCCAGGGGGCGCGGTCCTTCGACCCGCAGGACCCTCGGCGCGGGCGTGCGCCGCGACAGGAGGCCGGCGTCCCGGTACTTCGCCGTCAGGCCGGCGACGAGCGCCTCGAGCGCGGCGTCCTCGCGGGTCGGCCAGCGGCGCCAGACCCGGCGCCCGGGGAGAATCCGGATGGCCTCCTGCACCACGAACAGCACCGTCGTGCCCCCGAGCAGCGTCCAGAGTACGAACGTCGCGGGCGGGGCGACGCGCGCGACCACCTCGTAGGCCGCCCCCACCCGCAACACGGGCCCCGCCTCCAGCGCCACGGGCCAGATCCCGGCCGCCGCCGCGGTAAGGATGGGCACCACGAGGGGCAGGACGAGACAGAGGGAGGCCAGCGTCGTGGCATGCGCCGGGCAGCCCGGGGCGAGGAGGTGCCGGGTTCCCACCGCCCAGATCCAGGCGACGAAGCCATGCACGACGTTGACCCAGAGGCTGGTCACGGGCGATCCCGCGGGGGAGGGGGTTCGGTTTCGAGATTCCGGCCCGGGAGTATGGCCCGAAACCCCGGCACCGACCAGCCACGGACGACCCGAACGCGCCTCGGGTCCCGACGCGCCTTCTCTAGGGTGAAGAACCTAGCTGATCCCGGGTCTCGGCCCGATCGGGGTTTCGCCGTCGGTGACGATGATTACGCACAGGAAGCGAGAGAAAACGCCCCCGCGGCGACCCCCAAGGAGGTTTCCATGAAGTCCTACACCACCAACGAAAACGCCCCCGCCGGTATCTACGTCTCCCCGCGACATCTGGACATCTGCATGGTCGAGCATGGCGAGCGCCGCCTCAACGGCAAGCCCGAGGCCCGCTACTACCACATCCCGTTCGCCGCCCTGATCATCGCCGGTCCGGTGCTCGGCGCGCTGTTCGCGTTCGCGTTCCCGGCGGTCATCTTCTACTCGCTGTTCTGCGGCGCCTGCCGTTGCGTTCGCTGCGTCGAGCTGCCCTCGAGCCTGACCTGGCGCGCCGGTCAGGCCGCCCGCACGGGCGTCTACGTCGGCGTCAATCGTCTGACGGCCCACCACGTCAGCGCCCCCGACGAACCCCTCGGCGGCGAGGCGGGGACCCGCTACCTGCGCATCCCGACGCCCCTGCTGCTCGTCCTGAGCCCGTTCCTCGGCGCCGCCTATGTCATCGCCTTCCCGGTCATCGCGGTCTTCACCATGGCCGCCATGCTGGTCCACGTGGTCGTCGACGCCGTCCGCGAAGCCTGGGAGCGCCACGAGCACCTCGCCGATCTGCGCTGGTCGCCGGCGGCCGCCTACCTGCTGCCCGAGAACGAGAAGAACGCCGAGAACGCGCCGACCACGACCCCCGCACCGGAAGGCGACCCGGCCCTGAGCGCCCTGCAGAGCGAGATCGAGGCCCGCCGCGAGACCGAGTCCCGCCTGAACGCCGAGAACAGCGAAGGAAGCGAACGATGAACGCCCGCCCCACCTGCACCCAGCTTCGGCGACTCGCCCTCGCCGGTGGTGCCTGCCTGGCACTGCTGGTGGGGCGCTCCCCTGCGATGGCCGCGCCGCTGCCCGTCGATGCGCTCGACATGGACGCCAACGAAACCTGCGAAGGCTGCCACGCCCGCGATCCGGAGGCGCGCATGACCTTCGCCGACGGTTCGTCGCTGTCCGTCTACGTCGCGCCGGACGTCCTCGCCCACTCGGTCCACCAGGGCCGGTTCGACTGCGTGGACTGCCACCGCGACACCATGACCTGGCCGCACGAGCCGGCCCCGTTCCCCTCCGCCGACGCCTGGCGCCGCGCGCAGCAGGACACCTGCCGCCGCTGCCACTCCGAGCACGACGCGGCCATGCGGGACAGCATCCACGAGCGCGAATCGGCCGCCGGCAACCCCGCGGCGCCGACCTGCACCGAGTGCCATGGCGCGCACGACATCGCCTCGCCCGGCGCCTCCCGTCGCGCGGTCGCGAATCTCTGCAGCCGCTGTCATGAGAAAGAAGCAGAGGTCTTCAATCGCTCCGTGCACGCGCAGGGCCTCGCGAAAGGCAACCCCGACGTGCCCGTCTGCACGGACTGCCACGGCGCGCATGCCATCGCCGATACCGAGGCCCCCGGCTGGCACGCCGGCTCCTACACCATCTGCGCCCGGTGCCACGGCGACGGCGAGATGATGAAGAAGTACGACCTCTCCGAGAACATCCTGAAGACCTACCTGGAGGACTTCCACGGCTCGTCGAACCACCTCTATCTGCAGGTCGGATACGTGCCCGAACGCCCCGTCGCCACCTGCGGTGACTGCCACGGTTACCACGACGTCGCGTCGCTGAAGACCGCCGGTTCCGAAGAAGCCCTGCGCGCGAAGGTCGACGCCATGTGTCGGCAGTGCCACGAGAACGCACCCGACGGTTTCGCGGGGGCCTGGCTGGCCCACGACGAACCCACCATCGGCTCCGCGCCGCTGGTCTGGGGCGTGACCTGGGGATACCGGATTCTCATCCCCGTCATGATCCTCGGCCTCGTCCTGCACATCCTGCTGCACCTCTGGCGCGTGCCCGTGAAGGGAGTGTGACCATGTCTTCCCCCGAGATCATCCGCTACCCCGACGGTCAGGTCTACGTGAAGCGCTTCTCCCTGGCGCGGCGGGCCGAGCACATGCTCGCCGTCGTGACCTTCGTCCTCCTCGTGGTGACCGGGTTTCCCCAGAAATTCGACACCTCCACCGTGGGTCACTGGATGCTGGGTCTGTTCGGCGGCCTCGAGGACGCACGGCTCGTGCATCGCATCGCCGGGGTCGTCTTCTCGCTGCACGCCACGATTCACCTCGGCGTCGTCATCGTCGGTGCGCTCGGCGGGCGCATGCGGCTGACCCTGCTGCCGACGACCCGCGACCTGCACGACGCGTGGCAGAACCTGCAGTACTACATGGGCTATCGCGAAGCACCGCCGAAGCTGCCGAAATTCGATTACCGGCAGAAGTTCGAGTACATCGGCCTGGTGCTCGGCGGCATTCTGATGGTCGTCAGCGGACTGATCCTCCTCTTCCCGCTCTTCACCGCCGAGATTCTGCCCGGCGCGGCCATCCCGGTGGCCCTGGTGGCCCACTCGAGCGAGGCGATGCTGGCCCTGCTGGTGCTCGTGGTGTGGCACGTCTACGGTGCCGTGCTCTCCCCCGAGGTCTTTCCCATCGACCGTTCGATGTTCACCGGTTACATGACCGCCGAGGATCTGCACCATCACCACGCCCTCGAATACGAGCGCCTCTTCCCCCACGGGCACGACCCCGCCGGCGCGGGCCACCACGACCACGGCCCCGCACGCCCGGTCGCGGACTCGAAATCACGCGCCGCCTGAGGCGTTGCCCACCGCCCGCACCCCGGCTATCGTTCGACCCCATGTCGACGCCCTCCGTTTCCCCGCCCGCTCCCGGTGAGCGTTTCCAGTCTTTCGAAGCCTTCTGGCCCTACTACCTGGGTGAGCACGCCGATCCGCTGAACCGCCGGATGCATTTCGTGGGGACGGCCTGCGCGCTGGCGACCGTGGCGACGGCCGTCACGACGCTGAACCCGACGCTCCTGGCGTTCGCCCCCCTGTTTGGCTACGGCTTCGCCTGGGTGGGCCACTTCGTCGTGGAGAAGAATCGCCCCGCGACGTTCACGTACCCGCTCTGGTCCCTGCGGGGCGATTTCCGGATGTTCTTCCTGATGTGTACCGGGTCGCTCGGCCCGCACCTGGAGCGGGCAGGCGTCCGATGAGATCCCCCGCCGGGGGGCGCGCGCCGGCCGCCGGCCGCCTCGTCCCGCGCTGCCTCTCGAGCGAGCCGGCGCCGGGGGAGGTCCCCCGCGTGCTCTTCCAGGACGCGGACCTCGTGGTCGTCGACAAGCCCATCGGCTGGTTGACGCACCCCGACGAAGCGACGGCCCGCCCCGATGTCTTCGGGTGGCTCGGTGGGGGCCTCGGCGTCCACATGCGGCTCGACGTCGACACGAGCGGGGTCCTGTGTTTCTCCCGCTCGCCGGCCGGCGCTCGGCGCCTGACGCGCGCCTTCGAGCACGGCGACGTGCGCAAGCGGTACCTCGCCGTCGTCGAGGGGCGGCCGCCGGCCCGCGAGGGTACGCTCACGGGCGAGGTCCCGGAGGCGCGCGGTCGCTCCGCGACGACCCGCTATCGGGTGTTGGCGTCCCACGCGCCGACGGGCACGACGCTCGTCGAGGCCGAGCCCGTCACCGGGCGCACGCATCAGATCCGCGCCCACTTCGCGGCGGCCGGGTGCCCCGTGCGGGGCGACCGGCGCTATGGCTCGCCCCTCGATGTCAGAGCGCCGCGCCTTCTGTTGCACTGCGCCGGCATCACCCTCGGCCCGGGGGCCGGGGGCATCGCGTTCGAGGCGCCGACGCCGCCCGAACTCTGCGCCTCCGAGGGCGCCGCCGCGCTCCGTCGGGACCTCGCCGCCGGCTCGTCGCATACGTGCTATCGGGTGTCCGACGGCGCCGGGGACGGAACGCCCGGATGGATCGTCGACCGCTACGGGGCGTGGCTGTGGGTGCAGCGGGCCGAAGGGGCCGACGAGCACCCCCTGCCGCCGGCCCGGGGTGTCTATCGCATCGACGCCCGTGCGGATCGCTCGCACGGCGGGCAACCGCCGCCGGCCCTGGTCGCCGGCGAAGCCGCGCCGGACCCGCTGGCGGTGCGGGAGAACGACCTCGAGTATCGTGTCGTGCTCGGCCCGCATCTGTCGACGGGGCTCTTCCTCGACCAACGGCCGCAGCGCGCCTGGCTGCGCGCGAACGCGGATGGTGCGCGGGTGCTCAACACCTTCGCGCACGCCGGCGCGTTCACGGTGGCAGCGGCGGCAGGGGGAGCGGCGCGAACCGTCAGCGTGGATCTCGAGCGCGACTGGCTCGCCCGCCTCGGGCCGCAGCTCGTGGCGAACGACCTGGCGCCCGATCCGGCCCGCCACGACACCATCCACGGTGACGTCTTCGACTGGCTGAGGCGTCTCGGTCGGCGGGGCGAGCGCTACGACATCGTCGTGCTCGATCCGCCGAGCACCAGCGTGGGGGCGCGCGGGCGGCGCTGGTCCGCGGCGCAGGACTACGGCGAGCTCGTGGCGCTCGCGGCGCCCCTGGTGGCCCCCGGCGGCTGGCTCTGGACGATCACCAATCATCGCGGCCTCACGCCGGAGCGCTTCGGCGCGCGGGTCAGCGTCGGACTGCCGGCCGGGGTTCAGCTCGAGCGCGTCTCCGCGATGCCCGTGGACTTTCCGCACGCCGGTCCGCCGCCGACGAAGTCCTGGCTGTGGCGGTTCCCCGGGGGGGCGTCGCTCACGGCGGAGGCGGCGCGTCGAGCGTGATCAGACGCGTGACGTCGATCCCGCGGCCCGAGTCGTCGTCGGTGATGAGGTAGAACCGATCGGGTTGCTCGGCCGACCGGACCAAGCCCTCCGGATTGGGCAGGGGATCGAGGTGGCGCGAGAAGTCGAGGCGCACCCGGGCGCGGACGAGCGGGGCGGGTTTCTCCGGATCGAGCGTGAAGTCGACGAGTCGCCCGACCCCGTAGTGGCGCTCGATGGCGGTGATTTCGAGCGCGCCGGAGGGGCCCTCGGCCTTTCGGCACGCCAGCGCGCTGAGCTTGCCGGTGTCGCTGGTCAGGAGGACGCGGCTGGCCGTGACCGTCCGCGTGCGGCGATCGACGATGGCCACGGGCGCGGCGCGGCCACCGTCGGCCGCGACGACCGTCTCGAGCACGGCGACGACGTGGTCGCCGACGGCGCAGACCCCCTCGAGGCCGGCGTTGGCGGCCGCCGCGAGGCCCCAGGTCGCCCGGAGGTCGATGCGCAGGCGGTCGGTGACGACGACGGTCTCGCCCCGGCGCTCGGCGAAGAGCAGCGACTCGTCGGTCGCGCCGGCGGACTGGCGTTCGGTCACGAGCACGAACCGGTCCGTCTGCGACAAGGCGGCGATGTCCTCCGTCTCTTCGTCGGCTTCCACGCCTTCGAGGCGCAGGGGAACGCCTCGTCGAACTCGACCTGCGTCGCCCGGGCGGGGCAGGTCGAACTCGACGAGGGCCCGCATGCGCTCCGCCACGGCCAGCACGCGCCCGGGACCACTGACCGTCAGCCCGGACAGCCCGTGGATGCCCGCCGTGTCGACGACGTGCACGGCGAACGGCGGCTCGGTCGGGGCGGGCGCGGCGAGTCCGACGAGGAGTGAGAGCGGGGCGGTGCGCATCGCGCCATCATTGCGCGTGCGGGCGCCGTCGGCTACCGGATCCGGTCTGGCCGCTCGCGCACGACCGGGGTCCGCGATTTGCCACACCGGCAGGGGGCCGTTTCGACGTAATCTCCCGCGTCGTCCCGTCTGGAGTCCGCGCGCCCATGTTCCCCGGTTCCCCGCCTGCCCCGTCCGGACGCCCGCCCCGCGCGCCCGGTCCGCGCCGGCTCGGGCGACCCCCCGCGCTGCTGCTCGCCGCGGTGGCCGTGACCGGTGCCGGCATTTTCGTGGCCGAGCGGCGGTTGTCGCGGGATCCCCTGGCCGACGTGCCGCCGGCGGCGCGCGCGGAGATGGCCGTCCGAGCGGCCGAGTCCGCGGCGGCCAAGGGTGACTTCGTGGCCGCCGAGCGGTCGCTTCTGGAGGCGACGGCCTACTACGACGCCGCCCGTGCTGCGGAGCCGGGTGCGCTCGCCCCCGATCGCGGGCGGCTCGCGGCGCTCGACCGCCTCGGACAGGGCGCGCTGCGGCAGGGGGACGCAGCCGCGGCCCTGACGTATGCCAAGCGGGCGATGGACGTGGCCCTCGACCTCGTCACCCGGGCGACCGCCCATCCCCAGGCCGAGCGCGCCCGCGCCGCCCTCGACGCCCTCGCGACCGCAAACACCTACGCAGACCGCGCCGAGCGGGCCCGCGTGCCGGCCGCGGATGTTCGTCGCGCCTTGTCCGCGGCGGCGTCGGCCGTCGCCCGGGCGGGGGAGGACGGAGGGGACGGGTCGACGACCCCCGCGGCGGCCCCCCTCGCGCGGACCTGGATGCGCGTGGCCCGGCTGACTCGCGAAGCCCCGGTGGCGGCCGAAGCCTGGGCGGCGGCGGTGGCGGCGGCCGAGCGGGCGCCCCCCGACGCCGAGACGATTGCGGTGCTCGCGGCGGCGGCGGACGCGGCCCCACCCGACGCGGCCGTCGCGGCCCATGAACGCGCGCTCGCCGCCGCGGTGCGGTTCGTGGCGAGTCACCCGACGGATCCCGGCGCGCATCGATTGCACGAGGCCCGACTCGTCGGCGCCGCCGAAGCCGCCGAGGCCGCAGGCCGCCTTGCCGAAGCGACGCCGCGCTGGACGCAGGTCGTCGCGTCACGCCGCAAGCGCCTGGAAGCGGCGCACGCGGCCGATGCCCCCGAGGTGCGCCGCGAGCTCTCCCGGGCGCTCTCGAACCTCGGCGCGCATCGGTCCCTGCTGAAGGACGATGCGGGGGCGCTCTTGGCCTATCGCGAGGCGACCGCGCTCTCGGCGGAGCTGACCGGCCCCGCGCGCCGGACGCACCTGATCGCGCTCGGCAACCTGGCCGAGCTCGAGGCGCGGATCGGCACGCCGGCCGTCGCCCTCGCCACGGCCGAGAAGGCGGTCACCCTGGCCGCAGAACTCTCGGCGGTGCCGGCCGCGGGCCCGTCCGAAGTCGCCGACCACGCCGCGGCGACACTGCGCCTCGTCCGCCTGCTGCGCGCAGGTGGAACGGATCGGAGCCGCCCGAGCGCGCTCGCCCGCGGGGCGCTGGATGCACTCGATGCGTCCGGCCCCCCGCCGCCCGGCCTGGCGCCCCGCGTCACCGAACTCCGCACCGCCCTTCTCGAATTCGCCGGATGGCCGATCCGGACCGGGAGCCGACCTTGACCCCCTTGCTCGTCACCGAACTCGCCTCGCTGGTGATCCTCTCGTTCTTCCTGGCGACGATGCTGCGCCGGGGGCTGCGCGCCCAGCCGACCGATCCGGCGCCGCGCCGGCGCGCGCTCGTCGACCTCGTGTTGCTCGGCGCGGGCGCCTGGCTGGCCGAGCAGACCTGCATCGTCCTCTACGACTTCTATCAGTACGACGCCCCGTGGAAGATCTTCGTCGGCGAGGTGCCGCTGCTGGTGGTCTTCATCTGGCCCTTCGTCATCGTGTCCGCGCGCGAGGTCTGTCACGCGCTGTCCTGGCGGACGGCCGCCGGTCGGGCGCATCCGCTCGCCGTGGCGCTGGTGGTGCTGTACGACGCGGCGCTCGTCGAGCCCGTGGCGGTGCGCGCGGGGCTCTGGTCCTGGAACGAGCCCGGGCTTTTCGGCGTCCCGTTCATCGGCATCGTGGGGTGGGCCTGTTACGCCGGCGTCGCGAGCGCCCTGCTCGACGCCTTGCCGGGACTGCGACGTGTCGCCCTCCTCCTGCTCGCACCGCTTCTGACGCACGCGTTGCTGCTGGGGTTCTGGTGGGGCGGCTTCCGCTGGGGGTGGCGCGATGCGCTGCCGGCCGCGGCGGGGACGGCGCTGTCGGTGGTGGCCGGCTCCGGGCTCACCGCGATTTTCTTCCAGTGGCGGCGCAAGGACCGCCTCGTGGACCTCGGCGTCATGGCGCCCCGCATGTTGGCGGCGGCGCTCTTCTTCGGCCTCCTGTTCTGGCGCGGTGCCGACGTGTTGCCACTCGTGTTCTTCGGGCTGCCCTTCGCCGCGCCCTACCTCATGGCGACGCGGTTTCGCCGGCCGACAGCCTGAGCGCCGCGCGGGCGAGGATGCGCGCCGCCGTGGGGACGGCGCGGTCATCGGCGCAGAAGTGGGCGGAGTGCAACGGCGCCCCGACGCCCGTGCCGACCCGCAGCAGGGCGCCCGGCACGTGGTCGAGGTACCAGGCGAAGTCCTCACCCCCCATGCTCGGCAGCCCGGTGGGCTCGATGTTCCTCGGGCCGACGACCGCCAGGCAGGCCTCGCGCAGCGCCTCGACCACCGTCGGGTCGTTGTCGACGGCGGGCGCCCCGCGGGTGATCGTCAGCGTGTGGGCCACCTGCCAGATGTCGCAAACGCCGCGCAGCACGCGTTCGAAGATGGCCGGTACGGCATCTCGCACGCCGCGGTCCGTCGTCCGGACGGTGCCCGAGAAGTAGACCTCCGCCGGAATGACGTTCGCGCTCGTTTGCCCCGCGCGAAAGACGCCGACACTGACGGACAGGGGCTTGCGCGCGTCGATGCCCCGGTCGAGGCCGTGATAGAGCGCTTGCACGGCCTCACAACCGACGAGCACCAGGTCCTGCGTCTCGTGCGGGCGCGCGCCGTGGCCGCCCTTGCCCCGCAGCGTGACCTCGAAGACGTCGGCCGCGGCGGTCAGCGGCCCGGCCTGCAGCCCGACGTGCCCGACGGCCCGGGTCGGATCGCAGTGCAGGCTCAGGATGTGCGTGACGCCCTCGACGGCCCCGGCCGCGATCAGGTCGAGCGCGCCGCCCGGGGTGGCTTCCTCGGCGGGCTGGAAGAGAAAGCGCAGCGGAATGTCCGGGCGAGTGGTCACGAGCGCACGCAGGGTGAGCAGCACGGTCGCCGTGTGGACGTCGTGTCCGCAGGCGTGCATGACCCCGGGGATCTCGCTGGCGAACGGAACACCGGACTGCTCCGTGACCGCCAGCGCGTCGATGTCGGCCCGCAGGCAGACCCGCCGCGCGGCCTCGGGCCCGGCGTCGACGATGAGCCCGAGCCCGTGCGGACCGCGGCGGACGCGGACGAGGTGCCCGAGGGGTTTCAGGGCGACTTCGAGGCGTTCGGTCGTCGCGTGCTCCTTTCGCGAGAGTTCGGGGTGGCGGTGGAGGTCCTGGCGAAAGGCGATGGCCTCTTGGGCGAGGTCGTCGATCCGGGCGTCGAGGGCGTCGGCGTTCATGCCGCGTACGCTCCCCGGGGCCTCGTTCGTTTGCAAGTCCCGCGTGCGGGGTGGTTGACGCCCCGACGCGGGCTTTGCAGGATGGGGGCATGCACCCGTACGCACCGACGCTGATGGGCGCCGCCCTCGTCGGCGGTCTGGGCTGGACGCTCGCCGAGTACCTGCTGCATCGATTCCTGATGCACTCGATGCGCGGTCGCGGGCTGCCGAGTCGGGAGCACCTCACGCACCACGCCCGGCGCGACTACTTCGCGAGCGCCGGACAGAAGGCGCTGTTTTCGGTGGTCGTCACGGCGATCATGGTCCCGGTCGCGGTGTGGCTGATCGGGCTGCCGCACGCGCTCGCCCTGCAGGGCGGGTTCATCGCCACCTATCTCTTCTACGAGTGGCTGCACCGCCGCGCGCATACGCACCCGCCGCGCGGTCCCTACGGCCGCTGGCTGCGCCTGCACCACTTTCACCACCATTTCGGGCGCCCGCTGGAGAATCACGGGGTGACGACACCCTTCTGGGACGCCGTCTTCGGCACGCGCGTCGACCCGCCGCGGCCGATCCGGGTGCCGCGCCGCATGGCCATGCGATGGCTTCTGACCCCAGACGGCGAGCTCGATCCGGCCTTCGCGGCGGACTACGTGCTGGTGGGGCGTGGCCCGGTCGGTGCCGCGGTCGTCGTGACGCCGGCCGCCGATGCCCTGGATCTCACTGCCGCGTTTGCCAACGTTCCGCCCGCCGAGTGATGGCCATGTCGACGTCCCTTGCCCTGCCGCTGTCCATCCCCGAGGACGTCCTCGCAGCGGTGTACGCCGAGGCCCGCGCGGCGTTCCCGGCGGAGTGCTGTGGCTGGCTCTCCGGGCCGGCCGGGACGCCCGCCGTCGATGCGGTCCGCCCGTGCTTCAACGCACAGTCATCGCCGACGCTTCAGGGCACGGAGGCCCTCGTCCCCGACCGCACGGCGGAGACGGCCTATGTCATCGACGGCGACGATCTCTTCGCGTTGTCCGAGACCTTCGACGGGCCTCGGCCGGCCAAGGTGCTCTACCACTCGCACCCGAACGGTCGCGCCTACTTCTCCGAGACGGATCGCCGCGTCGCGCGCAGTCCTTTCGGCGATGGCCCGAATTACCCGGTGCAGCAACTGGTGGTGGGCATCGACGGGGCGAGGGTGGTCGAGGCGGCGCTGTTCGCCTGGTCGGACGCGGTGGGGGACTTCGTCGAGGTCGCCCGGCTGCCCGGCGCGGCGATCTGACGCCGACGGCCGCGCGACGCGTGACATTCTGCGCGGCATGCGTATCATCCGCGCCCCGAAATCCTCGTTTGGGAGCGATCCATGGGACGCATCTTCGAGACCCGCAAGCACGTCATGTTCGCCCGCTGGGACCGCATGGCGAAGATCTTTACCCGCATCGGGAAAGACATCGCCATCGCCGTCCGCAGCGGCGGCGGTGATCCCAACTCGAACCCCTCGCTGCGCCGGGTCGTCCAGAACGCCCGCGCCGCGAACATGCCCAAGGACAAGGTCGAGGCGGCCATCAAGCGCGCGCTCGGCCCCGATCGCGCCGACTACGTCGAGACCCTCTTCGAGGGGTACGGCCCGCACGGCGTCGCGATCCTCGTCGAGACCGCGACGGACAACAACCAGCGGACGGTCGCCAACGTCCGGATGCGCTTCAACAAGGGCGGCGGTCAGATGGGCACGGCGGGCAGCGTCGCGTTCCAGTTCAAGCGCATGGGCGTTTTCCGCCTGAATCCGGAGGGCATCGACGCCGAATCGCTCGAACTCGATCTGATCGACCACGGCCTCGAGGAGATGGGCGAGTCGACCGGGGAGAAGGGCGAACCGCAGCTCGTCATTCGCTGCGGGTTCACCGAGTTCGGGGCGATGCAGAAGGCCCTCGAGGACCGCAAGATCACCCCCATCTCCGCCGAGTCCGAGTACATCTGCCTGAACCCGACCGAGCTGGCGGAGGAGCAGGCCGCGGACGTCCTCAAGCTCGTCGATCTGCTCGAGCAGGACGACGACGTCCAGCGCGTCTTCCACTCGCTCGCCTGAGCGGCCCCGGCGCCGTCACAGCACCGGCCACGCCCCTCTGAGGTGCGGCCACGCCTGGGAGAGGTGTGCGTCACAGGCCGGGTACAGCATGCGCTCTTCTTTCAGATTGTGCTGCTGGATGAGCATCAGCAGGGTGTCGCCCTGGTCGAGCGCCAGGTCGACGTCGCCGTTCGCGAACGCCTCGGCCATTGCCGCGAGCACCTGACGCATCTGGGCGTGCTCGTGTCGCATCACGTGGGTGGGACCGCCCCGCATCCCGGTCGCCTCCTCGAAGGCCGGAAACAGCGTCTTCTCTTCGAACGTGAAGTGACGCTCCATCGCACCGTGGAAGTTGTCGAACCGGGCGCGGGCGCGCGCCGGATCGCCCGCCTCGGCGGCGGCCTCGACCTCGGCCCAGAGGGCATCGCAGTCCTGGTGGTCCCGCGTCAGAAACATCGTCGCGCTCGACATCGGCGCCTCCTTGTGTGGATTGTTATCAAACGATAACGTATTCGCCTTGAGTCGACAAGCGTATCCAGTGAGGTGCCGATGGGTCTCTTTCGTCCCCGCGTTGCAGAGCCGAATCGTCGTGCACAGATCGTCACGCGCGCCCGGGCCCTGCTCGCCGAGCTGCCCCTGGCCGAGCTGACGACCCGCGCGATCGCGCAGGCCTGCGAAATCTCGCAGCCGGCGCTGTTTCGCCATTTCGCGAGCCGCGAGGCGATCCTGATCGCCGTGGCCGAGCAGACGCGGCTCGAGCTCGAGGCGGTGATCGGGGGCCTTCTGGACGGCGGTGGCTCGCCGCTGCGCCAGCTCGCCGCGCTCGCCCGCGCGCTGGCGGCACACATCGAGGCGCACCCGGGCCTGCCGCGCCTGCTCTACGCCGACGCCGCGCTGGCCGCGCCGGAGCTGCACGCGTCCGTCGGCCACCTCGTCTCGATGCAGCACACCCTGGTGTCCGAGCTGCTGCGGCAGGCGGCGGCCACGGGGGAACTCGGACAGGGGGTGGAGCCCGCCGTGGGCGCGCGCCTTTTCGTGGCCATGATGCAAGGGCTGGCGCTGGCCCCCGAGGCGCCCCGGGACGAGCCGCCGGCGCTCACCGGACGGCTCGAGCCCGTGCTCGCGCTCTAT
>JAKLJY010000047.1 GCA_023150895.1 Myxococcota bacterium | reverse complement strand
TCCAGCGGGCCCAGAGCTCGCGGACGAACGCGAAGTCGCCCCGGCGAACGAAGGCCTCGCTGAGCCCGGGAAACTGAAACTGCGCCATGTACCGGCTGCGACCGAACTGCGCGGGCGTGTGCCGCAGATTGCGCGCGAAGATGCGGGGCGGCGGGACCGACAGCCCCACCACTGTCCGGATCCGCGCAGGCGCGAGGTTGGCCAGGGTGTAGGCGGCGACCGCGCCCCAGTCGTGCCCGACGACGTCGAAGGGGCCCGGCGCGACGGTGTCGAGGAGGCCCAACAGGTGCGCGGCGACCCGCCGGGGGCTCGGGCGGGGGAGGGGCGCCGACGGGGCATAGCCGGGCATCGCGGGCACGAGCACGCGCCGGTCGAGGGTTTCGCTCAGACGGCGGGCGAGGGGCAGCAGGTTCTCGGGCGCGTCCGGGAAGCCGTGCAGACACAGCAGGACCGGATCGTCCGGTCGGCCGACGTCGTAGAACGCGACGCATCGGCCCTCTACGTCGAGTCGGTGCTGGCGTACCGGCGGGGCGGGCATGGGCGGACGATACTCCGCCCGCCTTCGCGGACTCCAGACGAAACCCCGCCGTGCGGGCTCGACGCCGCGGGACGGGCTGCATAGGATGCGCCGCGATGCCTTACGCCGTCGCTTCGAGCCTTGCCTGCCGTCCAATCGCGCACCCTGCGCGCGCCCGTATGCCGGGGGCCGCGCCGCGCGTGTCCCGCCGCCTCCGCACGCTGGCCGCGCTGGCCTGTACCGTCCTTGCCGGGTGTGGCGCCGCCCCCGGGGTTGCGGGACGTGCCCCGAGCGCCGCGGGCCCGCCCCGCCCGGCGCTCGACAGTGTCGCCGGCGGGCCGAACCTCTTCGGGTGTTGGGGCGGCGGCCTGCTCACGGTCCATCGACCCCTGCGGGCCGAGGACTGGCGCTTCCCGGCCGAGGGGCAGCCCCTGCTCGTCGGCGCCCGGGGCGAGCGGCCGGCGGCGGACGGGTGTGGACCCGCGCGAACCACGGTGCGGGAGGTCCCCGCCGACGTCGGGGACGGCCGACTCGTCTCGGTCATGCCGGAGGCGATCGCCCTCACCGCAAACGGGCGCGAGATCTGGCGACGCGCGACGACGGGTGCCCTGAACGACGCGATCGTCTACCGGGGGCTCGTGGTCGCCATCGGACCCCACGGTCTGTTCCGGTGGACCGCCGAGCGCGGCGGGGAACCCGTGCCGGTCCCGCTGCCGCCGGCCCTCGTCGGGCGGGATTGGCGAGCCCTTCTGCGAGAGGGCGAGACCTTCTGGCTGACCGACGCCGACGGCCTCTCCGTCCGGTTGGCGCCCACGACGACGACGTTCGAGGCCGTCCGCGTCGTGGGCGAGCCCGCGCGCCTGCTGCCGGCCGACCTGGGCCTGCGCGCCCCCGTCGTCGGTGGCCGGGTGGAGGCGACCCTCGGCGGCGAGGGCGTGCGTTTGCTCGACGAGCGCGGGCTGCTCGCCGGGCTCGTGGCGACGCCGCCGGTGCGCGCGCTTTTGCCCCTGCCCGGGGGGCGTCGGCTGCTCGTCGCCGGCCCCGACACCCTTTGGGTCGTTCGTGTCGACGGCGACGTCGCCCACGCCGCCATCGAGGTATCGTGGCCGACGGGCGGCCCGACGGCGCGCTTGTTCGACGTCGGCGGGCGAATCGTGGCCGTCGGTGCGTACGGCGTCCTCACGCTCGAACCGGGGACCTGATCCGCCCCGTCAGCGCGACCCCGGGGGCGTGCTTCCCTTCGGGCGTTTCGGCGGCGGTCGCTTCTTGGGCGGCGGCGCGTCGACGAGCGTGGCGGCGGCCCATCCCCCGTTCTCGAGCCCCTCGTGGACCTGGAAACGGCAGCGTTCGCCCGTCGCGCCGTAGCGGGCGCAGAAGCCCCGCGTCTTGACCCGGCAGGCCGCGTCGGCACTGCCGGCGTCGAGTGCGTCGTCGACGTCCCAGGCCTGGTAGGTGACCTCGACCTCCTCCGTCGCCCGCTGGACGAGCTTGTCTCGCCGGAACACGACGTCGCGGGTCTCGGTCGTGGCGCCTGCGGCCCACCCCGTGCATTTGCGCCGGGTCGGGGCCCGCGGGGTCGCGCTCACCGGGGCCGCCGGGGCGCTCTCGGCGGCCGCCGCGCTCGCCGGGACCGGCTGGGTCGAGTCGGCCGCCGCGGCACCCGGGGTAGCCAGCACGAGGCCGAGGAGCACGGCGCGGTTCAGGCGTCGACAGGGCATGTTCACACGCTCCAGTTCGCGTCCTCGAAGGACTCGTCCGGGACTACGAGGGAAAGCGTCCGCCCGGCGGGGTACCGATCGAGCTCGACCCGGTCGCGCAGCAGGTGCATCGCGACGTGCAGGCGGTCCCCCGCGGCGACGTGCAGGCACCGAAACGGGATGCCGACCTCCAGCACGCCGTGCCGGAGCTTGAGGAGCCTGAGCGGCGTGGCGTCGTATCGTTTCAGATCGCCCCCGACACGCCAGATCTCCGCGTCCGGCACGGCGCCGAGCGCGATCTCCGCGTGGTAGTGTTCGTTGCCCGTGAGGTCGATGCGCAGCGTCAACCCCTCGAGCTCGACCCGTTCCCCGATCTCGGGGGGATCGAGGCGCAGAAACAGGGTGTCCACGTCGAACCCGTACCGCAGGCGGGCGAAGTGGGTGACGGTGCGGTACATGCTGGCGTTGCCGCCCGTGAGCTCGACGGTGCCGGCGCCGAGCCAATCGTAGTAGGTGCTCTCGCCCTGGAAATTCGGGCTGACGAACGCGCGCGGCTCTTTGCCGGCGGCCGCCGGGGCGGACGGGTAGAGCGACCGCGTGAGGGCAGGGGGAACCTGAGCGCCGAGCAGCGTGTAGACCTTGCGCAGGTGGGCGCGGAAGAGGTGGTCGAAATCCGCGTCGTTGTCGCTCGTGAAGGTGTCCCCGTACCACCAGAACCAGTCGCTCCCCTCCGCGCGCAAGAGGTGCTCGTGGCACTGCTCGAGGACGTCCGCCGGGTGCTCGTCCGCCCGGCGAGCCTTCTCGAAGAACGCGCGGGCCTCACCGAGGAGGCGCCAGCCCGAGTTCTCGATGGCGTGGCCGATCCAGACGCCGAAATCGCCGTTGATCCACGAGCCGGCGTGCAGTGCATGCAAGGCCGGCAAGTGCTCGCCGGCGGCGTCGAGGATTTCCGACGGCAGGGCGGTGTGCAGCGTCGGGTGGGCGGCGAGACGCTCGTACAACGTCTCGAGGAACGGCAGCCCGCTCTGCGGGTACGCTTCCCACGGGTTTTCGCCGTCGAGCACGATCGAAACCGTGCCGTGCTGACCGGGCGGCAGGCTGCGTTCGATGGCCTCGAGGCGGGCGACGAGGTCGTCGACGGCCACACTCGCCGGGTTGCGCGCGTAGGTGAAACCGAGCAGGTCGCTGAGCGCGTGATCGCGGAAGAAGGCGGCCACGCGGGCGCCCTGCACCTCGATGGCCCAGGGCTGGTAGAGAATGTGGCGAGGCACCATCGCCCGCTCGGGCAGGCTTCGGAAGAGCTGGGCCTCGTCGGTCATCAGGAAGCGGGCGCCGGACGTCGCGAGAATGGGCACCACGTCGGGACTGACCGAACCCTCGGCGGGCCAGACGCCCGCGGGCGGCCGCCCGAAGGCCGCGACGTGACGCGCGAACGCCCGTTCGACCTGGATCCGCGCGTCCTCGGGAAACGAGAAGCGGGGCGGGAGCGGCGCCTGGGGCATGGCCTGAGCGGCCACGTCCGAATCGATGAGCAGCGGCAGGATGGGGTGGAAGTAAGGCGTCGTCGTCAGCTCGACCTGCCCGCGGGCGGCGAGGTCCCGCCACAGGGGCAGGACGCGGCGCAGCGCGGCCACCTGCAGGTCGAGGATCTTCAGCTTGTCGTCCTCGGTGAAGTGCCGACCCTTCTGCTCGAACGCCTCGAGCGCGGGGAGCTCGCGCCGCGCCGCGAACCCGAACCAGGCGAGGTTGAACAGGACCTGGACGTCTCGCAGCTCTTGCTCGCTGAAGTCCTGAGGACTGCGAAACGGCGCGTCGAGGCCGCGTTTCTGGAGCAGGTTCCAGTAGCGCGGCCGGGGGCGGACGCAGCTGTCGTGGTTCACCGAGAAGAAGTGCCCGAGCAAGAACCGCGCATCGGCCTCGGTCAGAAGGCGGGCGGGTTTGCGGGTGAGCTCCCAGTAGATGTCCCGCTCGCCGCCGTCCACGAAGGCCTCGAGCTGATCGAGCAGCACCGGCACGAAGTTCACGGCGCACTTGATCCCCGGGTGGCGGGACAGAATCCAGGCCATGTCCAGGTACCCGCGGGTGCCATGCAGGCGGATCCAGGGCAGGATGGGCTGCCCGCTGAACGCATCCCGGTAGTCCGGCTGATGCATGTGCCAGAGGAAGAGAAGGTTCACGGGGGAGCGCTCCGCGGCCGGGCGGCGTCAGGCGGTGACGTGGGTGCCCTTGGCCACCGCGACGATGCCTTCGGGCGTCACGGTGAACCGCTGGCGGTCTCGTTCGAGATCGTAGCCGATGGTGGCGTCGGGGTCGACGCGCACGTACTTGTCGAGCACCGCGCGGCGAACCCGGGCCCGGCGCCCGATCTCGACGCCCTCGCCGAGGATGCTCTCTTCGACCCGGGCGTAGCTGTGGACCCGCGCCGCCGGGCACAGGACCGAGCGGTGGACGTGCCCGCCCGAGATGATGCAGCCGGGGCTGACGAGGGAGTCCGTCGCCATGCCGACGCGGTCGCTGCTGATGCCGTCGAAGACGAACTTCGCCGCCGGCAGGTGCTGGTAGTACGTGCGGATGGGCCACTCGCGGTTGTAGAGGTTGAAGATCGGCGTCACGGCGACGAGGTCCATGTGGGCCTCCCAGTACGCCGCCATCGTCCCCACGTCGCGCCAGTAGCCGCGCTCCTTGGGCTCCATCCCCGGGTGCTCGTTGGTGAAGAAGTCGTACACGTACATGTCGCGGCGCCCCACCATCGACGTGATGATGTTGCGGCCGAAGTCGTGGAGGCTCTCTTCCTGCTCCGCGTCGCGCGTGATCTCCTCGACGAGCGTCTCCGTGCGGAAGATGTAGTTGCCCATGCTCGCGAGGCACATCGTCGGATCGCCGGGCATCGGCGGCGGATCCGCGGGCTTCTCCAGGAACTCCAGGATGCGGCCGTCGGCGTCACACTTGATGATGCCGAACTGGTGGCCCTCTTCGATGGGCACCGGGATGGCCGCGATGCTCACGTCCGCGTTGCGGTCGAGGTGGAACTGGACCATCTGCGAGATGTCCATCTTGTAGACGTGATCGGCGCCGAAGACGGCGACGACCTGCGGCTGGACGTCCGTCACCAGGTTGAGGTTCTGGAAGACGGCATCGGCGCTGCCCCGGAACCAGTCGCGCCCGACGCGCATCTGCGCCGGCACGGGCTCCACGAAGTGGCCGAGCATCGGCGCGAGCTGCCAGCCGCGCACCATGTGGGTGATGAGACTCGAGGCCTTGTACTGCGTCAGGACCTTGATCTGGAAATAGCCGGAGTTGACGAAATTGCTCAGGACGAAGTCGATGAGACGGTAGCGACCACCGAAGGGGACGGCGGGTTTGGCCCGGTCCCGAGTGAGCGGTTGGAGGCGGGTACCCTCGCCACCGGCGAGGATGATCGCGAGCAGTCGAACGTCTTTGGCGCGCATGGGGGAACCCCCGAGGACGGTGTCAGCGATTGACGAGGAAGTAGAAACCGATGGCGCCGCCGACGAGGGCCACGATGACCCCGGCGACGAGCCCCTTGACCATGCTGCCGCCCTGGGGCGGCGTGACCTCCGCGGCGGCCCGCGCGCGCTGGGCTGCGGCGGCCGCCTGCGCGCGCACGGCCTCGCGCTCGGCTTCCGGCACCTGGGCGATGCGCATGGCCCCCGTCGTCCGGGTGAGGGGCACCTCGGGGTTCGGGGTTCGGGAGAGATCGACGCCGGGGGTGGCCGGGCCTTTCGCGGGGGTCGCTGCGCGCGACTCCGCGGACGGTCGGGCCGTGCGCTCCGAGGCGGCGGGGGGCAGGGGCGGGGGCCCCTGAGAGAGGCTCTTTCGATCCGCCGGCGGGCGGGGGGGCGGCGGCGGCGGCACCTCGAGCGCCTGCGGCGCACGCTCCGAGGACTCGCCCGGGTTGCCTTCGAGGAGCTGCTCCAGGCTCTTGCCCTCCTGGAAGCGCAGGCTCTCTTTCTCGAACGGCGTCAATTCGACGTGCGTATGGTCGCCGTCGTCCTCCACACCGAGCTCGTAGGCCCAGTCGCGGGGGTCCTCGCTGCCCACCTGGAAGGCGGGGTTCTGGTCGAGGGGTTCGTGATCGGCGACCGCTTTGAACGACATCCGCTCGAGGTCCTCGAGCGAGGTGAACTGCGTGATCTCGTCCTGGATCATGCGCTCGATCTGCTGCGCATGACTGTTCATCGGCCGCGCCGGCTCGTCCGTCGGCCGACGATTGCGGTCGAGGAGGACCCGGTTCACGAGGACCGAGATGTCGTACGCCGTGACCATCAGCCGGTTCTCGAACAGGAACTTCGAGAGGTCGTGGGCGAGCTCGAGCGCGCTCTGGTGGCGTCGACGGGGATCGCGGGACAGCGCGCGGCGGATGATGGCCTCGAGCTGGGGGTGGACGTCGGGGTTGTAGTCCTTGAGGGGCGGGATCTCGGCCTTGCGCACGAACTCGACGGTCTCGAGGTCCGTCCGCCCGTCGAAGAGCCGCCGGTTGGCGAGCATCTCCCACAGGACGATGCCCGTTGCGAACACGTCCGTCAGGAAGTTGACCTTCTCGCCGTAGGCGGCCTCGGGGCTCAGGTAGCTGAACTTGCCCTTGACCACCCCGGGATCGGTCAGCGAGAGCTGGCTGGCAGCCTTGGCGAGGCCGAAGTCCACCAGTTTGACCTCACCTTCGCGGCTGATGAGGACGTTGGGCGGGCTGATGTCGCGGTGGACGATCGCCAGGGGCCGTTGCCGGGGATCCTTGCGATTGTGGGCGTGCGACAGGCCCTTGCAGATCTCGATGGCGATATAGGAGGCCTGCTCCTGCGGGATGCGGAACCCGCGCTCCTTCGCCGTTTCGAGGACGCTCTTGAGGTTCGAGCCGTCCACGAACTCCATGACGATGAAGTACGAGTTCTCGGACATGCCGATGTCGAAGGTCTGGACCACGTTGGCGTGATTCAGAAACAGCGACAGCCGCGCCTCGTCCAGGAACATGGCGATGAACTTCTTGTTCTTCGCCAGGTTGGGGAGCACCCGCTTGATGGCGACCAGCTTCTCGAAACCGCGGAGGCTGGTGGCCTTGCCCTTCCAGACCTCCGCCATGCCGCCGGCGTCGAGTTTCTCGACGATGCTATATTTCTGCTGGGCCATGTTTGCGGGCGATTAGAACCCAGATCGTGCCGGGCCGCAACGTAACGTGTAGATTCTCGATGCGCCGGGCGCGCCCCCGTCGCGACGAAACTGCGGAATTGTCCTATGTCCACCCCGACCGACCCCGAGGAGCATGCGGGCGCTCACTGGTGGCGTGCCCGACTCGGTGAGGCGGCCGCGGCCCTCGACGCGCGGCTGCGCGCCGGCGGGGTGCCCCGGTCCGACCGGGCCAGTGCGCGGGCGGCCCTGCAGCGGGCGTTTTCGGCGCTCGAGGCGGCGCCCGAGCCCCGCGACGGCGGCCCGGCGCCGGTTCTGGTCCGCCTCGTTCGCGAGACCGATGCCCTCGCCTCGCCCCTCGTGCCGTACCGCCCTCCGGCGCTGCGCCGACCCATCGGGCCGCCGATGCTGCGCAGCGCAGTCGACGCCGGGCTCGTCGACCGTGTCGTCGACTATGCCGCCCACGCCGAGCGCCTGTCGGCCCGCATCGACGCATTCCTCGAAGCCACCGGCGGCAAGCCGCTGCGCCTCTTCGTCGCCGACGTTCGCACGGGCGAACGCGAGTCCCCCGAGATGGCGCTGACCGAGGGGTGAGCGGCGAGCGCCGGCGGGCGCGAACGCCTCAGTGCGAGCGACGGCGCTCCTCGCGCTGAGCGCGGATGGCGAGCAGCGTGGCCGCCGTCTCCTCGATGGCCTTGTCCGTCACGTCGAGCACGGGCCAGTGGGGGTTGGCGTCGAAGAGCTGCTGCGCGTAGTCGATCTCGCGCTGGATGTGGTCCTTCATGCCGTAAGCGGTGTCCGCCGGCATGCCGAGCTGTTGCAGGCGGGCCTGCCGGATGCGGAAGAGGGCGTCCGGGGCGATCTGCAGGCCGAAGACCTTGTCCTGGTCGACCTGACCGAGCTCGTTGGGCGGCTCGATGCCCTTGACGATGGGCACGTTGGCGCACTTGAAGCCACGCTGTGCGAGGTAGGTCGACAGGGGCGTCTTGCTCGTGCGCGAGATGCCGACCAGGACGATGTCCGCCCGCGTCAGATTGCGGGGGTGCTGGCCGTCGTCGTTCTTCACCGCGAACTCGACCGCCTCGATGCGGCGGAAGTAGTCCTCGTTGACCTTGTACATGCCGCCGGGGACGCCCCGGGGCTCGGCCTTGACGAACAGCGCGAGCTTGCCCATCAGGGTGCCGATGAGGTCGACGTTCTCCACATTGGCGTCGGCGCACAGCCGGGCGATCATCTCCCGGTGGTCGGGGTTGACCATGGTGTGCAGCAGCAATGCGCCGGACTCGGCGGCGCGCTCGACGATGTCCTCGATCTCCTTCTCGAGCCGCACCCGAGGGAAGATCTGGATGGCGGCCAGGTTGGCGTCGAACTGTGCCAGCACGGCACGGACGACCTTTTCGGCCGTCTCTCCGGTCGAGTCGGAGACGATCAGGATGCGCTTGGTGATCTCGGACATGGAGGGGGTCGCGAACCTCAGGGGGACGGAGAGACACGCTCGGGTGAGGGAGTAAGCGGCGGCGACCGTAGCAGAGGCGATCGCCGGCTCGCAAGGCGGCGCGCTCGGCCGGGACGCCGGAGACCGCCGTGTCTGCAGGTTGCGCGCACGGTCCATCGGGCGCATGCTACTCCCGTCGGAATGTGGCGACGAGAACGGGTTGGAATCATGTCCAGGCCCTCGAAGGTGCGGTCCCTCAGCCTTGCGGCGAGCCTCGGGTTGGCGTTCTCTTTGCTGGCGCTCGTCGCCGTCGGCGGAGCGGCGGCCATCCTCGGCTTCGAGTCTTGGGCTCAGCGCCGGGCCGACGCGCAACGGGCCGCCGGGGAGGCTGCGCGGGAGGCCATCGCTCTGTACGCACAAGGGCTCCAGATGGGGCAGGCGACCCGCAACGTCGTGCTCGAGCCTGCCAACCCCAAGGCCTATGCCAACTTCGAGCAGGCGGTCGCGGACTTCGGTCAGGTCCTCGACCGGCTCGGAGCGGCAACAGCCGTCCTCCCCGAAGCGGCCACGTTTGCCGGACAACTCGCGACGATCCGGTCGGAGTGGGAAAAGGACACGACCGTACACCGCGAAGTCCAGTCGGCCGCGAAGGGCGGCGACGTCGCCGGTGCCGTCGACCGCCTCCGGACTCGAGAGACGCCCCTCTGGCGTGCCTACAAGGACGTCATCCTCGCCGTCGGCGAGGCGGCACGGGGCGCGGAGGCCTCGGCGCACGAAGAGGCCCGCGCGGCCCGGCGGGTGACGCGCGGCATCAACCTCAGCGTCGGCCTTCTGCTGGTGCTCGGCTCGACCCTCGCCGGCCTGTGGGGTCGGCGCCGTTTGCGCGTGGCGGCGGCGGCCTTCGACGCCCTGGTCGTGTCGAGTCGGCGCGTTCCCGAAGCCATCGATACCGTCGCCACGGGGGCCGAGGCAGAAGCGGCGCAGGCCGCGAGCCAGGCGGCGGCGCTGACCGAAACGTCGGCCGCGAGCGCGTCGCTCGCCGAACAGATCGCCGTCGTCGAGGGGACGGCGCGCGAGGCCGTCGAGCATGCGGAGGCGGCGCGGGCCGCAGCGGCCGAGGGTCGCGAGCGGATGGCCGCGCTCGCGAAGTCGATGGCAGCCAACCGGACCGCCTCGCAGTCGACGGCGACCATCGTCGGCGAAATCGACACGATCGCGTTCCAGACGAACCTGCTGGCCCTCAACGCTGCGGTCGAGGCGGCCCGCGCCGGTCAGGCGGGCGACGGTTTCGCCGTGGTCGCCGACGAGGTTCGCGCGCTCGCCGGACGGAGCGCGCAGGCGGCGCAAGCGTCCGCAGCCCGCATCGGGGAGTCCGAGCGCGCTGCGATCGCCGGCGTCGAGCACGCGACCCGCATGGTGGAGATGCTCGATCGGATCGACGCTCGGGCCAGCGACGTCCTCGCCCGGATCGCGCGTCTCTCCTCGGCGATGGCCGAGGAGTCCGCCGCGGTCGGTCAGCTCGACACGACCATTCGCCACCTCGACGGAGCCGTTCAGGACGAGGCCGGCCGTGCCCGGGCGGTCGCCGATGCGGCGGGCGCGCTCCGAGAGCACGCCAGCCAGCTCGAGCGGACCATCGAGGCCGTCCGGCACATCCTCGAGGGCCGCACCGACGGTACCCCTCCGCCTGGTCGCGCGACGCGTTGACCGGCGTTTCGTCGTGGCCGCCGCGCGCGCGCCGGCGCCGTGGGTGTTCCGCGCGGCCGCGTGCGCTGCTAGGGTCCGACGGTCGTCTCCTTTGCCTCCGGAGTGAGCATGTCCGCCGAGCCCGATTCTCCCAGACCCACGTCGACGGCCGAGGCCGAGGTCGAGATCCTCGTCGACGCCGTCCGCGGCGTCGCGACCGTGACGCTGAACCGCCCGGCGCGCCGCAACGCGCTCTCGCCCGGCCTCGTCGCCGACTTGCGCGCGGCATTGGCCACCGTGAAGAGTGACGACCGCGTCCGGGTCGTGGTGCTCACCGGGGCCGGAGACCAGGCCTTCTGCGCCGGGGGTGACCTGGCCGGCGGTATGACGGGCGGCGGGTTTCTGGCCTCCGTCGCCGAGAAGGGCGGGTTCGCTCAGGTCGTCCGGGACCTCCACGACGTCGGCAAGCCCGTCGTCGCGGCGCTCAATGGCGATGCGCTCGGCGGGGGGGTCGGCCTGCTGCTCGCGTGCGACCTCGTGGTCGCGCACGACGAGGTGCGGATCGGGCTCCCCGAGGTCAAGGTCGGTCTATGGCCGATGATGGTGACCGCGCTGCTCGTGCGTCACGTGGGCCGCAAGGTCGCCGCCGAGCTCATGTACCTGGGCGAACGGATCCCCGCCGAGGAAGCGCGGCGCCTGGGGCTCGTGAACCGGGTGGTGACCCGGGCCGACTTCCCCGCCGCGGTGGCGGCCCTCGCCGATTCGCTCGCGCAGCGCTCGCCGGCGGTGTTGCGGCTCGGCAAGGAAGCCTTCCACGGGACCGCCGACCTTCCCCTGGAGGCTGCGCTCTGGGCGTTGCGTGACCGCCTGGTCATCAACACCATGCTCGAGGACGCCGCCGAGGGCGTCATGGCCTTCATCGAGAAGCGGACACCGCGCTGGAAGGGGCGCTGACGGCGGCCCGCGTCGGCAGGACGAGGCGCGCGGTCACGCCGCCCGTCGGCCGGTTCTCGAGCGCGAGCCGCCCGCCGAGGCCGCCGGCGAGCGCATACGACGTGTAGAGCCCGAGGCCCGTGCCTTCGCCCGGCGGTTTCGTCGTGAAGAAGGGCTCGAAGAGGTGTGCGCTCGCCTCGGGCGAGAGACCCGGACCGTCGTCCTCCACCGCGACGACGAGCTCGTCGCCCCCGGTCGCCGCGTTCAGGCGGACGGGCGCGCCCGCGGCCCCATCGCGCCCGTTCTGCGCGGCCGCGTCGCGCCCGTTCTGGAGAAGATTGACCAGGATCTGCACGACCGGATCGAGCGCGACCGGACAGGCGCGGGCCGCGGGCTCGACCTCGACGTGGACCCGGTCGCGGTCCTGTGGGAAGACCACCGCCACCGCGCGGTCGACCGCCTCGGCGAGGCGCGCGGTTCCGGGGATGCCCGCCTGCGGCTCTGCTCGCCCCAGCAGCGCGTGGGTGATGCGGCGACAGCGTTCCACCTCGGCCGCGATGAGCGTCCCGGACTCCAGCAGATCGGCCCGCTCGTGCGCCGAAGACGGCCCGCCGGCGCCGAGGACGTCGGTCAGGTCCCGCGCGAGCGTCCGGATCGTCGACAGCGGGGTGTTCAGCTCGTGCGCGACGCCTTGCACCGTCCGGCCGAGGCTGGCGAGGCGCTCGGTGAGGACCAGGTGCCGCTGCGCGAGGATCTCCGTCGTCCGATCGAGGTAGAGGACCATGACCCGGGCCCGCCCCCGCTCCGCCAGGGGAAAGACCAGCATCTCGAAGATGCGTTCGCCGGGCCCGTCCCGGAGCGGAAACTGACACCGTCGCCGCCCTTCCTGCCCGGGGCCGTGCGGGCAGGCGTCGGCCCGACACCGCTCGGGTCCGCCCGGGCATCGCCACGGCGCTCCGAGTCGCGCACCGAGCACGGCGGCCGCCTCGGGGTTCTGCCAGACCACCCGTTCGTCCTCGATGACCTCCAGACCCACGTCCAGGCCCTCGAGGCTCAGGCGCAGGAGCATGTCGGCGTCCCGCCGGGCCCGCGCCTGAGACCGGATGGCCTCACTGAAGACGAGGGCGAAGTAGGCCACGCCGACGATCGTCAGGGCAGCGGCGCCCCAGCTCAGCGCGTCATGGAAGCGCTCCGGGGGATTCCACCGGCCGACGGCCAGGGGCGGGTACAGCCGGCCGACCGCCAGGAAGGCGAGCCCTGCGGCGGTCGCCACGCCGGCGGGCAGGAGCGCGGGGCGGTCGCCGAGGAGCGCCGCGAGCAGCACGGGGAAGGCGTAGAACCCGAGAAACGGACAGTCGGCACCGCCCGCCGCCCAGAGCACCAGGGTCAGCGCTCCCGTGTCGAGGAGCGCCTGCCAGACATGCCGCTCGTCGAGGTGGGCGTTCTGGTGGCTCCTGCGGCCGAGACCGACGTTGGTGAGGATCCCGAGCAGGACCGCGGCGACCACGATCGGCAGGTTGACGCCCGGCACCAGACCCGCCCAGGCCACGAGGGCGGCCAGCGAAACGCCGCCGAGGGCCCACCAGCGCAGGCGAATCAACCATGCGAGGCGCGTCCGGCCCCCGAGGAGCAGGGGCTCGGGCGTCCAGGCGGGCAAGGCTTCGAAGGGACGCGGCATGTGCGGCCTATCTTGACACGGCGCGGTCTTCGGTCCATAGCGCGGTCATGCCGACACTGTTCCAACGGGCGCGGACGGCGGGGATCGGCGTCCTCGTCGCCGCTTCGTGCGTTTCCCCGGTCGTCGCACAGGACGCTGCCCCCGAGGCGATCGCGCCGGCTCCGGCGACCGACGGCGCCCCGTCCGAGGTCACGGCCGAGCCCATCGTCCCGACGCTCGAGCTGCCGCCGATGCCGGCGCCCGAGGCCGACTTCAGCGCCGATCGCGACCTCTTCCTCGAGACGACGACCGACGCCGAGCGTGCCCGCCGCGAGGAGATCGCTGCGGGCGAGCGCCTGGCGGAGGACGGTCGTCCGCTCTGGCAGCGCTGGCCGCGACTCACGATCGGGGCGCAGGCCGTCGGCGGGGCGTTCGGCTCGGCGGTCATCGCGTTGCTCGGCGGCAGCATCGGCGAGGCCATCGACCCCGGCGATCGCCGGTTTCCGCTCGGCGGGCCCCACGGCCCCCTTTTCGGCGGACTGGCGGGCAGCCTCGTCGGTGTGATCGGCGGCGTCTGGGGTACGGGTCTGCTCTTCGAGAAGGACCCCGGACTCGGCTGGACGAGCCTCGGGGCCGGCGTCGGGACCGTCGTCGGCGCCGGCGCGGCCGCCGGGTTCGCCCTCGGCCTCGACAAGGGCGACACGACCACCACCCTCGCCGTGGGCAGTTTCCTGGCCTTTCAGGTCGCCGGCACGGTCGTCTTCAACGACCTCTTCGCGCGGCGCGGCGTCCCCGTCCCGGCGGCGGGCAAAGCGCCCATCGCCCCGCCCCGGGGGCGCACCGGACCAGCGCTCGACGAACCCGACGCGTGGATCTTTCCCGTCACGTCCGGGGCCTACTAAGAAACGCAGTTCGGGCTCCTGCCCGAACTGCTCTCGCTGCGGGCGAGTGAATCGCCCTTCGCTCGCGGGTCCCGCCGAGACGGCGGGCCCCGGCCGGGGCTCCTGCCCCGGGTTTCATCCACCCGGGTGCCCCGAAGGGGCCTGGGCAACTTCTGAGCAGCCTGCTCAGGGGGCGGGCGCACAGTCGGACAGGGGCAGCGTCACGGCGTAGTCCTGGGTGACTTCGATCGGGAAACGCGCCGGATCGCCCGGACGCTTCCGGCGGGCGTCGTTGTCGAAGACGACGATCAGGGTGTCCCGGAAGCGTGCGACCCCCTCCGACTTGCCGGGGAAGACCCGGCAGATGCGGGGCTCGCCGAGCACGCCGTCGCTGAGCGGACTGACCGTCAGAAGACCCGAGACATCGGCGGGCGTGTCCCCCGTTTCGTGCTCGGCGCTCCACGTTTCGTAGCACCGGTCCGGCAGGCCGGGCGGACAGAGCGCGTCGCTGAGCCCGTACGTCCGCCCCTCGTGCCGGCGGACGGCGCGAGGCCTGACGGTCCCGTCCCCGGCGGCATAGGCGGACAGCGGTGTCAGCGCGTCGTTGCGACCCGCGGGCTGGTACCCCCGGACGCCGCTCCAGACCTGCTCGCCGATGACGGCGAGGGCCTCGACCGAGAGATACTCGACCTCGACCGGGGGCAGGGCGTCGAAGGCGGCCGCCGGTGCACTCAGATGTTTGAGCTCGAAGTCGAAGCGGGGCTCGCCGTCCGGGGCGAACACCATGCCCGCGAGCACCCGGCGGCCGAACGCGTCGAGCAGCAGAAGCCCGTGTTTCGGGTGAAAGCGGATCGCCTCGAACTTCACCCGGTCGATCGGGCGGGTGATCCGGATGTGGGCCACGGGGGCGTTGCGTCCCGGTGCGAGCGGCAGGTCGTACGCCGCCAGGACCGGCGCCTTGTCGTTGACGACCCACAGGCGCCGCTCTCCGGGGATGACCGCCGCGCCGCCGGGCTCCCAACGGTCGACGCCCGGGGGCGCGTCGAGGATGTGCGGGAAGGGATGCCCGGGCAGGCGCGGTGAGGGGTCGGCCGCCTGGACGTCGGGGCTCACGATGAGGAGCCCCACCGCGACGAGCGCGGCGAGCGTCGCGCTCAGGCCGAGGCGCGCAGTGCGCGGACCGGCAGGGCACGGCGGCGTGCGGGAACCGCCGAGGCCGCCCCGACTTCGCTCTCGACGAGGCGCGAGTGCCGCAGCATTTCGACCAACGTCGCCGCCGCGAGCGCGTCCGCCTTCGGGCCCTCGCCGAACATCGCGACCGCCTCGTCGTAGATGACCATCGCCAGGTCGAGGATCGTCGTCTGCACGCTCATCGCTGTTCTCCCCCGTGAAGAGCGCCGCGGAGGCGCTCGCGCATGTCCTGGAGAACGGCGTCGTCGCCGCGTCGGATGCGAGTGGTGTCATGGAGGACTCATACCAGAGGAACCCTCCAGCGTGAACTCGACGGGAACGTCGATTGCGAGGGCGCGTGCGGTCCTGGGCGGGGGGGGAAACGGGGCGGCCGCCAGCGCCATGCGCACCGCCTCGGAGTCGAGCGCGCGGTGCCCGGCGGAACGCACGACTTCGGGCGGAACGGACAAGCCCCCGGCCGGGTCGATCACCAACCGCAACAACGCGGTGCCCTGCCGGCGCTGCAGGCGCGCGGCGCGGGGGTACTGGCGCTCGACGGCCAGCCGATGGCTCACGGCCCGCGCGTACCCCATCGCCCCCGCGTCCCCGCGCTGCGCGTCCCGCGAGGCCCCGTCGCCAGCGACGACACCGATCGGGGCGCCCGGACCGTCCGATGCCGGAGCCGGCGCGCCGGCGCCCACCCCGGACAGAAGCGATGAGCGGCCCGTCGGGGGGCCGGGGAAGGGGCTCGCCGCCGGGTCCGCTGCCGTGTCGGCAGCCGGAACCGCCGCGGCGGGCGAGGCGGGGGGAACGCCGGTCCGGTCGTTCGGCGGGCCGGACGGGGCGTCCGATGGGGGGGCGGGCCGGGCGGCGACCGGCGCCTCGACCGGCGCCGACGTCGCCGCGGCGCCAAGCGCGTCCGCCGGGCGCGCCGGACGCGCCGGACCTCGGGAAGGAAAGGGCAGGTCGAGCGGCACCGGCCGCAAGGCGGCGACGCCGGCCTCGGCGGATGGCATGGCGGTTGGGGGCACGAGCGCCGGGGGGGGCATCGGCGGCATCGACCAGAGACCGACGTCGATGACCGGGGGCGCCGGGCGGGGGGGAGAAGGCTCGGGGCGCGCCCCGCCGCTCGGGATCACCCACAACGCGAGGCCGGCGTGGACCGCGAACGACACCACCGCCGCCGTGAGACGACCGCTCGGCCGGGCGGCGGTCGGCGAAGCGGGCGGGCGGGCGGGGGGCAAGGGGTCGAGGGGCATCGTCGGTGGCCGGATCGGTAGTGGATGCGCCGGACGGGGTCAACGCTCGTGCATGCTTGCACAACCGGGCGTCGCGGGGGGATGCTGCCCGGACGACGCCGGGGCTCGCCCCGTGCTCCGCAAACGGCAATCGGCAAACTGCCCTCGGAGGACCATCGACCATGCGACGCGGAATCGGCCGCCTCTGGCCCACGCTCACCCTCACGCTCTGGCCGGCCCTGGCCATGGCGCTGCCCCCCGAGGCGGAGGCGAGCCGCAACGACGACGACGTCACGATCACCCTTCGCGTCGACTCGCAGACGATCCCCGGCGATAGCCGGAGCCGCTGCTGGCTGCGGTTCGAGGACGCCGGCCAGGATGTCGTGTTCTCCGACGGCGACACCGTCGACATCCGGGTCTACGAGGACGACCTCGTCGGCGACGAGCTGCTCTGGTCGACGCGCTTCGACGTCGCGCAGCGGGACCTGGTGAATGGCGGGCTGACCCGGGAATACGACTGCTCGAGCGCATTCGGGGCCGACGGCGTCGGCACGCTGGAGATCTATGCCACGGCCACGGTCGTCAAGGACGAGTGCGGGATCCTCTGTCTCGACGACTCTCCGACGACGGCCAACATCTCGCTGGCAGAGGTCGAGGACGACGGCAACGAGGACGATGACGGACGCGCGGCGGCCCGCGGGCTCGTGCTCGGTCGCAATGCGGATCGCATCGCACGGGATCAGGACTGGCAATCGGTCGCACTCCAGAGTCGGTCGCGGGTGAGCCTGCGCGTCGACCACCGGCCCGAGGCGGGTCGGCTCGACGTCGTTCTGCTCGACGGCGCCGGCAACCAGGTCGCGCAGGGTCGAGACGAAGCCCGGGCGACCGTCGTCGAGTTCGAGCCCCTCGATGCCGGGACGATCTACTTCCGGGTCTCGCCCCGCGAGGGCAACGACTACAACTTCTACGATCTGCAGTTCTCGCTCGACACGCTCGCCGGCGACTGCGCGCCGGGGGCGATGGAATCCCAGGCCTGCGAGAACTGCGGCAGCCAGGAGCGCGCCTGTGACGCGAACGGGCGTTGGCTGCCGTGGGGCGACTGCGGCAATCAGGGCGAATGTTCGCCCGGGGCGACGCGGGCGGCGGATTGCGGCCTGTGCGGGACGACGACCGACACCTGCGATGCGGGCTGCATGTGGGTCTCGGAACCGTGCGACGACGAGGGCGTCTGTGAGCCCGGCGCGGAGGACGAGGAGATCTGCCCCGAGGGCGGCACCCGGGTCCGCGTCTGCAGCGAGGTCTGCCTCTGGGGCGACTTCGGCGACTGCGGTGGGGCGGAGTGCGAAAACGGCGAGGCCCGGGAGTGCTACTCGGGGCCCGCCGGGACGCAGGGCGTCGGGGCGTGCCGGGTCGGGGTCGAGCGATGCGTCGGCGGGCGGTGGGCGCCCTGCGACGGTCAGCTCGGACCGGCGCTCGAACAGTGCGAGGACGCCATCGACAACGACTGCGATGGCGACACCGACGCGCTCGACGGCGACTGCGATGGCGAGCCGCGCATCGGTGATCCGTGTCAGAACGACGCCGCCTGCGCCGACGGGCAGGTTTGCCTCCTGCCGGCCAGCCACCGCCAGTTCCCCGACGGATACTGCGGTGTCGTGCCCTGTCAGGAGGATTGCGGTGACGGCGCGCCCTGCGTCGGGCTCTTCGGCCGTCAGTACTGCCTGCGGGCGTGTAGCGCCGACCGCGATTGCCGCCCGGGTTACCGCTGCCTCGAGGTCCAGCCCGGCGACCGCGTCTGTGCGCCGCCCTGCGAAGCGGACGCCGACTGCGGCGATCCGAGGCGACCCTCCTGCGACGTCCGCAGTGGCCTGTGCGTGGCCGAAGCGCCCGGGCCCGATCCCGACCGGGACATGGGCGTCGCGCCGCCGACGGCCCCGCCGACGGCTGCACCGACCGCCGCTCCGACGTTCGGTCCCGCGCCGGACATGGGCGTCCCGGGCGGTGGTCCCCTCGGCGAGGTCGACGCGGGGGCTCCGGCGGCGGGCGGCTCGAGCGGCACCTCCGCGGGTTGCACCACGGGGCCGGCGGGACCGGCTCGGCCGCTGTGGCTCGTGTGCGCGCTGCCCCTGCTCATCGGGGTGCGGCGCCGGCGGCGCTGAGGCGCCGGGGACCGCGCCGGCTCAGTGCGCGGCGGGCGCGGCGCTCGCCGCCGGGCCGGACACGGGAGACTTGCCGTCGAGCTCCGTGCGCAGCTTGATCCACTCGGCACCCTGGCCCTGAGCCGTCACGCGGTTGCGGACGCCGGGCTGGCCCTTGTCGACGGGCCCCCAGCAGCCGGTGAAGGTCGCGGCGAAGGAGAACACGACGGTCATCACGAGGAGGGCGGCCGGGCGGGTCGGGGTGCGCATCGCGAGAGGCTCCGGATCAGCGTTGAACGGCGACGCTATAACCGCAGACGCCCGTATGGTCAAGCCGCGCCGTGGTCGGGTCATGCCTGGACGACGGTGAACCACAGCCCCAGCAGCCCCGTGACGATGGCCGCAATGCCGGCGGCCGCCAGTGTCAGGGGCCGGGCAGGCGTCGAAGGCGAAATCGGGGGGTCGGGTGGCCGGCTCGCGCCGACCGAAAGGTCGAGGGGCGGCAGCTCCGGGGGGGTCGCACCCGGTGACTGATCCGGGACCTTCGTCGCCAGAATGAGCTCCATCGCTGCGGCATCGGCCGGCCGGGTCTCGTCGCCGCGCCGGGTCCGCAGAACGACGACCCGCGGGCTCGGGGTCGGCGAGGGCGAGTTCCCGAGGTGGGCCGCGGGCATGGCACCGGGCAAGTGGGCGGCGGCGAGCGGCGCGTGCGGACCCGCGGCCGTTTCGGCGTTCTGCGTCCGGAGCAGTCGTCGAATGCCGCGGACGCGCCGCAGGACCTCCGCGATGGACTGCGGGCGCGCGGTCGGGCACTTCTCGACCATGTGCATGACGAGATCGGTGAGCGCCAGCGGACGCTCCCGGTCGGCGGGCAGGGGCTCCGCCGGTCGGTGCATCGACTCGAGGATGTGTTCGAGCGTGCCGTCACACACGGGGGGACGCCCGGCCAGCATCTCGTAGGCGATGGCACCGAGGGCGTAGACGTCCGTGAAGGGGCCGATGGCGCCGTTGAAGAACTGCTCCGGCGCGCCGTAGTTGTACGAGCCCCAACCGGTGAGCGTCAGGCCCTCGTGCGCGACCTCGAAGCCCTCGCCGGTGAGCTTCACGAGGCCGAAATCGAGCAGTTTGAAGCGCCGCGCACCGTCGATGCCGACGTTCGCCGGCTTGATGTCCCGGTGGACGAGCCCTTGCTCGTGCATGAAGGCGAGGGCGGCGCCGACCTCCTCGAGGACGCGCAACACCGTATTGAGACCGGCCTTCTTGCCGCGTGCGGACGCCTTCCGGAGGACGCGCTGCAGCGTCTGCCCGCCCGGGAGCAACTCCATCGCCACGAAGAGGGTATCCGGGTCACGCGCGCCGAACGCGCCGATGCCGACGACATGCGGGTGTTTCAGGAGCGTCAGCGCCCGGACCTCGCGCAGAAAAGCCGCGCGCAACTGCTTGCGGACCCGGGCGGCGTCCGAGGCCCGCCGCAGGTCGATGAGTTTGATCGCCCACCGAGTGCCGTCGGCCTTGCATGTCGCCGCATGGACACTGGCGAAGCTCCCCTGCCCGAGGGGGGGACCCTCGTCGAGCACATAGCCGTCGTCGAGCGCCGGAATGCGCAACGCGCCCTCGAGCTCGGCCCCGCAGACGTCGCAGCGCGTCCACGCCAGGCTGATCTCGAGGCATTGGGAGCAGATGATCATCCCCTGTCGGATCGACCGTCTCGCCCGACGAATTGAGCGGGGGATGGCGCGGCTGACTCAGGTCCCGTACCGCTGCAGGTAGGCCCTCAGGCGCACCTTCCGTGCGGTGTTCTCCGAGGACATGTACCGCACGGTGCCGAAGACCGGCCGCTCCGGGGGCCAGGGGTGGTCGTGGCGCCCGAGGACCCAGGCGATGCCGCACTCGCTGTTGGGATCCCGTCCATCGAGCGCATAGCGATCGTTGAGGACGCGCATGATGCGCAAGGCCTCCCGCGGGGAGGCGCTCCACTCGAGGATCTTCTTGCCCCAGAGCATCCGTAAGTAGTTATGGATGTATCCCTCGCGAACCAGCTGCCGCTGGGCGGCGTTCCAGAGCGGATCGTGCGTCCGGGCGGCCTCGAAGGCGGCGAGTTCATAGCTGAACCCGCGCGGATCGGCCGCGTGGCGGTCGAGGGTGTCCCGGGCCCAGGCGGGCAGGGTGGCCCAGAGGTCCGCGTCGCCGGTGGTCGGGCGGTGGTGGCAGACGTTGGCGCCGAGCTCGCGCCAGACGAGGAGTTGGTCGAGAAAGGCCTCGGTCGCGGCGGGCAGACCCCAGAAACCCTCCCGTTTGCCCATGGCCCTCGGGTCAATCCGTCCCGGGTGCCAGTCCGCGGCGTCGGTGAGGCGCCGGAAGATCCGGTGGGGCGAGAGGTGCCCGAAGTGAAGCGCCGCCGACAGGCGGCTCGGCGCGTCCGCGTCCGGGTGGTTGCGATTCTCGACGTAGCCGGCGAGCCCCTCCGACGCGAACGCCTCCAGGCGGGCGCGCGCGCTGCGGGCGCCCCCGGCGAGGCGGGTCGGGGCGATGGTGTGATCGATCGGCAGAGCGCTCAGGTCCGACGGCACACCGAACGCCCACCGGTCGGAGAGCCGCTCCGGAAGCAGGGCGGCGGGCAGCAAGGGGAGGCGCAGGTCGGCGAGCGGCGCGGGGGCGGGCGCGTCGTCCGGGTGCGCCGGCACCCAGCGTTGCACGTGACGCCGGAAGAGGGCGGCGGTCAGGCACTCCTTGCCCGGGGCGCGCAGCGGCACGAGCCCGTGCCCGTCGATGACCTCGAAGCGAACCGGCAACCGGGCGCCGGCGGCCGCGAGCATCCTCGGCAGAAAGAACGTCGGATAGTCGTCACCGATCACCACGCAGGCCCGCGCCGCCAGGGCCGCCAACAGGCCGCGACCCGCGCCGGGCCACGGCTCGACGTAGGCTCGATAGGTCACGGCCGAGTCGTCGAAAGCGAGGATCTGGTCGCGCATCCCGGCCAGGATGAAGTCGTGGAAGCGGTCGCACGCAAAGGGGTAGCCGGCCCGGAGCGCCTCGAGGACCAGCAACGGCCGGTCGAGCGCCCGCGCCCACTCGATGGCATGATCGAGGGCGAAGTTGTCCTCGGACCGACGTGCCGAGGTCATCCAGTACAGGACGAAGTCGCCCTCCGGGCGAACCGGGGCGTCGTTGAGCGCGCGGCGCCGCAAGGCGTGTGTCGTGAAGGGCGAATCGGTGAAGGTCATGCCGCTTTGTCCTTGGCCCGCGGGCGGGCGGGTGTCAGTGTCCGGGGATTCCGCGGGCGCGCGCGTCGGGGCAAGAGGGCCCTCGTGTGGTGTCCGCGCCCGATGAAAGCAGTCCGTGCATGTCGACCATCGCCGAGTCCACCGTCGTCGAGATCAACTACATCCTGCGCACCGATGCCGGTGAGATCCTCGATCAGTCCGAGCCGGGGGCGCCGCTCAGTTATCTCCACGGCGCGCAGAACATCGTCCCCGGCCTCGAGAACGCCCTCTCGGGCCGGGTCGTCGGTGACCGGCTCAGCGTGCGGGTCTCGCCCGAAGAGGGGTATGGCGAGAAGGTGGCCGACGCGACGCGGCCGATCCCGCGGTCTGCGTTTCCGGCGCGCATGCCGCTGAATGTCGGCGCACAGCTCGTGCTCGCCGACGAGACCGGCCGTCGGTTTCCCGTCTGGATCGCCAGCGTCGGGGCAGACACGGTGGTCGTCGACATGAACCACCCCCTCGCCGGCGCGCACCTGAACTTCGAAGTGACCGTCGTCTCGGTGCGTGCCGCCTCCGAAGAAGAGCTCGCCCATGGGCACCCGCACGGTCCCGGCGGCCACCATCACTGAAACGAGCGTACGCCGATGAGCGGCCCCGTCGCCCACGTCGTCGGTCCGTTCGAGCTGCACGAGGTCGTCGGGCGGGGCGGGATGGGCGTGGTCTGGGCCGCCGTCCACCGCGGGCAACGCACGCCCGTGGCGTTCAAGGTGCTGACCCATCGCGCGGCCGAGAATCCGGCGTTCCGGCAGGCGTTTCGGGACGAGATCCGGGCCGTGGCCGGCCTGTCCCATCCGGGGATCGTCGAGGTCTACGAGCATGGCGAGATCGAACAGATGCTCGAGCCCGAGGGTGAGCTGCGCCCCGGTCATCCCTATCTGGCCATGGAGTGGGTGGGCGGCGGTTCGCTCGTGCCGGCGTGCGGGCACGTCCGGTGGCCCGCGCTGCGGGGCATCCTGCGCCAGCTCCTCGACGCGCTCGCCCACGCCCACGCGCGCGGCATCGTGCATCGGGACCTCAAGCCGGCCAACGTCCTGCGGTCGCCCGGGGGGGGCTGGCTCAAACTGACGGACTTCGGCGTCGCGCTGAGCACCCGCGGCGACGCGCCGACCGCGGGAGGCGGCATCGCGGGGACGCCCGAGTACATGGCACCCGAGCAGATCGAAGGGCGCTTCCGCGACCTCGGACCCGCGACGGATCTGTACGGTCTCGGGTGCATGGCCTGGGAGCTCTGCACCGGCCGGACGCCCTTCGAGGACGACGACCCGACACGGGTCCTGACCGCGCACTTGCTCGATCCGCTGCCGCCGTTCGCCCCCCGGCACGCCGTCCCCGACGGCTTCGAAGCGTGGCTCAGTCGTCTCCTCGAGAAACGGCCGGGCGCCCGTTTCGCCCGGGCGGCGGACGCGGCGTGGGCGCTCATGCAGCTCGGCGCGGCGCCGCTCGACGCCCTGGCGGGGGATGACACGGTGGCCCTCTCGCACCTCGGCGTGATGCCCACCTCGGCGCCGCACACGCTCATCTTCGGGACGCCGATCCGCCACCAGACGACGCTCGAGTCCGTCCCGGCCCTCGAGGACGAGCCGCCGCACGCGGGCCCGCCGACCCCCCTTCGGGGCGAACACGCGCCCCGGTCTCCGTTCGCCGCCCCCGGGGAACCTCAGACGGATCCGCGCTTCTCGGCGTTGAGCGGCGAGGGCAGCGAGGCCGACGGGGGCGACGCCGAACGCCCGCCGATGCCGCCGAGCTGGCGACGGCCCGAGCCGCCTCCCTGGTCGGCCCGACTCATGGGCGCCGGGCTCGGGCTCTTCGGATTGCGATCCGTGCCGTTCGTCGGCCGCGAGACCGAGCGCGACCTTCTGTGGGAGGACCTCCGGGCCGTGGGCGCCGAGGGGCGCGCGCGCCTGGTCCTCGTGACGGGGGCGGCCGGCCTGGGCGCGTCCCGGCTGTGTGCGTGGCTCTCCGAGCGCGCGGACGAGCTCGGCGCGGCGACGCCCCTCTCGGCACGTTTCACCGACGAGCCCGGTGCGCGTCCGCCGCTGGCGGCCATGATGATGCGGCACTTCGCGCTCTTCGGGTTGGGATACGCGGAGATGACGGCCCGCCTCGAGGCCGCCGGGGTCGCCGCGGCGGGGACGGTCGCCGCCTGGCTGGCCGGGCCCGCGCCCGGAGAACTCGAGCTGCCCCGCGCCGTGGATCGCGTCGCGCTGATCCGGCGGGTCGTCGAGGGGCTGGCCGTCCGGCGGCCCGTCGTCCTCTTTCTGGATGACGTGCCGGCCGCGCCGGAGGCCGTCGAGCTCGCTCGCCACCTGCTCGACGCGCAGTTCTTCTCGCCTTGCCGCGTCCTCTTGCTCTGCACGGCGCGCGACGAGGCGCTGGCCGTGCCCGGACCCGCGCCCGCAGAGCTGCGCGCGCTGCTGACCCGCCCGGGGACGCGGCGGCTCGCGCTCGGGCCGCTGACGGACGCGGAGCGGCCACAGCTCGTCCGTTCGCTCCTGGGGTTCTCCGAAGAGCTCACCGCCCGGCTCGTCGCGCGGACGGGTGGCAACCCGCAAATGGCCGTTCAGCTCGTCTCGGACTGGGTCGCCCGGGGCCTGCTCGCGCCGCACGACCGGGGATTTCGGTTTGCGCGGGGCGCGGCCTCCGCCGCCGAGGAGGTGCCCGACACCCTGCGGGCCTCCTGGCGCGCTCAGGTGGAACGCCTGCTGGCCGGGCGGTCGCCGGCGTTCGTCTCTGTGATCGAGCGCGCGGCCGTGCTCGGCGCCGAGGTCGACTTGGGGGAATGGGCATGCGCGTGTGCGGAGACCGGGCCGGAGGTCACCGGCGCGGCGCTGGAAGTGCTCGCGCTGCGACGCCTCGTCCGCCCGCGCTTCGACGCGGCGAGCGCCGGGCAGGCGATGGGCTTCGAGTTCGTGAGCATGATGCTCGTCGAGGCGCTCTGGGCACACGCGGCGGACGCCGGGCGCCTCGAGGCGCACCACGCGGCGTGTGCGACGCTCCTCTCGAGCCGGTCGAACGTCGACGCCGCCGAGCGCCTCGGTCGACACCTCGCCGGTGCGGGTCGCCCGGAGGCTGCGCTCGACCCGCTGGCGGCGGCGGCGCGGATCCGGCTGACGGCCGGCGAGTATCTCCGCACCGCCACGCTGCTGGAACGGCACGAAGCCTGCGTCGAGGGGGCGAATCTGCCGGCGCACGACGATCGGCGGGGGGAGGGGTGGGCACTGCGGGCGCGCCTCTTCCGCGCACGCGGCGAGTTCCACGACGCCGACGCCTGGGCCGCCCGAGCAGAGGCGGCCGCCCGTCGGCATGGCTGGCCCCGCCTCCTGGCCGTCGCTCTCCTCGAGCGCGGGCGCCTGGCCTGGCACCTGGGCGAGCCGGAACGCGCGGCGGATCGCCTCGGACTCGCACGGCGGCAGGCCTCCGAGATCGACGACGCCCGCCTGGTGGCCGAATGCGACTGGCAGCTCGCCGATCTGGACCTCGGCCGCGGACAGCTCGCCGGCGCCGCGGCCGGTTTCGACCGCGCACGCACGGCCTTCATTGCGCTCGGCGACGCCGTGAGCGCCGGCAAGGCCGGCCTGTCGCTCGGCGAGGTCGCACGACAGCTCGGGCGCCACGACGAGGCCGCGGCGCACATCGCCGCCGCGCGCGGGTGGCTCGACGCGGGGGGCGCCCGCTGGGGGGCGGCCGAATGCGAGAACAAGCTCGGCGAGCTCGCCCGCGCGGCCGGTGACATGGCGGGTGCCGCCGCCCACTATCGCGAAGCGGCCAGGCTCTACCGCGAGCTCGGCTCGGGGATGGCCCTGTATCCGGAGCTGAACCTCGGGGTCGTGCAGGTCGAGGACGGCCGCTACGACGAGGCCCGCCCGGTGCTCGAGGGCGTGCTCAACGTGTTCATTCGCCAGGGGACCCGTGGGATGGTCGGGGCCGGCCACGTCTGCCTCATGGCGTGCTGCGCCGGACAGAACGACGGGCCGGGCTTCGATGTCCACGCGGCGGCGGCCGCCGCCGATCTCGAGGCCTCCGGATTCGTGGACGTCGACAATGCCCGACTGGCGGAGCGGGCCGGCGACCGATGGGCCGAGCGGGGAGAGACCGGGCGGGCGCAGGTGGCGTGGGCGCTGGCGCGGTCGCAGTGGGCGGCGCTGGGTCGCGCCGACGACGCAGCCCGTCTCGCCGCCGCTTCGACCCCGGCCGGTTGAAACCGGGTCAGGTCGACCCCAACCCCATCAGGGCCCGGATCTCCGCCGGCGTCACCGCGTCGGGCACCCAGCGCAGCCCGGGGTGCACGCGCTGCAGGTGGGCGAGCCGCTGGGGCTCGCGCGAGAAGTCGTAGGCGAGAATGGTGGGGACGCGACCGTGTCCGGCCTGGCGCAAGGCCGCCAGGATGAAGAGGCCCTGATTCATCGCCAGAAACCGCCACCCGCGATCGGGATCCCCGTTGTGGTCACGTGTTGCCAGCGCGTGGTCTCCGAGCAGATCGCCCTGCGGAATGCGATCGAAACGCATGTCGAGGTAGATCAGATCGACCGGCGTCGTCGCCAGGAGCGCGAGGGCCAGGGCGCCCGAGTGGGCCTGCAGATAGGTCGGACCGGGCACGAAGCGGGTGAGGTTCTCTCGGTACTCGTCGCCGTCTTCGATGATGAGGACCTGCATCAGGGCGCACTCCCGAAGGCGAGGGGTCGGGTCAGGGGTTGCTCGTCCGTCCGCGGTCCGGCCTCGGCGGCGGTCACCGGCAGCTTCATGAGCACGGCCTTGGTATAGGGCGGTGGCGCGGGGCCGAGGTCCAGCGTGCCTTCGTAGCGGGTCACGAGGTCGGCCGTCAGCCCGAGGCCCGCCTCGATGTAGCGTCCGCGGAGCATTTCACGGGTGAGGACCTGTGGCGAGCAGTCGAGGACGGAGAACAGCGCGCGGCTCAGGCCGGTGATCTCGTCGAGCTCCTCGTCGAGGAAGAGACCGATGCGCACGGGACCCGGCGGGCCGTGCCGCAGCGTCGACTGAATCGCGTTGCGGATGAGGTTGACCATGATGTCCTCCAGTGCCGCGCGGGGAATCGCGACGCCGAGTTCGGGGGTCTCGCCGATCCGGATGTCCGGGGGGGCCAGCGCAACCTCTGCGAGGGCCGGCTCGCGGCGGGCGCGTTCGAACAGCGCCGCGAGCAGGGTGCCGTCGACCCGCAGGACCCGCAGTCCGTCGAGGAGGCCCCGGACGGCCTCGTAGCCCTCGACGTTGAGCAGGTGAGCGGCCTGCGTGAGGCGCTCGGCGAGGCGGCGGACGGCACGCGGCGAGAGGCGCTCGACCCGCGCCAGATCCCGCTGCGACGCCTGGAGATGCGCAAAACCGCGCAACAGGGCGGAGAGGGCCGCGTCGCGGTGTCGCAGGTTGAGGCGGACCCCGTGGGCCCGAGCCGTCCGCTCGAGTTGCTGTGCGGCCGCGCGCAGCCGGTCGAAGGCGCCCGGGGCCCCCGGCTCGCCGAGGAGGCTTCGCCGGCAGAAGTCCGCCTTGTCTCCGGCCGGGCGGCCCGCGGCGAGGGCATCGATGAGCCCGGACAGCATCAGCGTATTGTGTTTCAGGACCTCGTGCCGGATGGCCGACAGCACCCGCTGGACCTCGGGGCCGGCCTCGGGGTGGCGGCTCAGGAACCGGGCGAGATCGGAGCCCCCGAATCGCCGGACGGCCCCGAAGACCACCAGACCGAGGAGCGCGACCAGACCGACGGCCGCACCGAGCAAGAGCTCGTCGAACGCCGCTTCGATGCGTGCGGTCAGGGTGTCCGCCGTCGCCCGGGCCCGGGCGTCGAGCGCCCCGGATGCGTCGAGCGTGACGAGGCGGGCGCGCGCGCGCCGGAGTCTCTCGACGGACGCGAACGACCACGGCCCGGCGCGTTCGGCGTCGTCGACGTCGAGGCGCGCGAGCAGGAGCAGCGCCTCCGGCAAACCGGCGGCCTCTCCGGCCGTGAGGTGGGCGCGGGCTTCCTGCGGGCTGCCCTGCTCGAAGCGCAGGCGGGCCAGCTCGGTCTCGAGTCCCGCGGCCGCGGCAGGATCGGCGGCGTCGATGGCCAGCATCAGCGCCGCCGCCGCTTCGTCCAGGCGGCCGAGCGCGTGCAGAATGCGGGCACGGAGGGCTTGAACGGCGTGCTGTCGATCGGCGTCCGGGACCCGACCGAGCTCGGCGAGCGCGGCGTCGGCCTCCCCCCGGGACAGGTATCCGCGGGCACGATTGATCACCGAGGCAAGGCCGGCACCGGTGGGCAGTGGGGGGGCCCCGACGGTCGTGGTGGCCGCGGGCGGCTCTTTCTCGACGCCCTGACCGAGCGCACGCTCGAGCGTGTGCAGCAGGATCACCGCGGCCGTCCGGTCCTCGGCATCGCCCGGGGACCGCTCGAGGAAGCGGCGGACGTGCCGCAGGGCGCGGGCGAGGTCGCCGGTGGCCTGCGCCGACAGCGCCAGCTCCCAATCGAGCGCCCAGCGGTCCGGTTCGAGCTGAGCCGCCTGGGACAAGAGGATCAGCGACTCACCCGCCCGGGAGGGGAGGCCCGGGTGTGCGGCGCTCGGCCGGTACAGGCGCGCGAGGCGGAGGTGAAGCTCCGCGTCGCCGTGGTCGAGCGCGAGGCCGAGCAGGAGCTGACGCTCGGCCTCGTCGAGGCGGCCCTGGGCTTCGTGGGCCGCGGCGAGCTCGATGCGGGCGCTGGTGAAGCGGGGGGCGACGCGCAGCGCCTCCGCCAGGAGGGCAGCCGCCTCCGGCGCCCGGCCGGTCGCCAGGGCACGCCGGCCCTGAGCGGCCAGGGTGCGGGCCTGCTCCGGGACGTCGGGGAGGACGCGTTGCATGCCCCAACGGCGCGCCTCCCGCTCGACCTCGAGGGTCCGGATCCGCTCCTCCGCGGCCTCGGGGTGCCGTCGATACCAGGACAACGCTTCGTCGAAGCGCGCGAAGTCCCGGTAGAAGTCCCCGATTTCGAGCGCACGTTCGGAGGACACCGGGGACGCCTCGGCGGCCACGGCCGCGGCATAGAAACGGTCAGCGATCTCGAACTGACCGAGCCGGGCGGCGACGCGCGCTTGTTTGAGGACGACCCGGGCGTCGTTGCCCCGAAGCTCGCGCGCCCGCTGAAGCAGGGCGGCCGCCTCCTGCAGGCGGTGGGGGGTCGCCGCCGGCGCCGCGAGGAGATCGGCGAGGTTCAGGTGAGCGACGACGCGGCCGGGCTCCTGCTCCAGCGTCGCGCGGTACCACCGTTCGGCGTCCTCCGTGTTCCCGAGGCGCTCGTGCGCGAATGCGAGGTTGTTGGTGACCTCGGGATCCGTCGGCGCCAGGTCGTGCGCCTCTTTGAAGCGCGCCAGCGCCCGGGGCAGGTCGCCCTGCTGCAGCGCGCCGATGCCCTCCAGGTTGCGGGCACGCGCGAGATGCGCGAACGCCTCGTCGACCAGACCGGCCATGCGCTCGGTTCCGGGCCCGGCGTCGCCCGCCGTCGTGGCCGTCCCGGCGTCGACGTCGTCCGCGGCCGATGCTGGCGGGGTCGCCCGCGCGGCCAGCGCCGCCAGCAGGGCCAGCACCGCGAAGGCTCGACGGCGCACTCAGCCGCCCCGCAGCGCCCGGGCGCTCAACCCGAGCTGATTGAAGCGCAGACGGATGGCCCGGGCCTTGGTGACATCCCCGAGCAAGACCTCGGCCATGCGGCCGAAGTCTCCACCCGTCTCGCGGAACAGGTGCGTGAAGTACTGCCGTTCGACCGCCTGGGCGACGGCATTCAACGTGTCGGCCGGGACGAGCCGAACGCGCAGGGTCCCCGGCTCGGGCCCGGCGTCGCCCGACGTCGAGCCCGGCGCGGTATCGACTCGAGGCGGACATCCGGCCTCCGGGGCGCCGACCGCTGGTGGCGGCGCTGCGGTGGGGGGCGCGGGCGTGGCCGGACCAACCGGGGGGTCGGCGCTCGCCAGGGGGGGCGGTGGCAAGCTCCCGCGGAGGAGTTCGTCGACGAGGCGGGCGTCGACCTGCAGCCGCGGCGCACGCAGCGTGACCCCCGCGGCGAGCGCGTCGGCGGCGGCGACGAGGGTGAAGACGACGACGTTGTGCAGAACGGTGGCGAGCTCGCGCACGTTCCCCGGCCACGGGTGCGCCTGGAGCGCCTGCCAGGCCGGCGGAGGCAGCACCACTCCCAGCGTCGTGCCCGCCTGTTCGCGGGGACCCCGCCCGGCGACGAGCCGCAGGGGAGCGCCCGTTCCGAGGCCGAGGGCGGTGCCGACCTGATCCCGGAGGGCGGCCACGTCGGGGTCCTCGGTCGCTCGCTCGACGAAGGACCGCACCAGCTCGGCGAGATCGCCTCTGCGCTGCCGGAGGGGCGGCAGCACGACCCGAGTCGCCGGACCGAGGCGCATGTACAAATCGGCGCGGAATCGCCCGGCCGCCACGGCCCCGGCCAGCGACTGGTTGCTCGCGGCGATGACCTTGACGTCGACGGGCACGTCCCGGCTCGCGCCGAGCGGCCGGACCCGCCGGTCCTGGAGGACGAGCAGGAGCTGGCGTTGCGTCTCGGCGGTCGTGTTCTGGATCTCGTCGAGGAAGAGGGTACCGCCTCCGGCGAGCTCGAAAACCCCCTTGCGGTCCGCCACGGCGCCCGTATAGGCCCCCCGCTGTGCGCCGAAGAGGTAGGCGGGGACGAGATCCGGGGGCAGCGTCGACAGATCGGCCGCGATGAAGGGCCCGGGACGTCCGCTCTCCGCATGGATGAAGCGCTCCGCGATCCAGGACTTGCCCGTGCCCGTCTCGCCCTCGAGGATGACCGGCATCCGCCCGCGCGCCAGGACGGCGAGACGCCGGCGGGCGGCCACCATGCCGGGATCGCGGCCCCAGAAGACACCGGCCTCTTCCCGTGCGAGGCGCCGCGCAGCGAGGGCCTCGTGGACCCGGATGCGAAGCGCGTCGAGGTCGTCGCCTCCGAGCATGAACGTCAGCGGGGCGGCCGCGAGCTCGGCACGCAGCGCGTCGAAGGGCAGCTCTTCGGCCGACGTCAGGAGAACGACCGGCAGGTGCGGCCAGCGGGCTCGCAGCTCCCGCAGGATGGCCACCCCCTGCGCGCGGCGGGTCTGCCGGGGCGTGGCGCCCGCGCCGAGGGGCAGCAGGCGGTCCTCGGGGACGTCGAAGTGCACGTCGAGCAGGACCAGGTCCGTCCGCGCGAGGTGGGCCTCGCGCGAAAGAAACTCGAGCGCGGCGGGCCCATCCGGCTGGCGGGGGCCGACCAGCGTCAGCTCGGGCAGGTGTTCGCGCAGGGCCGCCTCATAGGTCTCGCCGTCGTCGACGAGCAGGACGTTGACGGCGGCCGGGCGCACGTGCACGCCGCCCTCGGCCTCCCGGCGGACGGCGCTCATCGCCCCGCCGGGGCTCGCCAGCGCGAGGCGAGGGCGGCGATCTGCGTCGCGACCGACTCGAAGGCCACGCGCAGGCGGTCCCGCTCGGGCAGCGGGGACGTCGTGGCCAGCTCGATGGCCCGCGCGACGGACGCTTCCAGCGCAGCGCAGTCGCCGCGGCGTTCGTCGGGCACGGCCTCCAGAAAGTCGGCGAGGAGCTCGTCGGCGCCGAAAACGCCGCGCGGGCCGGTCCGGGTGCGCTGCACGGCGCGCGAAGCGGCCGCGGCGACTTCGGCCGGCGGGGCATCGATGGGCAACAGCGCGAGGGGCAGGCGGATGTGCCGCCCGAGGTCGTGGGCCAGGTCGTCGAGCATCTCGAGAACGGCCTCCTCGACCGCTCCGCCCGCCGGCGCCGGAGGCGGGGCGGGAGGCGCAGTGTCGGCGGGATCGGGAACGGTCATGGGGGGCGCTTCCACGGCAGCGTGATCGTGAACCGGGCGCCCTCACCGGGTGCGCTCGCGACGGCGATGCTACCGCCGTGCGCCTCGACGGCGCTACGGACGATGCGGGTTCCGAGCCCGGTCCCCCCCGGTTTCGTGCTGATGGCATCGTCCCCGAAGAGGCGCGCGCGGACGGCCTCGGTCATGCCACGGCCGTCGTCCTCGACGACGATCTCCAGCGCGCCCGGGGCTTCCGGGGCGTCCTCCGGGCGGCGTCCGGCGCGGATGCGAATCGTGCCGCCCGGCGGCGTCTCCGGGATGGCGTTGTGGACGAGGTTGTAGATGCAGTTATAGATGCGACGCCGGTCGAGCAGCAGGGGCGGGAGCGCCTCGACGCCCGCAATGTCGATGGCCACCCCCGCCGGCTCGGCGACGACGTACAGCACCCGCGCCACGGTGAGGATCAGCGAGCGCAGATCCGTCGGTTCGAAAGTGGGCGCGGCCACGGCGCCCTTCACCGCGTCGGCGATCTCGCGGACACGCTCCTGAACGTCGTGCACGCCGGTCAGCGCGAGGGAGACGAGCTCGGGCCCCATCTCGCGCAGCTCGGCGACGCTGCGGGCGAGGGGCGACTCGGGCGCAAGAGCGCTGTGTGCAGCGGCATCGACGGCGTCGCGGACGAGCACCTCGAGCGTCCTGATGCCCGTCTCGACCGGGGTCAGGAGGTTCTTGACGTCGTGGCTGACGTCGCCTATCCGGTGGGCGACGGACGCGAGCGTCGCGGCCTGGTGCAGGCGGGCCGTCTCGAGCGCCGCGCCGGCCTGCGCGGCCAGGAGCCCCAGCAACGCCAGGTCGTCCCGGTCGAAAGGGCCCCGGCGCGAGTTCAGGACCTCGAGCACCCCGAAGCGGCGCCCGCCCGGTCCCGAGATGGCAACCGCCACCAGCGACCGCGTCGAGAACGACGTCTCGGCGTCGATCATCCGGTTGTGCCCTTTGTCACGCGCGACGTCGTGCACGATGAGGCCCCGACCCGTGCGCATCACGCGGCCGGAGAGCCCGGTATCGTCGGCGAGTTCCCGGCCGAGCAGACTGCGGGTGATGGCTTCCGACGGCGAGACGACGTGGGCGAACCGCAGGGTCCGCCGGTTCGCGTCGTGCAACAACACCGAGCCGGCCTCCGCCCGCAGCACCTGCACGGCCGTGTCGAGAGCCGCCCGGGCCACGTCCTCGGCTCGGGTGGCCGCCGCGAGCACCGTGGCGACACGCCGAAGTGCGTCGAGCTGCCGGGCGAGGCGGCGGGCCCGGTCGCCGGGTCGGGCGTTGCGCGGGGGGGACTTGCGTGCGGCCATGGCCCGCGAGTATGCGCCCACCGGTCGTCGCTGCCCAATATCACGCCGGTCGGCGACCAACCGTCGATCGTGAGCGTGTCGGCTGATTGGTGATCTCGGCGGATGAGCTTGCAGGTTTCCGCAAGCTCGTTTAGAAACCCCATGATTCGCGTGCCGTGGCTGCGGCGCGTGCAACCCGAGGTCTGCGGAGATTCCTGAATGAGTGCAATTGTCGATGCATTTCGCTTGGGCGGGTGGTTCATGTACCCCATCGCCGTCGTCCAGGTCTTCGTGGCGGCGGTGGTCATCGAGCGTGTCTTTGTCCTGTACTTCCAGGCGAGCGTGTCGAAGGCGGCCCTGCTCAAGGCGCTCGACAAGTTGCTGCGCGCCGGTCAGGTCGACCGCGCCCTCAAGCTCGCGACCGACAACCGCTCGCCGCTCGGGCGGGTCCTGGCCGCCGGCATCAAGAACATCAACGAACGCAAAGAGGTCGTCCAGATGATCATGGACGAAGCCGCGCTCGCCGAGGTGCCCAAGCTCGAGCAGCGCATCGGTTACCTCGCCATGTTCTCCAACGTCGCCACGCTCGCGGGCCTTCTCGGCACCGTGGTCGGCTTGATCCACTCCTTCGGTGCCGTGGCGAAGGCCAGCGCCGCCGAGAAGTCCACCAAGCTGGCCGAGGGCATCTCCGAGGCCATGAACTGCACCGCGTTCGGCCTGACGGTGGCCATCCCGGCCCTGCTCGCCTACGCCATTCTGCAGAGCAAGACCCACCATCTCGTCGACGAGATCGACGAGGGATCCCTTCACGTCTACAACATCATCGTGGATGTCAAAGAGGGGTTCGCCCGCCCCACCGACTCCGGCGAAGTCTGAGGAGAAAATCGACTGATGGACGTCCTGATCCAGCATTTCAACGAAGGCGGACTCTTCATGTGGCCCATCCTCGTGGTGGGTATCGTGGTCATCGGCATCGTGGGCGAGCGCTCATACGTGCTCTTCTTCAAGGCCCTGAACCGCAAAGACGAATTCACCCGTGAGATGCGCAAGCTCATTCTCAGCGGCAACTTCGTCAAGGCGGTGAAACTGGCCAACACCGAAAACAGCCCGCTCTCCCGCATCGTGAAGGCCGGTCTGCTTCAGGTGCGCCGGACCGACGACGTCATCCAGTCCACGATGGACGAGGCCGCGCTCCTCGAGGTGCCCTACCTCGAGCGCCGCACCGGCTACCTCGCCATGCTCTCCAACGTCGCGACGCTCGCCGGTCTGCTCGGCACGGTCGTCGGTCTGATCCACTCCTTCGGCGCCGTCGCCAAGGCGGACGCGGCGACCAAGTCGACGCTTCTCGCGGCCGGCATCTCCGAGGCCATGAACTGCACCGCGTTCGGTCTCATCGTGGCCATTCCGGCGCTGCTCGCCTTCGCCGTGCTCCAGAGCCGCACCCAGAAGTGCGTCGACGAGATCAACGAAGGCTCCGTCCGCATCGTGAACCTCATCCTGCTCAACCGGGACAAGCTGCTCGCCAACGAGCAGAACAACGGCTGAGGAACTTCGTCGCCCTGATGGGGTCTGACGGACTGCTTCTCTCCTTCGAGGTAGGTCGAGCATGGGTGTTTCTCTCCCCGGTGGTGGCGGCAAGCGCGGGTTGGATTTCGAAATCAACCTGGTGCCGTTCATCGATCTCTTGTCTTGCCTGATCTCGTTTCTGTTGGTGACCGCCGTGTGGACGCAGCTCGCCCGCATCGACGTCAACCAGCCGCTGCCGAGTCAGAACAACGAAGAGACGGAGCCCCCCGTCGAACCCGTCGAGGCGCGCATCCTCATCGACAAAGAGGGGTACCTCGTTCACCTCCCGCACGAGCCGGCCGCGCGACGGATTGCCATCGACGCCGATGGCATCACCTACAAGCGGTGGGAGCTCGCCGAGGGCCTCAAGAAGATGCGCGAGGCCAAGCCGAACGACACGATCAAGATCAAGTTCGCGTCGACGGACGATGCCAAATACAAAGAGTACATCGGTGTGCTCGACACCTGTCTCGGCCTCGGTCTGACCGATCTGATGCCGACGGTGGCCGCCGATCTCGCGGCCCGCCTCTCGGCGAGCATGAACCCCGGCGCGCCCGCGGCGCCCTGACGCTGGACGACAGACCATGCCCATTCACACGCCCGGTCGCCGCGCCGGCTCTGGCGCCGCGCTCCGCCTGGCCAAGAAGCACATGTCCGGCAAGGCCGGCAAGAGCCTGTACGCCAGCCTCAACCTGACGGCCATGGTCGACTTCATGACCGTGGTGGTCATCTTTCTGCTGATGCAGTTCTCCGCCTCCGGCGAGATTCTGTTCATGCAGAAAGACATCCGACTGCCCGATGCCTCCGCCGGTGCGGAACTCGAGCGGGTGCCGGTGGTTGCGCTCTCGGCCGATTCGATCACCTTCGAGGGCAGCATCGTCACCGGCCTGAGCGATCTCGCGGACGGCGAGGTCATTCCCGAGCTGCAGAGCAAGCTCGACCAGGCGCGCAACGCCTGGACGGCCACCAACTCCAGCAAGCCCTTCGATCACAAGGTCATCGTGCAGGCCGATCAGGACGTCGCTTTCAAGTACGTCCGCCGTGTGATGGTCACCTGCACCGTGAGCCAGTACAACAACGTGATGTTCGCCACCCGCCGCGTCGGCGGGCCTGCACCCGCAGCCGCCGCCGAATAATCCTCGTCGCGCGTTCTTTGACTTCCGCCTCGGGTGGTCGGATTGTCATCCAGCACCATGGCGAAGTCTCTCGTCTGCCATCACTGCGGCTTCGCCCCCCCGCCGGGCTCGTCGGCGCTCCACTGCCCGACGGACGGTTACCGCCTCGTGCCCGTCGAGGATCACGAGAAATCGCCGCACGATCCCTACCTGGGTCGGACGCTCGGTGAACGCTACGCCCTCATCGGCCTTTTGGGAGAGGGGGCCATGGGCGCGGTCTATCTGGCGCGGCAGATGCCCCTCGACCGGGAGGTCGCGGTCAAAGTCATCCGCCCGATGGCGCTCTCCGGCAATACCAAGGCGCGCGAGCATCTCGCGCAGCGCTTCCTCCGCGAGGCGCAGCTTCAGGCGGACTTCAATCACCACGCCGTCGTGACGGTGCTCGACTTCGGCGCCGAGCCGGACGGGACGCTGTACATGGTGATGGAGCGGCTGCACGGCGTGCCGCTCGGCGACGTCATCGCCGCGGGGCTCGAGCCGCGAGTCCTCGTCGGCATGGTGGTCCAGCTCCTCGACGCGCTCGGGCGCTTCCACGATCGCGGGCTGATTCACCGGGACATCAAACCGGACAACCTCATGGTCCTCGAGGGACCGCCCAACGCCGACGGCATGCCCCGGGTGAAGCTGCTCGACTTCGGGATCGCCAAGTCCATCCGGGATGGCGCGAACGTCAAGCTGACCCAGGATGGCACGGTGTTCGGCACACCCGAGTACATGGCGCCGGAGCAGGCGATGGGGGTCCCGGATCTCGTGGACCACCGAGCGGATCTCTATGCCGTCGGCGCAGTGCTGTACGAGGGTCTCACCGGCACGCCACCGTTCACCGGCGGCTCGGCGCTCGCGATTCTGCACCGCGTCGTCAACGGAGCGGTGCCCCCCCTGCCGGACACGGTCGCCCCCGAACTCGCCGCCGTCGTGATGCGCGCGCTCGCCAAGAAGCGGGACGACCGCTTCGTCGATGCCCGCGACATGTCCCTCGCCCTCGCCGGGGCCGTCGGCCTCGCGCCGGATCGACCGCCCATCACGACGGGACGCAATCGCCTGCCTTCCGGCCCGCAGGCCGCCACGGGTGGGGTGGGGGCCCGTGCCTCCCTGAATGCACCCGGCCCCGCCGTCTCGGCACCTCCGCCGGCGCTCGACCCGCCCATCACGCTCGAAGCGCTCGGCGTCGAGCTCACCGTCCCGGACACGCCTTCCGACGCCGATCTGCGTGCGAGCGAGATGACCGCCGCGGCGGAGGTCCCGGCGGAGCGACCGACCGAAGCGCAGGTGACCGTCGCCCCGCCCGCGCCGCGGGTCGCGCCCCTGCGCTCCGGGCCCGCCGATCCGAGGGATGCCTTCTCGCTCCCCGACCCCGACGACGTCGACAGCGCCGAGCGGGCGCTGCGCCGGCGGCGACGCCCCTGGCTGTGGGTGGGTCTGCTCGCGATTCTCGGAGGGGGCGGTTTCGGCATCTTCCGACTGCTGGAACGACCGGCCGCGCCGGCGCCGCCGCCCGTGAGCAACGAGCCGGTGCGGGTTCAGGTCAACGTCCGTTTCGACGCACCCGACGCGGGCCCCGTCCCGCCCTCACGAGATGCCCCCGGAGTGCCCCCATGAAGCTGCCCGAATCCGGCGTGTCGCCCGCTTCCGTACTCGATGCGCTCGAACGCCTCCGTAGCCACGACGCGCGCTGGCGAGACGGCCGCACCTTCAGCCTCGTCTACTACGGTGGTGACGAGCTGCTGACGTTGCTGCACGACGCCTACGGCAAGTTCTTCTCGGAGAACGCCCTGAATCCGATGGCGTTCCCGAGCCTGCGCCGGATGGAGACCGACGTCCTCTCGATGGTCGCGCACCTGCTCGGGGACGGTGAGGCGGTCGGTTCCATGACGACGGGGGGCACCGAGTCCATCCTGCTCGCCGTCAAGACGGCCCGCGACTTCGCCGCCGCGACCCGCGGCGTGACGGCGCCGGAGATGATCCTTCCGGAGACCGTTCACCCGGCCTTCCACAAAGCCGCGCACTACTTCGGCGTGCGTGCCCGCGTCATCCCCGTCGGGCCGGACTTCCGCGCCGACGTGCCGGCGATGGCCGCGGCGATCACCGAAAACACGGTGCTCCTCGTCGGCTCGGCCCCGTCGTTTCCGCAGGGGGTGGTCGACCCCATCTCCGAGATCGCGGCGCTCGCGAGCGACCGAGGCCTTCTCTGCCATGTCGACGCCTGCCTTGGCGGTATGCTGCTGCCCTTCGTGCGCAAGCTCGGGCGACCGCTGCCGCCGTTCGATCTGTCGGTCCCGGGGGTGACCTCCATCTCGTGCGACCTGCACAAGTACGGGTACTGCGCGAAGGGTGCCTCGACGGTGCTCTACAAGACGCGAGCGCTGCGGCGGCATCAGTTCGTCGTGTATACCGATTGGTCCGGGGGGTTGTACGGCTCGCCGAGCATGGCGGGGACGCGGGCGGGCGGCCCCATCGCCGCGGCGTGGGCCGCGATGCACTACCTGGGCGAACAGGGCTATCTCGAGATGGCGCGCCGGACGCTCGAGACCACGGACGCGCTCGTCGCGGGCATCGACGCGATGCCCGGCTGCCACGTGCAGGGCCGCCCGGACATGAGCGTCTTCGGCTTCACGACGGAGGATGCCGACGTCTATCGCGTCGGCGACGAGATGGACGCCCGCGGCTGGCACCTCGATCGCCTGCAGCGGCCGCCGGCCCTCCACATGATGATCACGGCGGCGCACGCCGGCCTCGCACCGCGCATCCTCGAAGACCTCGCCGCCGCCGTCGAGGCCGCACGGGCGCTCGGTCCGGCGACGTCGGGGGCGGCGGCCATGTACGGAATGATGGGCTCCCTGCCGGATCGCACGATGGTCCGCGAGTTCGTCCTCGACTTCATGGACGGTCTCGACCGGTGAGCGCGCGGCGGCGTCGATGGCGCTGACCGACCTCGGTCTGCTGACCCTGGTGACCGTGTCGTTCGTGCTCGAGGCCATCGTCGGTTTCGGCAGCACGGTCGTGGTCGTGACCCTCGGCGCGCACTTCTTGCCCCTCGACGCGCTCCTGCCGCGCTACGTGCCCGTCAGCCTCGTGCTCTCGATCTGGCTGATCGCGCGGGGGTTCGGGACCATCGCCTGGGGCGTGTTGCTGCGTCGGGTGCTGCCTTTCACGGCGCTCGGCATGGGGCTGGGTCTCTCGGTGCCCGGCACGGTCGATCGGCGCTGGCTCCTGGGCGGGTTCGGGCTGCTGGTGACGGCGCTGGCGGCGCCGGAAGTCCGCGCGTTTGCGCGGCGGCTGCGGTCGGGGGGCTCGCAGGGGGTCCCGGTCGAGGTCGTGCCGCTGTCGCGCCCGCTGGCGGCAGTGGTGCTGACCGGCGCTGGCGTCGTGCATGGTCTTTTCGGGAGCGGTGGCCCGCTGGTGGTCTACTACCTGGGCCGCGAGATGCTCGACAAGACGGTCTTTCGGGCGACGCTGTCGACGCTGTGGGTCGTGCTGAGTGTCGTGCTGTGCGTCAGCTTCGTGGAGCGCGGCGTGCTGACCGTCGACGTGCTCGGGCAGGCCGCCCCGCTGCTTCTCGCCGTGGTCCTCGGCGGCGCCATCGGCGAGCGTCTGCACGCCCGGGTGGACGTGCAGGTCTTCCGTATGGTGGTCTTCAGTGTCCTGGCGCTCGCCGGCATCTCGCTGGCGCTGCGAAATCTGCTGGCGTCGTAAGCCCGGTGTGCCCCGAGCGCAGACGCATGAAACCGCAAGAGGTCCCATGAGGATTCGACCCGAGTGGCTCCGGTTCGAGAACCTGCTCGATCTGGCCCGGACGCCGTTTTTCGAGGTTCACGAGGGCCGGCTCGTGCTCGCCGATCCGGCGCTCGGGCCGGCCATCGATGTTCACACCCACCTCGCCCTGACGTTCCTTCGGCGACGGACGGTGGATCTGTCGGCCGAGACCCCCGAGGTGGAGCACTACCTGCCCGCCGACCGCGCCATCGACCTCGATGTCTATCAGAACCGCAACTTCTCCACCGACGACCTCGAGCGGATGACCCGGGACCTCTCCATCGGCTCGGTCGGGTGCGGCGGCCAACGGCGCACCCATACGCTGCCCAACCTCGCGCGCGAGATGCGCGAGCTCGGCGTTTCGCGCTCGGTGCTCTTGCCCATCGACTTCCCGGTGCTGTCTCACAACGCCGACACCTGGCTCGAGGTCTCACGCGACCGGGGAGATTTCCTGTGTTTCGGCTCGGTCCATCCGTTCGTGCGCGATCCGGAGGCCGTGCTCGACCGCCAGATCGCTGCCGGCGCGCGGGGGGTGAAGGTTCACCCGGCGGTGCAGCTCGTGCCGCCGGACCACCCGAGGTGCATGCGTCTCTACGGGCTGTGCGAGGCGCGGCGACTGCCCGTGCTGTTTCATTGCGGCCCCGTGGACATCGAGACGCGCCTCGGGCGGCGGTTCAGCCAGGTCGCGCGGTACGAACGGGCCATCGCGGAGCACCCGGGCTGCACCTTCGTGCTCGGGCACTCGGGTGCCTTGCAGCTCGAGCAGGCGCTGGCCTTTTCGCGTCGTTATCCCAATGTCTGGCTGGAGCTCGCGAGTCAGTCGGTGAGCGGTGTCGCGCGCATCCTCGACACGACGGATCCCGCGCGGGTCCTCTACGGCAGCGACTGGCCGTTCTATCACCAGGCCATCGGGCTCGCGAAGGTCTTCCTCGCGACGGGCGACGACGCCGCACTCCGGACCCGCGTGCTCTCGGGCAACGCGAGCGCGCTGTTCGGACTGACCTGAACGCGGGGCGCCGGGCGTCTCAGACCGGTGGCACGGGTCGCGGCGAGAGCGTGAACCAGAACGTCGCGCCGAGATCGGGCGCGGCCTCGGCCCAGATTCGCCCGCCGTGTCGCGCGATGATGCGCTGGACGGTGAAGAGTCCGATCCCCGTGCCGGGGAACTCCTCGCGGCCGTGCAGACGCTGAAACGGCGAGAAGAGCTTGCCGGCATGCTTGGGGTCGAACCCGATGCCGTCGTCGCGCACGAAAAAGGCCGGTCCGTCGTCCGTGGGTCGCTGACCGACACAGATCCGGGCGACGGGCCGGCGCGCAGTGAACTTCCAGGCGTTGGTGAGCAGGTTCTCGAGCACGACCCGGACGAGCGGCGCGTCGGCGAGCGCGTCGAGCGGGAGTTCGAGTTCGAGCGCGACGGCCCGGGTCGGGTCCTGCCGCCGAAGGTCCTCGAAGCATGCGCGCGCCAACTGGGCGAGGTCGACGCTCTCGCGCCGCATCTCCGCGCGGTTGAGCCGCGAGAGGTCGTGGAGGGCATCGAGGACCTGCCACATCCGCTTGGCGGACGCCGTGACCCGGTCGAGGAGCTCGGCGCCGACGGGACCGAGCCCGGCGGCATGGTCCTCGCGCAACATCGCGGAGAACCCCTCGACGCTGCGCAGCGCGGAGCGCAGATCGTGGGAGACGCTGTAGTTGAAGGCCTCGAGCTCCTTGTTGGCGGCCGCGAGCTCCTGCGTCCGGGCCCGCACACGCTCTTCGAGGGCGACGTTCAACGCGCGCACCGCCTCTTCGATGCGCTTGCGCTCGGTCACGTCCGTCAGGAGGCCATCCCAGCTCACATCGCCGGTGGGCGAACGTTCGGGACGCCCGATGCCCTCGATCCAGCGGGCATCGCCCGGCAGCCGGCCCTCGAACTTCCAGGGGGCACCCGTCTCGCCGGAAACACGCAGCGTCTCGGTGAGTCGGGCGGCGTCCGCATCCTCGAAGGCGGCCGTGAGCCGGGTCGCGTCCGTCAGCAGTGTCTCGGGGGTCAGGCCGAGGAGGTCCTTGGCCGCCTCGCTCACGTAGTCGAATCGCAGGCGTCCGTCGGCCCGCCGATGGAGGCGGAACACCATGCCCGGGACGTTGGCGGCGATGCGTCGGTACACTTCGAGCTGCGTGTGTCGGGCGGTCTCGAGCGCGATGGCGAGGTGTTGTGCGATGGCCAGAAGAATCTGCGCATCGTCGGGTGTGAAGATGCCGCGCGCGCGTCGGTGGTCGACGTAGACGACGCCGAGCAGTCGATCCCGAAGGAGGAGGGGAGCGGCCAGAGCGCTGCGCGGATTCTGGGCCTCGTCCGCGTCCGGCGACGCGCCGGTCTGACCCTCGAGGTGCCCGTGCACCAACGGAAGATGGGTCAAGACGACGCGGTCGATGATGGCGGTGTGCAGGTCGTCGGGGGCCGTCAGCTCGCGACCGTGTGCGTCCCGCCCGGCCCGGACGGCGAGCGCCAGGTGACCCATCGTCGGCAGCGGCGTGTCCTCCTCGCCGACCCCCTGATGCGGCCCGAGCAGAAAGGCGCGCTCGGCCCCGAGCAGACGGACCGTCTCGTCGAGCACACGCCGGGACTGGGTCTCGGGGTCGATGACCGTCGCACCGGCCAGGGCGACCGAGAGCAGGGCGTCCCGCTGGCGGCGGAGAAGGAGCGAAGGCGCCGTCATGGACTCGAACGGACTCGAGGCACCGCCGATGAACCCGAACTCGGCCTGGAGGCGGCGCGCGCGCTCGATCCAGCCGTGCTCGGTGGCGAGCTGGTGCGCGACCCGGGCCTCCCGGTGCAGGGCGGCATCCGGACCGGTGGCCAGGAGGCGGCGAGCCGTCAGCCGGGCGACTTCGAACGCACCCCACGGGCTGTCGGTCTCGCGAGCGAGCACGGCGGCCTGCCCGAGTGCCTCCATCGGACACCCGCCCTCGACGAGCGTCGCGGCCCCCCGCAACAAGTGGACGTGCATGCGCAGAATGGGGAGCGAGGCGGCTCGCTCGAGGGCCTCGACCGCCCGCAGAAATGACCGACGGGCCGCCGCATCGGCGGGACGCTCCCGCCATTGCTCCAGTCGACCCCAGGCGGCGGCCACGTAGAAGAGGCGGACATGCGGCGTCGTCTCCTCGGGGGCGAGGGCGAGGGCGTCGAAGCGGGCGAGGACGGCGTCGAAGGCCGGGCCGAAGTCGCCTCGCTCGAGGCAGTACGCGGCCTCGCACCCGGCAAACGCCGCCTGGCGGAAGGCATCGGGGGGCGTCGCGGGCGCTCCGAGACGCTCCATTGAAGACCGAAACACGCGGTCTCGGGCCCGTTCGAGGGCGAGCTCGGCGTCGAGTTCGCGACCGAGCATCGCCAGGACCGGCGCACCGAGCGCCTCGAAGACGTTGCCGAACGCGCGGTGGGTGCGCGGAGAGGCGTTGGCTTCGTACCCGAGGCCCCGCTCCACCCAGGTGGCCGCCTCGTTGGGGTAACCGCGGAGGTAGAGGTTCCAGGCCAGATCACCGCAGCCGTTGAGGAACTCGAACGCGTCCAGCCAGTGACCGTGCTGGCGAAGGCAGACCGCGGCGCGCTCGGCGGCCTCGACGCTGCGCCCGCAGAAGTGGACGACCCAGGCCTCGTGCAGGTGGGCGCGCGCCAGGATTTGGGGATCGCCCGCTCGCTCGGAGCGCGCGACGGCGTCCCGCGCGAGCGCGAGCGCCGATGCCGCGCGCCCCCGGAGGGCCTGCAAGATACCGAGGTGCGCGCTCGAAAGAATGGCGGCCGGGTGCTGCGGGCCCAACGCCCGGGTCGCCCACCGCTGGCGGAGAATCGTCGCGGCCAGGGACACGGGACGCATTTCGAAGAACGCCGTGTACGTGCGGAAGTAGAGGAGCGACGCCCTCAGCTCGCTGCGGGCGGTCGGCTCGGCGATGGTGCGCGGCCGGCGGTCGCCGAGGAGCGCGTCGCGCAGGAGCGCAAAGACCACCCAGGCAAGACCGACCTCGCGTTCCGGCTCGCCGAGGCGGGTCAGGCCGTCCCGCAGGGCAGCGGTGGCGCCGGAGACGTCGCTGCGGGTGAGCGCGGCCTCGGCGAGACGGACGTGCACCGTGGCCGCCTCTTCGGCACTGCGAGCCGCCGCGAGGGCCGCCACGAGGTGTGTCTCCGCCGCGTCGAGCCGACCCGTCCGGGCTGCGGCGTCCCCGAGGGCGTGATGAAGCTCCACCGGGGCCGCGAGACCGGCACTCTCCGCCGAATGCAGCGCGTCGAGAAGCAGGTGCCACGCCTCCTCGGGCGCGAACTCCCGCAGCGCGCGCAGGCCGGCCCGCAACTGCAATTCGAAGACCCGCCGGGGGTCGCGTGCCCGGTGGCCTTGGGCCGCGTGGCGGGCCACGGCGTAGAGGTCGCCGGCCTCCGTCGGTTCGCCCGGCTCGAGCAGCGCGTCTGCGGTGCGTTGGTGGAGGTCGCGCCGGGCCGGTTCGGACAGCCCGGCCAGCAGGACGTCCTGGACGCGCTCGTGGACGAACGCAAACGCGCCGTCGGGATCGCGCTCGACGAGCCAGCTGTCGATGGCATGGGCGAGCGCCTCCATCACCCGGTCTGGTCCGTGCGCCAGGACGCGCGCGACGAGGCCCGGCCGGAAGCGCCGACCCTGGATGGCGGCCGCCTCGAGCACGGTGCGTGCTTCGGGTCCGAGTCGCGTCAGCCGCCCGAGCACCAGCTCCAGGACGTCCCGCGGCAGCGGGAGCTGGTCGAGCGCGGCGGTGTCCAGCGTCCATTCGCCCCAGTCCGGCACGAGGAGCCCGCCCTCGAGAAGCGCCCGCACGAACTGCTCGAGGGCGAAGGCGTTTCCGTGGCTGTGGGACATGAGCCGCGCGACGAGCGTCGGGTCGAGGTGGCCCGGTTGGAGAAGCGCCTGCAGGTAAGCCGCGACGTCGTCCGCCTCGAGGGGTGGCACGGTCAGGGTCGTCGCACCCGCGCCCGCCCAGGTCGCGCTCACCTCGGGCTGGGTGAGGATGAGGAGCAGCGGCGCTCGGCTCGTCGACTGCAGCAGTCGGGAGACCACCTGGCGGGTCGGCTCGTCGCACAGGTGCGCGTCGTCCAGACAGAGGGCGAGGGCACCGGCGCTGCGTGCCCAGCCGAGAAAGAACTCGGCGAGGGCGTCGAACAGGCGTTCACCGATGTCGGGCGCCGCAAAGACCGGGGCGGTGACCCCCAGGCGCTCGGCCAGGGTCGTCGAGAACGTGGCGAGCAGGGGCGCCAGCTCGCCGGCCCCCGCGCGCAGGTGGGACAGCGCCGGGCCGCCCATCGGCGGCAGCTCGGCGATCGCGTGCTCGACCGCGCGCCGCAACGGCATGAGGCCCGCCGCCCCGGCCCCCGATGCCCGGGCGAAGAGGCGCACGCCGACGGGACCCGGCTCCGGGCAGGGGGCCGAAAAGAAGGCCCGCAGCACCCGGCTCTTGCCCGAGCCTGCGTCGCCCGTGAGCAGCACCGCGCGGCCACGACCGAGGCGCGTCTCACGCCATGCATCCATCAATGCGCCCAGCAGCGGGGCGCGCCCGGACAGCGGGGCCGGCTCGGCGAACTCGGAGGTCGTGCGGCCGAGGACCACCGGCCGACCTGCGTGGAGGGCCTCGTTCAGCGCCGGCAAGGCGTGGAGGTCGGCGAGCAGGGACTCGGCGCTGCGGTACCGGTCGTCCGGGTCCTTCTCCAGGAGGCGAGCCACCACCATCGCCATGCACGGCGAGACCTCCGGGCGCAGCGCGCGGACGTCGGGGGCGGGCACGGCGGCGTGCTGCCGCACGACCTCGGCGGCGTGTCGAGCCTGGAACGGCGGGTGACCGACGAGCACCTCGAAGAGCACCACCCCGAGCGCGTAGAGGTCGGCCCGCGCGTCGACGGGACGCTTCAACAGCCCCGTCTGCTCGGGGGCGGCATAGTGGAACGTCCCCGCCGGGGCGACGGGCAGATCCGCCGCGGGCATGGCCGCAAGGCCGAAGTCGATCAGCCGGGCGTGGCCGTCGGCCCCCAGCACGACGTTGGCCGGTGAGACGTCGCGATGAATCAGGCCCCGCCGGTGCAGCGCACCGAGCGCGCCGGCGAGGTCGATGGCGAGCCGCAGCGCCCGGGACTCCGGCTGCCGCCCGTGCGTGATGAGTTCGGCGAGGTTCTGCCCTTCGATGTACGCCCGCACGAGGAACGGGCGCCCGTCGACCTCGCCGGTCGCATGCACCTTCGGCAACCCGGGGTGGTGCAGCGTGCCGAGAATCGCCGCCTCGCGCCGAAAGCGACGGCGCGCGTCCGGATCGAACTCCGCTGAGCGAGCGAGCTTGACGACCACGGGCAAGTCGCCGCGGCGGGCGCGGAAGACGACGCTGTCCGTGCCGCGACCGATCTCCTCCAGGCGCTCGATCCCGGGGATGATCGGCACGGGGTCACGCGCTCAGGAGCGACCGGGGCGCCAGCACCCGACGGCGCGCGGCCCGGCGTGGCAGACATCACTCGCCGAAGCGGCGGCGACCTTGACCTTGCGATAGAGCGTGATGGTCTGACCGAGCTGCAGGACCGTGCGGCGCTTCAGCCGGTTCCACTTCATGATGTCCGTCAGCTCGACCTTGTACCGGGCGGCGATGCGGGCGAGCGTGTCGCCCTTGCGGACGATGTGGTTGAACGCGACGGCCTGCCACGGGTCGACCCTCTTGCCGAGCCGGGCGAGCGCTTCGGCGCCGTACTTCTCGCCGGCAGCCACGGCTTGCGGCGAGAAGAAGCGGACGTGCAGATGGTTGCGATGCCCCCGACGGTGGCGCACGAGCGTCGACAGGCTGCCCTTGCGCGGGTACTCGAAGATGCCGTCGAGGACCTTGGCCGGGACCTTCTCGACCTCTTCGGCGTAGGCGCGCAGCAGCTTCTGCACGCGCCGATCGATGAAGATGTACTGGACGTCGTCGCCGGCGGCGAGGGCCTCGATGAGCGCCCAGTTGCGCGCTAGATCGATGTTCTTGGCGGTGAGCGGGACGAAATGGTTGGGCTGGGCGTCGCCGACGAGGAAAAAGCCCAGGTCGATGTCGCGGCCGGACTGATGCGACTTGTGCGGCCGGATGCGCCCGCCGTGCTCCTTCGAAAGGTCGCCGACCACGATGCGCGGGCGCCCGGGGAATCGTCGGGAAACCTCGGCGACCGCGCGACGCGTGGCCTCGATCGTCTCGGCCGTGCCGTAGTTCTCGTCCTGGCTGCGCACCAGGAAGAGGTCGTCCGACTCGAGGCGCACGCCGTTGACGAGGCGGCCGCGATTGGCTTCTCCGATGGAGAGCGATTCCCCCGTCGGGACGGTCGGGAGGGGGACCTCGGTCTCGGAGGAGGCGCCCTCAGGGGGCTGACCCCCCGGCAGGGACTCGAGCGTGGTGCGCGTCAGCGGAGCGAGCGTCCGGGCCAGCAGGAGCTGAGGCCGGAAAACCGCGAGGGAGAGAACGAGAAGGAAAAGACGGCGGAGCCGCTGGCTCACGATCGATTGCTGCATTGGGCCACCGGGGGTCTTGCGACCGACAGTGGGCGCCCGAGGGCGCCGGTTCACATGCTCAACGTGCTCCGATTGGAACGTGACGAGAAAAGTCGGAGGACGGTAGCGAGTGCGAACCGCGATGGGAACCCGGAAAATTCACCCGGGGTGAATTTTCAGTATGACGACGCCGTCAGGGTGTCGTCAGACTCCCCGGCACTGGGCGACGAAGAGGTCGACGTCGGCGGACGGGATGGTCATGCGCCGGCCGTCGGCCGGGAAACCGGTCGGCTCGCGGACGAGATGCAGCGAGACGAGGCTGCCGCCGCTGCCCTCCCGTCGTACGACGAGGCGATCTCCCCCGGGGACCGGGTAGTCCACCGCGTCGCGACCGCGGACGACCTCGGCCACCATGGCCATCAGCGGCTGCTTGAGGCTGGCGGGCAGCTCGAGCCAGGTCTCGACCTCGCCGTCGGCGCCGAGCTGACGGCAGACGATGCGATCGTCGATGCAGGTCACCCGGGTCCCCCGAGCCACCGTCGCGCGGTCCACCGCGGCGCTCACCGGCTGCCCGCCGGGGACGCACGCCGCGTGCCGCGGGCGCCCGCCGCGTTCGAGGCGCCCGTCGTCACGGGCGAAGATCTCTTTGCCGTTGGGAATTTCTTTGCCGCAGGTCGCGCAGTAGAAGGCCATGACGTCCTCTCGATGCTCTCGGGCGCGCACGCTATTCGCGAACGCGCGGCCCGTCAACGCCGGCGGTGCCGGAAATCCCCACCGGGCGCCCGGAGAGCTCCGTGTCGGGCGGCAGGCGACGCAGGCGGAGCTGTCCGCTGGCGACGAGCCGGCCGGCTTCGTCCGCGACATCCACGAGCCAGATCGGGTCGCCGGCGGCGTCGACGCCCTGGCCGCTCTGCGACGGCTCGGGGCGCGGCCGGCCGACGGCGCGCAGCACCGTGCCGGCACGCACCGGGCGCAGAAACCGGGTGCGATTCTCGACGCCGACCACCCACGCGCCGCGCGGAACCCACTGGAGGGCGGCGCCCACGGAGGCGACCGACTCGACGAGGGCCGCGTGGACCCCGCCGTGGACGATGCCGTAGGGCTGCAGGTGCGTCTCGGTGACCGTCAGCGTCGCGGTGACCTCCGCCGCCGAGGCGGTCACGAAGTGCAAGCCGAGGACCCGGACGAAACCGCCGGGCAGCGCGTTCATGTAGTCGGCGTAGTCGTCGAGGACGGGCAGGCGCGGCAGGGGGGCGTCGCGCATCGGGGCGCGCCGCCGATCACTCGCCGGGCGGCGCGAAGCCGGGCGGCATCCCGGGCATACCCGGCATGCCGGGCATCCCGGGCGGCATGCCGTCCGGGGCCCCGCCGTTCTCGGCTTGCTCGGGCTTCTTCACGAAGTCGTCGACGGCCTTGATGCGCGCGCTCTCGGTGGCCCACTTGGTCGCAACCACGACGAACGCGTTGTCCTTGGCCTTGACGTAGTACCCGTCGTTGTCCGAGGTGCCGGCCTGCGCGCCGATGGTGTAGGCGAGGCTGACGGGCTTGTCGTTCTCGGTGGCCTCGATCTGCACCTGCACGGCGCCCGGACCGTCGAGCCCCATCTCGGGCTTGACCTCTTTGCCGAGGGGGCGGTCGAGGTTGAGGCGGGCGACGCTGCCGATGAAGCCGGTGACCTTGGCCTCGTCGAGCTCGGCGCCGGGCGGGAGCTGCTCCAGAACCCACTTCGTGCCGTCCTTGCGGAAGGTCAGCGTGCCCCGCGCGTTGGTCACGCTCAGGGCGGCGACCTTGTCGCTGTCCGCCTTGACGTAGCCCGTCTCGACGTAGGTCCGCGCGGTGTTCGAGATCTGGTACTCGCTGAGACCGCGGCCCTGGTACACCTCGTCGGACCCGTCGAAGCGCAGGTTCACCGAGCTGCCCGAACCCGAGCCGACAATGAGCTTCTTGGTGCTCCCGCCGGCGGTCACGACGAGTTCTTTTCCGTACGTGTCCTTGCCGACGCGCAGCGCGTTGTGGTTCGCCGCCTGCGTCGCGAGCGGCGACTTCACCTTCATCGCGACGAGCTTCTTGAGGACGTCGTCGACCTTGTCCTTCTTGGCGGGGTAGTCCCCGGCAGAAGCGACGACCCAGTCGGCGCCGTTCTTGACCAGCTTCACGGATTCACCGGGCTTGCCGTCGACGCCGGGTCGTCCGGTGATCTCCAGGGCGGTGACGGCGGCTTCTTCCATCTCGAGGAGGGAGCGGTACGCCTGTCCGGGGGCGCGCCCGCCGGTCTGCCACATGACGACGGCCAGCACGGCCTGGACACCGAGCAGGATGCCCAGCAGCTTGATGTTCTTGTTGAGCGTGTTCATGAACGGACCTCCGGGGTCAACTGAATGGCCACGGCGCGCCAGCGACGGGTGGAGAACGAGGCGACGATGGCGCCGAGGAGCGCCAGCGTGACGAGGTAGTTGCCCACCTCCCACATGGTCTTGTCCTTCGGCTCGAGGCTCCTGAGCGTGCGGGAGAACGCCCCGCCCGAGCGGATCTGGAGCAGGTCCGTGTCTTCCATCGTCCAGTCGACGAGGTTGCGGGCGAGTACCAGGTTGCCGCGGTAGGGGCCGCCGCCCATCTGCTGGGCGAGCGAAGCGACGAGGTCGCTGGCGAACTCGGACGAACCGACGACGACGAGGCGCGCGTCGGGCACGGACTCCTTGAGCGTCCGCCCCGTCCGGTCGGCGCCTTCGCCGGCCGCGTCACCCGCGAAGAGGGGAGACGGCTTGTCGGCGAAGTAGCTCGGAATGCGACCGACCAGGGTCACGGCCATCGCCTGCTTGCCGGTGGGTTCGTCCTTGTGGGCGTACCCGAGGTCGGGCTCGCCGGGGCGCGGTTCGATGTTCGAGTCCTTGCGCACCCAGGACTTCTCCGAGCTCTCGATGAGCACCTCGGCCTTGAGGTCGCCGCTGCCCCCGGCGAGCCCGTCCCTGAGCTTCAACGGCGAGCTCCAGGTCAGGACGGCGCCCGGCAATCCCGCGAGCGCGACATGCCCTTCCTTGAAGCCGTCCCCGCGGATGTCGGGGAAGAAGGGGTACGGCATCATCTCGATGCGCTGCATGACGAACATGCCGCGCCGCTCCTGGACCGGCATGGGGAAGCGCGCGTTGACGGGGTCCATGACGAAGCCGTCTTCGACCGTGACGCCGTAGTGCGACAACAGGCCGAGGATCGAGTCGTCCTGCTTGACCGTCGAGATGCCCTCCCGGTCGATCTTGACCCCATACGCACCGGTCAGCGCGACGACGGCGCCGCCCCGCATCAGGTACTGGTCGACGGCGAACTGCTGCTTCTCGTCGAGCTTGCCCGGCTTGGCGACGACGAGCACGTCGATGTCCTGCGGGACGACGCCGTTCTTCAGGTCGACGCGTTTGATGGTGAGATCCTGCCCGAACGTCTCCTCGAGGGCCCGGTAGTCGGGGCGCTCCCGCGGGGGCGGCTGCATGCCCATCATCGGGTTGGGCTGCTCCTGCTTCGGCTCCTCGGTCAGCAGGCCGACCGTCTTCAGGAAGCCGGGCGTGGCGCGCTTGATCGACGCCTCGATGGCGGTCCGGATGTCGGCCTCGCCCATGTCGCCCTGGGGGAAGACCCGCTCGAGCGTCTCGCCGGACTGGAAGAGGATGTGGAGGTAAAAGGTGTCCTTCGCGAAGAGGTCCGTGGCCATCGGTTTGAAGCCGTACTTCTGCAGGATCTCCTGGGCGACGGCTTGATCCTGGCTCGGATCGATCTCCTGGAAGGTGAACTTCCCGTTGCTCTTGTCCTGAATCTCCTTGGCGACCTTGCGGATGCGCTCGGGAGCTTCCTTGAACTCGGCGGGCAGCTTGTCGGCGCTGATGTAGGCGACGAGCTTCGACGGCTGCGTCGCGCGAGCGAAGACCGACTCGAGGTTCTGGAAGCCCTGGGTCGTCTTCTTGATGGCGCGCGTGATGTCGTATTCGATGTTGCGCAGGCGCACGTCGATGTTGGTCTCGTCGGCGTTGACCTCGATGAGCTCGTCGAAGGACAGGACCTGGAACTCGTCGCCGTACTTGATGAGGACGTGGAAGTACGAGTTGACGACCGAGTCTTCGTGGCTGCCGGTGATGCGGAAGGGGAACGTTTTGATGGAGTAGCTCTGGTTGAGCTCCTCCTCGAGGTCCTTGTCCCGGCTCGGATCGGTGAACTCGACGGTGACCTTGCCGCGACCCCGGATCTCGTACTCCGTCAGGAAGTCGCGCAGGCGCGGCACCAGGGGCGCGAGCAGGGGGTGGGTCTTCTCCGAGAAGTACCCGGCGATGGTCAGGGGCTCGGCGAGATTCTCCAGAATCTCCTCCGTCACGGGGCTGATGCTGTACTCGCCACCGGCGGTGAGGTCCGCCCGGAGAGCGGTCACGGGCGCGAGCCAGAGGTTGCCGACGACGACGTTGGCGGCGGCGAGCCCGACGAGGAGCCCGAGGGCGCGGGCCTTGGCCTGACCCGGCGCGGCGAGGACGTCGATGCGCTGCCGCTCGATGAAGTGGCCGTTGAGCAGCAGGAAGAACGCCGTCAGGCTGCCGTAGTAGAAGAGATCCCGCACGTCGAGGACGCCGCGCTCGATGCTCGCGAAGCGGCTGCCCGAGCCGAGGGCGCGCAGGACCTCGGCCCCATTGGTGCCGAAGAAGCCGGTCACCGTGTCCGAGCCGAGACCGTAGAGCACGGCGCAGATGACCGCCGTGACCATCAGCGCGACGATCTGGTTGTCCGTCCGGGCGCTGACGCACAGGCCGATGGCCATGTACGCCGACGCCAGCATGGCCGCGGCGACGTACCCACCGACGACGGGGCCCCAGTCGAGCTGCCCGAGGTTGGCCACGGTGATGGGCAAGGGCAACGTCAGCGCCAGGGCGAGACCCACGAGGGCCATACCGGCCAGGAACTTGCCGAGGACGAGATCCCGCGTGCGCACCGGCAGGGTGAGCAGGATCTCCATCGTCCCCATCTTCTGCTCCTCGCTCCACTGCCGCATCGTGATGGCGGACACGAGAAAGATGAGCAGGAAGGGCAGCGCCTGGAACAGCGGTCGGACGTCCGCGATGTTCCGGGCGAAGAACTTGGCGTAGTAGAAGAACGAGAAGAGCGTGACCACCAGGAACACGCCCAGGAAGATCACCGCGACGGGGCTGAGGAAATAGGACCTCAGCTCCTTGCGTGCGGTCGTCATGATCCCGCTGCTCATGCGGCCTTCTCCTCGGCAGAAGTCTGGGTCGCCGCGCTGGCCGCGGCCTTCTGGGTCATCAGGGTGCGGAAGACGGTATCGAGGTTCGAGACCTCCGGCGCGACGCCGCCGAGCGTCCACTTGTGCTGGACGGCCGTCTCGACGATGGCCTGAATGGGGGCGGTCGCCGTCGTGAACTCGCAGATCCAGACGTCGAAGCCGGCGGTGTCGGCGTCGGCGCCCTGCCGCGAGACCTTGGAAACGCCGGGCACCTTGCCGAGCGCGACGGCCGCGCCGTCCGAGCCCTGCTTGAGCGAGACGCGGACGCGCTTGCTCTTGAGGAGGTCCGACAGGGCGGCGTCGGCGGCGATCTCGCCGTCGATGAGGATGACGACCCGATTACAAACCGCCTCGACCTCCTGGAGGATGTGGGTCGAGAGGATGATCGTGCTGTGCTGCGCCAGGCGCTTGATCAGGCCCCGGATCTCCTGGATCTGCACGGGATCGAGGCCGTTGGTGGGCTCGTCGAGGACGAGGACCTCGGGTTTGTGCAGGATGGCCTGCGCGAGCCCGACACGCTGGCGGTAGCCCTTCGAGAGCGTCGCGATGGGGCGCGTCAGGAACTTCGTCAGGCCGGTGGCCCGGACGGCGTCCGAGACGGCCGCGATGTGCTTCTCCGGCGGGAGGCCGCGCAGCTCGCACATCATCAGCAGGTACTCCTGCACGAGCATCTCGGGGTACAGCGGCGCGTTCTCCGGCAGGTAGCCGATCTGCCGTTGGACGCCGAGGCGGTCGGTCAGCACGTCGACGCCGCCGACGGTGATCGTCCCGGCCGTGGGTTCGAGGTACCCCGTCAGGATCTTCATCACCGTCGTCTTGCCCGCGCCGTTCTGGCCGAGCAGGCCGACGATGTCACCGCGCGCGACCTCGAAACCGACGCCTTTGACCGCGCGCACTTCCCCGTACCTCTTCTCGAGGTTTTTCACAGAGATCATCGAGACTGACCCTCAACGCAGTGGTGGGTTGGATGGGAACGAACGTTTCGGAGCGGCCGGACCGGGTCCGGACTTCGACCGGGGCCGAACCGTAGAAGGGCGCCGCGTTATTCCGTCTGGCGGTGCCGTTGTCAATGCTGCGAACATGGCGGTTCGCCATAGACACGCGATCGCCGACCTGCAACCGAAATTGGGGAGTCTCTTCGGTGCCGATGAACCCTATCCGCTTCGCGACCTCCGGGCCGCCGGGCCGCCTCTCGGGCCGCCGGCCGCCGTGGTTCGCCGCCCTGCTCACCGCCGCGACGCTTCTTTCGGCCTGTGGGGCGGAAAGCTCGGACGAGCCGACGCCGATTCCGCTCGACGCCGGACCACCCCTCGACGCGGCGCCCGAGGCCGATGCCGGCCCCATCGTCCCCGGCGCGGCCTGCGCCAATGGCCGGGACGACGACGGGGACGGCTTCGTCGACCACCCGAACGATCCCGGGTGCCTGTCCGAGAACGACGACGACGAGTCCGACGACGACGAGCCGGCGGGCCCGCCCGCCTGCGCGAACGGCGCCGACGACGACGGGGACGGCGCGACGGATTTCCCGGCCGACCGCGGCTGCGGCAGCGCGGCCGATCCCGAAGAGGGCGACGACCCCCCGGTCCCGGCGTGTGGCAACGGCGTCGACGACGATGCCGACGGGTACACGGACTACCCGTCCGATCCGGGCTGCGGCTCGGCGCTCGACGGCGACGAGACGGACTCGGGGCAGGTGCTGCCGCAGTGCGCCGACGGCAACGACAACGACCGCGACGGCCTGATCGACCTCGCCGATCCCGGCTGCACGGGCGTTGCCGATCCCCGCGAGGAGACGCCCGAGGGCCAGGAGACGCCCGCCTGCGCGGACGGCGTCGACAACGACGCCGACGGGGTCATCGACTTCCCCAACGAGCCGGGCTGCAGCGCGGCAGGCGACCCCGACGAGGAGAACCCGGGGACGCCCCCGGACTGCGCCGACGGCCGCGACAACGACGAAGACGGCGCGGTGGACTACCCCGATGACCCGGGATGTCAGGGCGTCGGTGACCGCGACGAGACCGATCCGGGGACGCCGCCCCCGTGCGCCGATGGGGTCGACAACGACCGCGACGGCGCGGTCGACTACCCCGACGACCGCGGTTGTCAGTCGGCGGCGGACGCCAGCGAAGCAGGGAGCTGCGGCGTCGCCTACGATCCGGTCGATCTCGCGCCGGACACCACGATCCACGGGGACACCCGGGGCGGACGCTTCCTGGCGGAGGGCACCTGCGGTGGTCGGGGCGCGGCCGAGGTGGTCTACGGCTACCGCATCGCCCGTGCGCTCGAGGCCCTCGAGATCCGCACATCGGCCCCCGAGGGGATGGACACGTTCGTCGAGACGACCATCCACGTCCGGCGGACCTGTCTCGACCCCGAGACCGAGGTCGCCTGCAGTCGTGAGCCCCTCGACGGCGTCGGAACGAATACGCTGCGCATCGAGAACCCCGAGGCCGGCGAGTACACCCTCTTCATCGACGGGGCGACCGGCAACGGCGGCCCGTTCAGCCTGACCGTCACGGAGGTCCCGCTGGCGGCCTGCCTCAACCGGCTCGACGACGACGGCGACGGGCGCGCCGACTACCCGACGGATCCGGGCTGCACGTCCCGCGACGACCGCGACGAAGCGGACCCCGAGATGCCGACCGGCTGTGCCAACGACGAAGACGATGACGGCGACGGGCTGATCGACTATCCGCTCGATCTCGGCTGCGAGTCCGCGGCCGATCCGGACGAGGTCGACGTCTGCGGCCAGGGGGTCCGCGTCGCGGACTTCCCGGTCGGCGAGCCGTTCATGCTCGGGGATACCACCGGGGGCACGACGCAGTTCCAGGGCTCCTGCGTGCCCGGCAACGGCGCGGAGTCCATCGTGCGTTATCGGAACCCCTTCAACGCGCGCCTCCTGTTCAGCGTCGACCATCCCGAGACGGTCGACAACACCGGCCTGTACGTCCGCGCCGATTGTGTCAACGCCCGCAGCGAGGTCGCCAACGGCTGCAACACCGGCGTGCCCGGCGTCTCGGCCCGGGGCCGGGTGCGCATCGACCGCGCCCCGCCGGGGGACTACTTCGTCGTCGTCGACCACAGCTTCGGGCAGGGCGGGCCGTTCAAGCTCAGCGTTCAGGTCGATCGCCTCCCGGCCGGGTGTGCGGACGGCGCGGACGGCGATGGCGACGGCTTCATCGACGGCGACGACCGCGGCTGCGAGAGTGCGCTCGACGAGGACGAGCGCGATCCGGCGCCCGGCGCGGACCCCATCTGCGACAACGGCCTCGACGACGACGGCGACGGCGACACCGACTATCCCTTCGATGTCGGTTGTGCCGCGAAGGGCGGCATCAACGAGGACGATCCGCCGCCCGACGCGCTGCCCGAGTGCGCCAACGGCCTCGACGACGACGCCGATGATCGCACCGACTTTCCGTTCGATCCGGGGTGTCAGGCCCGCGGGGACGCCAGCGAACGCAACCCCGTCCCCGCCGCTCGCTGCTCCGACGGCGTCGATCAGGACCGCGACGGCTTCCCCGACTATCCCTTCGATCCGGGCTGCGACGCCGCCGGCGATCCGAGCGAGGAAGACCCGGACGTCGATCCGGTCTGCAAGAACCTCCTCGACGACGACCGCGATGGCCTCGTCGACTTCCCGTTCGATCCGGGCTGTGACGCGGCCGCCGATCGGGATGAGACGGATCCCCCGGCGCCGCCCGCCTGCGCGAACCGCATCGACGACGACGACGACGGCATCGCCGACTACCCGATGGATCCCGGGTGCCGTTTCCGGGCGGACGACGACGAGACGGACCCCAACTTCGCGCCGGCCTGCGCCAACGGTCGCGACGACGATGGCGACGGTCGGGCCGACTTCCCGGACGACGTCGGCTGCAGCGCCGCGTTCGACACCGACGAAATCAACGACGGGCGGGCCCTCGACCGCTGCCGCGACGGCGTCGACAACGACGGCGACACCCTGATCGACCTCGCGGATCCCGGCTGTCTGAATGGGCGGGACAACGACGAAGGGGACATCGGACCGACGGCCTGCAACAACGGGGCGGACGACGACGGCGACGGCCTCGTCGACTGGCCGGAGGACGACGGCTGCGCCGCGCGCGGCGCCCAGTGTGAGCAGGCCGGGTACGGTCTGTGCGACGGCGCCTGCGTCGATCTTCAGAACGCGGCCGACAACTGCGGTCGGTGCGGGCGGGTGTGCGACGAAGGCGTCGAGTGCATCCGCGGGGCGTGCGGCGGTCTGCTGACGTTCGAAGGCATCCGCGAGAACCTGCCCGAGGCCGACCTCGATGGCTGGACGCTGTGCCACCAGGACACGTTCGCGGCCAATACGCCCATCGCCAATTTCCTGGCGGCGTGCGACGGCGAGTACGTGATGTACGGGTGCCGGCAAGTGGGCGCGGCCAATCTCAGCCTCGCCGCGATGGGCGAGCGCGCCGCGGTCTTCACGGATACCGGCGACCGGAACAACAACGTGAACACGCACAACGGCGTGTCCTTCTATTTCAGCCAGAACACCAGCATCGGTTTCGTGCCGGCGGGCGAGTTGCCCTCACGCAACTCCTGCGATACGGGGCAGGGGCAGGGGCAGTTGCGCATGTGCTGGCACACGAGTGGCAACGCGCTCAACTCCGGCTACCGCTGCGGCAACCAGATCCTCAACGGCAACGCCGGTTGGGAACGCTTGATCTACACCAGCCGCTGACCGGCCATCCGCGCGCCGGGCGTTGACGCGAGGCCCGCGCTCGCATTTGATGCGGCCATGGCCGACCTCAACCCCGCCCCTTTCGAAGCGCACGTCCACCGCATCTTCACGGAGCACGCGGAGCGCGGCGCCGTCTACGACCTGCCGGTCCGCAAATTCTGGCTGCCGAACCCGCGCTTCGACGCGCGCGTTCGCTTCCACGGGGCGGTCGCCGGCTCTCCCGTGGGGCCCGCCGCCGGACCCCATACGCAGCTCGCCCAGAACCTGGTGCTGTCGTGGCTCGCCGGTGCGCGGATCCTCGAGCTCAAGACGGTGCAGCTCAACGACACCCTGACGATCCCGCGGCCGTGCATCGACGCGGCGACGATCGGGTTCAACGTCGAGTGGTCGCAGGAGCTGCGGCTCGCCGCCTCGCGCGCCGAGTACGTGCGGGGGTGGACGCTCATTCATGCGCTCGCGGCCTCCGGTCTCGCCGGCGTGCCGACGGATCGGGACGTTCTCTTCGACCTTTCGGTCGGGTACGACCTCGCCGGTGTGCAGTCGCCGGCCGTCAGTGCGTTCATCGAGGGCCTGCGGGCGGCCCGCGACGAGATCGACGCGCTGCGCCGGCACTTGCCGGCTCGCCTGCGGGACTGCGAGATTCCCGACCGCATCGCCGACTGCGCCACCATCTCGACGTTCCACGGCTGTCCCCCCGAGCAGATCGCCGCCATCGCCGAGCACCTGATGGACGCCCACGGGCTGCACGTCGTCGTCAAACTGAATCCGACGCTCCTCGGTCGGTCCGCGCTGACCGGACTTCTGCACGATCAGCTCGGATACACGGACCTCCGCGTGCCCGACGCGGCGTTCGAGGCGGATCTGCAGTTCCCCGACGCGCTCGACATGATCCGGCGCCTGCGGGCGTTTGCGGACGCGCGGGGCCTGATGTTCGGGGTGAAGCTGACCAACACGCTGGTCGTGGAGAACCACAAGGCGTTCTTCAGCGAGCCGACGATGTACATGTCCGGCCAGCCCCTGCACGTGATCGCGCTCGCCCTCCTCGGGCGTCTGCGCACGGCGCTCGCAGCGGACCTGCCCGACTTGCCCTTCAGCTTCTCCGCGGGCATCGACAAGGACAACTTCGCCGACGCCGTCGCGCTCGGGCTCGTGCCCGTCACCGTCTGCACGGACCTTCTGCGCACGGGGGGCTATGGGCGCCTGTCGGCCTATTTGCGGGCGCTCGACGCCCGGATGCACGCGGTGGGTGCCACGGACGTCGACAGCTTCATCCTGAAGGCCCGTGCCCAGGGAAAACGAGCCGTGGAGCGGACGTCCTCGTCGGCGGATCCCTGGCGCGCGCCCCTGCTCGAGGCCCTGGCGACGCCGGGCTCCGATCTGCGGGGCACGGCCCTGGCCCACGGTCTCGACGACGCGGGCTTCGAACGCATCGTGCGGGCGGCGGCCGTCCTGAATACGCCGCCCATCGTCGAAGGCGTCCGCGCCGATCCGCGGTATCACGCCGCCCAGAACGCCCGGCCGCCGAAGAAGCTCGGCCGGACGCTCGCCCTCTTCGACTGCACCAACTGCGACAAGTGCGTGCCGGTCTGCCCGAACGACGCGAACTTCACCTACACGCTGCCGGCGGGCGAGTACGCGGCCTACTCGGTGGCGGACGATGCCGCCGGGGGCGTGACGATTGCCCTCGCCGAGCCGGTGCGAATCGTCGAGACGCATCAACTCGCCAACTACGCCGACTTCTGCAACGAGTGCGGCAACTGCGACGTCTTCTGCCCGGAGGACGGCGGACCCTACGTTCTCAAGCCCCGATTCTTCGGCAGCGAGCTCGAGATGGCACGGCATCCCGGGCATGACGGCATCGTCGTGTCGGGTCCCGCGACTGCGGTGGCACGTTTCCGGGGCGTGCGCTACACGCTCGACGGGGAATGCCTCTCCGATGGCGCGACGACGGTGCGGCTCGGCGTGAACGGTTCACCGCCGGTGGTGCTCTCCCGGGCCGCCGGCGCCCCGCTGCTCTCGACGGGGCCGGGCGTCGTGATGGGGCTGCTTGCCGCGGCCTGCCTCGATCGTGTGGGGATGAACCCGGTGCGGGCCGAATTCGAGGCGCGCACCGCGCCGTTCGTGTAGGATCGTTCTTCATGTTCACGGGGGGATCGCGCCGCGCGGCGGTCATGATCGGACTCGCGGGTGCCCTGGGCGCCTGCGACGACGCGAGCGTGCGCCCGCCGACCCCCGTCGCATTGCCCGGACACGCGCCGACGCCCCGCCCTCCGGGGCCCGAGACGCCACCGGGCGCCGGGCCGAGCGCCTTGCCTCGACCCGGCCCTGCGCCGACCGGGCCCGTCGCCCCCGGTGCGGGGGCGGATTGGCCGAGCGTCCCCACCGCCGGACCCGACGTCGCGCTCCCCGTCCTGCCGCCCGCGTGGCCGAGGGGGC
>JAKLJY010000046.1 GCA_023150895.1 Myxococcota bacterium | reverse complement strand
GCCGACGCCACGCGCGCACCCGGGCCCGACGCCGCGCTTGCCCCCGGGGTCGACGCCGCGCTCGCCCCCTGGGTCGACGCCGCGCAGTCCCCTGCGCCCGACGCCGGCCCGGCCGTGGACGACCGCTGCCCCGGGCGAGTCCCCGACCCCGCCGAGCGCCCCGCGGTCACGCGTTGGATCGCCGATCTGACCGGCACGCGCACGAGCTCCGGGGCCTTTGGCGTCGGCGGGACGGATCTCGGCATCCCCGTCCGGCAGCCCGATGGACAGATCGCCTACGTCTTCGGCGACACCTTCGAAGAGGACCGTGCCGGCGGGCCGGGCTGGCGCTCGCCGGTCCTGCTCCGCTCGCCCACCGGCCTCGGCCCCGAGGGCATCGTCTTCACCGGCGCGGCGGGCGGGCGGTACGCCCGACAGATCCTCGACTACGACCACGCCGACCCCCAGTTCTCCACCTGGCTGCCCTCGGATGTCATCACCCTCGGCGGCCGGATGTATCTCCACTTCATCGTCAACGCCGGGCTCGGCAACGTCCGCTGGACACAGATCGCCTACTCGGACGACAACGGCGAACACTGGGCCCTCAGCGACGCCCGCTGGGCCGCCGACGAAGATGGGAGCCTGCGTCAGCTCTGGACCTGGGAGCGCGGCTGCGATGGCTACGTGTACACGCTGTCGACGAGCTTCATCGACCGCAGTCACCCGATCATCTTGCATCGCGTGCCCGAGGACCGCCTGCTCGACCGCAACGCCTACGAGCCCTGGGGCTTCCGCGACGGACGCTGGGCCTGGGGCCACCCGCCGACGCCGGTGCTCGACGGCCGGTTTGGCGAACTCTCGCTGCGTCGCGTCGAGGACAAGTGGGTGCTGTCCTGGTTCAACGCCGCGGACTACGACATCACGGTCAAAGTGTTCGACTCGCCGACGTCGAACCTCTACGAGGCCCGCACCTACAAACCCGTCACGGGGGCCATGCTGCCGCAGCTCTACGGCGGCTTCATCCACCCGGACTCGACGCTCGCGAACCTGCATCTGATCGTGTCGCAGTGGAACACGGCCGACGGCTGGCCCTACCGCGCGACGCAGTGGGTCACCTCGGTGCGGTGACGGTGGACTGCGGCGACGAAGGGCCGCTCTCGGGGCACCGGGATTGAAGTTGCACGCATGCAACTTGCACACTCGCAACTTTCGCGCAAACATAGCGATCATGCAGACCATCGATCCCAAACTCGGCCGCGAGCGCGAATGGGCGGAGTTGACCCGCCTCCACGCCAGCCCCCAGGCGGAGCTGGTCTTCGTCCTGGGGCGTCGGCGCATCGGCAAGAGTTACACCCTGTCGAAGTTCGCCGCGGATGTCGGCGGGCTGTACTACCAGTCGACCCGTCGCTCCGAGGGGGACCAGCTTGCGGCCCTGACGGCCGTCGTGGCCGAGCACTTCGACGATCCCGTCCTGCGGTTCGGCGCGCCCTTCCCCGACTGGGAGCGCCTCTTCGCGTACCTCCATAGCAGGCAAGTCGGTCGAGCGCAGCCCTTGCTGCTGGTCCTGGACGAGTTCACGTACCTGATCGACGCCGTGCCTGCGTTGCCGTCCATTCTGCAGGCCATCTGGGACCGCCGCCCGGCGGACTCGCGCCTGAAGTTGATCCTCTGCGGCTCGTACCTGACGGCCATGCAGCACCTGGACGACGCGGATCAGCCGCTCTTCGGGCGTCGGACTTCGAAGATCGTCTTTCGGCCGTTCGGTTTCCCCGAGGCGGGGGCGTTCGTGCCCGACTACACGCCGCGGGACAAGCTGCTGGCCTACGGGCTGGTCGGCCACCTGCCGGGGAACCTCGCACGCCTGGATGCCCGGCGGACGCTGGCCGAGAATGGGGCGGCGCTGCTGCTCTCGCCTGCGTCGGCGCTGACGGAGGACGCCGAGCGCCTGCTCGATCCCTACGTCGTCGAGGGGCGGGTGCACTACTCCATCCTGGAGGCCATCGCCTCGGCGCAGACCACCTGGAGCGGCATCACCAAACGCGTCGGCATGACCTCCGGTGCGATCCTGCGGCCCCTGCGCTGGCTGGAAGACATGGCCCTTCTGCGTCGAGTCGTGCCGGTGACCGAGAGCCACCCGGAGCGCAGCAAGTCGGCGCTCTATCGCATCACCGATCCGTACCTGCAGATCTGGTATCGCCGCCTGGCCCAGCACCTGCGGACGGGCGCCATCGGGCGCATCGAGCCGTCGCTGCTCTACACGGCCGCCCTGGCACCCCACCTGGACGACCACATGGGCTGGGTCTTCGAGGAGCTGTGTCGTGAACACATCGCCCGCGGGCGCATCGCCGACTTCGTGCCGCTCCGCCTGGGCGAGTATTGGAGCCACGATCACTCGATACAGGTCGACGTGGTGGCCACCGATCCCGAGGAGCGACTGCTGGTGGGCGAGTGCAAGTGGGGCCGTGTCACGGGCGCGGCGCTGAACAAACTGCAAGAGAACGCCGCGCGGCTGACGACGGCCCTGGGAACGCGCGGCCGGCCGCGGCTCATGCTGTTCACCGGGAGCGGCGAGGTCGACGAGGCGGTGCAGGCGGCTCGCGACGCGGGCGAGGTCGAGGTTTTGACGGGGGCGGAGCTGGTGGGGTAAGGGCTCGGCTCGGCAGCCGATGGCGATGTGTTCGCGGGGCTCATGGGCGTGGCCGCGGCGCAGTTCGGGGTCATCGCGGCCGGGTACGAGGCTCGGGACTTCACGGAGTGAGGTGAAGGCGGCCGGCCGACCACCGCCCGAGCGGGCAAGGCCAACCCGCGTTGACGCCGGCTCACCGCCCCGCGAAGATGCTCCCATGTCCACCGAACCGACCTCGCTCGACGCCGAGGAACCGCCCCGCGCTCCGTCCCAGGCGGTCTGGGATGGGATGACACCCGCCGAGCGCGCCGCCGTGCTCGAACGCCTCGGGCCGATGCCCGATCACGAGATGGCCCCGCCCGAAGGCGACTGGCACATCGAAGCCGTGCGCGTGAGCGAGGACTCCCTCGACGGGCACTTCCGCAAAGAGGGCCGGGGGGCGTACATCGGCCGCGGCCTGACGGTCTACTACCCGGAGGAGCGCCGGTTCGCCCCGGATCTGTTCGTGGTGCTCGACGTCGCGCAACACCGCCGAACCGTCTGGAACGTCTCCGCCGAGGGCCGGGGGCTGAACTTCGTCCTCGAGGTCCACTACGGGGGCCGCCGGCGCAAGGACGCCGAGGAGAACGTCGCGCGCTACGCTCGGCTGCGCATCCCCGAGTACTTCATGTTCGACGCACGGCGGGTCGTGCTGCACGGCTGGCGCCTGGAGAATCCGACCGACCGCCAGTACACGCGCATCGTGCCCCAAAACGGCCGTTGGACGGTGGGTTCCCTGGGCATGGAACTCGGCCTGCGGGACGGCCAGCCCCGCTGGTACCACGGGCTCGGCATGGTGCCCCTGACGCGCGAACTCAACGCCGAGCTTTCGCTTTCCTTGAACGACGCCCTGGAGCGCGCCGAGAGAGCCGAGGCCGAGCGCGACGCCGCCGAGGCCGAGCGCGACGCCGCCGAGACCGAGCGCCAGACCGCCGAGGCCGAGCGCCAGACCGCCGAAGCCGAGCGCAAGACCATCGAAACCGAGCGCGATGTGATCGCGGCCGAGAACGCCCGACTTCGCGCCGAGTTGGCTCGCCTGCGGGGCGAATGACGACCCTATGCGGCGACCCGCAGAGGGCGTACAGAAGGACCCCATGCGCACGCCGTCACTCCGCCTGATCGTCCGTCTGTTCTTCCCGGGGTGAAGGTGACGTAAGAAGCCTGATACGACAACGCGCCGATCTACGGCGACGGCCTGCCGGGCCGGGCGCCGGACCCTGGCACAGACCTCCCGCTACCCCGGAGCCGAGCCCGGGCCTTGTCCACGTAGACGCCGTCCACGTGCGGGTGGCACTCATTGGAGACGCATTGCAGCCGCGCCCGCCTCCGGGAAGACCCGCCGCGACACCTCATCCAACCACCCCGCCGGCGTGACGATTCGCCCCCCGAGCCCCGTCTCCGCGCAGGCCTCGTCCAGGGCGGTCTGTTCCCGCGCCCGGGTCTCGGGGTCGCTGGCGTCCCAACACGCTTGCACCAGCTCGCGGCGCCCGTCGAGATGTGTCGCCAGGAAGTCGACCTCCCGGCGCTCGCGGGTCTGATAGTACGAGACCTCGGCGCCTTGCCGGCGCAGGTCCAGGAAGACGAGGTTCTCGAATCGCTGTCCGAGGTCGTCGGTGCCGAGGCGAGCGGCCGTCAGCAGTCCGGTGTCGACCGCGTACATTTTGCGCGGCGCGTTCTCGGCCCGCCGCGGCGCGGTGTCGTGCAGGCCCACGGGGAAGACCAGGTAGGCGTCCTCGAAGTGGCTCAGGTAGGCATGCAGCGTGTCCTTGCCGACCTTGCGGCCCTGGCTCTGCAAGTCGTTGTAGAGCTTGTGCAGCGAGACGCTCCGACCGGCGCTCGCGAGGAGCGTCCGCATCAGGTAGCGCACGAGCGGCAGATTCGTGATGCCGTTGCGCTCGACGACGTCGCGGAAGAGGACCACGTCCAGGTGGTCGCGCAGGATGCGTTGGCGGGTGGCCAAATCGGCGTCGACCGTGTCGGGCAGGCCGCCTTCGTTCAGGTAGCGGCGCAGGTGGCCCATCAGGCCGTCGCGGGTGGCCTGTCCGTGGGGCGCGACCGGAAGATCGTGACCGCCGGCCCGCATCCACTCCTCGAAGGCGTAGGGCCAGACGTCCACCGACAAGGAACGGCCGCGCAGCTCCGTGGCGATCTCGCGGCTGAGCATGCGGGCCGACGAACCGCTGACCGTGAGGCGCACGTCCCGGGTGTCCAGGAGGCGCCGCAGCACCCGCGACCAGTCCGTCACGCACTGAATCTCGTCGAGAAACAGGTGACATGACCGCCCGTGGTTCTGTGGATACGTGGCGTAGAAGGCGTCCACGAGGGCCGCAAGCCCGCCCGCGTCGAGGGGGGTCAACCGGTCGTCCTCGAAGCTGACGAACAAGATCGCCGTCTCGTCGACCCCCGCGGCCACCAGCCGCTGCATCTCGCGGATCATGAGGCAGGTCTTGCCCGTGCGGCGCATGCCGATGCCCGCGGCGATGCGGCCGGGCGGCGCATCCAGGCGGACGGCCCGTTCCACCAGGACGCGGCGGAGGCGCAGGCGGTTCTCTTCGACGAGGGTGGGGACGAGGGTCAGCACAAATGCATCCTTCCAGAGAAGGATGCATTATGCAAGAAGTGCCCCTGCGGAGAGGGACACCTGTCGACGTCCTTACCCAATCCGCCGAGCGCTGGACGCGGAGCGGGCCTGGCCGTGGACGCCACCGCCGGGCGCATGACGGCGGGCGACCGGGCGCGAGGGTGGGCGGTCACCGTTCGACTGCGCAGCGCGGACGCCAGGGCCCGGTGGCGCCCACACGATGAGGCCGATCGCGTGGACGCCGCCTGGCCGAAGTGTCCGGCACCGCGCCCGGGCGAGGTCGAGGTTCTGACGGGGGCGGCGTTGGTGGGGTAAGGGTTCGGCTCGGCAGCCGATGGCGATGTGTTCGCGGGGCTCATGGGCGTGGCCGCGGCGCAGTTCGGGGTCATCGCGGCCGGGTACGAGGCTCGGGACTTCACAGAGTGAGGTGAAGGCAGCCGGCCGACCGTCGCCCGAGCACGGAAGCGTTCAGATCGTCGTCCCAGACCAACTGACGGACGTGCTCGAAGGTCTTGCGGCGCCGCGGCACTTCAAACGACCCCTCGGCGCCGTCGATGGCCTTCAGAAGCGCGGCGCAGTACGCGTCCGGCCCGTCGACCGGGGCCCGCCAGTTTCTCGACCTGGCGCGCGCCGTCGAGCCTCGGGTGCGCGCGTCGCGTCATCGTGATCGCGAAAATCGCCGCATCCTGATCGCGAGAATCGCCATCGTGATCGCCGAAATCGCGGCATCGTGATCACCGAAACCGCCATCGTGATGTCGGCTCTCACGAGTGTTTCCCGCAGTGCTCGGCGGACCGACCAGGCGGTGGGCAGGTGCGCGTAGTCGGGGCGGGGGAGCGTGGTACGATTCGACGGCAAATGCCCATCGCACGACCCAGCCCCTTGGGCCGAAGTGAGGGCGTCGGGACCGGCGTCGTGCCTGGACATTCCGATGCCGGTGACGTTGTGGTACGGAAACCGGCCAGGAAATCGGTATTCTGGTTGTCCTTGCGCGGAGCCGCTGCCCGAACGGCCGCGCGTCCCCACGATGGCCGCCGCCGATGAACCCCACGCCCCGCCCACTGCTGTTTCCGACGCCGCCCGAGCGGCTGTGCGACGCGCGCGGGCGGCCGTACTTCCTCTGGGATTCGGAAATGACCCTCGACGCTTTTCGGGCCGTCCTCGCCGATCCCGATCCGGACATCCGGGCGGCGTATGTGGGCAAGCTGATGCGTCAAGCCAAGCCGGACGACGTCTTCGAGTTCGTGCGCTTGGCGGAGATCGTCGAGCTGTGGCCGCGGCTGGAGCGCTACCTGGGGCGCGACCGTCCGATGTGGCGGTATCTGCTCGATCGCTGGGGGGAGGTCCGGCGTGCGGACATCGCGGCTCAGTAGCACCCAGGTCGCGATCCTCCAGGCGCTCGCAGGCTTCGAGCCGCGCTGGACGCTGACCGGAGACGCGGCCCTCGCCGGCTTTCACCTGGGCCACCGGACGACGCGCGACCTCGACCTGTTCTGGCAGGGCCACGACACCTTGGGCGACCTCGCGTCCGAGGTGGCCGGCGCCCTTGCGGCCACGGGGTTCACCGTCCGAGGCCTGCGTCGCACGCCCGCGTTCGCACGACTGCACGTCGAGTCCGCCGACGGCGCCGTCGAGGTCGACCTCGTCGCCGATCCCGTGGCTCGCGTCGAGGCGCCCGAGCGCGTGACCGTCGAGGGCACGGAGATCGAGATCGACAGCAAGGGCGAGATCTTCGCCAACAAGCTCAACGCGCTGCTCTCGCGCTCGGAACTCCGCGACCTGATCGACGTCGAGGCGCTCATGGGCGCGGGGCTCGATCTTCGGGTGGGGCTGGAGGCCGCGGCGCGCAAGGACGGGGCGATGTCGGCGGCGACGCTGGCGTGGGTGCTCTCGTCGCTGCCCGTGTCGGGGCTGGCTCAGCGGGAGCGGATGCCGGAGGACGCGTCCAGTCGGCTGGTGCGGTTCCGGGATGAGCTGTGCGCGGAGCTGGTGCGGTTGTCGGCGCCAGATTGACGAACGTGCCGCGCCGAAAGCGGGTCGTCGGGGCCGCGGGGCCTCGTCCTACGCTCGCCGTGGGAGGTCCCCGAGCGGCCTCCAGCCGCTCGACGTCCGCAAGGTCCGGAAGACGGCCAGCCGCCTTCGCATTGGCGTTCAGATGCGCCCGCGAGAGGACGGGGACGGTCTCGCGACCGAGCTTGGTCTCGACGCGCTCGGGCCATGCGTCGTCGAGCTCGACACCATCGACCTTCGTGACGACGTCGACTCTGATGGGCTCGACGCCCATCTGGAAGATGAGGCCCGGGTGGGCACGGTCATCGACCGTCAGGTCAGGGAGTGGCGCCCCGAACCCAGCCAGCGCCCGAAGGACCCTGGCCCCGTTCTGCAGGCTCGGTGTAGCCCCCACGCCCACACCTCCGGATCCTTGGTCGCGCGGGCGTGGCCGTGTGCTGCCAGCACGTGGGCGCCGACAACGAGATCCTCAACCGACTGTGCGTCGAACGTGGACGACAGGGTGTAGGTGACAAAAGAAGCCTGGTACGACAGCTTCGCCCGCCCGTTTCCGACGACCGCCTGAGCCTCCGGCCGGACGGTCGCGTCGCGCTGCAACTCGAGACGCCGTGGCGAGACGGCACGGTGGCCATGCTGTTCACGCCCGAGCAGTTCGTCGCCCGCCTCGCCGCGCTCATCCCGCGCCTGGGCAAGAACCTGGCGCGTTATCACGGGCACTGGCCGCGTCCGAACCCGCGCCTGCGCAACCGAAAGCTCGAACGGGCCGGCACCTGCTCTGGCATGAACTCCTGCGGCGCGTCCTCGAGATCGACGTGCTCGCGTGCCCGAAGTGCGGCGGCCGGCTGCGGTTGCTCTGCACAGTGCACGACGGCTTCTCCGCGCGCCGTTACCTACGATTCGTGAACCCGCAGTCACCGCCTGCCGAGGCCCGGCCACCACCAGGTCCGGTGGAGACGACGACCGCCTGAGCGCGCCGCGCGGCTCGGGAGGGACAATCCGCTCAATGCGAACCCGGGCTCGACTCCGGGGTGGCAGGAGGTCTGCGCCAGAGCCCGGCGCCGGGCCCGGCAACCCGTTGCCGAAAAGGGCGCGTTGTCGTACCAGTGTCCATCATGTCACCTACATCCCCCTTCGTTTGCGAGATTCCGCGGATGTTCAAACGATTCCCACAATGGCTCCTTGCCGGCCTCGCAGCGTGTGAGGCCGCCCCCGTCGAGGTGGGTCAATTGCTTCCGTCAGACGCTGCCGAAGCGCCCGCGCAACGACCGGATGCCGCGCTCGACAACGATTCTGGTCCGAACCCGGACGCAGGACCGACGCCTGCGTCCCAATGGGCGCCGACCTTCGCGGACAACGAAGAGGACCCGATCGCCGAGGTCTCCGTCAGCGAGACCGAGATCTGCGTCCGACGCACAGAGGGCCGGGTGTGGTGCTGGTCCAGATTGGTGACTTTTCTCGGAACCGATGAACCGCGCACCCTGTACGCCGGCGACGGCCCCAGAGAGATCGCACTCCCGGGTCCCGCGGAGCGAATGTTCGATTCTGTGAATGGCACCTGCGCTCGACTGGCCGATCAGCGGTTCTTCTGCTGGGGACGCGTGTCAGAAGACCCGTTCAGCCCCTCACAAAGCTTCGAGTATATCTTTCGGGCCAGCGTCGCATACCCGCCGGGAGAGGTCGTCGATCTGCGCGGCGCTGATGCGGTCGCGGGTTTCTGCGTGCTTCGGGGCGGGACCGTGGAGTGTCTCACCTCGAGTGTGACGGCCGACTGGCTCACGCCCGTCGCTGAACGGCCGTTCATGGCGATCGTGGGTCCGCACCGGGACTACGAGGCATTGTGGCACACCGGCTTCGGCTCCCAGTGCGCTCGGCGCCGCAACGGTGCAGTCGATTGCTGGGAAAATTTCAATGAGTCCCCACCGACCGAAGTCGACCTGTTTCGCGGGGCCAGCGTGGTCGTCGGCGCCGGCGCCATCGACACCGAGTGTGCCCTCGTCGCCGGCCTGACCCGTTGCCGGGCGAGGACGGCGAACTTCGAGCTGGACTGGCCGCAGCTCCCCTTCGTGGGTTTGGCCGCGACCTTGTTCTCGGTTGCGTTCTGTGGTGTGTCCTCCGATGGGCGCATCGGGTGCTGGGGAGAGAACCTGGATGGGGCGCTCGGTCGCGGCTCATTCGAAGCCGCGGGCTGGATGTCCATCGAACCCGCCCTACTGTCCGACCCCGTGACTGGCCTGATCGGCGGCCCGAGCGGCCTCTGTGCGCTGACGGTGGCCGGCGCCCTGGTCTGCTGGGGCGACAACACGAGCGGACAGATCCAACCGGGCGTGGGTTGGGTGGACCGACCCACCGCAATCGCGAGCGCCGCCGGACTCTCGGAGTTCGCCGTCGGCTACGACAGAGCGTGCGGGACCGACGGGCAGGGCGACGTGTATTGCTGGGGACAGACGCCCGGCTCGTTGAGGTGCGAGCCCGAGGCGAGCGCCGTCGGCTTCCACCTCGGAGAGCCCGTCGTCGGGCTCTGGACCAACGGGTCTGATGTCTGCGGCGCCGCGGCGGATCGCCACTTGATTTGCGCGGAACTCTCCCGGGCCGAGCGACCCGGTGAGCTCGGTCCCCTCAGTCCCATCACCGGGCTCGAAGTCGCCGCGCGCGATACCGTCGTGATGTCGGGCTCGGATACATGTGTCGCGCAAGGCGATCGGCTCAAGTGTTTCACGCTCACGGACGGCGAAGGGACTCCGGTGGTGCGCGAGATGCTGCTGCCCGCTCCGGTGCGTGCAATGGCGGCGAACTACTACTCGGCCTGCGTCCTGGAAGACGACGGCCGCACCCGTTGCGCGGCGAACCGCGACCCCGGGCCACTCGACGCCGCCCTCCGCGACGCGGCCACGCTCTTCCCCAGCGCCCCGGGCCGGAGAGCCCTCGCGCTCCACGACTGGAGAGTCTGTGTCATCGACGAGGACGCAACTCGATGCACGGACGTGTGGGCCGCCGAGGTCCCGGCAGGCGGAGCGACGGTCGAAGAGATCGCCACCCCACCCGGCGCCGTGGCGCTCGTCCTCGGGCGCCGCCACGGCTGTTTCCTCACCGATGCGGGTTCGGTCTGGTGCTGGGGCGGAAACGATGTCGGCCAGCTCGGCACCGGTGAACCCCTGACCACGACACACGACGATCCGGTCCAGGTCCCCGGCCTGGAAGGCATCTCGAGACTTGCGGCCTTGGGTGACCACACGTGCGCCCTGGATCGCGACGGCGTAGTCTATTGCTGGGGCGACAACCCCGGCGGCGTGGCGGGCCGAGAGCCGATGTGTGCAGTTCCTTCGCCGACGCGCCTGGTTGGCCCGTGACCCGAACGTGAACACGCTCGCGGCGTGGAGTTGCCCCGCTTTCGTGGACACCTGACCGCTTTGGAGGTGTCCGTTGCAGAGAGCTTCAGCAACCCCCGGTCGTAGGCCGTCCGGACTCGCGCTTCGAGCGGAGGGTTCTTCGGTCCCGCTCCGCCGGATGAATGCGGCGCCCATTCCGCGCCAGCCCTTCGGGCCGTCACGGACTCTGCGCCCCCTCTTCGGCCGAGTTCCGCGAGCGAATGGTGGAGCTCATCCGTGTCGGACGCACCCCCGAGGACCTGGAGAAGGCGTTCGAGCCGACCGCCCAGACCATCCGCAACTGGTTGGCCGAGGCCGACGCCAGGGCCGGACGCCGCGCCGACGTCCTGACCAGCGACGAGCGTACGGAGCTCTCGCGCCTGCGCCGCGAGAACAAACACCTGAAGGTCGAGCGCGAGATCCTGGCAAAAGCCGCGGCCTGGTTCGCCCGGGAAACCGGCTCGGTACCCGAGAAGTCTTCGAATTCATGAGGGCGCACCAGGCCCAGTACCCCGTCGCCACCATGGCCCGCGTCCTGAAGGTTTCCAGGAGCGGGTTCCACGCGCGGCTCGTCCGAGCGCCGTCGGAGCGAGGGAAGCAGGACCTCGAGCTCATCAAGCTCATCCGCACCGAACACCTCGAGTCCGATGGCACCGATGGCGTTCCGCGCCTCCACCGCGCCCTGCGCCATCGTGACCAGCGCGTCGGCAAGAAGCGCGCCGCCCGGCTGATGCGACGCGCCGGGCTCGTGGGCGTCAGCCGCCGGCGCGGCGTTCGACCACCATTCGCCGCGCCGGAGACCGGCCCCGCGCCAATCTCGTCCAGCGCGAGTTCAAGGCCGACGCCCCCAACAAACTCTGGGTCGCCGATATCACCTACGTCCCCACCTGGGCGGGTTTCCTTTACCTGGCCGTCGTCCTCGACGTCTTCAGTCGCAAGATCGTCGGATGGTCCATGGCCACCCATCTGCGGATGGAGCTGGTCCTCTCCGCCCTCGACGAAGCCATCATCCAGCGCCGCCCGACCGGCGTCATCCACCACTCCGACCAGGGGGGCCAGAATACCTCCGTGGACTTCGGACATCGCTGCCGCGAGCTCGATGTCCGCCCGTCCACCGGCTCCAAGGGCGACGCCTACGACAACGCCATGTGCGAGAGCGTCTTCGCCTCCCTCGAAACCGAGCTCATCGACCGACGAAAGTTCAGGACCCAGGCCGAAGCCCGAATGGCCGTCTTCCGCTTCATCGAAGGCGGGTACAACCCACGACGTTTGCACTCGGCCATCGGTTTCCTTTCACCCGTCGACTTCGAGAGGCATCATGCCCGGCAGCCCGACTGCCCTAACCCCTGACTGTCCACGGAAGTGGGGGAACTCCAGTGCGTTCGCGTGCGAGAGATCACGCAATCATCGCTGCGCCTCGATCGCTTCGGCCATCCGCGCCAACAGACGATCCCGCCGCAGCACATCGCTCACCAGTTGCGCGGCGCCGGCCGCGGCGCCCTCCGGTGTCATCGCGGCGTCACCCAGGAAACTCTCGATGCTGCGGCCCTTGGCGCTGCCGGTGTCTTCCAGGCCCTGGGCCAGGATGTGGGTCCACTGGGCCTGGTCCTTCAGGCGGCCGAGGCGGTCGATGAGATGGCTCAGCGCGTAGAACAGCGGCGCGGGCATGTGCAGCGGGCGGTCGTCGGGGCCGGGCTCGGGCAGGCGGTTGAAGGGGTTGCCGACCGACTCCGGGGTCAGGTAGACCTCCCAGCCCGGGGGCGCGGGCGCCTCGGCGTCGAGCACGAGCTGGCCGCCCAGGGCGCTGGCGTACACGCTGATCCAGCGCACCTGGCGCCGGGCCTCGTGCAGGCCCTCTTCGAGCTTGGTCAGGTCCAGGGTGTCGACGGTCGCGTCGACGTCGGTCAGGGTTTCGAGCAGGAACTCCGCCCAGGCCTTGCGCAGGCGCTTGGGGCTCGGCCAGTCGAGCTTGCGCAGGCGGCGCTCGAAGCGGTCGGCGCGCGGCTCGAAGGCCGCGGGCTCGGACAGGTAGCGGTGGGGGGTCCATTCGCGGGCTTCGAGCCAGGTGGCGGCCACACCGCAGGCCTCGACGTGGCGCTGGGCGGCCCAGGCGAGCACGGGGCGGGGCAACTTGTACGCCGCGGCCTTCTGCCCCACGACCCACCAGTAGTCGATCTGTCCGAGCACGTCCTCGACGATCTTGGCCTCGAGCCGCAGGCGGTCGAAGAGCTCGGCGTCTGCGGTGTTCAGGTCGTCCAGGTCGAGCTTGCGAAAGATCCGCGCCAGGCCCTGCAGCATGAACACGGGCGTGCGGCCGCCGGCGGTGTAGAGCGCGTGCCCGAACAGGGCGTCCGGACCGTGGTCGGCCTCGCGCGCGGCCGCCTTGCCCAGGCTCTGCCGGAATGCGTCGAGCGGGCCCAGGAAGCGGCTCAGCGGGGATGGGATCGCGGTCTCGGTTTTCGGTGTGCGCGGCATTCGTCTCACTCCGGGCGGGGGCCTGGCAGGCTATCAGAGGCGCCGGCGCATTGCGGCGTTGGATTGCAACGAGGCGCGGCCCTGGGCATTGTCGGGGCCCCCACACCGCTCCGGAGACCGCGAGATGGCCACGACCCCCGACCTGAAGCCCACGGCGTGCATCCTGTGCAGTCAGAACTGCGGCCTGCAGGTCGCCGTCGAGGACGGCCACCTGACCCGCATCCGGGGCGATCGCGCGCACCCGGTCTCGCGGGGCTACACCTGCGAGAAGGCCCGGCGGCTCGACCACTACCAGAACGCCGCCGGCCGCCTCGACACACCGCTGCGGCGCCGCCCGGATGGCAGCTTCGAGGCCATCGACTGGGACACCGCGATCGGTGAGGTCGCGGCGCGGCTCGGCGCGGTGCGCGACGCCCACGGGGGCGCCTCGATCTTCTACTTCGGCGGCGGCGGCCAGGGGAATCACCTGGGCGGCGGCTACGGCCGGGCCACCCGGGCGGCGCTGGGCATGAAATACGCGTCCAACGCGCTCGCCCAGGAGAAGACCGGCGAGTTCTGGGTCGACGGCCAGCTCTTCGGGCGGCCGCGGTGCCACACGGCGCCGGACTTCGAGCACGCCGAGGTCGCCGTGTTCGTGGGCAAGAACCCCTGGCAGTCGCACGGTTTCCCCCGGGCGCGGGTCACGCTGAAGGCCATCGCGGCCGATCCTGCGCGGACGCTGATTGTGATCGACCCGCGCCGCACGGAGACGGCCGAGCTGGCAGACATCCACCTGCAGGTGCGCCCGGGCACGGACGCTTACGTGCTGGCCGCGATGCTCGCCGTGCTGGTGGAGGAGGATCTGTTCGACGACGGCTTCATCGAAGAACACACCACGGACTTCGGGACGGTGCAGGCCGCGGTGGAACACATCGACGTGGCCGAGTATTGCGCGCGGGCCGGCGTGAGCGAGGTGTTGGTGCGCGCGGCCACGCGCCGCATCGCCGCGGCCGAGAGTGTGTCGATGCTCGAGGATCTGGGCATCCAGCAGGCGCCCCACAGCACGCTGAACTCCTACATCGAGAAGCTCGTGTATCTGGTCACGGGGAACTTCGGCGTCCGCGGCGGCATGAACATCCACAGCCGCTTCGTGAGTCTCGGTGGCGGCGGCGGCGGCGCGAGCGCCGGCTCGCCCGTGGGCGGGCACCGCATCATCTCCGGCCTGATCCCGTGCAATGCCATCCCGGACGAGATCCTGACGGACCACCCCCGGCGGTTCCGCGCGATGATCGTGGAGAGCGGCAACCCGGCGCACTCCCTGGCCGACAGCCCGCGGATGCGCGAGGCGCTGCGGGCGCTGGAGTGTCTCGTGGTCATCGACATCGCCATGACGGAGACGGCGCGGCTGGCCGACTACGTGTTGCCGGCGGCCTCGCAGTTCGAGAAGTGGGAGATGACTTTCTTCAACCTGGAGTTCCCCCACAACGCCCTGCACCTGCGGGCGCCCCTGTTGCCGCCGCGGCCGGGCACGCTGCCCGAGGCCGAGATCCACCGGCGCCTGGTGCGGGCGCTCGGCGGCTACACGGACGCGGATCTGGCGCCCCTGCATGCCGCCGCCGCGCTCATCCCCGAACAGGGGCGCGGGGCCTTCGCGATGGCCTTCATGGGCACGGTGGCGATGCGACCGGCGCTGATGGCGCTGGCCCCGGTGATTCTGTACGAGACGCTCGGCCCGACGCTGGGGGACGCCGCCGAGGCCGCGCTGCTGTGGGGCGCGGCGCAGAGCTGCGCCATGAGCTTCCCGGACGCCGTGAAGCGCGCCGGCATCGCCGGGGACGGACCGGCGCTGGGGGACGCGCTGTTCGACGCCCTCCTGGCGAATCGCTCGGGCATGGTGTTCAGCGTGGACGACTACGACGCCACGTGGCAGCGCGTGGAGACGCCGGACGGCCGCGTGCGCCTGGCCGTGCCGGAGCTGCTCGCCGAGCTGGCGACGCTCGCCCTTGCGCCGGCGCGCGACCCGGACTACCCCTTCGTGCTGGCCGCGGGCGAGCGGCGCTCGGGCACGGCCAACACCATCTACCGCGACCCGGCGTGGCGGAAGCACGACGCGGCCGGAGCGCTGCGCATCTCGCCGCAGGACGCCGCCGCGCTGGGCCTCGTAGAGGGCGCGACGGCGCGCATCACCACCCGGCGGGGCTCGGCCGTGGCCCCCGTGGAGATCACGGACACGCTGCAGCCCGGCCACGTGACGCTGCCCAACGGCCTGGGGCTCGACCACCCGGGCGCCGACGGGCGGCGGGTCGTGCACGGCGTCGCGCCGAACGAGCTGACGTCGTCCGGCGACCGCGACTGGTTGGCCGGCACGCCCCACCACAAACACGTGCCCGCCCGGGTCGAGGCCGTCGCACCCGCCTGAGACCTCGCCCGACTCGCCTCCCGGGGCGAGAGCGACCGTTGCCCCGGCCGGGCCGCCGACCCCGACGAGCGGCCCGCGTGACACCGGTGGCTCGCGCTCAGGAGAAGCAGGTCAACACATACTGCGCGCCGCCGGCGATCGCGCGCCGGCCCCGTTCGAGCAACCCCAGCTCCGATCCGTCTCCGGCCTGACCCGCCCGGGCGATTGCGCGTTCGAGGTCGGGCAGCGTGTATCGCTCGAGCGTGCCGTCGCCGCTGACGCCCCCATCGTGCGCCTCCGCCCCCAGCGCCTGGTAGACCAGGCCGCCCGCGCCCCCCGGCCGGCGATGAACTCAGGTCGCGGTGCGCCGGGCGCTGCGCAAGAGCACCGCGCCGCCGATGATCAAGGCCAGTGAAATGGTCTGGGATGTCGACCAGACTCCCGGAACGAGAAAACCGCGCTCGTGGTCGTCCCCGCGGTAGAACTCGGTCACGATGCGCAACGCCCCGTACCCGATGAGATACGCGGCAAAGACGGCACCGCGGCGGGTCGCGATTCGGGACCACCACACGAGGAACGCACCGAGCAGGACGAGGAGCAAGGCCTCGTAGAGCTGCACCGGATGCCTCGCGGCGCCCGAGAGTTCGACGGCCAGCACCGACGAGCCCTCCCAGGGACGTCCGTAGCAGCACCCGCCCATCAGACACCCCACCCGGCCGAGCGCGTGGCCAAAGGCGATGCCGGGCGCCGCCGCTTCCGCGACCGAGAGCAGCGAGAGGCCGTAGGCACGGGTGAAAGCCAGCGCACCGCCCACGCCGCCGAGCAGGCCGCCCAGAAAGACCAGCCCCGGCTGGTCCCACGGGTACGTCCCCGCGAGCACGAGCCGCCACTGGACGATCACATCCAGCAGCACGGAGCCCGCAAGGCCGCTGACGGCGGCGATGGCGGTGGCCGCGAAGGCATCGAACGGCTCGAGGCCGTAGCGGCGCGCCCGGACCCTCGTCAACGCGAGCCCGAGCGCGAGACCGAGCACCACCAGCGCGCCATAGGATCCGAACGTCAGCGGACGGCCGAAAACGGCGACGCGAAAGAGCTCGGGGTGCACCGGAAGAGAGACGTCAGCGCAGGATCACTTCGCGCTCGCCGGCGCCTTCTTGAGCTCCTCTTCCATCTTCTTGAGGGACTCCTGCAGCTTCGGATCGTTGGCGGCGTCCTCGACGGCGTTGGTGATCTTCGCGCACATCACGTACATCGCGATGCCGAGACAGAGACCGACGGCGCCGAGCACGATGCCGGCCGTGGCCAGGCCGGTGCCCTGCTGCTTCGCCGCGGCGGCCTTGCGACCCAGGATGCCCGTGACGAGCGCGATGGCTGCGATCGGGATGCCGTAGGTGAACATGCCGGGAACGAGGCAGATGATCGTGCCGAGAATACCGAAGACGAGAGAGACTACGGGCATGGGGACCTCCTCAGTGGAGGCCGGACCATGCCACGCGATCATACGTCCGGCAAGGGGTGCCGACGTGCGGATCGTTCGCGCGCGTCGATTTGTCCATCGACGTGGCTGACCCGCAGCGCCGCAGTGTGGTACCCACCGGGGCGCTCCGTCGATGATCGAACATCGATGTCGGCTGCAACCGGCCGGCGACCGGGCCGCATTCCCGGAGCGTCGTCCAAAACGTCGAAAGGAGAGCTCGTCCGGATGAATTCTTCGAACTGGCGTCATGTCGGCGCGCTTTGGCGCTTCGACCTCCGCAGCGCCATGCAGGACGCCCGGGGGATCCTCTTCCTTGTCTGTTTCGGGCTGTTCTGGGCGTTCTGGATCAACAAGTTGTCCTCCGGTTTCGCCCGCGATCTGCAGGATCCCCAGATTGGCATGGTCCTGGGCTGGTTCTTCGACAACCACATCATCGACCTGCTCCAGCACCGCGCCCCGACCCTGGTGACGTGTTATTACATCGGGCTGACGGCCACACCGGCGTTCGCCATCCTGGCCGCCTGCGACCAGACCGCCAGCGACCTGACCTCCCGTTACCTTCGTTTCCTCGTCGTCCGGGTTGGCCGGTTCGAAGTCTACCTGGCGCGCTTCCTCGGGGCGGCGACCCTGGTGGGCGCAGCCCAGGCCGCCGTCGGCCTCTGCGCGGTCGGCCTGTCGCTCTGGCTGGATACGGGCACCCGGGGGGGCGAGCTGGGGTCGACGCTCGGCTACGGATTGACGGCGACGCTCTCGCTGGTCGCCTATGGCACCTCGTTCGTCGCGCTCATGGCGTTGGTCTCTGCGGTGATCAACAACCCGGCGCTCTCCGCCGTGGCCGGACTGGTGGGCTACACCATCTTCCTGATGCTCGTGAGCGTGGCCAGCGACCGGTCGCCGACCGTCGGCCTGCTGCGCTACCTGTTCCCCAGCGGTGTCAAGGCCAACCTCCTCTCCCCCGACGTGGGGAGCCTCGCGCTCGGGGTCGCGGTGCAACCCATCTACACGGCGGTGTTCTTCGCGGCGGGGTGGTTCCTCTTCCGAAAGAAGGACGTATGACGCCCATCGTCGAGGTCCGGGACCTCCGGCGCGAATTCGGCCACGTGCGCGCCATCGACGGCATGAGCTTCACGCTGAACGCCGGCGCCCCCATCGGGCTCGTCGGCCCGAACGGCGCCGGCAAGACCACGTTGTTCTCGGTGCTCTGCGGTTTTCTGCCGCCGACCTCGGGCGACGTGAAGGTCATGGGGCGGCCGCCGCTGCACCCGGACCTTCGGGGTCGGGTGGCCATCCTTCCGCAGGACGCCGCCCTGGTGAAGGGCATGCCCATCGTGCGGCAGCTCGCGCTTTTCGCCGAGCTGCAGGGGTTCGACCGCGCCGGCGCGATCCGCGAAGCCGAGCGCGTGCTCGGGCTCGTGGAGCTGGCCGACGTCGGCGGCCGGGCCGTGGACACGCTGAGCCACGGCATGCGCAAGCGCGTGGCCATCGCGCAGGCGTTCATCGGCGAGCCGGAGCTGGTGCTGCTCGACGAACCCACGGCGGGTCTCGACCCCAACACGGCCACGAACATCGCCAACCTGATCCGGAGCCTGGACCAGTCGCGCACCTTCATCATCAGCTCGCACAACCTCGACGACATCGAGGCGCTGTGCGGCTCGGTGGTGATCATCTCCCAGGGCAGGCTCACGGAGCACCGCACGCTGGGCGAGCTCATGGCGCGCACGAGCGTGTTGACGTTCCGGCTCGAGGCCGAGGCGAGCGGTGAGGCCATCGCCGCACTGCAGACCGTCGAGGGGGTCACGAAGGTCGAGCGTGGCACGGACGGCGAGCGACGCCTGGTCGTCCACTTCCGCGAGAGCGACGCCAACGCGACGCAGATTCGGGTGCTGCAGGCGCTGGCGCAGGCCGGCGTCGTCTTCCTGGAGATGCAGCGCGGTCAGTCCCTCGAGAGCCGCGTCCGCGAACTGACCCGGCGCTGAGCGCGCGCCAGAGAATCGCCCGCCGGCTCCGCGGGCGATCGATTGGAGTTGCGGCCGGAACGGTGAATCTGTCAGATTCCGCCCATCGCGGGAGGGATGCAGATGTTCGAGGCAGGGTTTCGACTCTGGCCGCTGATGGGCGTGCTCGGGCTCATCGGCTGCGGCGGCGCGTGGCCGGCGCTGGATACGGAGGCCATCCGCCGGGATGGGGACAGGCTGGCACCGGCCGAAGGCTGGCGCATCGTCTCGGACGAGGGGGTCGTGACATTCTCCCCCGGGACGGCGACCGAGGCGCTGGTGACCTTCGAGGGCCGCATCGTGCGGCACTACGTCGGACCCAGGGTCCAGCACTTCACGGAGCACCTCACGTACGACGCCACGACCGTCTCGCAGGCCGAGCTCCGCGCGCGCTTGTCGAATCCGGGCGCACCGGAGAAGACGCTCTCGGACGGCGACACCCACGATATGCCGGTCTGGTGGAGCGACTCCGTCCTCGACACCCGCAGGCGCCGACTGGAGATCTCCGGGATTCGCCCGGGCTCGGTGCTGGAGACGCGGAAGGTCCACGCGTACCGCGACGCGGGCATTGGACCGACGCACTTCTGGTTCGACGCGTCGGTGCCCGTCGAGCGGGCCCGCCTCGAGGTCCGCACACCGCCCGGCTTCGACCTCGAATGGGAGGCATACCCGCCGGACTTCGCACCGCAGACGACGGACGGGCCGGAGGGCCGCGTTTACGTCTGGACGCAGAACGGTCTGCCGGCCCGAAAGGCGGAGTCCCACGCCGATCCGGCCGGGAACGACCGGGTGCGGGTGAGCTATCGCCTACGTTCGTGGCCCGGCGGCGCGCCCCTGCGGTCCGCGGTCGAGGTCTCCCGCTGGGCCGCGGCGCTCAATCTTCCGCGGGCGGTCCCGACACCGGTCATCGCGGCCAAGGTCGCCGAGATCCTCGGCCCCTCGCCCCCGACGGACCCGGGCGAACGCGCGCGGCGGCTCTCCGACTGGGTCGGCCGCAAGGTCCGCTACGTGGCCATCGAGCTCGGCATCGGGGGGTGGCAGGCGCAGCCGGCCGAGTTCACCCTCGACCGCCTGTACGGCGACTGCAAGGCCAAGGCGAGCCTCCTCGCCGCGATGCTGTCCGCCGCCGGCGTGCCGAATCGCCTGGCGCTCATCGAGTCGAGTCGCACGCCCGCGCGGTACGTGCCCTTCCTGGGTGGGGCCAACTTCAACCACATGGTCCTGCTGGTCGACCTGCCCGGCGGTCCCGTCCTGGTGGATCCGACCGTACCGCACGTGCCCTTCGGCGACGTGCCCGTCACGGACCAGGACAAAGACGTGTTGCCCCTGACCGCAGCCGGCGCGGAGGCCACGCGGCAACCCGCCACGAGCGCCGAGCACAACGGGACGCGACTGCGGGCGGAGCAGGTCGTCGCCGCCGACGGGACGACGACCGCCGCCTTCGACTACCGGGCCCGCGGCGCCGCTGCCGACGACCTGCGTCAGACCCTCGGGCCCCGGACACCGGAGGCCCGGCGCCGATGGACGGCCGGCTGGGTGCCCATCGACAACCTGATCGTCGACGAAATCGACACACAGCTTCTGTCCGCCCCCGAGGCGCGTCTGCCCGTCGATCTGACCGGCCGCGGGCACGGGCGCTACCGCCTGGTGCTCGACGGCGATACGGCGGCCCTGCGCGTGGCGGACCTCCTCTGGCCGTGTTTCCCGGAGCCCTCGCGGGGCAAGCGCCGCACCCCGGCCGCGCTCGGGGCGGCGCGACAGGACGACGTCGAGCTGCGCCTGACGCTCCCGCCGGGCTGGCAGGCGCGCGTCCCCGCACTGCCGGTCGCCGTGAAGACGCCGGCGGGCGAGTACACGCTCACGCTGAAGGCCGAGGCCGATGCGCTGACGGTGCAGCGCCGCTGCCGCCGCGATGCCAACGTGCTGACCGCTGCGGAGTACGGCCGTTTCCGGAAGCTGGCGCTGGCCGCGCGCGCCGCGGAAGGGGTGCCCATCGTGCTTCAGAAGGGGACTGCCCCGTCGGTGGCGCCGTCGCATCCGGTCGGGGGAACGAAATGAACCGTGCCATTCTCTCTGTGCTGGCCTGCCTCGCGTTCGCCTGCCAACCGTCGCTCGGGGTCCGTTGGGCGGATCTTCAGCGCATGGAGCCCCCGGCCCGCAGCGACTACCCCGATCACGGGGCGGTGGTCCTCCTGGAGGCCGTCACCGGTCTCAACGTGGGCTCCACCAAGGGGTGGTATCAGGAGTGGCTTCGCCACAGCGTCGTGGCCATCCTGGACGAGCGCGGACTCGACGAGGGCACCTTGCGCTGCCACCGGACGCCGGGCGCCGAGCTGCGGGCCTTCCACGCTCGCGTGCGCACGCCGGACGGGCGCGTGCGCGAAGTGGCGGACGACGACCTCCACACCCATGAGACCCGCCGGGCGGCGAACGACGAGACCGGAGAGATGCGGACGTTGGTGGTGCCCGGCGTCGAGGTGGGCAGCGTCGTCGAGGTGGTCTGTCTGGAACACGCGGACGGGGGCATCTTCCTGAGCGAGTTCTTCCGTCCGCGCTCGGATCTGCCGGTGTCCCGCTATCAGGTCACCCTTCAGACCAGCGACACGTTGCGCGCCGACCTGCGGGGCTACAACACGCAGCAGCCGATCGTACGGACCGAGCAGGGCGGCCTCGTCACGTATCAGTGGGCCGTCGAGAACGTCCCCGCCCTCGTCTCGGAGCCCTGGGCCGTCCACTGGACGGAGCGGACGCCCTGGTGGGTGTACCGCACCCTCTCGTATCAGGACGGCAGCAGCTACTGGCCCTTCGTCAAGGGGTGGCCGGACGTGGTGCGCGCGCTCGCCGTGCGCCTCGACGCCGACGATCATCCCGTCGCCGAGGGGGGGCCGCGTCCGCCGAGCACCAGCCACTGCGGGGCCGACCGGGCCTGCGTGATCGAAGCGCTATACGGGGCGACGCAGCGCCAGGCCGAGCTGCGATGGCCGGATTTCCCCTTCAACCCCCGGCCCCTGTCCGAAGCGTACGGCGCCGGACGCGTCACGCCGACGGAGCGCGCGGTGCTCCTGGTGAGCTGGCTGCGACAGGCCGGGTTCGACGCCCGTCATGCGCTCCTGCCGAGCCGTTTTGCGTTCCGTGTCGACCGCGAGTTTCCCAGCCATCACCCCTTCGACACGATGGTGGCGTATCTGCCGCCCGATCCAGCGCATGGCCGACCCAAGGCACTCTGGCTCGACCCCCGATGCGAGCCCTGCGCCGCCGGGGCACTCTCACCCTCGGCGGTGGGCACGGACGCCCTGGTCATCAAGGCGACGGCACAGATGGTCACGAAGCCCGAGATCGCCGCCGAGTGGGTGCCCGTGTTCGGTTCCGTGCCGGACCCGGGGAGGATCGTGCGCTCCATCGGCGTCCGGCTCGACGCGTCGGGCGACGCCACGGTCGACGTGGCCGAACAGCGCGAGGCCATGCAGGCCGAGTGGCGATGGCTCGAGGTGCGCGATCGGTCGGACGCCCACATCAAGTCGGACGCCGTCGCCCGAGCGCGACGACACGACCTCCGCGCACGGCTGAAGTCGCACACGCGCGGCGTCTACGAGCGGGACCAGCACCGACTCACGGAGTCGTTCCAGTACACGGTGAAGGGTCTGGCGGGGCGGTCGGACGACCTGCTCGTGATGCCCCTGACGATGCTGGAGGTCACCCACTCGTCGGGGTGGTCGGAGGACGCACGCCGGATGGACTTCGTCGTGGGCGCGCCTTTCGCCGAAGTCGAACACATCGTCGTCACGCCTCCGCCGGGGTACGTGCTGCGGTCCCTGCCGGCGCAGGTCGAGGCCACGTCGTCGATGGTGGGGATGACCTTCGAGGCCCGACGGGACACCAGCGGCCGGGCCCTCCTCACCCGTCGCCTGTCGCTGCAGGCCGGGCGCTTCCCGAGCTCGGAAGGGGACGTCCACCGCGCCGTCCACGATCGGAACATGGCCCTGCGCCGCGCCGTCGTCGTCTTCGCGCGCGCCGCGGAGTGACGCGCGCATCGCGCCGTCTTCCGAAAATCCGCAACCCTCCTGCGGAAAATCGGCGAAATTCCGCAGGTCTCTTGCGGGAATCGCAGCGTCTCCCCGAAGTCCCGGCCCATGTCCGTGTCTTGAAAGCTCGCTCTCGGCGCCGAGGAACTCGCGCGGAAGTCGACAACGGGGTGGCGAACGGTCTCGTCGGACGCCGGACACTGCGCCCGGGACGGCCGAGCGAGGCACGGCGTTCGAGGCCGACCTCGGCCACGATCGGATGCCCTGGCGCGCGCTCGTCGGCGCCCGCTGGAGCGGCGAGATCGCGTGCGATTGAGACGGCGTGCGCCCGCGTGGCGTAGTATCCCGCCCAATGTTCTCCGCCCATGCCTTCGTCGATGTGCGCTCCGCGTGGGCGCGGTGGTCTCGCCTGCTGCCGGCCGGCGCGCTGTGCCTCATCGCGGCGTGCGGAGGGGGCGCAGAGAGTCCGGCCGACGGCGCCGAACCGGACGCCGGCCCTGCCGACCCGACCGACGCCGCGGCATCTCCCGAGTCCGACGCCCGCGCCGGCGACCCGGCCGACGCCGCCCCCGACGCCGGCCCGCTGCCCGACGCCCTCGCGCCGGACCTCGGTCGACCGTATCCGCCCCCGGACGGCGCGCCGCCCAACCGCGGGCCGGGTCTGCCGCGCGTGACCTTCACGCCCGAGCAACTGGGGGTGAACTGCGCCTACCTCGACGGCGGCCCCACTGACATCTCGGACCACCACAATCTGGTGGTCATGTACGACGGCTATCTGCTCATGCCCTGGGCGCCCGAGTTCGGCCGTACGGGCGGCATCACGCTCTGGGACGTCTCGGACCCCTGCGCGCCGGTGGTCGCCGGCTCGGGCACGAGCGACGTCATGCGCGAATCGCACAGCATCGGCTTCTCGAACCTGAACGGCCGCTGGGCGGTCACCAACCACTCCAGGCAGCTGCGCTTCGGCGGCATTCTGTTCTGGGACCTCGCCGACACGCTGAACCCGGTGCCGGTCACCCCGTTGCCCTTCGACGAGTACTTCTACCCGGACGCCTACGCGCGGGTCGTCCTCAGCGTCTTCTGGCAGGTGCCCTACGTCTACGTCGCCGGGGCCGACAACGGCATCTACATCGTCGACGCGACGGATCCGCGGGCGCCGGTGCTCGTGAACCGCTACGTGCCCGATCCCATCATGCGCATCGAGCAGGTGCAGGTGTCGGGCAACCTGCTCGTCGCCACCGCCGCGGAGGGGGCGCGCACGCTGCTCCTCGACGTCAGCGATCCGGCCCGGCCGCAGCCCGTCCCGGGGGGGGACTTCCGCGCGACGGACGCCTCGGGCGAGCCGAAGGAGGCCTACTTCACCACCTTCGCCAATGGCTTCGTCTACTACGCCCGCAAGCAGGGCGGCGGCGGGCTCATGATCTGGGACGTCCGCGATCCGACACGCCCGGTCTACGCGGGCGATGTGTTTCTGCCGGGCAACGGTGGCTATGTTTTCGTCCACGAGGACACGGCGTATGTCGGCGAGTCCGACGTCGCACGCACGTATGACATCTCCGATCCGACGCGCCCGACGCCCATCGCCGAGTATCACCTGACCGGCGATCTCGACACGTTCGTGCCGGTCGGGCACCTCGGCGTGCTCGGTGTGGATGACATGGCCGTGCCCGATCAGGGCAGCGCGATCGTGCCGGTGCGCGCGGAGCCGGACGCCCGCGCGCCCGCCGTCACCTGGGTCTGGCCGCCCGATGGCACGACCGGGCTCGCGCTGTCGTCGCGCATCGGCCTCGGCTTCGGCGAGATGGTCGATCCGGGGAGCGTGTTCGAGGGCTCCGTGCGGGTGTACGAGGCCGGCACGGACCCCGCCCTGACCCGCGTGGACGGCTACCTGAGCGCGCAGGAGACATTGGTGAACTTCTGGCCCGTCTCGCCGTTGCGCCCGGGGACGACCTATGTGGTCGACGTCCCCGCGGGCGGCGTGGCGGACTGGGCCGGCAACCGCACGGCGACGGCCTTCACGTCGACCTTCACGACCGTCGCGGCGGCTCCGTGAGCGCGGTTCGTACCTCTGCCGCGTGGCTCATCGCGGGCCTGCTGACCGGCGCGGGGTGTGGCTCCGGTGCGTCCGGGGGGCCAATGGGCTCGCCGGCCGATGCACGCCTCACCGACGCCGAACCCGACGCGCCGGCCGATGCACGCCTCACCGACGCGGAACCCGACGCACCGGCCGATGCGCGCCACGCCGACGCCCGCGCCGCCGACGCACAGGCCGACGCCCGCGCAGCCGACGCCCCACTGCAAGCCCTCCCCGGCCCCGCGCAAGCGGTCGACGTGGGGGCCGAGGTCGTGCTCGACGGGTCGGCGAGCACCGGCGCGGTGGCATACCAGTGGGACTTCGGCGATGGCACGCGGCAAGAGACCCCGGGGCCCGATCCGGTCGCGCGGGTGACCTACGCGGCGCCGGGGCGGTTCCGGGCCGTCCTGACGGCGTTCGACCGGGTCGGCAATCGCTCGACGGCCACGGCCCTGATCACGGCGACGCACCCGCCCCTGCCCGTCCGCCCCGTCTCGAGCGGCACGATCGCGCTCGCCCACGGCCCGGAGGGCGCGCTGCGGGTGGCCGTGGTCGTGCCCGACGCCGACCGACTGGTGATTCTCCGCGAGGGCGGCCCCGGGCCCGCGTCGTTCGTCGTCGAGTCGCAACACGCCGTCGGCGACGAGCCCCGCACCGTGACCGCGGTCGACGACGGCTTCGTGGTGGCGTGCCGGGGGGCCGACCGCCTCGACCTCGTGCGGCCGCCCGAGTTGGCGTCGGGGCCGACACCCGCGGCCGAGTCCGTGCGCCCCCTGCCCCTGCCGCCCGGCGCGCGGCCCTTCGGGGTGGTGGGCCGGCCCGGCGAGGGGGTGGTCTACGCGACGCTCTCGGCCCGCGGGGCGGTGGCCCGCGTACCCCTCGACGGCGGCCCCGTGGTCGAGATCTTCGGGTTCCCCGACGCACGCGGGCTCGCCTGGGGGCAGGGCATCGAGGGCGACGTCCTCTTCGTCTCGCGCTGGCGCTCGCGCGACGGGCGCGGCCTGCTCTGGCGCCTGACGCCGCAGGAGATCGACCTGCACGACGTCCCGCTGGCGTTCGATCCGCAGGCCTCGTCGGATACCGAGATCGGCGGCGTGCCGTCGCTGCTGGACGTGCTCGCGCTCGCGCCGCACGGCCGCGAGCTGGCCGTGCCCTCGTTGCAGGCCAACACGGGCGGCGGTCTGTTCCGGACCGGCGTGCCCTTGACCCATCAGACGACGATCCGCGCGGTGGTGTCCTTCGTCGACGTCGGCCCTGACGCCGCCGCCGAGGTCTTCGCGCGGCGCAAACAGTTCGACAACCGGGGGTTCGCCCATGCCGCCGTGTATTCGTCCCGCGGCGACCATCTGTTCGTCTCCATGCCCGGGGCGCGCACCATCGAGCGCCTCGACCGCCTCGATGGCACGCAGTCCGGCACGCTGGTCGACGTGGGGCATCACATCGCCGGCCTGGCCCTGACGCCCGACGACCGCCTGCTTCTCGCCGACGCCGCCCTCGACCGCGCGCTCGTCGTCTACGATGTGTCCGACTTCAGCGAGCGGCCCGAGCCCGTCGCCCGCATCGACCTGCTGCCGCCCGACGCGGAGCCCTTCGCCCCCGAGGTTCTCCAGGGCAAACGTCTGTTTCACGACGCGGCCGATCCGCGCCTCACGCGGGACATGTACGTCGCCTGCGCGCACTGTCATCCCGATGGTGAGGACGACGGCCTGACCTGGGACTTCACGGATCGCGGCGAGGGCCTGCGCAACACGATCTCTCTCGCAGGGCGGGGGGGCGACGCGCACGGACCGATTCACTGGTCCGGCAACTTCGACGAGATTCAAGACTTCGAGCATGACATCCGCGGGCCGTTCGGGGGCGAGGGGCTGCTGCCCGACGCGGACTTTCACGCCGCGGGCCGCGACCACCCGCTGCGTGGCCCGAAGGCGGGCGCCGGCGAGGACCTCGACGCGCTCGCGGCCTATGTCGGTTCGCTCACGCACTTCCCGCGCAGCCCGCGGCGCGCCCCCGATGGCACGCTGCCCCCGGAGGCCGAGCGGGGACGCGCTCTCTTCGACGCGCCGGAGACGGGGTGCCGGGATTGCCACGGCGGCCCGTCGCTGACGGACAGCGCGTTCATCGAGGGCGCCGACGCCCCCGAGCGCATCCCCCGCGTGCACGACGTCGGCACGCTCGATGCGGCTGCGGGGCAGCGCCTCGGCGGTGTGTTGACGGGCTTCGACACGCCCACCCTGCACGGCCTGTGGGACTCGGCGCCCTACCTGCACGACGGCCGCGCGCTCACGCTGCGCGAGGTCTTCACGGTGCACAATCCGGAGGACCTCCACGGGGTCACGAGTCCGCTCGACGCGCGCCAGATCGAGGACCTCGTCGCCTACCTCGAGTGCCTCGACGGGCGCCCCGAGTGAGGCCCGCGTGAGCGCTGCATGACGACGATGGACGCCGCCCTGCGCTGCCCCGTGTGTCGAGGCGGGCTGACCCGGACCGTGGCCGGCCCCGCCGCGAGCCTGCGCTGCGCGCGGGGGCACACCTTCGACGTCGCCCGGCAGGGGTATGTGCACCTCGCGCCCGGTGGGACGCGGCACGAGGGCGATCCGGCCGAGCTGATCGCGCTGCGGGCCGACTTCCTGAGCGCCGGGCACTACGATTTCCTCTCGGAGGCCCTGGCGGGGGCCGCCGGCCCATTCCTGCGAGACCCCGGCGCGCTGGTCGTCGAGGCCGGCGCGGGCACGGCACACCACCTCGCCCGGGTGCTCGAAGGCGCGCCCGAAGCGGTCGGACTCGCGCTCGACGTCTCGAAACCGGCGTTGAAACGGGCCGCCCGGGTCCACCCGCGGGCGGCGGCCGCATTGGTCGACACCTGGGGGCCGTGGCCGCTGGCGGACGCCTGCGCCGCCGTCGTCCTCGACGCCTTTGCACCCCGCAACCCCGCGGAGTTCCGCCGCGTGCTCGCCCCGGACGGCGCCCTGATCGTCGTGACGCCCCTGCCCGAGCACCTGACCGAGCTCGTGCGCGCGCTCGGGCTGCTCGACGTGGCCGCAGACAAGGCCGAGCGGGTCGAGGGGCGCTTGGGGACCCACTTCGAGCGGGTCGGCCGGACCGAGATGCGACGCGTCCTGTCGCTCTCCCCCGCCGACGCCGCCGCGCTCGCGCGCATGGGGCCGAGCGGGTTTCACCGGAGCGCCGAGGCGGTGCGCGCGGCCTTGGGAGCCGAGGGGTCGACCGTCGCGGTGACCGCCGCCGTCGCCCTCGAGGTCTGGCGGCCCGTCAGCCCTCGGACTTGACGATCTGCAGCGTCAGCGAGGTCAGATCGGGCACCCGCGAGGGGGTCGGCGTCGGGGCGGGTGCCGGGGCGGGTGCATCGCTCGCGACGGCCGCCGCGGCCGCCTCGGGGCGCACCTTGCCCGCCACCTGCACCGCGCGCTGCGGCTCGGCCTTCAGCGCCTGCACGGCTTCACCCGCCGCGCGGCGGGCCTCCTGCGGCGTCTGCACCGGCGGCTTCGGCCGCACGAGCTCGGGGTTGGCGATGAGGCGCACGTCGACGAGCGAGCCGGGGCCGATGGGGGCCTCGGACCGGGCCGACGACGCGCCCGGCTCCTCCGGGGCTTTCGCCGCGGGGGCCTGGGTCGGTGACGCGTTGGGTCCGTTGATTCGCATGTCCTCAGCATTACGCGGCCGGTTCGTCCTGTCCAGTCGGTGAGGCGCGAACCGGAATCGCGTACGGGTTGTCCGTCGGTCGCACAATGACGTGAATTTCGGGCCGGCGGTCGGCGTCCGGGGGGCGTTCGGTGGTCGCCTCGACCGTCGACGACGACACGACCGTGAAGGGGATTGCGATGCGGTGGAACTCGAAGATCCTGGTGGCCCTCGCGCTCAGCGCGTCCGGCCTGGTGGCGAACGGCTGCGGCAGTGAGGCCGAGGAGGGCCTGCCGACGACGAGCAGTCAGACCGAGTGGTCGAAGCTCGCCGAGAAGGATCGCGACCGGATTCGAGGGTTCCTGGAGTACTTCGGCCCCGGCGGCACGGACGGCATCGACCTGCGCGTGGCCTCGTCCGTCGTGGTGGGCGAGGGCATCCGCAACTTCGCAGGCGGTACGGGCGTCTCGTCGCTCGTCCTCACCGGGCGCACGCTGGACATGACCGCGGACACGGTGCTGCCCGAGAACGGCGCCTCCGGCGTGTACGAGCCCACCGGCGGGTTCGTGCCCTTCGAGGAGGTCGAGTACGACGCATCGGGCGATGAGGTCCGCACCGAGACGATCCGCAAGCGCGGCCGCGGTTTCGAGGCCGGCTCCATCGACGACTTCGGTTACAGCAAGACCGTGGACAGCCCGCGCCCCGACTACGTGCTCTCCACCGAGCGGCAGAGCTTCCGGGTCGCGAAGGACGTCAAGTACGTCGAGACGCTCTGGAATCAGTCCATCGAGTGGACGTCGACGGACAGCGACGAAGACGCGACGCCGCCGCACGGGCAGAAGTTCGCGTATCAGTCGCAGCCGACCATGGTGCTCACCTTGAAGGCGGGCAACCATCTCTCCATCTCACGGGACAAGACCGATCGCATCCACTCGGAGGCGATCTCGGAGCGCCCCGAGGTCGAGAGCACGCGCGCCGGTTGGGAGACGCGCTCGGCCGCGACGACGACCGGCACGCTGACGGGCACGATCACCCTCTTCCGGCCGAAGCGCGACAACGTGCCCGAGAACGACGACGTGGTGCGGCCCTACGAGACCGACTTCGAGACCGCCGACGGCGAGCGCACGGAGCAGGGCCGCGGGACGAGCCTCGAGCGGAACTCGGCGCCGACGGCCGACGATCCCGAGGTCATCGAGACGACGACGACGCGCCGCACGAACCGGGTCACCCGCGTGTCGACGACCCGGGATGGCAACCTCGTGCGCGAGGAGAGCGAGGTCCATACGACGACGAAGCATCACTTCTCGCTGGCCGGTGCCGAGGACGGCAGCGGCAGCGCCGCCCTCTCCGCGCGCGACTTCGAGGTCACCACCCGCGAGCTCGTGAAGGTGACGGTGACCGACGACGGCGACCGGCGGACGGTGCGCACGGAGGAGACGGTCTATCGCTACACCGACCAACCCGGCGTGCGGAACGACCTGCGCAACTGGATGTCGACGCGGAGCGTCACGGAGGAGGTCCTCGACTTCGACGATCTCGAGGCCGGCACGCGGACGACCTTCGGCGGCACCGAGTGGCTGACGGACCAGATCGAAGAGGATCCGGACTTCTCGAACGTCCCGTTCACCTTCGACGGCAAAGTCGAACAGATCACCGAGACCGTCGGGCGGTTCTTCGGCGCGGACAACAGCGGCCTGGAGCTCAACGAGACCGACCGGCTCGACGTCGACCTGCGCACCGGGTTCGGCGACGAGAAGATCGGCATGAAGGGCAACTCGGTCGAGCGGCGGGCGACGCTGACGGTCGAGGGGGTCGCCGAGCATCAGATCAGCGGCGACGGCGATGGCAAGTTCGAGGTGACGGTCGGGGATCAGACCATCGTCGCGTCGTCGGAGGAGTGGCGCGGCACGTTGGTGCCGGCGCATACGCTCATGTCCTGGCTCGAGCTCGCCTCGCCGCCGGGACCCATCCCGCCCGCGTCGGCCATCGACGCGACGGGCGGTGGTGGCGGCGGCGGCGGCGGCGGCGTTGACGACTGTCCGGAAGGGACGCTCGCGTGTCGAAGCGGCGAGTGCATCGAGGCGGCCGCGCTGTGTGACACCTTCGCCGACTGCCCGGGGGGCGAGGACGAGGCCGGCTGCGGTGGCGAGCCGTGCGCCGACCCGGCGTTCACCTGCGGCGACGGCACCTGCCTCGATCGGAGTTCGGTCTGCGACGGCTTCGACGACTGCAGCGGCGGCGAGGACGAGGTCGACTGCGGCGGCGAGGGCGAGAGTTGCCACGTCGAAGCCACCGTGGACGGGCAGGGCATGTTCTCCTGTGACGGCTTCGACCGGTGCTCGACGTTCGTCGCGGACTTCTGCGGGTGCTTCGTCTTCACCGTCTTCGAGGATCCGTCGGTGTGTGAGGCCTACGTCGGCTCCATCGCGCCCATCGACGCCTGTTTCAACGGGACCGTAAGCACCGAGGAGATGCTCCAGGCGGCCTTCGACGGTTTCACCAACGCCGGCCTGGCCGTGCAGAACACCGATTTCGGGGCGAGCTGCAACGGCCGCCCGACGCCGAACTGAGGCGGGTCACGCCATGACAACCCAATTCCGGTCACCGCACCGCTTCGTGTGTCTCGCGCTCGTGTGCGCGGGCACCGCGACGGCGTGCGGCGACGACGGCGGCGGCGGGCTGCCCACCGACAGCCGACAGATCGAGTGGTCGGGGATGGCATCGGCGGAGCGGCAGACCGTCCGCGACGTCCTCGATCAGTTTCAGAGCGTCGAGGCGCGCCCGACGGGGCCGCTTTCTCTCTTGCCCTTCATCATCGGCGAGGCGGCTCGCGCGGCGGGACCCGAGGCGGGCAACGCGGTGATCTCCATCCCGAGCCTCGCGCTCGACGCGCCCGAGGTCCTGCCCGAGCGAGACGCGCGCGGCGTGTACGATCCGACCGGCGGGTATCAGGCGTTCTCCGAGCCGCTGCACGACGGCACGGGTGCCCTCGAGTCGCTCGACCTGAGTTACCGGCGCGCGCGCGGCTTCGACGCCGGGGCCGTCGCCGACCTGCGACTCGCCCGCACCGTCGACACACCCGTCGACGGATACGCGCTCTCGACGGAGGACCAGGCCTTCCGGGTGACGGAAGACACCACGTTCGTTCAGACCGCGTGGCATCAGACGGCCGGGTGGGCGACGACCGCCCCCGGGGCGCCGGCCTTCGAGGAGAAGTACGCGTATCAGAGTCATCCGGTCGCCTCGATCACGCTGTCCGCGGGCGATGCGTTCTCGGTGCGGTCGTTTCTTTCGCAGGCCTTCGGCGAGGGGGGCGACGTCGAAGCGCGGCTCGAGTCCCGGACGGAGGCGAAACTCCGCGGGACGCTCACCCGCTACCAGCCGAAGCGCGAGACCGTCGAACCGAACCGCCGGCCCGCGCGGCCGTTCGAGCGCGAGACGCTCGACGAGGACGGCATGCAGGTCACGCGGACGTCGGAGACGACCGTGGAAGTCGCGGACGAGCCCGTCGACGCGGCGGCGACCTACCGAGCGCGCGTGGCGACGCATGTGACGACGACGGTTGAAACCACCGTGGACCCGGACACCGGGCGGCGAAGCGAGAAGCGTGCCCGGCACGAGAGCCGGTTCACGACGTTCAGCCTGCCCGAGTCCGCCGGTGCGTCGGAGCGCCAGGTCGGCGCCCTGCCTCCGGACACCGAGTGGTCGACCCTCGAAGTGACCGAGGTCGAGTTCACCGCGGACGACGGCGAACCCGTCGCCACGCAGACGGTGACGACGCTGCGCTTCACGGACGCGCCGGAACACCGCAACGACCTGCTCGCCGTTCAAAGCACCCGGAGCGTGACGACGGCGCGGACGCGTTTCGACGACGGCGCGCCGCAGGTGACCTACCAGAACGAAGGTGTGATGTGGCTGACCGACTTCATCGAGGTCGACCCCCACTACGACGCCGTGCCGTTCTCGGTGGACGGCACGTTCGCGCTCGTCCTCGACGGCGCGGCCGATCTGCTCGGTGAGCGGGCGCTGCCGGGCCTGCGACGGTCGACGTTGCGCTTCGAGTCGGACCTGGAACTCGGGTTCGGCGACCATCGCATCGCGCTGAAGGGCACGGCCGAGTCGAATGAGTCCGAGATCACCGCCATTGCCGGTGGTCACGCGATCGCCGGCGACACGGACGGCGCGTTCGACGTCGTCGTCGATGGCAAACCGTACGCGGTCTCCGCGGAGGAACTCTTCGGTTCCCTCGCCCCGGGCGAGCTGCTCACCGGGCTCACGGTGCCCTTCACCGAACTGGTGCCCGTCCCGCAGGCCCCCGCCGTGCCCGAGCCGTCGTGGCCCGACGCCGACGACCCCTGTGCTTCGCCCGGCGCGTTTTCCTGTCGGTTGAACGGCGGCTGCGTGCCCGACGCGTTGCGGTGTGACGGCCGCGACGACTGCGGCGATGGCTCCGACGAAATCGACTGCCCCGCTCGGCCGGAGATCTGCGACAACGCGCTCGATGACGACCTCGACGGTCTGTACGACTGCCAGGACGAGGACTGCCGGCAGACAGCGTTCTGCCCGTCTCCCGAACCCGAGATCTGCGACAACGGCGCAGACGACGACTTCGACGGTCTTTGGGACTGCGCTGACGACGACTGCGCTTTCGAGCCCTTCTGCCAGCCCGTCCCGCCGGAGATCTGCGACAACGGGCTCGACGACGACGGCGATTTCCTCTGGGACTGTGACGACGCGGACTGCCGGTTCCCCGGCGGCATCTGCGCGGCCCCCGAAATCTGCGACAACGGCGCGGACGACGACTTCGACGGTCTCTGGGATTGCGAGGACGACGACTGCGCGTTCGGGCCGTTCTGCCAGCCCGCCGCGCCCGAGATCTGCGACAATGGGCTCGACGACGACGGCGATTTCCTCTGGGACTGTGAGGACGCGGACTGCCGGTTTCCCGGCGGCGTCTGCGCGAGGCCCGAAATCTGCGACAACGGCTTCGACGACGACTTCGACGGCCTCTGGGACTGCGAGGACGCGGACTGCCGGTTTCCCGGCGGCGTCTGCGCGAGGCCCGAAATCTGCGACAACGGCTTCGATGACGACCGCGACGGCCTCTGGGACTGCGAGGACGCCGACTGCCAGTTCCAGGGCGGAATCTGCGCCGGTGCCGAGGCGTGCGACAACGGCGCGGACGACGACTTCGACGGCCTCTGGGACTGCGAGGACGATGACTGCGCGTTCAACGAGGCGTGTGTCGAGTGTGTCTTCGACGCCAACTGTGCGCTCGGGCAGTTCTGCAACCCGGCGAACGCGTGTGAGACCGCGGCGTGCGTTTCGGACCTCGTTTGCGTCGCCGGGACGCTGTGTCGCAACGGCGGTTGCCAGGAAGGCGGGCGGGCGTGTGACGACGTATCGGCGTGCTTCTTCGGCGAGCGCTGCGTCCTGGAAGGCGGCCGCCTGAACGGCCTGTGTCTGCCCGACGACGAGCGCGATGCCTTGCCGGGTGGCGAATTTGCCGAGACGCTGACCGACGCGGGCCTCGTGTTCCGGCTCGACCTCGACCGCCGCGCGCGGGTGACCGTCGAGGTCAAGGGTCCCGCCGGGGACTGTGTCGCCGGGCTCCGCCTCGAGGTGACGGCGCGCGACGCGAACGCCTCGGTCCTGGTCGACCGTGTCGAGCCCGGGGCAGGCTGTCTCGTGTATGAGATCGACCTCGAACCGGCGCGCTATGCCTTCACACTGACCGCGCCCGGCCGGATCGGCGACGTCGAACTCGTCGCCCGGTTCGACGTCGCGACCCGCCTGCTCGTCGGTGAAGCGTGCCCGCGGGTGTCGGACATCGAGCGATGTGAAGACGGCACGTTCTGCCTGCAGGGCGGGCGCGACGGTTTCGGTGTCTGTCTGCCCCTCGACCCGCTGCCCCTGCCCATCGTGGCGCACGTCGAGCCCGACGACGACCGGGCGGCGGTCGAGGCCGCCCTCTCGTTCGTGAACGTCGACCGCCGGGCGCGCCTCGAGGCGCGAGAAATCGACGTCTTCGCCGTTCGCGTGCCCGAGCCCGCCTGGGTGACCGTCGAGACCGACGACGGCGCCGGCGCGTGCCCGGGGGACACTCGCCTCGCCCGCATCGACGGGGCCGTCTTCGAGGCGGATGGCCTCGGGGCGGCGCTCACCCCCGGGGCCCGACTCGGCGTCGACGACGACGGGGGGCTCGCGCCATGCAGTCGCCTCGCCGCGGCGCTGCCCGCGGGGGTGCACTTCTTCGCGGTGGAGCACGGGGTGGAGGCGGGCGCCCCGTTCGACTACGTTCTCCGGGTCCGCGCGCGGCCCCTCATCGAGGTGGACGGACGCTGCGACGCGGCCGGCCGCGAGAACGGGTGCGGATTCGGTGCTGCCTGTCTCGACCTCGACGGGGACCTCGACGGCCGGTGTGTCGAGGTCCGCGAGACCCTGCCGGGACAGACGGCCGGTCAGGTGAACGTCGGGCTGCTCGGCCTGCACGACCTCGTCGTGCGGCACCCCGTCGATGCCACGATTCGCGTTCTCGACGCCGAGGGTGCGTGCACTCGGGACGCGACGGTCGAACTTGCGCGTGTCACGGAGGGCGCGCTCGAACGCGTGGCGGCCGGCGGCGGAGGCGCGCAGCCGTGCGCCGGGCTCGACCTCGCCCTCGAACCGGGTGTGTACCGGGTCGCCATCGGCCCGGTGCCCGGTGGCGTGCAGGCGTTCGGCTACGCGCTCGAGGTCGACCTGCGCGTGGCCGAGGGCGGGGTCTGCGACCGCGGCGGCGCGTTCGACCGATGCGACACCGGCCTCTGTCTCGTCGGTGCGTCCGCGGGGGAGGGGATCTGTGGCGCCCTGGCGACGACGAGCGAGAGCGAACCCAACGAGGCCATCGCGGCCATCGACGCCGCGGCGGTCCGGCCCGGGGCGCGGGTCGGCGGCAGTCTCGGCGGGGGTGTCGTCGTCGACACGCACGACGCCTTCGCGGTGGATCTCGAGGTCGAGACGGCGCTCGCCGTCGATGTGTTCGGGACGGACGGCCTCTGCCCCGGAGACACCCGCATCACCCGTGTCGACGCGGATCTGCTCGCCTCGGAGGGCTCGTTCGGTGCGCTCGCCGCGCCGCTCGCCACCGACGACGACGGCGCGGGCGGTGGCTGTGCACGGCTCGTCGAGACCCTGCCGGCCGGTCGACACTACTTCGTGGTCGACAGCCCGGCCCGCGACCGGTTCGACTATGTCTTCCTCCCGAAGACGCTGAGCGTCGCCGGGGCGCGCTGTGACGCGGCCCGGTGGCTCGACGCCTGCGCCGGTGTCTGTGACGACCCGGACTTCGACGGCGACGGGATCTGCGTCGGGCCGTGAGGCCGCGGGCGTTCTGACGCAGCGCCCCGGCCTCTGTGTCTGCTATCGTCGCGGCCGATGTTCGACCGCAAGCCACCCACACGGACGCGGCGCGACGCCGTCGCCCCGATGACCCGCGCCGCCGCCCTGCCCGACTACGCGCAGGCCCCGGCCGGGCGCTATCTGGCCGGGGCCGGGTGGGTGGCCTTCTGTCACTCGCCGGCGCTGTGGGGCTTCGCGCTCGTCGGCACCCCGGCGCCGGACGCCGTACAGGAGCTCGTCGCGGCGCTCGCCACCGAACTTGCCCCCGGGGTCTCGCCGCACGCCTCACTGGTGGACGTGCGCGGCCTCGCGGCGGTCGAGCCGGCGGCGTTCGCCCACTTCGAGGCCTACGTCGCGGCGAACCGGACCCGACTGGCGCAGCGGGTCACCCGACTGGCGGTCGCTTGCGCGCCGGGGCTGGCGGGCGCGGCGGTGGCCGGGTTCTTCGGGGTCACGCCGGCGCCTTTCCCTGTCGCGGTGGTCCCCGACGTGGGCGCCGGGCTCCGTTTTCTCGAACACCCACCGGCCGACGTCGAGACCGCCCTGGCGGCCGCCGTCCGGGACGCCACCGAGCCGGAGGACCTCCGGGCGCAGGTCCGCGCGGTCCTCCGGCGCACGCCGGACGCAACACCCGCCGAGGTGGCGGCTGCGCTCGGGCGCTCGGTGCGAACGCTGCAACGCGCGCTGGCCGCCGCGGGGACGTCCCACCGGGCCGAGCAGGCCGGCGTCCGCCTCGAGACCGCGCTCGCCCGCATCCGGGAGACCGACGCGCCGTTGACCACCATCGCGCTCTCGGCCGGGTACGCCTCGGTGCAACACATGGGGCGGGCGGTGCGGGCGGCGACGGGTCACTCGCCGTCGGCCCTGCGTCTGGCGCGCGGGGATCACCCTTTGGCGCCGTCGTGACCGCGCCGCGCGGGGGAGCGGCGTAGCCTGCGCGGGCCTCGAACGGAGCCCTGCCCATGACCGTCCGCCTCGCCCGCCTGATGTCGCTCTTCCTGCCGCTCACGGCCTGCGCCGGGGGGGCCGCCGCCCCCGAGGCGCTCGACGGTCTCGGCTCCGGGGCCGCCCGCGATGCCGGTGCCGCCGCCGAGAGCGTGATCCCGCGGGGGCGGCCTGCCGAAGTGCCTGCCGAAGTGCCTGGCACCTCGGCGGGCGCTTCTGCCGAAGTGCCTGGCACCTCGGCGGGCGCTTCTGCCGAAGTGCCTGGCACCTCGGCGGAGCGCGCGCCCGGCACGGACGCCGCCGCGCGCTTGCCGGACGCGCGCCCTGCCGCTGAAACGCCGGAGCGGGCCGCCGCAGTCGAGGTGCGGCGCCGCCCCCTGCCGCCGGGCCGGCGCCTGATGGGCCTGCACGACGTCGAGTTCACGCCCGCGGGGCTCGCCGTCGCGCGCGAGGCTCTGCCGGCCGGCGGCTTCGCGATGCGAGTGGTCTACTCGACCGATCTCGACTGGCTCCCCGCGGAGGCGGCCGGCGCAGTGCGGGCCGTCGGCGCGAGCCTCACGCCGGTCGTTCGCCTCGACTACGCCCGGCCGGACGCGAGCGCCTACGCCGACGGCACGCCGACCGCCGGCGCCTCGCTGCCCCCGCCCGGCGACGTGGGCTGGTGCCTCGCCCGCCGCGACGGCCCCGGTGCCCTCGGCCCCTCGCGCGACGGGGGGACCCACCTCGACTGCTACCTGCACTTCGTCGACGCACTCCTGGCGACGCCCGGGGCCGAACACGCCCACGACTGGGTCATCGGCAACGAATTCAACCTGGCCGTCGAGGCCCGGGCCTTTCCGGGCGGACGCATGGAGGCCGGCTGGATCGCGGCGGTCTACCGGGCCGTCCGCGCCCGCATTCACGCCGCACCGGGGCACGCCGAGGACCGCGTGTTTCTCGGCGCCGTCTCGCCGGGACCCGCGCAGGGCGACCGCCTGCAGAGCGGAGACGAGACGCTGCGGGCGCTGCTCGCGGCGCTGTCCCCGGCCGAGCTCGACGGCCTGGCGCTGCACGCCTACGGTGGCTGGGTGCGGCCCGAGGACAACGGCGGCTGGCCCGCAATCGACGCCTTCCGGGCGCAGCTCTTCGGGCAGGTCGACCTCGTCGACGCCGCCGGGCACGCCCGCACGCCGCTCCTGCTCACCGAGTTCAGCGCGCTCGTCCACCCGCCCGCCGCGCCCGGCAGCCCGGGGGCCGAGCGCCGCGCGGACGAGATCCCCCGGCTCGCGCGCTTTCTCATCGACGCCTACGCGACCGTCGAGACCTGGAACGGGACCCCCGGGCGCCACCCCCTGCACGGCGCGATCTACTTCACCCTGGGCAACGCGGCCTTCGCGTCGGAGTACCTGACCCCGTACCGCGCGGGCGGTGCGGACGCCGGGGGCGACGCCGACCGTAACCCCTGGGCCGCGCTGCGCGCGCTCGCCGCCGACGGGGGCCCACCCGCCGGTCCGCTCGACGGACGTGGCCCGTGTGTCGAGCCACCGCAGGGACGCGCGCCCCGATGTTTCGACGAGACCGGCCAGTGTCTGCCCGGTGTATTCGCCGAGGTGTTCGAGCGGGACGGGGGGCTGTCGGCGTTCGGTTTCCCTGTCGCGCCGGCCGGGTGTCTGACGGACCCCGTCACCGGATACACCTTCTTCGGCCAATGGCTTCAACGGCAGCGGCTCGAGTACCACCCGACCCTCGCCGGCGACGCGCGTTACGCCGTCAGTCTGGGCCTGCTGGGCCGATCCGCGGCGCTGGAGGCGGGCCTCGACCCGGACGCCTGGGAGACCTGCGCACCGGGCGAGCGCCGCGGCGCGTGTGAGTGTCTCGGCCCCCCCGCCGACCGGCCCATCGGCCACTGGGTCTGCGGCGAGATGCTCGAACACTGGCGCGGGCACGGCCGACAGTTCGACGGACGCCCCGGCGTCACCCCGGAGGAGAGCCTCGCCCTGCAGGGCTACCCGGTTTCCCCTGAAGTCGAGGTCGCAGTGGGTCGGGACGGGGCGCGCCGCCGCGTGCAGTTCTTCGAGCGCGTGCGCCTCGAACGTCACGAGGAGAACTGCGGCCCGCGCGACGCCGCCGGCCGCTGCACGGGCCCCGACTACATCCTGCAGGGCCTGCTCGGCTGTGACGTCGGCGGCTTCGCGCCCGGGAGCCGGCGGGGGTGTTGACCCGCGCCGCGCCTACCGATCGCCCACGACCGGCTTGCCGAACCCGGCGCGTACCCAGTCATTCAACGCATCCGCGGTGTAGCGACGGTCGTAGGCGCCGCGCCGGTTCGCCTTGGCCCGCTCGATGAAGGTCAGAAACGCGTGGTACCGGCGCGCGACCAGCCGCGCCTCGGCTTCGGTCATCGGCGGGCGCTCGGCGCGGTCGTGCGGGAACCCGACGTAGTCGCGCAGCACCCGCCAGACGGGCGGCGCGTCAGGGCGGCGATTCTCCGCCGGTGCGCCCGCGTCGACCGTGACCGCCTCGTCGGGGACGTAGGCCGCATCGAGGGTTTGCATGTACCCGACGATGTCGCGGGTGTGATCCGGCCAGCCGACGGCCACGGCGAGGGCGGTGACGTCCGCGTGTTGGTGCCCGGCGAGGTCGAACCCCGCGGCCTGCCAGTCCGCGAAGCGGCCATCGATCGGGCCCGCGCCGAGCCCGAAGGGCGCGAGTGCCGGCGTCGCGTAGTCATTGCCGCCGACATCCGGTCCGCCGAAGTCCACGCCGTCGACGGCGATGGGATCGCCCGCGCGGGCGACGCGTCCGGTGTTGGTGACCGCCACGGCGTTGCTCGCGACCGCAGCGCGCTCGACGCCGCTCTCGGCGGCGGTGCCCTCCAGCCAGAGTGCCGCCCCGTGCCGGGGTGTCAGCAGGGCGTTGTCCCGCAATGTCACGAAGGCGGCGCGCTGTCCGGGGAGACTCTGCGCCGCAAAGGCCGGCACGCCCCCCCCGAAGAGGAGCGCGCCGCCGTTGTTCCAGCGGTGAAAGTGCGCGACGACGTTGTCGGTGGCCGTCGCGGTGAAGCCCGCGCCGGCGCACGCGCCGAGCCCCTGCCCGAATCCCCCGGGCGGCAGCAGGTGGTCGTCGTGGAGCACGAGGTTGCGCGAGACGTCGGCATCCTGCAGGAACCCGCGGTCCGCTTGCTCATGGCAGGTGGTCAGCGCAGACTCGTTGAACAGAAACACATTGCGCGCGGCCATGCCACCCACCCGCATCTGGACTGCGCCTCCGCCGCCGCCGCGTGACACGATGTTGCCGCGGAATCGCATCGAGCGATACGACGACAGATACGCGTTGCGGTCATAGAATGACCGGTTCGGTTGCACATTCGGCCAGGGGCCGTAGTCGGGCCGGCCCCCGGGCACGTCGGGTGTGTCGGCGCGGACGCCGCGGGTCCAGGTCGCCGGGCGCGACGGATCCTCCAGGTAGCCGTTCATGTCCAGGACGCACTCTTCGAGCACGATGTCCCCGGCGCCGCCGACGAACACGCCCTGATTGTGAGCGTCGGCGTTCCAGTTGCCGCTGATCACACTGCGCCGCACGGTAACCTCGTCGGCGTCGCTCTGGATGGTGTTGTTGTAGACCGGCGGGAACAGGACGTCCTCGATGAGCACGTCCGACGCGCCGTATGCCATCGCAAACCCGATGCTCGGCGGGCTCGTCCGTCCGGTCATGTCCAGGTCCGGCGGGTAGGCGAACTCGAGAGACGCGACCGCAACTTGCCCGCCCCCACGGCTGCCCCATTGCGTGATCCAGGTGGGCGGTGTGCCGCGCAGGACCGGGCGCGGGAGCGCGTCGGGACCCCAGGCCGTGTAGACGCGGCGCTCCCGGGCCGAGCGCCCGCCGACGTGGGCCTCCAGGGGGCTCGTCTGCCCGATGTCGAGTGTGTCGCCGCGGCGAAAGAGCATCCACTCCGGATACCGGGGCTCGCCGGGATTGCCGTCGATGCGGCGGTTGATGCGTTGGGCCGCGCGCGCCGCGGCGAGGGTGCCATACGGGACGATCTCGCCGAACGGATGCGTCGGATCGGGGCCGATCTCGGGGTCGTCGGGCTGGTAGTACCCGCGGCCGTGAACCTGCGCGGCCAGCCCATCGTCGCCGTCGGCCGCCAGGAACACGAGGCGCGCGTCCGGGGCAAGAAAGGCCGTCAGGTCGGTGAAGCCGTCCGCGTCGAACGGGGTGTCGCAGGTGTACCCACCGGGTGTGTTGGCGCAGAGGGCGGGTGCATCGCAGGCGCCGAGCCCGCGCGCGCACTCGTCGACGTCGAAACAGCCGTCGGGCGGGGCGCCCTCGAAGCCGGGCGGACAGTCGAGGGCGGCGTCGTTTGGCAATCGTGCGGCGTCGGGTGGCAAGCGTGCGGCGTCGGGGTCCCCGGGGGCCGCGTCGGGGTCCCTGGGCGCGGCGTCGATTCGGACAACGGCCGCGTCGGGGTCCCGGGGCGTGGCGTCGATTCGGGCAGCGGCGGCATCGGGGTCCCGGGGGACCGCGTCGGGTGGCTCATACGCGGCGTCGTTTGTCACGAGCCCGGCGTCGGGGTCCTTGGACGCCGCGTCGATTGGCAAACCGGCCGCGTCCGGCTCCCGGCGGGCGGCGTCCGGCGCGACGACCGCCGCGTCTGGGTCCCAGGACGCGGCGTCGGTGTGCACGAGGCCGGCATCCGGATCCCGCGGCGCCCCGTCGGGTGTTTCGGGCGTTGTCTCGTGGCTGGCATCGAGCGCGACGACCGCGTCGAGCGCCGGAAATTTCGCGTCGCCGGACCCCGCCGCGTCCGGTGACGACCCGCAGCCGAGGAGCGAGCCGACCAGGAGCGACAACGCGAGACGTCCGGGGCGATTCGGGCAGCGGGACTCCATCGAGCGCGACTACGACAAACGAAACGCCGCGCGTCAATCGGTGCTTCCCTGGATGCGTCTGCGCGCGCGCCGGCTCGACTCGAACCCGGCATGTCCGATAACGTCGGACATGATGTCCAGGCTCGTCTCCACGCGCCAGCGCCGCTTCGTCTGCTTCGCCGCCTCCGTCGTGCTGGCGTCGGCCTGCGCGGCCCAGACGGAGGTGCCGAACACGGTGCCGTACGTGGTCCTGGCCGTCGTGGAGTCCGGCGGGCGCGCCGAATTCTACGAAGACTACGGGGCGACCATCGAGTGCCTGAACTGGTCGTGCGAGCCGAGCGACTCGTATTGCGGCCAGGGCCCCCGCGTCTGGCTGTGGCCGCCCCTCGTGCCCCCGCCGGCGACGCCGTGGCCCGACACCGGGCCGTGGCCGGACGCAGCGACCCCGATCGACGCGGCGACCCCGACCGACGCAGCGACCCCGACCGACGCAGCGACCCCGACCGACGCGGCGACCCCGACCGACGCGGCGACCCCGGCCGACGCAGCGACCCCGACCGACGCGGCGACCCCGACCGACGCGGCGACCCCGGCCGACGCCGGTCTCGAATCGCGCTCGCAGGCGCAGCTCGAGTATTGCGCCCCCGACGGACCGAGCGAGTATTGCCGATGTGTCGGCGGTCGTTTGATCTCCGCCCGGGCCGGCCTCGAACTGCCCCTCGAGAGCGGGTCGTTCGAAGGCGCGATGTTCGAGGGCGCGCGCGCGACCGAGGGCTGGGTCGACGTCACCCGAATCTGGCACGTCGACGTCAGCGAGACCGCGTACATCGTCCACGAGGCCGGGGCGTTCGAGCTCGACTTCGAGAATGGTGTCCGGCTGCGTGCCGGCCTCTTCTACCCATTGCGTGAGAAATGACACGCCGACACGTCCTGATCGCCAGCGCCGCTGCGCTCGTGCTGCCGCTGCCCGGGCCGTGCGCGGCGACGACGCTGTACCTCGAGGCCGCGGGCGGTCTGAATTTCCCGTTCGACGAGAACCCCTGGGGCGGGCGAGCCGCCAGGCTCTTCGAACGGATCGGAGTCTCCGATGTCGAGTCTGTGCGTCCGCTGGCCCTGGGGGCTTCGGTCCACTGGGTCCCACTGCCGACGCTGCACGCCGGACTCGGGTATCGACACCTCGATGGCCGGCTGGACGTGGGCGTGCCGGGGATCAGCCAGACCCATGCGACGACGATCCACGCCGGGCTCGCCGAGCTCCGCCTGTATCAACGGGGGGAGTTCTTCGTGGGGTTCGGCGGTGCGGCGCTCGGCTTCCAGCACGCGAGCGTCGAGGCGCGGGGGCACCTCGGCACACAACGGGCGACCGGCGCCAACCTGGGGGCGACCGTCATCGCGGGTGGCGGGCTGATGCTGGGATCGTTCGACGTCCTGTGCCTCGTAGAGGTCCCGTTCTTCCACACCCCGCCCCTGCGGTCGACCTACTACGCCGACGGAGGCGCGACGAGCGGCCTGACGCTCTCGTTCGGCCTCGGCAAGCGCTTCGAAGTCTTCGGCAACTGAGAGGGTCGGCGGGCATCGTCCGCCGACCCTCTGAGAGACCCGCAGCCCGTCAGCCGCCCACCCCCACCCGCGCCGCGAGCCCCGCATACTCCGGGTCCTGCGCGACGCGCGGCGCCCGCGTGCGGGCGTGCTCGAGCAGGGCGCGCGCGGCGGGGAGACCCTGGCGACGGGCGCGGCGGTCGACCTCGAAGAAGAGCATGCCCAGCGGCGCCTCGGCGTGGTCGACGAGCGCGTCGAGCAGGGGCGGCAGGCGCTCGTCGTCCCCGAGCTCGATGGCGAGCGCGCACAGGCAGTTGAGCAGCTTCGGCCAGCCGTCCGTCTCGAGCGGCTTCTCCTCCGCGGCGACCAGGAACGTCGCGTACGCGTTGTGAAACCGTTGGAGATCCCAGAGGGTGTGTCCCAGGTCCTCGAGCACCGCCCAGCGCTTGTGCGCCACCAGCGATGGTGACTCGGACTCGCCGCCCAGGCTGGCGAGACACTGGTCGTAACAGACCGCGGCGTCGGTGTTCTGTCCGATGCGGCGCAGCGTCTGTGCCATGTGGAACCAGAGGTCCGCGTTGCCGGGCACGCGCTCGACGACCTGTGCGGCGAGTGCGAGCGCGGGCTCGGCGCCCTCGCCCGTCTGCCCGACGGCCACGAGGAGCTGCGAGGCGTACTCGCCGACGTTGCCGGCCAGTCCCGCATCGAGGCCGAGGCGCACGGCCTCGGTGAGCGCGATCTGCGCGTCGCGCGGGCGGTCGAGGCCGAGCAGCTCGCGGCCGAGGTAGTACCGATAGGCTGCATCCGTCGGGTGCTCGCGCACCATCTGTTCGATGAGGGGCAGCGACCGCTCGGCCTTCTTGCGTGCGCGGTAGATGGCCTTGTCGTAGCCGAAGTGCAGCACCTCGAAGTCGCCGAAGACGGAGGCCGCGATCGTCGGGTGCGCGGGGTCGAGCGAGCCGAAGCGGTTGTGGACCCGACCCTGGTAGGCAAGGCGCGGATCGTTGGGGAACACGCGCACGCTCAGGAACGACGAGATGGGCGTGCCGTCGAGCTGCACGTTGAGCACCTTCATCGCCCAGCCCTCGAACGGGTGGGCCTTGCCGGGCCGCAGGTGCCCGCGCAGCGCCCGCGGATCCGCCGGCCCGCGCAGCCGCTCGTCGGCGTCGAGCACCAGCAGGTAGCGCCCCCGACAGGCCCGCAGCGAGTAGTTGCGCGCCGCGGAGAAGTCGTCGCACCACGCGAAGTACTCCACCCGCGCCCCGAGATCCCGCGCGATCTCCACGGTGCGGTCCGTCGAGCCCGTGTCGACCACCACCATCTCGTCGACGTAGGGCGCGGCGCTGCGCAGGGCGTCCTCGAGGAACGCCTCCTCGTTCTTCACCATCATGGCGAGCGAGAGCAGCGGGGCGTCGGGCGGCAACGGCGGCATGCGCAGACGATGTTGCCCCGCCGACCCCCCGGGCAAGCGAAAACCGCCCCCGGTTGACATCGCGGGGCCCCGCGGCCGATGGTTCCGGCCCGAAGCGCCGTTTTCCGCGTACGCTGAACTTCCTCGACCCCGAAGCCGACCCTGGATGGACGATGGCCGATCACGCGCAGTTTTCGAACCTCATCTGGCAGATAGCCGATTTGCTCCGGGGACCCTACCGCCCCCCGCAATACGAGCGGGTGATGCTGCCGATGACGGTGCTGCGTCGCTTCGACTGCGTCCTCGCCGGGACGAAGGCCGCGGTCGTCGCCACGCACGAGAGGCTCAAGGGCGGCAAGCTCGTGGGCGAGGCGCTGGACGCCACGCTGAACACGGTGGCGGGCCAGCGCTTCCATAACCATTCGCCGCTCGACTTCGAGAAACTCAAGGGCGACCCGGACAACATCAACAAACACTTGGTCAGCTACATCAAGGGCTTCTCGACGAACGTTCAGCGCATCTTCGAGTACTTCGAGTTCGAAACCGAGATCGAGAAGATGCACGAGGCGAACATCCTCTACCTCGTGGTCTCGAAGTTTGCCGACGTCGACCTCCACCCGTCGAACGTGCCGAACGAGCAGATGGGGCTCATCTTCGAAAATCTCATCCGCCGCTTCAATGAACTCGCGAACGAGACGGCCGGTGATCACTTCACGCCTCGCGAAGTGATCCGCCTCATGGTCCACCTGCTCTTCATCCACGACGACGAACTGCTTGCGACGAAGGGCACGTTGCGCGAACTCCTCGACCCGGCCTGCGGCACCGGCGGCATGCTGGCCGAGGCGCAGCGCTATCTGCGGGAGCACAACACCGCGGCGAGGCTCCACGCGTACGGGCAGGACTACAATAAGCGAGCTTTCGCCACCGCGGCCTCCGACATGCTCATGAAGGAGGTGAGCCACGTGCCGTCCGGTGCGGACGCTGGCGACTTCGTCCGCTTTGGCGACATCTTCACTGAGGACCAGTTTCCGTCCAAGACCTTTGACTACTTCCTGAGCAACCCGCCCTTCGGCGTCGACTGGAAGAAGCAGCAGAAGGAGGTCCAGAGGGAGCACGAGAAGCGCGGCTTCGACGGCCGGTTCGGCGCCGGGCTGCCGCGCGTGAACGACGGCGCGCTGCTGTTCCTGCAGCACATGTGGAGCAAGCGCGAAGACGTGAAGCCGAAAGAGCACAAAGAGGGCTCGCGGCTCGCAATCGTCTTCTCCGGCTCGCCCATGTTCACGGGCGGCGCGGGCTCGGGCGAGAGCGAGATTCGCAGGTGGCTCCTCGAGAACGACTGGCTCGAGGCCATCGTCGCGATGCCGGAGTCGATGTTCTACAACACCGGCATCGGCACCTACGTCTGGGTCGTCACCAACCGCAAGGAGAAGCGGCGCAAGGGCAAGGTGCAGCTCCTCGACGCGCGCGACGTGTGGACCGCGGGCGGGAGCGAGGACAGCAAGCGCAGCCTCGGCGACAAGCGGCGGCACATGACCGGCGAGCAAATCGACGAGGTCGTGCGCCTCTACGGCAAGTTCGAGGAAGGCCCGCGCTCGAAAATTTTCGACAACGCCGACTTCGGCTACACACGCGTCACCGTCGAGCGCCCGTTGCGCCTTCGCTACCTGATGACCAGGGACGACAAGGCGCGCTTCCTCGACGCCTGCCCGCACCTGCTCGACGATGTGCAGGCCATCGACAAGGCGCTCGGCCGCAAGCCGCGCCTGGACTGGTCCGCGACGTGGGACGAGATCGAGGCGCTGCTGAAGAAGCGTGGAAGCCGCTGGAAGGCGCCCGAGCAGAAGCTGTTTCGCTCGGTGTTCACGCAGCGCGACGCGAAGGCCGAGCCCGTGCCAGCGGGTGGTCGTGGCTCGGGCTTCGAAGCCGACGCCGACCTACGCGATTTCGAGAATGTGCCGCTGAAGGAGGACATCGCCGCCTACTTTGACCGCGAGGTGAAGCCGCACGTCCCCGACGCTTGGATGCCGGGCATCAGCGTTAAGGATGGCAAGGCGGTTGTAGTCGATGAGAGCAAGGCCAAGCCGGGCTACGAGATCAGCTTCAATCGCTACTTCTTCACCTTCACACCACCTCGGTCGCTACATGATATCGACACCGACCTTCAGCGAGCCGAAGACGAGGTGCTCCGTCTGCTTCGCGAGGTGGTCGCGTGATGTTCATCGACCAGTGGACCAAGATCGCGCCGAAGCACTGGACGCGGAAGAAGCTGAAGCACGTCGCGTCACTTCGGAGCGGCGAGGCCATCACCGCCGACTCGATCAAGGACGAAGGCGACTTCCCCGTGTACGGCGGCAATGGCCTGCGGGGATACACCAGCGGTTACACGCACGAGGGCGAGTTCGTTCTCATCGGGCGCCAGGGAGCGCTTTGCGGCAACGTGAACTACGCGAGGGACCGTTTCTGGGCCTCCGAACACGCAGTCGTCGTCACGAGGCTCGGTGACGATGACCTGACTTGGCTAGGCGAGTTGCTTCGGTACCTCGATCTCAATCGACTCAGCCAGTCGGCCGCCCAGCCGGGCATCTCTGCGGAGGAGGTGAGTAATGTGCTGCTCGCGGTTCCTCCGCTTGAGGAGCAGCGCGCGATGTCTGCGTACCTCAAGAGCGAGACTACGCGGCTCGATGCGCTGGTCACTGCGAAGCAGCGCGTGCTCGACCTGCTCGCCGAGAAGCGCAAGGCCATCATCGCCGCCGCTGTCACGCGCGGGCTCGACCCGAAGGTGAAGCTGCGCGACTCCGGCGTGCCGTGGCTGGGCGAGATCCCGGCGCATTGGGAACTCTGGAAGGTCGGGCATCTGGCCAAAGTCGGCAATGGCTCCACGCCCGAACGTGACAAGGTGGCTTACTGGAGCGAAGGCTCCTTTCCTTGGCTGAACAGCTCGGTCGTCAACCATGAGGAGGTGACGTCGTCGGACCAGTTCGTAACCGACGCGGCTTTGCGAGAATGCCACCTGCCGCGCCTACGACCTGGGACGGTGCTTGTAGCGATTACCGGACAGGGAAAGACGCGGGGGCAAGCCGTCGTTCTGTCGATCGAAGCGACCATCAATCAGCACATGGCGTTCGTCGCGCCCGACCCTGCACTTGTCGACGCTTGGTTCCTGCGTTGGTCGTTCCATCGAGCCTACGACTATCTGCGCAGCATTAGCGACGACGCGGGGGGCACGAAGGGCGCTCTGACATGCGAGGATGTGGCGGGCCTCAGGATTCCTGTGCCGCCCCCCGACGAGCAGCGGACCATCGTCGAGCACATCGCGCGCGAGACCGCGAAGCTCGACGCCGTGCGCGCGGCGACTGAACGCACCATCGCGCTGCTCAAGGAGCGTCGCTCCGCGCTCATCGCCGCTGCGGTGACCGGCGAGCTCGACGTGGGGGCGGCGGCATGATCGTCATGCGCCTCGAGTTCACCAACGTGCGCGCCGTCGAGGCGGCCGAGTTCTCGTTCAAGCCGGGCTTCAACCTGATCATCGGCGTCAATGGTGTGGGCAAGACGTCCGCGCTCGAGTCACTTGCCGTGAGCCTCGCGGCCATCTCCCGCCACATCAACAGCCTGAAGGGGCCGCTGCACGGCTTCACTGCGTCCGACATCCGCGCGCGCACCGATGCGCTCACCGTCGAGTCGGAGGTGAGCATTGCCGACAAGCCTTACTCCTCCGTCATCCATCAGCCGCGCGAGGAAGCCGTCGCGCAAGCTGGCAAAGAAGGGCTGCCGCGTGAGCAGACTGTCGCGACACCGGCGAAGTCGACCTTCGCTCCCGTGGCCGTCTGGTGGCTGGACCAGCGCCTCGCCCGGTGCGCGACATGACCACGCCGGACCACTCACGACCACGTCCCGGCAAGGGAAGCTACGCATGAAACTACGCGAGATCCACATCAGAGGTTTCAAGTCGGTCCTCGACGAGTCGGTCTCGCTCGGACGAGTGAACTGCTTCATCGGGGCCAACGGCGTGGGCAAGAGCAACGTCCTGGAGGCGCTCGGTGTGCTGGGCGCAGCCGCGACGGGGCGCGTTGATGATGAGGCGATCATCCGGCGAGGCGTGCGAGCGGGATTGCCTCGTCTATTCAAGACTTCCTTCGCGGGCACGCAGATCCCGCCGCACATCACGCTCGAGGCACGGGGGGAGCCGTCTGCGACCTTTCGCGTGTCGCTGCTGAACCCCCTCGACAAGCCGAAGCCCGCCTGGTCCTTCAAGACCGAGTTCCTCTCGTCGGGCGAGACGCAAATCGTGAGCCGCGGCGTCCGCACTGACAAAGAGAACCTCGACGAGACCAGGGGTCTCTCGGCGCTGAAAGTCGTCGACTTGCCGCCAGGGGATCCGGCCTCTCTGCTCCTGAAAGCGCTGCAGGAGTACGTCATCTACACGCCCAACACGCCTGCCTTGCGCGCGACCGTACCCGACCCGCAGACGCGCGTGCCTGTTGGACTCGTCGGAGGTGGTCTCGCCGAGGGCTTCGAGGCGCTGAAGCGTGGTGTTGACGAAGCGCGTGTCGACGAGATCCTCGGCCTGATCGACTGGGTGAGCGACGTGGGAGTGACTGACGTCGTGGGCGATCTGCTGTCTCCCTCGGTCCCGCGCACGAAGAACGTGTTGAAGTTCACCGACCGCTTCATGGCTGCGTCACGCAGCACGCTGACCGCCGCGGATGCGAGCGAGGGCGCCCTCTACGTCTTGTTTGCTGCCGTTCTTTGCCTCTCGCCTTCTTCACCCTCGATCTTCGCGATCGACAACCTCGATTCTGCACTCAACCCGCGGCTGGTGACGCGACTCGTGGGCCACCTTGCGGCGTGGCTCGCTGCGACGAACCCGGATCGGCAGCTCCTCTTCACGGCACACAACCCCACAGTGCTCGACGGGCTCGATCTCGAGGACGATGAGGTTCGCCTCTTCGCCGTGGAGCGCAACAGCGAGGGGCATACGACGGTCCGGCGCATCACGCTGACAGCCGAACTGCAGGCCCTCAACAAGGAGTACCCGCTTTCGCGGCTGTGGGCCATGGGCAACCTCGGAGCTGTGCCCAATGTCTGACCTCCGAGTGGCCCTGATCGCGGAGGGGCCGACCGACGCGATCGTGATCGAGGCCGCGTTGAAGGCGCTGCTCCCTCGTCCCTTCGTGCTCACCCTGCTCCAGCCCGAGCCGACCAGACCGAAGCTCGGAACGGGCTGGGGCGGTGTCCTGCGCTGGTGCGTCGACTTCGCGGCGCGCGGGCATGCCCGTTTCGAGGACGACTCGACCTTGCCGGGCTTCGATCTCTTCGTGGTCCATATCGACGCCGATGTTGCCGAGAAGCGGTACGCCGATGTCAGCGACGAGATTGCCAACCTCGCAGGGCAGCGCGGTTGGCCCACGCTCCCCAACGTGATCCAGTGTCCGCCGCCCTCGGGCAGCGCCGATGCCGTCCGCACGTGCATTCTCGCGTGGGCTGGGATGCAGGGGCCAGGGCCGAAGACGGTGTTGTGCGTGCCGTCGAAGGCGGTCGAGGCCTGGCTCACGGCTGCGACGTTCGACGAGGGCCACGCGCTTCTGAACGGCCTCGAGTGCAACCTCAACGTCGAAGCCCAGTTGATGGCGCTGCCTCTCGCACAGCGGATCAAGAAGACCTCGCGCGACTATCGCTCCCACGAACAAACCATCACCAAGAACTGGCCCGTAGTGCGCCAGCGATGCACGCAGGCCGAGCGGCTCTCCACGGAAGTCGCGGCGGTGGGCTTATGAGTCGAACCTTCCAAGAATCCTGGAGAGTTCGCCGGGAGGACGCCTCATGACCACGCCCCGACACTCCGAGGCCGCGTTCGAGACAGTCATCGAGCACCACCTTCTCGGGCACGGCTACGTCGCCGTGTCGCGCGATGGCTTCGACCGCGAGCGCGCCATCTTCCCGTCCGTGGTCCTCGACTTCATCAAGGACACCCAGCCCAAGGAGTGGGCGAAACTCGAAGCCCTGCACGGGCCGAAGACGGGCGAGCAGATCCTCACCGACCTCTGCAAGTGGATGGACGCGAACGGCTCGCTCGCGACGCTGCGCCACGGCTTCAAGTGTTACGGGCGCACGCTCTTCGTCGCCTACTTCAAGGCCGCGCACGAGTTGAATCCGGAGCTCGAGGAGCGCTACGCCAAGAACCGCCTCGGCCTGACGCGCCAGCTGCGCTTCTCAACGCGCTCCGAGAAGTCGCTCGACGTCACGCTCAGCGTGAACGGCATCCCCATCGCGACGCTCGAGCTGAAGAACGCGATGACCGGGCAGACCGTCGAGCACGCTCGGCGGCAGTACAAGCAGGACCGCGACCCGCGCGAGACCCTCTTCGAGTTCAAGAAGCGGACGCTCGTGCACTTCGCCGTCGACACCGACACGGTGCTCATGACGACGCGCCTCGCGGGCAGCGCCACCCACTTCCTGCCCTTCAACAAGGGCGACGGCGGCGGGGCGGGCAACCCTGCCGACAGCCAAGGCCGGAGCTACCGCACCGCCTACCTGTGGGAAGAGGCGCTCGCCCGGGATAGCTTGCTCGACCTGCTGGCGCGCTTCCTCCATCTGCAGGTCGACGAGAAGCGCGACGATCAGGGCCGCAAGGTGAAGACCGAGCAGATGGTCTTCCCTCGCTACCACCAGCTCCAGGCAGTGCGTTTCCTCGTGGAGTCTGCCCGCACGGAAGGCCCGGGGCACAACTACCTCGTCGAGCACTCGGCCGGCAGCGGCAAGAGCAACACGATCGCCTGGCTCACGCACCGGCTCGCGTCGCTGCACGACGATGGCAACCGGCGCGTCTTCGACAGCGTCATCGTCGTCACCGATCGCGTCGTGCTCGACCAGCAGCTCCAGGACAACATTTACCAGTTCGAGCACAAGCGCGGCGTCGTGCAGAAGGTCGACGAGAGCTCGCGCCAGCTCGCCGAGGCGCTCGAGAGCGCCGTGCCGATCATCATCACGACGCTGCAGAAGTTCCCCTTCGTCTCACGCCAACTGCTCAAGATGGCCGAGGCGCGCGGGGAGGCCGGTGCGGGGACGCTCGAGACCCGGCGCTGCGCGGTCGTCATCGACGAGGCGCACAGCTCCCAGGGCGGCGAGACCGCGACGGACCTGAAAGAGGTGCTCGGCGGCGAGGCGCTCCGCAAGGAGGCGCAGAAGCGGGCCGCCGAGGAAGGCCGAGAAGATCTCGAGGAGCTGTTCCGCAGCATGGCCAAGCGCGGCCGGCAGGCGAACCTGAGCTTCTTCGCCTTCACGGCCACCCCGAAGCACAAGACGCTCGCGGTGTTCGGGCGCAGCGGCAAGCCCGCGCACCGCTACACGATGCGGCAGGCGATCGAGGAGGGCTTCATCCTCGACGTGCTCAGGAGCTACACGACGTACGCGACGTACTTTCGGCTCCTGAAGTCATGCGAAGACGATCCGAACGTCGAGCGCAAGAAGGCGGCTCGCGCGCTGGCGCGCTTCCTCAAGCTCCATCCGCACAACATCGCCCAGAAGACCGAGGTGATGGTCGAGCACTTCCACGCCGTCACCCGCCATAAGATCGGCGGTCGCGCGAAGGCGATGGTGGTTACGGGCTCACGCCTTGAGGCCGTTCGCTACAAGCAGAGCTTCGACAGGTACATCAAGGACAAGGGCTACCCGATCAAGTCGCTGGTGGCCTTCTCCGGCGCGGTGCAGGACGACAAGCTCGCCGACGTCTCGTACACCGAGGAGGCGATGAACGGCGGGCTTCGCGAGAAGGAGCTGCCGGAGCGTTTCGCGTCGCCCGAGTACCAGGTGCTCCTCGTCGCGGAGAAGTACCAGACGGGCTTCGATCAGCCGCTCCTCCACACGATGTACGTGGACAAGCGGCTCGCCGGCATTCAGGCGGTTCAGACGCTCTCGCGGCTCAACCGAATCCATCCGCTCAAGGAGGACACCTTCGTCCTCGACTTCGTGAACGACCGCGACGAGGTCCGCGAGGCCTTCAAGACCTACTACGAGGGCGCGGAGATTGGTGACGAGGTCGACCCGGCGCGGCTCTACGCCATCAAGGGCGAGCTCGACGCCTTCGGGTTCTACCTCGATGAAGAGGTCACGCGCTTCTGCGATGTGTATTTCAAGCCCAAGCAGAAGCAGAGTGCCCTCGACCACCAGGCCATGAACGCGGCGCTCGATCCTGCAGTCTCGCGATTCAAGGTGCGCTCAGATGAGAGTCCCGTCGAGGCCGAACTCTTGCGCGGGAAGCTGCAGGCGTTCCAGAACCTGTACGGCTTCCTCAGCCAGGTGATCCCATATCAGGACTCCGACCTCGAGCGCCTCTACGTCTTCGTGCGTCATCTCATCTCGAAGCTCCCGCGCCGCGCTAGCGGAGCCGCCTACCAGTTCGATGACGAAGTGAAGCTGGAGTACTACCGGCTGCAGAAGATCAGCGAAGGGTCCATCGCGCTCAAGGACGGCGAGGCGCGGAAGCTCGACGGGCCGGGGGAAGCGGGAAGCGCTGCACTGCGTGACCAACCCGTGCCGCTCTCCCAGCTCATCGACGTCGTCAACGAGCGATTCGGTACCGATTTCATGCCCGCTGATCAGCTGTTCTTCGACCAGATCGTCGAGACGGCGATGGCGGACGGAGATCTCCGAACGGCGGCCAGGGCCAACTCTGCCGACAAGTTCGAGCTTCTGTTCAGAAGCGTCGTGACTCGCCTGTTCATCGATCGGATGGACCAGAATCAAGACATCTTCGTTCGATACATGAACGACCAGCCCTTTCAGAGAGTCGTGACCAGCTGGATGGCTGGCGACGCGTATCGGCGCTTTCGATCCGAGTCAGACGCCGAGCCGACCTCCTCACGTTCACGTCTCCGGCGGGTGAAGGGGGACCCGCACGAGCGCTACACGATCGCTGTTCCGCTGATGCCGTTGAAAGTCGCCGCCGGTGCGTTCAGCGAACCTCAGCACGTCCGAGACGAGGATTTCGACTGGGTTGAAGTCGATACGGTTCGCACCTTGGCCCGCGGGATGTTCGTTGCTCGGGTCGTTGGGCGTTCCATGGAGCCCGGCATCGCGGATGGGTCCTATTGCCTCTTCGCCGCCCCGGTCGTGGGGACTCGTCAAGGACGTATCGTCCTCGCCCAACTGCGAGACGGGGTCGATCCCGAGACGGGCCATCGCTACACGGTCAAGCGGTACGAGAGTGAGAAGGCCCCGGTGGACGACACCTGGCGCCACGTGCGGATCGTGCTCAGGCCCACGAATCCGGAGTTCGCGCCCATCGTTATCGATGACGCGGAGGAAGGCTCGCTTCGCGTCGTCGCCGAACTCGTCGAGGTCCTCGGCGTGGGACCCCCCGAAGACGCCGATTGACGCGAAAACCGCCCCCGGTTGACATCGCGGGGCCCCGCGGCCGATGGTTCCGGCCCGAAGCCCATGAAACTGTTCCTCAAGACCTTCCTGTACACGTTCCTGATCGTCACGCTGCTCATCGGCGGGGCGGGTCTCTACGCGTGGAAGCGCGCGACCGGCTACCTCGACGCCCCCATCGCCGCCGAGGGCGGCATCAAGCGGGTGACCATCGAGAAGGGCTCGACGTTCAAACAAATCGCGTCGAATCTCGAGGCCGAGGGCCTGGTGCGCGACCGCCTGGTTTTCGATCTCTACGGGCGCTTCATCGGCGCCGGCACGAACATCAAGGCCGGCGTCTACGAGCTCGACCTGGCCTGGACGCCGCGGGACCTGCTCGAGAAGCTGCAGTCCGGCGGCCTCGTGCCGCAGATCAAGATCACCATCCCCGAGGGCTACAACCGCTGGCAGATTGCCGATCTGCTCAGCGAAGCGAAGCTCGTCGACCGGTCGCGATTCCTCGACAAGGTCGACCGCGAGGACCTCGAAGGTCGGCTCTTCCCCGATACCTACTGGATCAAGGTCGGGGCGCCCCTCAACGAGGTCGTCGGGGTGTTGACCAAACGGTTCGACGAGGTCTTCGAGGAGACGCTGCGCGGCGCCCCCGGCGAGAACGAGATCCGCAGCAACCCGGACGAGCGCCGGCGCATGCTGATCATCGCCTCGCTCGTCGAGAAAGAAGCGCAGTCCGACAAGGACCGCGGCCTGATTGCGCGGGTCTTCTTCAACCGCATCGCCAAGGGCATGAAGCTCGAGACGGATCCCACCTGCGTCTACAGCGCGCGCAATTACAAAGAAGTGCCCCACCCGCGCTTCTGCAAAGACAAAGACAACGCGTACAGCACCTATGTCATCCCGGGGCTGCCGCCGACGGCCATCGCCAATCCCGGGCGCGAGTCCCTCGACGCGACGCTGCGGCCGACGAGCACCGGCAACGCCGCGAGTCTGTTGTACTTCGTCGCCAAACGCGACGGCACGGGTGAGCACTACTTCAGCGCCACCTGGGAAGAGCACGACGCGGCCGTCGACCGCTATCTGAGAGGCAAACCGTGAGCACCGCGCCCCAATCCCGAGAAGTCGTCGTCGAGATGCAGGGCGTCGACCGCCTGACGCTGGCCCACGTCTGGGAGAAGATGCGTGCCGGCGTTCAGCTCGAGGGCCCTGAGACGTATCTCGGCCGCACGATGGCGGACCACCCCGAGCATTTTCATCTGTTCGAGAACATGGAGCTCTTCGGGCCCGATCAGGACGCGGGGCAAGGGCCGGGCGAGGAGAACCCGTTCGCGCACCTGACGTTCCACTTCGTCGTCGCCTCGCAGGTGTTTCACCAGAACCCGCCCGAGGCCGAGGTCTTCTATCGGATGCGGCTGCGGCAGGGGGACGACCGGCACGACGTCATGCACATGATGATCAACGTCTTCCAGCGTCACCTGGCCTGGGCGGCGCAGCACGCGGGCCCCGACGGGCAGGCGCACTTCGACCTGCGGGCCTACGGGCAGACGCTCAAGACGCTGTGGCCGCTGAAGACGAAGAAACTGTGGGAGCGGCTGGGGTACGATGTCCCGCCGCCGTCGAAGAAATCGGCCAAGAACACCGGGAGGACGCGATGAGCTCACCCTACGACCGCAATCCGCCGAAGGCCCGCACGGGTTACGAAAAGGACGAACGGTACGAGCCCCGCCCCGCGGCGGAGACGGCCGAGGCCGCGGAGACGGCGGACGCGAAGGCCGAGGAGGCCGCCGTCGCTGCGCCTGCGCCGGCCGAAGCCGCGGCCGCTCCCGCGTCGAAGCCGGCCACCCCCGACGAACTCCAGATGCCCGTCGATCTCGACCGCCTGCTCGGGGGCATCGGCGAGGAGCCGACGCTGCCGGCCGTCGCCGCCGAAGCGCCGGTGAGCGCCCCCGCGGCCGCCGCCGTGCCCGTCGCTGCGGGCCCCGGCCCCAAGCTGGCGACGCCCGATGAACTCGGCATGCCCGTGAACCTCGACGCGTTGCTCGGAGGCATCGGCGAGGCCGCCCCCCCGGGACCCGTGGCCGCCCTCGCGCCCGCGGCGCCCGTCCCGCCCGTCGCCGAGCCGGCGGCCCCGGCCCCGCCGCCGAAGCTGGCGACGCCCGACGACCTCGGGATGCCGGTCAACCTCGACGCGCTGCTCGGCGGCATCGGCGAAGAGAAGTGACGTGACGCGGGCCCGCGCCGGGGGCGGACTCGCGCTGTCGGTCGTGCTCATCGTCGCGTGTGCGGACGCCGCGCCGGAGGCGGAGACCGGCGCGCCGGGCGGGGCCGCTTTCGTCGAGCCGTCCGGCCAGGACGCGGCGCCGGCGTTGCCCCCGGACTCCGATGCCGACCGACTGGTCGACGCCGCCGTCGGGCCCGCCGATGCCGCCGGCGCGCCCGCCGATGCCACAGGCGCCCCCGCCCGCCCGCCGGACGCTGCGGCCGTGCGCCCCGACGCCGGGGCGAACGCCGACGCCGCGCCTGCCCTGCCGCCCCCCGCCGCCGTGCCGCCCGCCCCGCCTCCGGACGGGTCGGACGTCGTTTTCGCCGTCGCCGCGGAACACCCCCAGTGGGTCGCCAACGCTTGCACGAGCCGCGGGGGCACACACGAATTTCTGTTCGAGGTCGTGCGCCGCCTACGGGCGCGCGATCCGCGCTGGGGCCTCCTCGTGCGTGACGGCGCCCTGCTCGACGACCGCATCGCTTACTTCTACGGCGATGGTCCCGCCGAGGGCAGCACGGCGGTCTACGTGCTCGACGTCATCGGCCGCAACTGCGGGCAGCCCGGGGTGGACGAGCCGCCGGCCCCGGGCTGGCTCGACGACACGGCCGCGGGCGGGCAGTTCACGCTCTCCCCCCTGAACGGCGAAGCACCGCCACCACCGCCCCCGGAGGCCGACGCGGGCGGGCCGGGACCCGCGCCGATGCTGCCGTTGCCCGACGAGCGCGCCACCGTCGAGGCGCTCGCCGCCGAGCACCCGGACTGGCTGGCGAACTCGTGCGTGGCCGCCGGCGGAGACAACGCGTTTCTCTTCGAGCTCGTGCGCCGCCTGCGGGCCGGCGACCCGCGGTGGGGGCTGAACTGGAAACGGGGCAACGTCGGGGACATGTCGCAGGACGTCGTCGACTACTTCTTTGCCGACGGCGAGCCCGAGGGCCGCACCGAGGTCTACATCATCGATGTCATCGGCGATCACTGCGGCGAGGCGCGGCCGGCGTTCACCGACGTCACCGAGGCGACGCGCCAGGGCGGTACCATCGGCCGCTGGACGCTGCAGCCGTTGCCGCAGTGAGGGCAAGGCGCGCGCCTCTACCGACAGCGCGGGTCGTCGTCGGGCACGCCCGAACAGTCCTGGTCGATGAGATCGCCGCAGGTCTCCCGCGCGCCGGGGCGCACGGCCCGATTCGTGTCGTCACAGTCGCCGCCGCAGCGGCCGACGCCGTCGCGGTCCTCGTCGACGGGCACGTCGCCGCCGCAGGTCTCTTCGCAGATCACCGCGAGCTGCGCATCACAGGGGATGTCGTTCCACAAGTCGCTGCCCCCCAGGAAGTGGGCGCAGTGTTCGTTGCCCCCGGCGTTGTTGGGCTCGCCGGCGTTCCAATTGCCGCCCCACCGCTCGCTGTCGTCCCAGCCGGTGAAGTTGCCCTCGTGATTCTGATCCGTGTGTCCGAGCCAGTACTCCGTCGCGGAGAACGACGCCGAGACGTTGGCCAGGAAAGTGTTCTCGCCCTGTGCGTCCACGAGCGCCAGGTCCATGCCCATCGACTGACAGTAGGCCCGCGCATCCCACCACGTCCGGCGGTTGTGACACACCAGGTAGCGGTGCGGCCCCTGGAAGGCCTCGACGCAGTCGCAGCCCTGCCCCTCGTCGGCCACGCCGTCGCAGTTCTGGTCGACGAAGTCGCGACAGACTTCCGGGGCGCCGGGGTGGGTGTCCCCGTCGCCGTCGTTGCAGTCGTCGCCGCAGCGCAAATGGCCGTCGCCGTCGCCGTCCTGTCCCGGTGGGCAGGTGTCTTCACACAACACACCGAGCTGCGCGCCGCACGCGATGTCGTTCCACTGGTACGACCACTCGAAGTAGTGCAGGCAGTCCTCATCGCCGCCGCCGTCGTCGGGCTGTCCCTCCAGGAAGTCGCGATAGTCGAGGGCGGCGCCGGTGGTCCAGGTGAACGTGCCCTCGACGTCGCGGTCGTGCCCGCCGATCCACCACCACTGATTCCAGGTGGTCACGGCGTTGTACCAGACCCAAAGGTTCTCGTACGGGCCGTCGATCTGCGCGAGCTCGCTGCCGTTGTCGCGGCAGTGCTGCACCGCCTGATCGAAGTCGCGCGGGTTGGGACACACGAGGTAGCGGTGCGGCCCGAGCCAGCGTTCCTGACAGTCCGGGCAGTCGAAGCCATCGTCCGGCCGGCCGTTGCAGTCCTGATCGAGCCCGTCGCCGCACAGATCGGGCGCCCCGGGGTAGGTCGTGGGGTCATCCGGTCCGCAGTCCTGATCGCAGAAGAAGCCGTCGCCGTCCGGGTCGACGCGGTCGATCAGGCACGCGACGGCGGCGCCGACGGCGTCCCGCCGCCAACGCATGAAGTCCACGGTGCCGGCGAGGGCGGCGTCGCCGTGGTCGATGGGGTACTCCTTGCGGGGATCGGCCTCGAGGGCCGGGCGCTGCGCGGCGTAGACGGCCTGCACGAGCGTCGGCAGGTCGAGGCCGTCGACGGCGTCGAGCACGGCGGCGATCTGCTGGTCGTAGAGCACGCGGCAATCGGCATCGGCCATGCACGCGGCGAACAGGCGCCCCCCGCCCTGGTGGAGCGGGTGGTCGTACCCCCAGGTCTGGTCCGTGCCCCACGGGAGCAGGCGCATGACCCCGTCGGCGTCGAAGTGCATGTACCAGTTGTTGCGGGTCGAGGCGTAGCCGTCCCAGTGCCCGACGTAGAGCTCCGTGGCCATGACCCGTGCGACCTGCGGCCAGTCGATGAGCGCCTCCGTCCGGGGCAGAAGTTCGCCGGGGTGGGCCGAGGCCGCGTCGAGGGCCATCACCAGCGCTTCGTAGTCGCTGCGGTCGAGGGGGTCGCCCTCCTCGGCGTCGATCTCGGCGGTGAACTCGGGGTAGAGGTCCTGCCCGTAGAGGCCTTCGTACAGGTGAACCGTCGTCTCGAAGTGTTCCTGTAGCCAGACGTCGTCGTAGGTCTCCAGAAACAGATACAGACCGTAGGGCTGCCCGTTCACGGTGACCGAAGCGAAGCCGGTGCGGGGGGCGGGGATGCCCAGCGCGCGGAAGAGCGCATAGGTGGCCACCTCGTGCACGATCGAGGGGTCCTGCACCATGTTGTTCAGCGTCAGGTTCTTCAGCCCGGCGATGTCCTGACCCGGCACGTAGCGGTTCGTGTCGATGCGGAGCGCCGGTTTGCCGTCCAGCGTCCGGAAGCTGCCCGCCCGCCCCTTGATGTGGAGGCCGACGTCGTACCACTCGCCTTCGTCGGCGCCTTCGGCCTGCCCCACCGTGATTCTCACCCGCGCGGGGACGTGCTCGTACGGGGCGGCGTTCAGGCCGTTGACCGACTGCGGCGGCAGCTCGATGTCGATGAGTGCGCGGCCCTGCGGATCGAAATAGGCGGCCCCGGCCAGCGCGCCGGGCACGTTGGGCTCGCCGCGGGTCGGCTCGGTGCGGGCGAACGCGCCGGTGCCGTCCGGCAGGCGACCCCACGCGTAGCGATCGGCCAGGACGGGCAGCGTCACCGCGTCGACGAGCTCGCCGGCCGGGTCGAGCAGCGCAATCGTCTCGTCGCCACCGCAGCCGATGCCGAACTGAAAGCCGTCGGCGTTCTCGTTCTGTTGACGAACGTCCAGGAAAGCGCCGGGGGCGATCTCGGTGCCGGCGGGGAGGCGATACGTCCGCTCGGCGTCGTCGAGGTCGTCGGTGAGGCCGTAACCCGACAGATCCGCCGGGGCGTCGCCGGTGTTGAAGAGCTCGATCCAGTCGCGG
>JAKLJY010000045.1:55000-60366 GCA_023150895.1 Myxococcota bacterium | reverse complement strand
GATCGACCTGCGCCGTGTTCGTGATGGCCATCGTGGAGCCTGGGCGAGTTGCCATCAGGGAGAGTGCGCGGCAACACCCAGCACGGCCAGGAGCTGACGCAGCACCTCCGCGTCGAACCCACGACGGACGGCGAGCCGCACGGCACCAACCTCGAGCGTGATCGGGGTCTCCGTGGCGGACTCTCCAGCCGACGACGAACCCTCGCGACGTACCACCAGGCGCGCCAGCGGTAGCGTGAGCGCGGGCCGGTCCGACGGCGCGTGCGCTTCCTCGCGCACCGACCCCGTGTTCAGCCGCGAAGACCACCACTTCAACGTCGCCGGCGCATAGCCACGGTCAGCTGCAAACTCCGCGGCCGTCAGCCCGCTCGCCTTCCACTGCGCCACCCGGCGCTTCCATGTTGTCGGTGTTGCCATGGCGACATCGTCACCTCACGCTGGCGACGCCGGAAGACGGGGTTCGTGCAGCGGATACGGAACGGCGACCAGGCCCTCATCACCGTCGCCTTCCTCGAGACGATCATCGCCGCCATCTGGCGACAGCACGGCCCCGAAATGGCCCGGTACCTCGAGTCGGACTTCGTCTACCGCAACGCCCGTCGCCCGCCCCGCCCACGCACCGTCCAGCCCTCGCTCCCCCTCGTCCCACGGGACTTCTGAGCATCACCTCCAAGCCCGGTCGTGATCGCCCAAGGCTGTCCGCCCGTGTGCTCCAGTCACAAGATCGAAATCACGCGGTTTCTGGGGAGCGGCAACACCATCCGGTGGAGACGCACCAGCTCCTGCAACCTCTGCATGTCGACTGCGCTTACACCATGGCTCAGCGCGTGCGAAGATCGACTTGGCGAGATCGTCGGGGGTGCGCGGCAACAGACGTCCACCTCGGAATGTACGATTCCGTTCTTGCTCCGGTTCTGACTCCTCAAACGGGCGCGGGGCACAGCGCGGGGGTGTTGCTATCACCTCCGCGCCACTCCTTTTGCCGGCGACACGCCGATGCCCCCTCCTCACAGGGCACGGCGTTCCTATCCCCGATCGACGATCACGGCCAGAAACCGTCGAGCACAGCGATGGGCCGCGGACGGTCGACTGGGCTCACACCATCACCCAGCGCGTGCGAAGATCGACCTGGCGAGATCGTTGGGGGTGCGCGGCAACAACCAGCACGCCGCGGACCGGCCTGGCCCTCGACGCCAGGTCGGAGGCACTTTGGGCGCGGCCCGCGCGCGAAGGGCTCGTTGTTGTTGCCGCGCACCCCGTCACGGCAGCGGCTCACGAGCACGCCACACGACGTGTCCCCCAGACGATGCGCACCGAACGACCTCCCGAAACGACGTACGCAAGACGGGGTCAAGCGGAACTTCACGTTGAACGACAACCCAGAGCTCACCCGCCGAGTCCATAGCAGCGCGCGCCTCCGACACGAGCGCGCGCCAGAAATCGTCGGTGCGCCCCTTTCCGGCGTGAAACGGAGGATTGCTCACCACCAAGTCAACCGCCCAGTTCGGCGGAAGTTGCCATCCGTCCGCGAGCACGAAGCGGGCCCCGGGAACGTTCTCACGCGCCGCAGCGACCGAGAGCGCGTCGTGGTCACTCCCGTAGACATCCGCGAAGGGCCAACGCTGCCGAGCAACGCGAGAAATAATCCCGGTACCACACCCGAAGTCGTACACCCGGCGAGGGGCGCTGACCGCCTCCAACGCATGAAGCAGGAGCGAGGTACCAGCATCAACTCGCCCCTCGGAGAAGCAACCGGGATACTCTTTCCACTCGCAGAGCCCGACCCCAGGAATCTCCAACTCCCGACGAGAAGCGAACTCATCCAGCGATGGCTGAGGTTCCGTCAAACGTCCGGTCCACCGAAGAATCCGCCCGTGAGCGCCAATGTCGACGGTCTCGAAACCCGCGCTGCCGAATGCCCCCACCGACCGGATCCCGACTTCGTTCTGCCCGAACAGATACAACTCACCGTCCGGCTTCGTGCAAGACGACGCTGCCGCGAGAGCGAGTCGGTTTGCGGCGCGGACCTTGTTCAGCGAAACCACCGAAAGATCCGCGGAAGCGAACGTGGGCCACTCCCCCACGTTCTGACTCTGGCTTGCATAGCGGCTCCATGACCACCAACGAACCGTTTGAGGTGGTACCCAATCGACCGCCAGGCCCTGCGCTCCGGGATGCCGCTCCGCGAGGAGCCGGACCAAACGCTCGATTTGTCGAGGTTCGTAGGTCATCTTCTCTCGCTGTTTGGATCAGTGTGCCCACACACCAGGCCCTCGCGCATCAAGTCACCCAACAACTCCCGCGCCTCAGAGCCATCCAAGCCACCCTCCGCGCAGAGGTACTCCAGGACTTCGTCGACCCCGGTCGGCGCTTCTACCCTGCGGAGCAGGGCGGCGAGCGACGCACCGACTTCCTCAACGCTGGCCCCGCTGTCCCGACTCGGAACGACGAGCTGCAGTGTTGGTCTGCCACCGAAGCGGAGGGCGAGTTCATCCCGGGCCTGAGCGGCCATCGCAACAATGTGCGACCATCGATCCGTTCCGACCGGGAAGCGAGCGAGCGCGCGGCCGTAGGTCTCGATGAATTCGCACCCGGCCTCCACGACCGAAACACCCGGTCGGAGCACGACGCAACCGGGACCGGGTCCTTCGACGCGACCCTGCAAGGTCGAACCAGCCAAGTCGATGGCACGTTCGAGTTGCAGGAGTTCCATCGGCAGCCAAGCTCCGAGATACAAGACTGCTGCATCCAGAAGCGCGCCCTTTGAACACACCACGGTCGCGAACTCGTTTGACTCAGAGAATCTGAGGGCGACGTCCCAGCCATTCGGACGCTCCAGAAGCGCCACGGCGGAGACAGGCATTCTCTCCAAAACCGCCTGCGCCAAGCGCGCGCCTCGCAGTGCGTCTGCCCGCCACGCACGCTCGTCTGCAACTCCAGCGAGTCCTGGACCGGGCACCCCACGAAACAGGGCGAGAACCACTCCGCACTGGTCGAATTTCGGCTGCATCAAAAAAAAAGGCCCGCCGCATAACGCGGCGGGCCTGAGAGAAATCCCGGCAGCGACCTACTCTCCCACGTGGGAAGCCACGCAGTACCATCGGCGCGGAAGGGCTTAACGACCGAGTTCGGGATGGGATCGGGTGTTTCCCCTTCGCTATGGCCACCGGAAACAGAGACGGATTAAAGCGAGTGAGAGAAGAGCACGCGTTTTGCGTGGATGGTAAGCGCCTTTGGGTAGAAGCAAGAGGTCAAGCCTCACGACCCATTAGTACTGGTTAGCTCCGCCCATTGCTGGGCTTCCACATCCAGCCTATCAACCTCGTCGTCTTCGAGGGGTCTTCAGGGGGCTTAAGCCCCGGGAGGTATCATCTTGAGGTGGGTTTCCCGCTTAGATGCTTTCAGCGGTTATCCCGTCCGTACGTGGCTACCCGGCAATGCCGCTGGCGCGACAACCGGAACACCAGAGGTACGTCCATCCCGGTCCTCTCGTACTAAGGACAGATCCTCTCAAACCTCCTGCGCCCACGGCAGATAGGGACCGAACTGTCTCACGACGTTCTAAACCCAGCTCGCGTACCGCTTTAATTGGCGAACAGCCAAACCCTTGGGACCTACTCCAGCCCCAGGATGCGATGAGCCGACATCGAGGTGCCAAACCTCCCCGTCGATGTGAACTCTTGGGGGAGATAAGCCTGTTATCCCCGGAGTACCTTTTATCCGTTGAGCGATGGCCCTTCCATACAGAACCACCGGATCACTAAGGCCTACTTTCGTACCTGCTCGACCTGTCGGTCTCGCAGTCAAGCTCCCTTATGCCTTTGCACTCTACGGCTGGTTTCCAATCAGCCTGAGGGAACCTTCGCGCGCCTCCGTTACTTTTTTGGAGGCGACCGCCCCAGTCAAACTACCCACCAGACAGTGTCCCGGACCCGGATGACGGGCCGCGGTTAGAACTCCAGAATAACCAGGGTGGTATTTCAACGCTGGCTCTGCGCAGACTAGCGCCCACGCTTCATCGCCTCCCACCTATCCTACACAGATTAGCCCGAAGTTCACTGTCAAGCTATAGTAAAGGTTCACGGGGTCTTTCCGTCTTGCCGCGGGTACTCGGCATCTTCACCGAGAATTCAATTTCGCTGAGTCCCAGGTTGAGACAGTGGGGAAGTCGTTACGCCATTCGTGCAGGTCGGAACTTACCCGACAAGGAATTTCGCTACCTTAGGACCGTTATAGTTACGGCCGCCGTTTACCGGGGCTTCGGTTCGTCGCTTCGGTTGCCCTAACAACTCCCCTTAACCTTCCGGCACCGGGCAGGCGTCAGACCCTATACTTCGTCTTGCGACTTTGCAGAGCCCTGTGTTTTTAGTAAACAGTCGCTACCCCCATTTCTCTGCAACCCTCTTCAGCTCCACGGGCAAGCCGCTTCACCTAACGAGGGCACACCTTCTCCCGAAGTTACGGTGTCAATTTGCCGAGTTCCTTAACCTGGGTTCTCTCAAGCGCCTTGGGATATTCTCCCCACCCACCTGTGTCGGTTTCCGGTACGGTCACCACACGGTCTCCACTCGAGGCTTTTCTTGGAAGCATGGAATCAGTCAGTTGCGGCTGCGTCCCGAGGGACGCTGCCTCCTCATCGCTTCTCGATGTTGGCAGAGCTCCGTTTGTCGCCTACGCGTCCTAGAACTCCCATCTACCGGCTTGAACCACCACAACCACACGGTGGCTGACCTGTCCTTCTCCGTCCCCTCTAGCTTCGACGACCGTATGATGGTGCAGGAATATTAACCTGCTTTCCATCACCTACGCCTATCGGCCTCGGCTTAGGATCCGACTAACCCTGGGAGGATTAACCTGGCCCAGGAAACCTTGGGTTTTCGGCGAACGAGTTTCTCGCTCGTTTTATCGCTACTCATGCCTGCATAAGCTCTTCCAAAAGCTCCAGCCGTCCTTTCGGTCGACCTTCAACGCCGTTGGAATACTCCCCTACCACTTGCTTTCGCAAATCCGCGGCTTCGGTTCCATGCTTTAGCCCCGTTACATTTTCGGCGCAGGTTCACTAGACCAGTGAGCTATTACGCTTTCTTTAAAGGGTGGCTGCTTCTAAGCCAACCTCCTGGTTGTCAATGCGCTCCCACATCCTTTCCCACTTAGCATGGAATTTGGGACCTTAGCCGGCGGTCTGGGTTGTTTCCCTTTTGACTACGAATGTTATCACTCGCAGTCTGACTCCCGGGCTACTCTTGATGGCATTCGGAGTTTGATTGGGGTCGGTAACCTGGTGAGGCCCCTAGCCCATTCAGTGCTCTACCTCCAACAGAGACCGCCCGAGGCTATACCTAAATATATTTCGGGGAGAACCAGCT
>JAKLJY010000045.1:0-50000 GCA_023150895.1 Myxococcota bacterium | reverse complement strand
TCGTCGGCCACCTGGGCGCCCCACGAGAAGCGACGCCCGCGTTTTCGGTCTGGGACGCTCATCGACGGCTCGGCCCGTTGGTCCGGGTGTGCTCGGCGGTCGCCTCGACCGGCGTGCCCCCCGTCGTCCTCGGTGCCGCCGACCCGCGCCCGGACGCCATCTGGACGTCCGTGTCCGGATCCGCGCCGCCAGTGATGGAACTCATCTGGACGTATGCCCGACGAACTGCGCCCCGTGGTCCCCCCTCGCCGCGCCACGGTGGCCCCGGCGTCCGGACCATTTGGGGCGGCCCGCACCTCGATCGGTTGCGGGTCGCTTGCGCCGCCCTTCTCTGCGGTTTCGGTGCGGAGGTCGAGGTGGTCCTGCGTTCGTGGAGAGCATCACCGGGTCACCGGCAGCGACGTGCGCACGCCCGTGAGCCCTGCTGCTCGGACGACCGCGGGCGCAGCGTTCACCGCCCGGACCTCCCGCCTCCACATTCGGGATGGGTTCATCACGTCACGGATCGGCGTTTGCCGCTCGGACTCGGCCCCAAACGTTCTCCAATTCGCACCCCGGCCATGGCGCCTCGACATGGCAGGCGGTGGACGGTGCAGTCCGTCCGGCCCCCGGCGGGTGGTTTCAGCTCCGGCACGTCGACGGCGCGTGGCGAAAACAACCCGTCGCCGATTTGCGGCATGAACGCCCGTTGCGAGGGGTTTCGTCACGTTGACCGCGTCTGGCCGCGGTGCTAAACAATTGCGCCTTTCAATCTGCGCCGACCGCCGGCCTTCTCATGGGCGGCCGGCTCTTCCGGAGAAATCAAAAGAGGAGTGAGTCGATGATGATGCGTCATGTCTGCCGTGCCGGCCTCGCCTTCGCGCTCGTCGCGTCGACCGTCGCGTGTTCTGGAAAGAAGGACGAGGGCGGCACGGGCGCCGAGGCCCCCAAGGCGCCCGCGAGCGGTTCGCAGGCTGCCGAGGCCAGCTCCGGCCTGCCGGCGGGTCCCATCGCCAAGGTCAACGGCGTCGAGGTCTCGCGGGTCGAGTTCGAGCAGAAGTACGCCAAGATGACCAAGGCGTTCACCACCCGGAAGAAGGACATCCCGGAGAACCTGGCGAAGCGCTACAAGGAATCGATCCTCAAGCAGCTGATCGAGAAAGAACTCCTCAAGCAGAAGATCGCGAAAGAGGCCGTTGCGATCGATGCGAGCGAACTCGACAAAGAGTTCGAGGAGTACAAGAAGATGTTCCGCACCGACGAGAACTTTCAGCGCTACCTGAAGTCCTCCGAGGTCGACGTCGAGCAGATCAAGGAGAACATCCGGCACAACATCGGGGTCAACAAGCTCCTCGAAAAGTCCGGGAATCTCGCAGTCGCCGAGGACGAATCCAAGGGCTACTACGAGGAGAACAAGAAGCGCTACGAGGTCCAGGAGCAGATCCACGCCTTCCACATCCTCGTGAAGCTCGACGCGAAGGCCGACAAGAAGGCCGAGGCGGACGCGCTCAAGAAGGCGAACGACCTCCACAAAGAGGTCACGAAGAAGGGGGCCGACTTCGCCGCGATTGCGACCAAGAGTTCGGATGGTCCGACGGCGAACCGCGGCGGTGACCTGAACTGGTTCCCGCGCGGGCGGATGGTGAAGGAGTTCGAGGACGTCGCCTTCAAGATGAAGCCCGGCGAAATCTCGAAGCCCATCAAGACGCAGTTCGGCTACCACATCATCAAGCTGATCGACCACAAGGATGGCTCGCAGCGCCCCTTCGAGGAGGTCCGCGAATCCATCGAGAAGCTCCTGAAGAACAAGAAGCAGCGGAAGGCCAAGCAGGATCTTCTCAAGGGCCTGCGCACGGAAGCCAAGCTCGAGACCTTCATCCCCGAGGCCGAGGCCGCCGCCAACAGCATCGGTGCGGAAGAAGAGAAGCCGACGATCGCGCCGGGCAGCCCGATCGCGCCGATCTCCGGCGGCTTGCCGGGTCCCGGCGGGCTCAACGTGCCGCAGCTCCAGATCAATCCCGCCGCCCTCGACAAGAAGCTCCCGGCCGAAGGCGCCGCGCCGGCCGCGCCGGCTTCCAAGTAAACCGACCGCGCCCGGCGGCCGACCGGGCGGGTCGAGACCACGGATGCCCTTCGATGGGCCCGTTGGCCACCCGGCACGGCGCATCTCTCGCCCGGCATGAGACCGGCCCGGTCTGATCCGGACCCGCGCCGAGCCTCGGGCCTCATTGCGAGCGCCGGAATCCCGGCGGCCCGCCGGGTCCGTCGACCGGGCGTCACCCGATTTTGGAACCCTCCGCCGGGTGATCTATGGTTGGGCGCGCGTCGCGACGTGCGGCGCCCCGGAGGTCTCCCTTGGATTCTGCGACGCTCCTCGGCGTCATCGGCGGCTCGGTCCTCGTCTTCGTCGCCATCGCACTCGGCGGCGAGGTCGGGCTTTTCTTCGATCTGCCCTCGGCACTCCTCGTCATCGGCGGGACGGCCGCAACCATCTTCATCCGCTACCCGATGAGCGACGTCCTCGGAACGCTGCGCATCGCGCGGCAGGCCTTCTTCTTCAAGATCAAGTCCCCGACGGAGGTCATCGACGAGTTCGTCAACCTCTCTCAGGTCGCGAGGCGGGACGGTTTGCTCGCGCTCGAACGCATCAAGTTCGAGGACCCCTTCCTCGCGAAGGGCGTCGGCTACTGTGTCGACGGCGCCGAAGCCCGCCAGATCGAGTCCATCCTCTTGCGTGACATCCAGTCCATGCGGGCCCGCCACCTGTCCGGCCAGGCGATTCTCCGCGCGATCAGCGCGTCCGCCCCCGCATTCGGGATGATCGGCACCCTGATCGGCCTCGTTCAGATGCTGACGGCGATGGACGACCCGAAGAAGATCGGCCCGGGGATGGCGGTCGCCATCCTCACGACCCTCTACGGAGCGCTGATTGCGTATCTCTTCGCGATCCCGATCGCCGACAAACTCGCCTACCGCAGCGCAGAGGAAACGGATCGCAAACTCCTCATCCTCGAGGGCATCCTCGCGCTGAAGAAGGGGGAGAACCCGCGCATGCTCGAGGAGACGCTCCACGCCTTTCTGGCACCGAGAGAGCGCGACATGCTCGCCGAGCGGCGCTCCGAGACGGAACGGACGTGAGCCCCACCCCGCGCGAGGCGTTTCGACAGACCACGAGCGCGGAAGCCGAGCCGCGGTCGAGCGGGCCGGATTGGCTGATGACGTTCGCCGACACGATGTCGCTCCTGCTCGGGTTCTTCGTGCTCTTGCTCTCGTTTTCCACGTTCGACGAGACCGAGTTCCGTGATGTGGCCGGCGGTGTGCAGGCGAAGTTCGGGGGCGTCCGCCCGCCGGAGCCGACGCCGCCCGAACCGGCGGCCCACCACCCCGGTCAACCGGGGGATGCCCCGATGCCCTTCCCTGCGCCGCAGACCGCGGAGCGGCTGCGCGGAAGCGTTCAGCAATGGGACCGGGAGACCCGAGGTGCAATGGCCCTTCGGGCGTTCGTTTCGTACCGCGGGCTCGAGGTGACGGTCCCGGCGGATCGAGTCTTCGAGACCGGCTCGGACCGCGTTCTGGGCAGTGCGGCGGGGTTCTTCCAGTTCGTCGCGCGGGCGCTTCCGGGCACGCCCTCGGACCGGAGGCTTCTCGTCATCGTGCCGCAGGGGGCGACCCCTCCTACATCACCCCAATTCGAGGACGCGTGGGCGCTGGCGATGGCTCGCGCGGTGGCGGCTCGTCGGGCCGTCCTCGGTGTTTCGCCCCCTGCCCTCCCCGCGCACCGGGTCGTGGCGGTCGCGTCGGGAGACACGGGCGCGACCAAGCCGGAGCTGACCCTCGTCTTCGAGTCGCCGGACGTAAGGGCACGCTGATGGACGAGCCCCTTCACGATGGCGAGCCGGACGACGATGTCCACCGCACGCGACGCGCCGCCATGTTACATGTGGGTCCGCCCTTGTCCGAAGCGCCCCCCTGGGTCATGACTTACTCGGATATCGTCGCTCAGCTCGTCTGCCTCCTGATCCTCTTGCTGACGTTTGCGCACTTCGTGCCGGCGCGCTTTCAGCAACTGCAAGGCGCCGTCGAGCAGACGTTCGGTCGGCAGGTCGACAACGTCGGCCCGACGGAGCGGCCGCCCGCCGAGCCTGCCCTCGCCGATGGCTCGGCCGCGGTCGCCCGAGGGCGGCTCGACGGCCTGCGCATGCTCGTTTCACGGCACTCCGGGCGACTCACGGGAGGACAGGTCGACGTGGAGGTCTTCGAGGACTATCGGGGTGTCGTCCTGCGCCTGGGGGACGCAGCCCTCTTCGACGCGGGGGAGGCCTACGTCCGCCCCTCGGCCTGGCCCTTTCTCGAGGCGCTCGGCGCCCATGCGACGTCCGAGGCTGCCCGGCTCGACGTCGAGGTCCGTGTCGCACCGGTGGTCGATGGCCCCCCCGACGCCGACGTCCGACGCGCCGCGGCGCGCGGCCTCGCCCTCGCCCGGTATCTGCTCGGGCAGGACGCCGGGCTCGCGCCCGACCGCCTGAGTGTCCGGGCCGTGGGTGCCAACGAACGAACGGCCGTGTTGCCCACGGCTGCGACCCGCCCCCGGGCCGACGCCGTCGACTTCGTCTTTTCACGGTCGCCGGCGCAGACCGATCTGCCACCCTGAGGCGCGCGCGTCTCACCGCGCTCGCACGCGGTTCGGGTCGTGCGTCGTGGACGGACGGCCCGAGACGTGCATACTCGTCTCGATGGGGTGATTTGACCCCAATCGCCCGAGGTTGACCCCATGCCCCCTGCCTCCAGACGCCTTCCCGAGGATTCGGTCGTCGCGTCGCTCTCCGAGATTCAGGCGATCCTCCAGACGGGGGAGCAGGGTCGAACGGCTCGCCCGACACCCCGGGCAGCGGCCACGACCGATGCCGCGCCCCCGACCGCGCCGCCGAGCGCCCCGGTGCCATCGGCCGCCGAGCTTCGGGCCACGCGTGAGGCCCGCTGGCGCGAGGAGATGCTCGACGCCAGCCGGATGGGTCAAGGCGACGCGAAGCCTCGCCGGCCCGGGGCCTGGTTGCTCGGCGCAGGGCTCCTCGTCGCCATCGCCGGCGCCGCGGCAGCGTATGTCACGTTGCGCCCGGCCCCTGCAGGTGATGTCCCATCGCTGGTGGTGGCCCCCGCGGCCATTGCCCCGACGGTTGCGAGTGTGGCCGCACCGCCCCCGACCACCACCGCCCCGGCCGGGCCCGCGGCCACCGCGGCCGAGCCGACGGCGTTCACCGAGCCGCCTCCCGTCCGGAAGTCGGCGAAGGGCGCGCCCCAACGGGGAGGCCGGGGGCAGAAGGCCGCCCGCCCGCGCAGTGACGATCTCGACTCCGTTTTCGGACCCCGGCGGACCGTCTCGAGCGCCCAGCCGAAGGCACGCACCGCACCGCCGGCCAACCGGAAGAAGACGCGCGCCGACGCGCAGCTCGACTCCGTCCTCGACAGCCTGTAGCCGACGCGCGCCGATCCTTCAGCCGAGACCGACTGCGACATCCGGATGCGGGTTGGCGATGATCTCCGCTCCGGCGAGGAGGCCGGCGCCGATCGCCGCCTTGCCGGCCTCGAAGGCCGCCTCGACGTCGTGCAACGCGCCGGTGAACATAAAGAAGCCCTTGCCGCCCAGGTCCCGCGCCAGACCGATGGACACGGCGCGGACCTCTCCCGCTTTCAGTGCGGCGTCCGCCCCTCGAATCGTCGACGCGACCCCGTAGGTCTCGAGCACGCCGAGCGCCTCGAGCGCAGGCGCGGCGGCGCCGCCGAGAATGGCGAGGAGGTCATCGTGCGGGTTCGGCAGCAGCACGAGGTCGATCAAGGCATCGCCCGCCGCCGCCTTGCCCGCCGCAAGTGACTCGACGACCTCGTCCACGCCACCACGGAGCAGGATGGTGTACTTGCCGGGGTGCGTCGAACCGGCATGGACGAGGCGGACCGGGGCACGCTTGACCACGGCGTCGCAGCAGTACACGCCGCGAGCGATGGAGCAGAGCTCGATGAGCCCCAGGGCCGGTTCGAAGGACATCAGACGATACGGAAAGCGTCCTTCAGGACGCACCGGCGCGAACGCGCGAAATGCGGGGCGAAGGTCATGCCCTCGCCCGTCGGACTGGCAATCGTCCAGGAGGTGTGCCCCTCGCCGCCGAGACCGGTCCCCGCGGCACTCGGCGCGTTCTTGACCGTGATCGAGGTGTTCATCTCGCGTGCGTACTTCGCGAGCGTCGCGACGTTGTTCGAGTGAATGACCGCCGTGTGGCCGTAGCCGTGTTCGCAGCGCTTTGCGCAGGCAATCGCCGTATCCGCGTCGGGTACGCGGACAAAGCCGACGACCGGCAGCAACATCTCGTGCTGGACGAACGGGTGGCCCTCGTCGACCTCGGCGAAGCCGAGTCGCGTATCGTCGGGGACGCGGATGCCGGCGTCCCGCAAGATGAGCGCGGCGTCCTTGCCGATGTAGTCGCGATTGACGTGGTTGTCGGGCGTGATGAGCAGCTTCTCGAGCCGCTTGAGATCCTGGCCGGAGACCTCGACCGCCTTGTTCGCCTTCATCTCCTTCTTGAGACGGTCGGCGATGTCGGCCACCGCGATGACCTCTTTCTCGACGATGCAGATGATGTTGTTGTCGAGCGAGGCGCCGAAAACGAGGTCCCGGGCGGCCTTCGCGATGTCCGCCGTCTCATCGACGACGACCGGGGGGTTGCCGGGGCCGGCCGCGATCGCGCGCTTGCCGCACGTCATGGCCGCCTTGACCACCGCGCCACCGCCCGTCACCACGATCAGACGGATGCCGGGGTGCTTCATCAACTGACCGGCGGACTCGATCGTCGGTTCGGCGACGCAGTTGAAGAGGTTCGGCGGGCCGCCGACCCCCTGGACCGCTCGATTGAGCTTGTCGATGAAGTAGGCGCTGACCTTCTTCGCCGAAGGGTGCGTGTTGAAGACGATGGCGTTTCCGGCGGCGACCATCCCGATGCCGTTGTTCAGGATGGTTTCGGTCGGGTTGGTCGTCGGGGTGATGCTGCCGATGACGCCGTAAGGCGCCCACTCGACCAGCGTCAACCCGTCGTCGCCCGTCCACGCGGTCGGGACGAGGGCCTCCGTGCCCGGGGTCTTCTCGGCGACGAGCCGGTTCTTTGCGAGCTTGTCTTCGTAGCGACCGAGGCCCGACTCCTGGACGGCCAGCCGGGAGATGTTCTCGAGTTCGCTCAGCGTGACGGCACGCAGCGCGGCGATGAACCGCCCGCGATCCGCAAGGCTGCATTGGTGCAACGCCTCGAAGCCGCGGCGCGCAGACTCGACCGCGGCGTCGACCGTCGGGTGGACGCCGAGACCGGAGGTCTCGACACCGCCGCTCCCGCGACCGTGCCGCAGAATGGCGGGCGCCCCGAGGGCACCCGGGGCCAGAGTCCCGTCCGAGGCGAGGCGGGCGACCACCTGCTCGACGATGTTCGCGATGCGACGTTCGTCCACGGCGAATCCTGTTCAGGCCGGCCCGACGGCCGGAGGCAGCGTGTCAGTCCTTGCGATAGAGGACGTCGCCGCCCACTTCGAGGATGTCGACGATGGCCATGATGGTGGCGTCCACGGGTCGGTTCTGGGTGACCGTGGTCTGCCGGGCCGAGGAGCCGCTCGCGTAGAGCACGACCTCCCCCACCCCGGCCCCCACGGCGTCCACGGCCACGACGCCTCCGTCCTTGACCGCTCCGGTCCGGACGTCGATGGGCGCCACCGCGAGGAGCTTGAGCCCGGAGAGCTCGGTCTCCTTGCGGGACGCCACGACCGTGCCGATGACCTTGCCGATGACCATGGGGGGTTACGTCCCCGACGTGGCGCGACCGAGGGGCAGCACGCCGTCGATGTTGGCGTGGGGCCGCGGGATGACGTGGACCGAGACGAGCTCGCCGACGCGTTCGGCCGCTCGCGCGCCGGCCTCGGTGGCCGCCTTGACCGCCGCAACGTCTCCCCGAACGATCGCGGTGGTGTAGCCGCCGCCGATCTTTTCGAAGCCGACGAGCTCGACCTTCGCCGCCTTCACCATCGCGTCCGCCGCCTCGACCATGGCCACGAAGCCCTTGGTCTCGATCATGCCCAGCGCGTCCGCCATTGTTTCCTCCTCGTCACTCGTGATTCTGAATTGAACTCAGGGGGTCGCCGCACTGCTCGTGGGCGGAAATCAGGCGTCCTTGAAGGCCGGCGGTTCGACGCCGGAGACGCCCTCGAGCGCGGCAATCGCCGCTCGGGCGGCCGCGTCGATCTCAGCTTCGGTGCCCGAGAGGTAGAGCCGCCCGAAGGCGCCCACCGGGCGGATGTCGACCAGGGAGACGTTCGCCGCCTTTTCGGCCTCGTTGGCCGCGAGGGTGACATACGCAGCGGGGACCGTCTCGAGGATGAAGAGCGACTGACCGGGCAGGATCATCATGCCGGCGCTGTTCCGGTTGATGAGCTGGGTCTGGTAGGGCTCGACCGCGCGGATGATCTGGTTGGAGACCACCTTGGGTTTCATCCGCTCTTCAGCCTTGCAGCCGAGGCCGTCGAGGATGGCGCGCCCCGCGTTCTCGACGTCGCCTTTGTCCATCGCATGGACCTCGAGGACGCCGTAGGCGCGTTCGACCACCTGGACCGCCGGCTGAACCGCCGTGGCCTTGAGCGCAACGTCGGTGATGCGGTTGATGGCGATGCCCGGGGCAATCTCGACCCACAGCGACGCCATCTCGGGGATGGGCAGGAAGCCGCGCGAAGTCTTGCCGATGTAGCTCGTCAATTGGGGCTGCAAGCTGTCGAGGAAGACGAACGTGCGCAGCGTGATGCTCATCGGGGCCGGACTCCGGGACGAAATTTCGGCCGGACGCTAGCACAGGCCCCGGAGACGGTAAAGGCCGTTGCGGGACCGGAATCGGCCGGTCACTGCCAGGTGGTGTAGGCCCGCAGGCTCGCCCGTGCGCCGCCGGCCATCCGGTCGAAGTGGATCCCCATGCCCGGCCGGCCGCCACGCTCTTCGACGCGCACCACGCGCCCTGTGGCCACGACGTCGTCGTCACAGAGCGGGAGGTTGAACGCGATCTCGACCGTCGCGCCGACGGGCAGGAGCAGGTCGCTCAGGACGAACGCGCCCGTCGCGCTGACCTCGTCGACCTCGAGGGGCAGCGGACCATCCTCGCCGGCTGCGTCCCGAACGCGAGCGTCCGCCCGCAGGAGGCGGCGGGGCGAGGTCCGCTGTCCTGCCCCGGTCCCGGGCGGGAAGCGGACGGGTTCGGCGACGCGGACGAAAGGCAGGTTGCGCAACAGCTCGGTGGTCGTCATCGGGGCTTCCTCGGCTGGGCGGCCACTGCCGCACGTTTCAACACCAACACCTACATCTGCGCCTACGTTTATCCCGACCGGACGCCGCCGTCAAAAAAGTGGTGATCGTGGCCCGGTGCGGGCCGCGCGCGGCTTGCTTTTCCACCCGGACCGGGCGAAACACCGGCCTGTGCGGCGCACATGCGCCGCTGCGCGGAGGTCGGCATGGTCCGAGCGGAAGTCCGTCGGTGGGCCCCCATGGCATTTCTCTTCGCTGCCGGATTGCTGCTGCTCGGCGCGCGGATCTGGCGTGCACAGGGGCCGGGGGGTCCCATCGTGCCGATGGCTCGCATCGCGCTGGACTTCGACGCGGAGTGGCGGAGCGGACGTCGCGGGTTCGCGAGCGACCCGCAGCCGACCGGGCTGCCGCCCTTCGTCCGATGGCGCTTCGAGGCGCCACCCGGCGAGACCCGCTTCGTCACGGACGCCCCGATGCCGGCCATCGACCTGCCGTGGATCGGGGGCAGCGTGGCCTCCATCGAGGGGGTCCCCGTCGTCGTGAGCGCACACGAGGCCGGCGCTGCCCGCGCGCTGCTCGTCATCGGACCGAGCGCCGCCCCACCACTGCTGGGCGCCCACGCCGGGCCCTTCCAGAGCGAGTGGAGTCGATACGAGTACGAGGAACCGGGCGGAGATCGCCGGCTGTTGCTCTGGCGCCGCGGGGCCCGTCTGTTCGTCCTGGTCACGAATCGTCCCCTCGAGGTCGCATCCGCCTGGGTCCCGGCGCCCCGGGAGGCCGGTGCTGCGCCGGGGTCGATTGTCCCCACGGGACCCCAATGACGGCCTGCGTGGCCGCCCGGCCCGAGGACACGCTTCTTGCATGCTGATGGGGCCGAGCAGTACGCTCATTGTTCAGAACCGCGAGAATTCTACCGTCGGAGGGGACCATGGGTCCGCGTCGACTGCCCGCTTCGTCTTCCTTGACCGAGAATTGCGCATGGCCGGCCCGCGCCGTGACGCTCCTGGCGCTCGTCCTGTTCGGGCTCTTCGGATGCGCGGAAGCGACCAGCAAACCGAAGTCCGAACCGGCGCCGATCGCCTGCCGTGACGGCCTGACCGTCGGGGTGGACGGTGAGTGCGGGATTCCGTCCATCGGCCCCGGCGACGTCACCGCCCCGGACCGGGACTTCGAAGCACCGACGATCGACAATTCGGACCTCGACGAGGCTCGGGACTACTTCCTGACCCAGGAGGGCCCCGGCAAGTTCAAGGTCTTCACTGGCGAGACCATCACGGTCGGCGTGCGGGCGATTACGTATGTCGGGCAGCCCGCTCCGGGGCTGACGGTGGCGTTCAAACCCGTCGGGGAACTCTACGGGACCACCCTCGGTTCGACGGAAGCGCTCACGAACCAGTTCGGCGTCGCGCAGATCACGGTCACCGGCGGCCAGCGGCCCACCCATTTCGTCCTTCAGATGACCGCGGCGGAAGCGGCAGGCCTGCAGTATCAGGTCGATGTGGTGCAGCCGCCGCTCGGGCCGGACGGCGAGGAGCTTCCGCCCCCGGACGAAGAGGTGCAGCCGGAGGAGCCGGGCGATCCGGGGAATCCGGACGGCAACCTGAACCCGGGCGGACAGTGCGTCCTCGAGACCCGCGGCACGTACGCCGTGCACAATCAGTACGAACCCGCACGGTTTCTCGGCGACGGCCCGTTCGGGGTCATCGACCAGGTCGCACAGGCCCTCGCGAGTCCGGGCGGGTTCGTGGCCGATCTCATCGCCGACCGCATCGGCGGCATCTGGGGCGACGTCATCCGCGCCGCCATCGGGCCCGTCGTCGACTATCTCTTCGACTACATCGTGAACAACTACGCCCCGGACTGGGCGCAGTGGATGCTCATCATCGCCGAGGACGTCTCCGGCTTGCTCACACGTCTCGAGATCGAGGGGACGATGGAGCTCGGCCCGGTGGACGCCGCCAACTGCACGCTTCGCGGTTCCCATCGCTGGGACACGCTCGTCTTCATCTGGCGCGCCGGGTGCCCCGCGGGCAACGACCAGTGCGGCCGCTTCCCCATCGCGCTGCAGGAGTTCGGTGTCGCGCTGAGCCAGAGCGAGTTCGACGCCACGGTCTCGCAAGCCCTCGGGCCGGTGGCCCGGATGGAGATCGGCAACCACGCGCTGGACCTGAACGTCGGCGTGGCGGTGCTCTGGTTCGTCGAGCACGTCATTCTTCCGCAGCGCCTCGAGGTGAACAGCTTCGGTGAACTCCTCGGCCTGGTGATCCCCTGCGACGCCGTCGGTGAGCTCGCCGCGGACTACCTCAGCGGGATCCCGTTCCTGGGTTTCGCCGTCGCCCCCTTCGTGGAGGAGGCCTGTCAGTCTGGCCTCGAGGCGGCCGGCAACTTCCTGACGCGCCAGCTCGCCGAGTCTCTCGACGTCAGCACTTTCCAGATGTCCGGCGAGTGCAAACTCCGCGACACCAATGGGGATCGCACGATCGACAAGCTCGAGGAGGGCCGCTGGACGCAGGGCTTCCAGGGCGATTTCCGCGGAGAGCGTCGCTGAGCCTTGACGCCGGCCGAAATCCGGCCTAAAACTCCGCGTCTATTTTTTCGACCATCCAGCCCCCCCGGGAGAGACCGCGTGGCCACTCACATCTCCGCCATCAAGCGCGCCAAGCAGAACGAGAAGCGCCGCCTCCGCAACCGTCACGTCTCGTCGACCTGCCGTACCCTCGTGAAGAAGGTGCGGGCCGCGATCGAGTCCAACGACGCGACCGCCGCCGACGCCGCCTTCGCCGACGCCGCCAAGGCCCTCGGCGCCGCCGCGAGCAAGGGCATCCTGCACAAGAACAACGCTTCCCGCCGCATCGGCCGCCTCGCCGCGGCCGTGGCCGCCCTCAAGAAGGCCTGAGCCCCACGGGCGAGGTCCGGCCCCGCCCCGCGGGCGCCCGACCGCTTCAGAAGCGGTCGGCCTTCTCCGGCTCGCCTGCGCAGAGATCCATCAGGAGGCTCTCGAGAAGAAGCTCGTCGTCGAGCTTGCTGCGCTTGAGCTGCCAGTCCGCTGCGGCGAGGCGCTCGAGCGCGCCGAGAAGCTCTGCGCCCTTGTATCGCTGCATCTGGCGTCCGAAGTCGCTCGCCTTGAATGGCGGGATGCCGGCGGCCTGAGCGGCTTCCTGGACCGTCGCGCCCCCCGCGCGGGCGGCCCGACCGAGGATCAGACGGCGAACGCGGTCCGCGATCAGCCCGAGGATCTTGAGAGCGGGCTCACCCTGGCCGAGCAGCTCGTGGGCGTGCGAGAGCGCAGCGCCGAGATTGCGATCGGCGACCGCGTCGGCGAGTTCCCAGACGCTGTGGGAGCGGGTGTGCGGGACGACCTGCTCCACATGCGCGAGCTCGATCGGCGCCGGCCCCTCGACGAAGAGGCACAGCCGCTCGAGCGCAGCGTCGAGGGCGGCGAGATCCCGACCGACCGCGTCCGCAAGCAGGTGCGCGCCGTCGGGCAGGATCGTTCGTCCGCGCTCGTGCGCTTGTGCGGTAATCCACGCCACGAGCTCCCGCTCGGGCGGCGTGCGCGCCTCGAAAACGACGGCGACCTTCTCGAGCGCCTTGTAGAGCTTGCCGCGGCGGTCGACGACGTCGTTGGCGACAAATGCGAGACAGGTCGTGGCGTCCGGGGCTTCGAGGTACCTCAGCAGCGCCGGATTGTTGCCCGACTGCCCCGTGAAGAGAGCTTCGGCGTTCTTCACCCAAACGAGTCGCCGCGGCGCCATCATCGGGAGCGTTCGGGCGGCGTCGACGATGCGGTCGAGCGGCAGCTTGTCGCGCGCGTCGAAGCGGTCGAGGTTGAAGTCCTCGGGAAAACCGGCCGTGACCTTGGGCCGCAGCCATTCGAACGCGCGGCGCGTCAGGAACGTCGCTTCGCCATGGAGCAGGTAGACCGGCGCCTCGCCGTTCTTCAGGATGCGGGCCGTCGCCGCATCGCGGTCTTTCGGGGGTGTCACTCGGGGCTCTCCACGGGCACGGGCGGCCGATCGGCGAGACGTTCCAGCAGGCGCGTGGCGAGCGCGGTGCACGCCATCTCCAGCGCGACCCGCCGGTTCGCCTCGTGCGCGGTGGCCGTCGGTCCGCGAGCATAAAGGACCCGGGCGACGACGTCACCCGAGCGCCACACGGGCCACGGCGCGTCGGCGCGTTCGAGCGTGAAGCGCCCCCTCAGCTCGACCTCGAACGCAGCCCCCCAGTCCGCGAAGCCGGCCGTCCTCTCGGGGCCGAGCTCGAGCGCCCCCTCGAGGCGCGGCGTGGTGCCGTCGTCGTCGCCACGGAGGGCTACGCCCCCCGCCGTGGAGAGGCCGTCTCTCAGACCGCGGACCGCACACAGCCCGAGGTCCCCTTCCGTCGTCCGGTCTTGGATGTCCCCGAGGCGCATCACCGGGATCGGACCGGGGGCGTCCGGCTGAACGAGTCGGTAGCCGCACCCGCCCTGGAACAACCCGGCGACGAGCCCCGCCCACCGCGCGCTGTCGAGAAAACCACGCACATCGGGGGACTACCACGTCCGCGCCGGGTGGTCGAGCGCCCCGCACCCGGATATCCTCGGGTCATGCCGCTCGCCGCCTGGCCCGTCGTCGTTGCCCTGCTCCTCGGCCCGCCGGATGCCGAGGGCTGGCGTTCGCACGTCGCCACGCTGAGCGCGGCCGGGGACGCCGAGAGCGCGTTGCGTCTCGCGAGCGGGCTCGGTCGGCGCGGCGAGACCGCCGAGGCTCGCCGGTTTGCAACGATCGCGCGAGAACGCGGGGCCCACCCGATTCGCGTCACCCTCGCGCTGGCGGAGGCTGCGCTGCGCGCAGAGGACTGGCCCGTCGCCGCCAGCGGGTACTACGAGGTCCTGCAAGCGGCCCCCGAGCACGGATACGCCGCGGTCCAGCTCTGGCACTGTCTGCGCATGGCCCCCCCGTTGGCCTTGTCTCGCGAGCTCGACGTCGCGAGGCTGCGCGGCGTGCTGGACGCGCGGGGCTTCTACGTGCCGGAGGTCTTCCAGTACCCCCCCGACCTCCAGGCCGCAGCGATGCGGGTCTCCGAAGGCTTCGCCGCGATCACTCGCAATGAGTACGACGCCGCACGCAGGGCCTTTCGAGCCGCCATCGACGCCGCGCCTTCGTTCCACGACGCCTGGCGCGGACTCGGAATGGTCGAGGCGGCGCGCGGCAATGCGGCGGGAACACGCTCGGCGTATCTCGTCTTTCTCGCCCTGGAGCCGCCGGAGAGCATCGAGACACGCCGCATCCGCCGTGTGCTCTCCGACGATGCGCGTCGTCGGGGGCTGGCGGCCGAGAAGGAGAAGGCCTCCGCCCGGAGGTCGCCGGATTCGTCACCGCGTTCGTCGCCGTAACGGTCCCGATGCCAGGGCGACCGCGCCGCGGCGCTCACCCGGCGCTTCGCGGCGCTCGAGCCGGACACCGTTCGCCGACGCACGGTGACCACGGGCGCGTTTCTTGCGTAGGATGAGCGATCTCGGGAAGCTCTCGGGTTCGAAACGGCGGGATCACACCGCCCGTGTACCCGGCGACGGTCGCACGGGCCCAGGATGAAGGGGAGATCGCTTTGACGCATCGAAGTCAGGGGAAGGCAGGCGCCGCAGGCTGTACGCGCGCGCTCACGGTCCTGGTGTCCGTCGCGGTCTGGGCCGCCGGGTGCATCGAGACCAACGTCGGCAAGCAGGACGGTGACGCCACCGTCTCCGCCCCGGATGGCGGTGGCGGCGCCGGCGGCGATCCGGGCAGCGGCGGCACGACGGGTGGCGATCCCGCAACGGGGGGCGCTTCGGGCGGTGACCCCTCCCCCGGCGGCGACCCGAACGCGGGCGGCAGTGCGGGTGGCAGCACCGGCGGGGCGCCCAATCCGGGCGGCAGCATCGGCGGTGACCCCAACACCGGCGGCAGCGTCGGCGGCGACCCCAACACCGGCGGCAGCATCGGCGGCGACCCCAACACCGGCGGCAACGCCGGCGGCGACCCCAACACCGGCGGCATGTCGACGGGCGGCAACGAGCCGCCGCCCCCGCCCCCCGATCGCGATCAGGACGGGCTCCCCGATGACGTCGACAACTGTCCGCAGACCCCCAACGCCGATCAGGCGGACCGGGACGCGGACGGCATCGGCGACGCGTGCGACGGGCCTGCCGGTGACGTCGACAACGATGGCATCCCGGACGAGATGGACAATTGCCCGTTCCGCCCCAACAACCGGCAGGGGGACGAAGACGGCGACGGGGCGGGCGACGTCTGCGACAACTGCGCGAGCGTGCCGAATCCGGATCAGGCCGACGCGGATGGGGACGGCGAAGGCGACGCCTGTGCCGATGCCGACGACGACGGCATCGGCGACGCCGAAGACAACTGCCCCCGCGTGCCCAACCCGGAACAGCAGGACGGCGACGAAGACGGCGTCGGCGACCGCTGCGACAACTGCCCGCGCGAGAGCAACGCCGACCAGGCCGATGGGGATCGCAACGGGATCGGCGACGCCTGCGAAGTGCCGCTGGCGCTCGACATGGACCTCGACACCATCGCCGACGCCGAGGACAACTGCCTCGAGATCCCTAATGTCGACCAGGCCGACGCCGACGAGGACGGCATCGGCGACCGCTGCGACAACTGCCCCATCGACGCCAACTTCGATCAGGCGGACGCAAATGCCGACGGCGTCGGGGACGCCTGCTCCGAGAGCGACTCCGACGGCGACGGGGTCGCCGACGGTGAGGACAACTGCCCGCGCGTGCCCAATCGCCAGGCGGACAGCGACGAAGACGGCGTGGGCGATGCGTGCGACAACTGCCGAGACGTCGCCAACGCCGATCAGGCCGACTCGGACCAGGACGGCCTCGGAGACGCCTGCGACGAACTCTCCCCGCGCGCGTGGGTTCAGCTCATCTGGGGCGATGCGCGGATCGACTTCGACCTCCACGTCCTGCACCCGCGCGGCGCCTACTACGGGCCGCTCGATTGCTGGTCGAGCAACCGACAGCTCGACTGGTGCGATCCCGGCTACATCATCGATGAACCGAACCAGGGCGGCGGCACGGAGGAGCAGGTCCGCATGGGCGAGCCGCCGGCGGGCTGGTACACCGTCGGCGTCGACTTGTACTTCCGGGACGGCGCGAACACCGGCGCGGCGCGAGTCGTGATCCACTGCGGAGACGCCTCGGTCGAGTTCGGCCCGCGACAGTGGCAGAGCGCGTCGCTGAACGACCGCGGCCTCTGGGAGGTTGCGCGGTTCAACCCCGAGACGTGCGAGGTGGAGCCCATCGACGCCGTGCGCGCCGAGATCTGCCAGCCGCGCGCCGGGTGCGAGTGTCCGGACTGCGACGCCGGGATCTGCGGGCCGGCGAGCTGCCCCGCGAACGTCCCGTGCGACGTGGTCAGCGGCGTCTGCGAGGACCTCTGCGCCGGCGTGCGCTGCGAGCAGGGCGAACGCTGCGATCCGGGGACCGGTCGTTGCGTGGCCCCGCCGGCCGACCGGAGCTGTGAAGCGTGCGTCGACGACGTCGACTGCGGAGACGGCTATCTGTGCGACCACTTCGGCCCGAACAACGAGGACGGCGGCTGCGCGCGCATCTGCGATCCCCAGGCCCCGGACTGCCCGGCCGATACGGCGTGCTCACCCCACAATCGCAATGGACAGGTGGTCTTCTCCTGCGATTCCGTGAACGCTTGCCAGGGCCCGCCCGTCGACCTTTGCGCCAATGTGAACTGCCGCGGCGGCAGCGTCTGCAACCCGGCGACCGGTGCGTGCGTCGCGTGCCTCGACGACGGTGACTGCAACAACGGCGACGTCTGCGTCGACAACGCCTGCGTCGAGCCGGCCGGTCAGGACCGCGCCGTCAGCGACTGGGGCAACGGCAACGAGCCGCCGACGTGCAATGGCGACGGCGACTGCACCCGCGACGAGGCCTGCAACGACTTCGGCTTCCTCGGCAGCATCTGCACCCTCGAGTGCGGCGCCGGCCTGCTCTGCCCGGCGGACTTCGTGTGTTGCAACGTCCCGATGCAGGGCGGAAACACGACCGCCTGCGTACCGGTCAACAACGCGATCGCGCGCTTCTGCCAGTAACGGCACCGCGGCGAAGCGACGAGCGACCCGGCGCGAGCACCTCTCGCAGCACGAGCGCCGCCTTGAGGTCGTCCACGAGCGAGCCCGGCCGAGCGGGGCCGGCTTCGACCTGCACGCCGCCCACGACGGCAGGGGCGCCGGCCTCGAGTCCGCGAATCGACGCCTGAGCGGCGCGCGAGATCAGCGCCGCGGCCGCGGGCACCTGGCCGGCCGCCTCGATCGCCGCGGCGAGCACGAACCGGGGGGCGTCCCGGACGGTGACCCCCCGGGTGAGCAGCGGCACGTTGCGCCGGACACGCCCCCAGGCGCCCGGCGTCATCTCCAGGCCGGAGATGTCCGAAAACGCGTGCCCGTCGAAACACAGCCAGGGGTGCCCGTACCAGGCTTCGAGCAGCGCCACCCCGGACTCGTAGATCGTGCCCAGCGGCGCGTCGACCCGACCGCCGGGAACCACCGGGAAGACGACGCGGTCGGGTTCACCGTGGAGACGTGTCCAGCTCGCGAGCAGCTCTCGCGGCTCCCGTTCGTAGGACATCCGCTCGAGCAACCAGACCATCCAGAGGATGCGCAGATGCGCCGGAGGATGGGGGGTCAGCCAGGGCCCCCGAGCCGTCGCCGTGATGGTCGTCTCCGGCGCGTCCGGGCGCGCAAAACAGGCGACGAAACTGCGCAGCGCGGCCGGGCCGAGGAGGAGCGCCGCGAAGGCGTCGGCCTGCATTTCGGCGAACCAGGCGCTCCAGAGCTGATCGAGCGAGAAGTCCACCCCCTGCCCGTCTTCGGTGGCAACCGGCGCCCGGGGCGCAGCACCGAGACCGAGGACCTGCTCGGCCTCCCGGGCATAGGCGGGGAACTGACCGTGAACGACGTGCCCGATTTCGTGGGGGAGCGAGCCCCACCGCGCCCAGTCGCCCCCAAGCCCGGCGGGAACGACCACGACTGGATGGCCAGGCAGAAGTCCGAGCCAGACGCTCTCGTCGTGATCGGCCGATGGGACACAGATGGGCCGCTCGCGAAAACGATGGTTCTGCTGCTCTGCGGCGAACGTCCGGAGGGGTGAGAGCAGATCGTCGGCGATGGCATCGGCATCCCCGACGAGAGCCGCTTGCTCGGGATCGGTTCGGGACTCCGCGGCGAGCGCGAGCACGCGCTGCCGCAGGGTGAGCGCCGCGACGGTCTCGTGTGCGCGGAGGGAGGCCCCGCGGTCATCGATGCCCCGCAGCTCCGCTGCGCCTCGAGCCGCTCGGGCCTCGGCCAGGAGCGCCTCGAGCGTGTCCACCAGGGCCCGCGCCGGCTCGGCGACGTGAATTCGCGCCGCGCGACGCAAGACCTCGACCGGGCCGCTGACGCCCTCGAGGCCGGCGATCAAGCGGTCGGCGCGGTCGGCCGTGTCGCGGGCCTGTCCGCCGAAGCGGACGATGGCCTCCTCCAGCGCCGCACGGAAGCGCGCGACGCCCTCGGCATCGAGCTCGGCCGGGCCCTCGGGCGTCGGCACGGGTCCGTCGGGCCCACGCCGCTTCTTCTTCAGGGAGCCGGCGATCTGGAGCAGGACCCAGGCCAGCGCCCCGGCGACCTTGAGGTACGTCTCCCAATCGTCGGAGGACCGGCTCACGGCGCGTCGGTCCGGTCGGGACGCGGCTCGTCCGTCGCCGGCGGCGCCTCGGTCGGTGCGGGACGAGCGCCGCCCCCGGCGGGTGCCCGAGCCGCCCGACGGCCCGTCGGAAGGCGGCCGAGGGGCGGACCGAGCACCTCGGACAGCACGAAGCGGCGAAGGAACGCCGGCGTGTCGTGCGGCACGATGGGAAACAGGCCGGACACGCCTCAGTCCCGCTTGCCCGTCTCGGGGTCGCCCATGCGGGAGATCGACGAGCGCATGTCGGTGTCCGCGAGGACGTTCTTCATCTGGTAGTAGTCCATCGCGCCGAGGTGCCCGTCACGCAGTGCCTGCGCAAGGGCGAGCGGGACCTCGACCTCGGCCTCGACGACCTTCGCCCGCGCCTCCTGATAGCGAGCCTTCATTTCCTGTTCGAGCGCGACGGCCTGCGAACGGCGACCCTCGGCCAGCGCCTGGGCGATGTTCTTGTCGGCCTCGGCCTGGTCGATCTGAAGCTTGGCGCCGATGTTCGAGCCGACGTCGACGTCGGCGATGTCCAGGGAGAGAATCTCGAACGCCGTGCCCGAGTCGAGGCCCTTGGCCATCACGGTACGGGAGATGCGGTCCGGGTTCTCGAGGACTTCCTTGTGGTTTTTGGACGAACCGATGGTGGTGACGATGCCCTCACCCACCCGGGCCAGGATCGTCTCCTCGCCCGCGCCACCGACGAGGCGGTCGATGTTGGCGCGGAGCGTCACGCGACAGAGCACCAGCAACTGAATGCCGTCGGAGGCGACCGCCGAGACTTTCGGGGTCTGGATGACCTTGGGGTTGACGGACATCTTGACGGCCTCGAGGACGTCGCGGCCGGCGAGGTCGATGGCCGCCGCACGGGCGAACGTCAACTTGATGCCGGCCTTCTCGGCCGAGATCAGCGCCCAGACGACCTTTTCGACATTGCCTCGGGCGAGGTAGTGCGCCTCGAGCTGGTCGCAGGGCACGTCGATGCCGGCCTTGACGGCGGCGATGCGCGAGTTGACCACCGTTCCCGGTGGAATGCGCCGCAAGCGCATGCCGATGAGCTGGCCGATGCTGACCCCCGCCCCGGAGAACGACGCCGAGATCCACAGCCCCACCGGGACGAAGTAGAAGAAGAGCATCACGGCGAACAGGCCGCCGATGCCCGCCGCCAGCAGCATGACGTTGATTCCGGATCCCATGGACCTCTCTCCGTTCCTGGCTTGGATTCGGCTCAGGCCGGCGGCGCGGAGGCGCTGACGGCCACGACCACGATGCGCACCCCCTCGACCCGGATTACCCGGATGGGGGTGCCCCGATCGATGTACTCGGACTCACTGACGACATCGACGGTTTCGTCCCCGAGGCGCGCTTTTCCCGAGAGCCGCAGATCCGTCTGCGCAACCCCGGTCGCCCCCAGGTAGCGCGACCACTCCGCGGGTTGGCTGTGCCAGTCGGCCGCGTCGGCCTCCAGGGCCGTCGTCGCGGGGCCGAGCGTCGTCGTCAGCGAGAGTCCGCCGAAGCGCCTCCCCTTCGGCAGCGCCCGGACGAGGAACACGAACACGACGACCGAAAGGACCACGGCCAGGATCACGACGCCCATCGCGTCTGCGAAAAAGCCCGTGTCCCACGCGACGTCGATGGGGAGTCCGAGGAGGGCCAGGACGAGGGACGCGGCAATCAGGGTGATGCCGAGCACGCCCGCGATCCCGAACCCGGGGATGATGAACAGCTCGGCGGCCAACAGCACGACGCCCGTCGCGAAGCCGATGACCTCGCCCCAGCCGGCCAGCCGGGCGAAGAAGTGACCCCCGAAAAAGAGCGCGAGGCAGAGGACGCCGACGACCCCGGGCAACACGAACCCGGGATGCGAGAACTCGATGAGCAGCCCGAGCATGCCGATGCCCATCAGGAGGCCGCTCACCGTCGGATCGGTGAAGAAGCGGGCGAGATTCTCGGCCCAGTTCGGCTCGGGGCGCAGGAGCTGCGCCTGCTCGAGCCCGATGGCGATGAGCAGCGCCTCGAGGGTCTCGAAGCGCGCGTCGGCGATGTGGGCAGTGACGGCCGTCTCGGTCGTGAGCGTCAACAGCTTGCCCTTTTCGTCCAGACCGGGGATCTCCACGTCGGCGTCGACCATGGCCTCGGCGACCACCCCCGAGCGCCCGCGCGCCTCCGCGGTGGAGCGCATCTCGGAGCGCATGTAGCTGACCATCTTCTCGCCGACCGGCTTCGCTTCTCCGCCCTCGAGCTGGACCGGGGTGGCCGCGCCCATCGTCGCCCCCTCGGTGACGACGATGTGGTGGGCCGCCAGCGAGATCAGCGCGCCGGCGCTGATCGCCCGCCGGTTGACGAAGGCCAGGACGGGCACGGGGCTCGACAGCAAGCGGTCGCGGATCTGCACGGCGGCGTCGACCCGACCGCCGAACGTGTCGACGTCGAGGACGAGCAGCGCGGCGTCCGCGTGCTCTTGGAGGATGCGTTCGACGAACGGGGCGAGCCCGAGGTCGATGGTGCCCTTGATGGGCACGACCACGACCTTCTTCCCCGCACCCCGCCCGGCATCGACGCTCGGGAGCCCGCGGATGGGCGGCGGCTCGAAAGGCGCGGGGGCCGCAGAAGAGCCGGCGCTGGGCGCCGAGGACGGCCCGGAACCCGGCACCGGGGGCGCCTCGGCCGTCGCAGGGGCGCTGGCCGGCGCCGCATATCCCGCAGGGAGGCGCAGGGCGCCCGAGAGCCCGAGAAGGAAGACGAAGGCGGCGACGAATCGTCGGCGCCGCGCATGAAAGCTTGCACCGGTCACGGCTCACCCGGTAACACGGCCCCACACCCATCGCAAGAGCGGCTCCGGGAACAACCCGCAGAGGCGACGCGGTTTGCGGGGGTGGAGCGACCGAACACACGATGCGACGCGACCCCTCCTGGATTCTGGCGATTCTCCCGCTGGCCCTGCTCGGCCCGCCCGCTTGTGCGCACGCGCAGGCGACCCCGACGCAGCCCACCGTCGCGCCCATTCCGCGCCCGGCGTTGCTGCCCGGCGGTCGGCGACCGCGGACCACCGTCCCGGTGCTGCCCGACGAGTTCCAGATTCAGGCCTTCGACCCCACGCTCGGCGTGATCCAGGTCACGTTGCCGCCGGAATTTCAGGAGACGACGCGTGCCCGCGAGCGGGTGCGCGTCCGGGCCGAGGCGCCGCTGCTCGTCCCCGTGTCCCCGGCGCTCTTCCACGACGTCATCGAGGCGAAACGCAACGGGCGCGTCGCCCTCGATCTGGAGGTCGAACCGGTCGGGGTGACGGACGAGAACGCCGACCTGCCGACCCGCCCCGATGACCTGCCCGAGGTGCGCCCGACCGGTGTCCGCCTCAACATCGAGCGCATTCCGGTCGCGGAAGGCGACCTCGGGCCCGCCCGCCGCGTGTCGCCCGGCGGCGTCGAGGTCGGGCGCCCGCACACGGAGGCCGGTCCTCTGTCCGACGAGGCCGGCGACGCCCTCGCGTCGGCCGCCGAACGGATCGCGCGCGCCTGTGCCCAGAAGACGCAGATGCACGTCCCCTCGGTGCGGGGCGCCCTCGTCGTCGAACTCGAGCGAACGGCCGTCGGACAACGTCTTCGCCCGCAGGTCGTCGTCGACGTCACGGTCTGCAACCGGCTCGTCGACTGCGTCACGGACGCCATGGCCGAGGACGAAGCGCTGTTCGACGGCCTTCTGGACGGTCAGCGCGCGTTTCTGCCCATCTACTTCAAGGACGCACCGGCGCCGACGGCGGCGCCGTGACGGGGCCCGCCGTGAGCGGCGGCGACTCCCCTTCCGGCGGGGCGACGAGACGGGTGTCGCCGTACCAGAAGATGGACTGGGCGACCCCCACCACCGCCTCGGCCGGGACGAGGCCCTGACGTTCGTCGTCCGGGCACTCGCGCCGATTGTCGCAGGTCACGTAGAGCGAGCCGGGTTCGACGGTCGCCGGGGGGAGCCGCAACCGCCATGGGCGCCCGGCACCCACGTGATCGCCGAGCGTGCCGACGAAACGACCCGGCTCGAGTTCCTCGAAGACGAGATGCTGTCGGTGCTCGCGATGCCCCTTCGCCGTTGCCTCTCGGTAGCCGAAGACCCCGGCGATCCGGGTCGGAATCGGCAGCTCGTTCAGTTGAAGCGCGCCCGCCACGGTGGCGATGTGATCGCCCGGAATTCCGAGCACGCGGCGCAGGACGACCTGCCCGCCGAGCTCGAGGAGGACGACGTCGCCCCGCCCGGGCGCCCGGGTGTGGCGAACGAGCACCATGTCGCCGTCCGTGATGGCCGGGGCCATGGTGTTCCCGCGGACGCGCACGACCTCGACGAGCAGGTAACGAACGAGGACGAGCGTGATGAGCACCGCCACGCCCAGGATCTGGAGCGCCGGCTTCCAGGGGAGCCGGTGGACCGCGGCGGGGCCGACGACGAGCGTCCCCATGATTCAGCCCGGGACCGCGGAGAAGAGGACGACCGGCACGTCGCCGAACGCCGCCGCGACGTCGGCGCCCGACCAGGCGAACTCGTCCGGGCAGATCCCCGGCCGCGGAAGGCCGAGGCCGGAGAGGATCACGACCGCGCGTTCGAGGGGCGTCGAGCGCGCGAAAAGTACGAAACGGGCGGCCGGCAGCAGGGCCGAGCCGGGCACGAGGAGCGGCGAGCCCGGCGTCGGTGGGTTGCGCGAGACGTGCCGTGCGAGGCGCCCGGCCAGGCGCCAGTCGAGGAGGGCGCCGAATGACCCGAGGCGCCCGTCGTCGCCGACCGCGAGCACGACGGGATCGCAGGGGGCCCGAAACAGCCCGTCGACCGTGGCCGGCAGTCGCCGCTCCCCGGAGCCCGCCGGCGCCGCCATCGGTCAGACCCGCCCGAGCTCTTGTGCGATGCGGTCCAGGATGCCGTTGACGAACGCGCCCGAGTCCTCGGTGCCGTACCGCTTCGCGAGCTCGATGGCCTCGTTGAGGGTGACGCGGCTCGGCACGTCGCTCTCGAACGCGAGCTCATACGCCGACAAGCGCAGAATGTTGCGGTCGACGATGCCCATCCGCGGGACTTTCCAGTTCAACGAGCAGCGGGCGATCAGGTCGTCGAGCGCGGTCAGATGGTCCATCGTGCCCTTGACGAGCCGCTCGACGAACGCCCAGCGCGTCCCGTCGTCGGCGAGGAGCTTCATGGCCTTGCCGACCTGTTTGGCGTCGTCGATTCGCAGTTCCGGCGAGTACATCGCCTCGAGGACGTCCGGATCGTCGCGGAAGTGCGTCCGGAAGAGGGCGAGCGCCTCGTCGGCGAGCACGATGTGCGACGCGTCGACGCCGAAGAGGATGAGGAGCGCGGCCTCCCGCGCGGCACGGCGACCGGAGATCACCGTCCGGCCTCATCCCGCAGGCGGGCGAAGAGATCAGCCATCTCGATGGCCGCGACGGTGGCTTCCCAGCCCTTGTTGCCCGCCTTGGTGCCCGCGCGTTCGATGGCCTGCTCGATGGTGTCGACCGTCAGGACCCCGAACGTGATCGGCAGCGTGTGCTGAAGTCCGACCGTCGCCAGACCCTTGACCGCCTCGCCGGCGACATAGTCGAAATGGGGCGTCGACCCGCGGATGACGGCCCCGAGCGCGATGATCGCGTCGAACCCGCCGCGCTCCGCGACCCGCTTGGCGAGGACCGGGAGCTCGAAGGCGCCGGGGGCGCGGAAGATCGTCACGTCGCCCGCGTCACCGCCGTGGCGGACGATCGCGTCGAGGGCCCCTTCGACGAGGCGGTCGACGATGAAGTGATTGAAACGGGCGACCACCAGCGCAAAGCGGCGGCCCGCAGCGGTCAGATGGCCTTCGTGGACGATGGGCTGGCTCACGGGGTCTCTTTCGGACGGGGGGGAATGGGCACGTGGGCGACGACGGTCAGGCCGTACCCCTCGATGCCTTTGATCTTGGCGGGGCTCGACGTCAGGAGCCGAAGGGCGCGCACCCCCTGGTCGAGCAGAATCTGCGCGCCGATGCCGAACTCGCGGAGGTCGGGCGGGAGGCCGATGGCGCCGCGATCGGGCGTCTCCGGGGGCAGGGCGGACGGGCTCGCGAGCACCGCCCCGAGGGCGGCCATCTCGCGGGCGACCCGGGGGGCCGCCTTCTGCAGGTAGACGAGCACGCCGCACCCTTCACGCTCCATGGCGCGCAGCGCGTACTCCAGCCGCCAGCGGCTGTCCGTCCCGTCACACCGGAAGACGTCGCCGAGGACGCTCTCCTGGTGCACCCGCCCGAGCACGGGCGCGTCTTCGCAGGGGTTGCCCTTGACGAGCGCGAGGTGCTCGAGGTCGTCGACGCGGTTGCGATACGAGATCGCCCGGAAGCGCCCGATCTCCGCGACGTCCACCTCGACCTCGGCGATGCGCTCGACGAGCCGCTCGCGCAGGAGCCGATAGCGGATGAGGTCCGCCACGGAGATGATCATGAGATCGTGCTGTGCGGCGAACTTCTCGAGTTGCGGGCGGCGGGCCATCGTCCCGTCGTCGTTCATGATTTCGCAGATGACCCCGGCCGGCTCGAGACCGGCGAGGCGGGCGAGATCGACCGAGCCCTCCGTCTGCCCCGTGCGGACCAGGACGCCGCCCGCCTTCGCGCGCAGGGGGAAGACGTGTCCCGGGCGGGCGAGATCGGCGGGTCGGGCCCCGGCGGCGACGGCCACCCGGATGGTGTGTGCGCGATCGGCGGCGCTGATCCCGGTCGTCACCCCCGTCGCCGCCTCGATGCTGATGGTGAACGCCGTGCCGAAGCTGGCCGTGTTGCGCTGCACCATGAGCGGGAGGTCGAGCTGGTCGCAGCGCTCCGGCGTCAAGGCCAGGCAGATCAGACCACGCCCGTGCAGCGCCATGAAGTTGATTGCCTCGGGCGTGACGAGCTCGGCGGCCATGACGAGGTCGCCCTCGTTCTCACGGTCTTCGTCGTCGACCAGGATGACCATGCGGCCGGTGCGAACGGTCGTGATCGCCTGCTCGACGCGGGCGACGATCTCACTGTCGGTGCGGTTCATGGTTCAGACGAATCCGTGGCGTGCGAGAAATTCCAGGTCGATCGGGGGGCGGGGGCCCGACCCCTCCGCACGGGGCGCGAGCAGGCGCTCGACGTACTTACCCAGGAGATCGGCCTCGAGGTTGACGCGCTCGCCGGGCTGCTTGCGGTGCAGATGGACGATGCTCTGGGTGTGCGGGATCAGGACGAGCGAGAAGGCGTCCGGCAGCACCGCGTTGACCGTCAAGGAGACCCCATCGACGGCGATGGAGCCCTTCGCGACGACGTAGCGCATGACCTCTGGCGGGGCTTCGACGACGACTTCGAGGGCCTCTCCGACCGACACCCGGCTGCGGATGGAGCCGGTCGCGTCGACGTGGCCGGCGACGATGTGCCCCCCGAGGCGGTCGCCGAGGCGCAGCGCCCGTTCGAGATGGAGCGCATCGCCGGTGCGCCTCGCGCCCAGCGTCGTGCGCGCGAGCGTCTCGGCGGAGGCGTCGACGTCGAACGTCTCGCCGCCGCTGCGGACGACGGTCAGGCAGGCACCGTCGACGGCCACGGACTCGCCCAGCGTCAGCTCGGCGACCATCGCGGCGGGCGCGCCGATCACGAGGGTGACCAGCGGGCCCTTGGGGGTGACCCGGCGAAGAACGCCGGAGGTCTCGATCAGCCCGGTGAACATGGCGCCTCAGAGTACCGGATCAGCCCGCGAATGCGCACGTCCTGCCCGAAGCGGCGCGTCGATACCGGCGAGAGCACGGGTCCCCGGGAGACCGGATCGAACGCCGGGCCGGCGATGGCGGGGCGACCCTCTCCGAGGAGCCTCGGAGCGACGTAGAAGCAGGCGGCATCCGCGAGCCCGGCGGCGAGCAGCCCACCGTGCGTGCGTCCGCCCCCTTCGACCAGCAATTGCACCACGCCGAGGCCGCCGAGGTGTTCGAGGAGGGCCCGCAGGTCGAGTCCGTCACCGGCCGGCGGGAGCTCGATGAGATCGGCCTGCTGCCGTTGGATGGCGCGCCGCCGCGCCGCGGGAGCCTCCGGGCCGTGAAAGACCAGCGTCCCGGGGGCGAGCACTGCGGCGCCTTCCGGCAGGTCGAGGCTGCGGCTGAGCACGACCCGGCGGGGATCTGCCCCGGGCACACCGCGCACGGTGAGGCGGGGATCGTCGCGTCTGACCGTCTCGCCGCCGACGAGCACGGCATCACAGGCGGCCCGCAGGCGGTGGGCATCTCGCCGGGCGGCCTCGCCGGTGATCCAGCGCGCGTCGCCACTCGGGGCGGCAATCCGGCCATCGAGGGAGGTCGCCGCCTTGAGGACGACCCAGGGGCGACCCTCGAGGATGAACCGCCGAAAAGGGGCAATCGTGGCCTCACAGGCCGCCGCCTCGGACCCGAGTGCGAGCTCGGCCCGCACACCGCCGGCTCGAAGCTGATCGAGCCCGCGGCCGGCGACGACCGGGTTCGGATCGATCACACCGGCGACGACCCGGCGAACGCCCGCCGCCACCAGGGCGTCCGTACAGGGCGGTGTACGGCCGTGGTGGCAGCAGGGCTCGAGCGTCACGTAGACGTCCGCGCCCCGCGCCCGCTCGCCCGCCTGCCGCAGCGCCATGATTTCGGCGTGCGCCTGCCCCGGCGGCTGTGTGACGCCCTCGCCGACGATCTCGCCATCGCGCACGATGACGCACCCGACCAGCGGGTTCGGGCTGGTGCGGTGCGCGGCGTGCGCGACGAGCGCCCGGGCGCGGCGCAGGTGGACGGCGTCCGGGTTCACGCGCCCGCCGCTCCATCCGGACGCGGCGCCTGCGTTCGCGTCGAGAGGATGCGCGTGAGCTCGGCCATGAACTCGTTGACGTCGCGGAACTGCCGGTAGACCGAGGCGAATCGAACGTAGGCGACCTCGTCCACCTTGCGCAGCGACTCCATGACCGCCTCGCCGATGGTGACCGACTGCACCTCGCGCTCGGGGTGGTCCTGGAACTGACGTTCGATACCGTCGACGAGGGCGTCGATGGCCTCTTCGCTCATGTTGCGCTTCTTGAAGGCCAACTTGATGCCGCGGCGGATCTTCTCGCGGTCGAACGGCTCGCGCCGGCTGTCCCGCTTGACGACCGCCGGCAGGAGCTCCTCGACGCGCTCGTAGGTGGTGAAGCGGCGCTCGCAACGGTCACACGCCCGCCGACGACGGACGGCGGCCGTGTCCTTGACGACACGAGAGTCGACGACCCGCGTCTCCTCGTTCTTGCAGAAGGGGCAAAGCATCGGTCAACCCTCCCCCGCCGTCTCGAGCCGCGAGATCAGCGCGACGCGCTCGGCATGGCGCCCGCCCTCGAAAGTGCCGGCCAGGAAGGCGTCGACGGCCGACAGCGCCGTCCCTTCACCCAGGACCCGTGCGCCGAGGCAGAGGACGTTGGCGTCGTTGTGTGCGCGCGCCATGCGGGCGGTGAAGTCGTCGTGACACAGCGCCGCACGAACGCCCGCGATCTTGTTGGCGGCGATGGAGATGCCGATGCCCGAGCCGCAAACGAGGATGCCGACCGCGGCCTCGCCGGCGGAGACGGCCCGCCCGACGCGCTCGGCGAAGACGGGATAGTCGACCCGCCCGGCGTCCGCGGGGCCGAGATCGACGACCTCGACGCCGGGGCGACCCGACAGATGAGCGGCGATGCGGCCTTTGAGCTCGAAGCCGGCGTGATCGGAACCGAGTGCGATGCGCATGGGGTGTTTCAGCCGCGGAAGCGGCGCAGGGCCAGGCAGGCGTTCGTGCCGCCGAAACCGAAGCTGTTGGAGAGGGCCACGTCGATCGGGGCCGACCGGGCTTCACCCGGCACGTAGTCGAGATCGCAGGCCGGATCGGGGTGCTCGAGGTTGGCCGTGGGCGGCACCTCGCCGCGGGCGAGCGTCAGGGCGGTGTAGGCGGCCTCGACGGCGCCGGCGGCGCCCAGCATGTGCCCGGTGCACCCCTTGGTGCTGCTCACCCAGAGCCGGCGGGCGTGGTCACCGAAGACGGCCTTGAGGGCCTGCGTCTCGATGGCGTCGTTGAAAGGCGTCGAGGTGCCGTGCGCGTTGACGTAACCGACCTCGTCCGGCCGGAGCGCGGCATCGTCCAGGGCCGCCGCCATGGCCGCGCGTGCCCCCCGACCTTCCGGATCGGGTGCGGTGATGTGGTGTGCGTCCGCCGACGCGCCGTACCCGACGACCTCGGCGTAGATGCGCGCGCCGCGTGCCAGGGCCCGCTCGAGGGACTCGAGGACGAGCACGCCGGCCCCTTCGGCGGCCACGAAACCATCTCGCTCGGCGTCGAATGGCCGGCTCGCACGCGCGGGCGCGTCGTTTCGGGTCGACAGGGCCTTCATCGCGGCGAAGCCCCCGATGCCGAGGGGGGTGATCGTCGCCTCCGTGCCGCCGGCGAACATGAGATCGGCGGCGCCCAGGGCAACCAGGCGGGCGGCGTCGCCGACGGCGTGCGCCCCCGTTGCGCAGGCGCTGACCGCCGAGACGTTGGGCCCGCGGGCACCGTAGGCGATGGAAATGTGCCCCGGCGCGAGGTTGGTGATCAGTCGGGGAATCGTGAACGGCGAAAGGCGGTCCGGCCCCTTCGTGCGCAACGTCTCGAGCGACTCCTCGAGCGTGTTCAGGCCGCCGAGCCCGGAGCCGACGATCACCCCGGCCCGGTCGCCCTGCGCCTCCGGCAGCGGGCACGGCAGCCCGGCGTCATCGCCCGCCAACCGTGCCGCCGCCAGGGCGTAGTGGATGAACGGGTCCATCTTCTTCGCGTCCTTGCGCCCGATGAACGCGCCGACGTCGAAGTCGCGCACCTGTCCGGCAATCCGGACGTCGAAGCCCGAGGCGTCGAAGGCCGTGATCGGGCCGATGCCGCTGCGTCCCGCGAGCAGGGCGCTCCAGTTGGCCTGCACACCGACCCCGAGCGGCGTGACCAGCCCGAGGCCCGTGACGACCACTCGCCGGGGCAACCAGCGCAAGGCTTACTCCAGATGCTCCTGGATGTAGTTGATGGCGTCCTGCACGGTGCGGATGTTCTCGGCCTCTTCGTCGGGGATCTCGACGTCGAAGACCTCTTCCATCGCCATCACGAGCTCGACGATGTCGAGCGAGTCGGCGCCGAGGTCGTCGATGAACGACGCCTCGGGCGTGACTTCGTCCTCGGCGACGTCGAGTTGCTCGACGATGATCTGCTTCACGCGTTCTTCGATGCTGGCCATGGGTGTCGCTCCGGAAAGGCGCCGGATTAGAGCGAAAGCCCCCCGGCCTGTCAATGCGCGCGCCGCGGCGGGCGCGGGTCACTCTGCTCCGCGGGGGCTCACCAGACGTGGGTGGCCGCCCCCCAGACGAGACCGGCCCCCAGGGCCGGAATCAGCACGCGCTCGCCGGGCGCGAGGTGGCCCGCGCGGTGAAGCTCGTCGAGCATGATTGGAACGCTGGCCGCGCTGGTATTGCCGTAGCGGTCGACGTTGGCATGAACGCGTGCCCGCGGAATGCCCACGCGCCGCGAGAGCGCGTCGAGGATCCGCAGGTTGGCCTGGTGCGGCACGACGTGGTCGACCGTCTCCGGCGGCCAGCCCTCCGCCTCGAGCGTGCGGACAATCACATCGCCGAGCGATGTCACGGCGCGCCGGAAGACCTCGCGCCCTTCCATGCGGATCCGTCGCTCGGCCGGGTCGACGAAGAGCAGGTCCGCGGCCGCCCCGTCGGACTCGAGCGCCACGCGGGAGAGGCCTCGCCCCAGGCTCGCATCGACCGCAGACAGGACGACGGCACCGGCGCCGTCGCCGAAAAGGATGCACGTCTCGCGATCGCTGAAGTCCAGCAGGGGCGTCAGCACCTCGACCCCGACGAGAAGGACGTGCCGGGCGAGCCCGCTCTCCAGCTGCCCCTGGGCCAGCGCCAGCCCGTGCACGAAGCCGGCACACGCCGCCGAGACGTCCATCGCCCCGCAGCGCGCGCCGAGGGCGGCGGCGACGGCGGGTGCCACGGCCGGCAGCGGGCGGTCCGGGGTGACCGTCGCCACGAGCACGAGATCGAGCGCAGACGCAGACAACCCGGCGTTCTCCAGGGCCCGCTCGGCGGCCCCGACGGCCAGCGTCGCGGCCCCCTCGCCCGGCGCGACGAGGCGGCGCTCCCGGATGCCGGTGCGTTCGACGATCCAGCTCTCGTCGACATCGAGACCGGCGGCCACCTCGGCGTTGGTGAGGGCCCGCGCCGGCAAGCAGCGACCGGTGCCGACCATCAGCGCGCGGCGGGTCCGCTCACCCACGGGGGGACTCGGGCAAGACATCCGCGAGCGCGGTGGACAGGCGACGAACGAGCTCGGCGCGGGCGAGCGTCCGCGTGAGGCGAATGCCGCTGCAGATCGCCGCCGCGTTCGATGCGCCGTGCCCCACGACGGCGACCCCGTCGACGCCGAGCAACGGGGCGCCACCGATCTCGGCCCAGTCGAGTTCACCTCGCAGGGTGCGCAACGCTCGTTTCACCAGGAGCCCGCCCACCATGCCGGCGAGACTGCGGCCGAGCGTCGAGCGCACGCGGTCGAGCAGGGCCGAGGCGATGCCCTCGCTCACTTTCAGGACGACGTTGCCCGTGAAGCCGTCCGTCACCACCACGTCGACGAGCCCCTGCGGGACGTCGCGCCCTTCGATGAATCCGGCGTAGGCCAACCGAGCGGCCGAGAGCCGGGCGTGCGCCTCGCGGAGCACTTCGGTGCCCTTCGAGTCCTCGGTGCCGTTCGACAAGAGCCCCACCGTCGGCCGCTCGCGCCCGAGGTGGACGTGGGCGAAGGCGGCGCCCATGTGGGCGAACTCGACGAGGTGCGCGGCGCGGCACTCGACGTTCGCGCCCGCATCCAGCAAGACGATGGGCGCCCGCGCGGAGGGCATGACCGCCGCGATCGCCGGGCGGTCGCAGCCGGGAAGGCGCCTCAGCGTGAGCGTGGCGACGGCGAGCATCGCGCCGCTGTGCCCGGCGGAGAAGAAACCGGCGGCCTCGCCCTCGCGCACCCGCCGGAGCCCGACGTGCAGGGACGTGCGCCGGCGCGCGCGAGCGACTCGCGCAGGGGCCTCGTCGTAGCCGACGACGTCCGGGGCGTCGACGATTTCGACCGCGGATGACCCCACGCCGCGGCGCTCGAGTTCAGCGCGCAGAAGTGCGGCGTCGCCGACCAGCGAGAGAGGGCCATGCCCTTGTTCGAGCGCGAGGAGAGCGCCGGCGACCACGACGGCCGGACCGTGATCGCCACCCATGGCGTCCACGGCGATCGGCAGCGCGCCCGGCTCGACGGTCATCGTCGGTCCGGGAGGCAACCTCGATCAGGCCTCGACCTCTTTGGTCTCGAGAACGTAGCGGTCGTTGTACCAGCCGCACGCACCGCAAACGCGGTGGGGCTGCTTCGGCGCAGCGCACTTCTCGCACTCGTTGAAGACGGCCGCGCTGATCTTGTGAGTCGCGCGACGCATGTCCCGCTTGGAACGGGACTTCCGTTTCTTGGGTACTGCCACGGAAAGACCTCCGGTAGGGCTGACGGCCCGCGGGCCGTGCGGTTCGACGTAGGGGAATCAGCTCAATTTCTTCTTCAGGTCGAGCAGGGGCGCCCACCGAGGGTCGACCTCCGGCTCGGGACCGGCGGCCGGCGCCGCCAGAACTTCGTCGAAGCGCGGGCACGCGCCGCCCTGCGCCTCGATGCACGTCGGGTTCATCGGCAGCTCGAGCAGGATGTCCTCCCGCAGGAGCGCGACGAGGTCGATCGCGTCGCCCTCATAGCAGTCGAGGTCTTCGTCGGCGTCGTCGGCCGGCGAGAACTCGACGGTGACCTCGGACTCGGGCGTCGTCTCGCGCTTGCCGGGCACCAGGAGGTGCCGCACGGTGCGCGCCAGCGTCAGCTCGAGGGGGTCGAGGCAACGAACGCAGTCGAACCCGACGGCCACCGAGACCTCGGCCTCGATGAAGACGTCCCGCTTGCTGCGGTAGGCACTGCCACGAACGACGGCGGGCCCGCACGCCCGATAGCCGAGCTCGCCGATCATGCCCCGCAGCACCTCGTCGAGCGCTTCGACGGCGATTTCGCCGCGGAACGGTCGGGGCTCGTCGAGCAGGTCGTCGAGCTTGAACTGGAGGTCGAGGGGGGTCATCGCAGTCGGTACCGGAACAAGGGACGCGGGAGACTACGGGGGCAGCCCGCGAATGTCAATCGAACGCGTGGATTTCAGAGACTCGGGGCGCCGGTGGTCGTGATGAGGGCCTTGAGGTCGTCGTCGTTGAACGAAATGCCCGCGCCGATGAAGAAGTCCGTCTCCTCGTCGTTCCACACGTCGTCGATGCCCGCGGCCACGTAGAGGTGGGTGAAGAAGGTGTAGAGACCCCAGAGTTTGACCCGGGGATTGACGTTCTCGTCGAAGGCGAAGATGTCGCCCGAGAGTTCGAGATCGTCGTCGAGCAGATGAACGTCGACGCCGACGCCGCCCGTGTTCTCGATGATGCCGATGCGGCCCGTGACGAAGTAGAAGCGCTTGGCATACTGGAGCGAGAACCGGAAGCGGTCCTCGGTGATGGTCTCCTGCTCGCGAATGACCGGGTTCTTGGTCGAGTCCGTGGTGCTCGTGACCGTCTCGCGGAACATCGTGCGACCCCGCGGGTCGTCGATGAGTTGCAGCATGTAGTACTTGTCGGGTTTCGGCTGAAGCTTGAGGCTGAAGTAGTTCTTCACGGCCGTTTCACCCAGATAGTACTCGCTGCGCAGCGCGACGATGGTTTGCAGGCGCGTGATCTTCTTGATGAAGCGGCTCGACTCGTCGACGACGTCCGTCAGGCTGTCGATGAGCTTGTCATCGTTGACGAGGCGACCGATGGTGCCCTGCCCGTTGTCGATCTTGGTGGCGATCGACTGTGTGCGGTCCAGCGTGCCGTCGAGCTTGTCCATCGCCGTCTGCAGCCGGGCGACCGCGCCCTTGATGCTCGAGAAGCCCTCCTCGACGTTGCCGCTGTTCTTGCCGACGATGGCGCGGACCTCGTTCGTGACTGCCTTGACGTCCGCCATGATGAGCTTGGCATCCCGGCGGAAGTCTTCCGTGAACCCAGTGGCCTCGTTGGTGACCTCGACCACGTTGTCGACGATCGTGTCGACCTTTGGACCGTTGGCGGCCATCAAGCGGTTGATCTCGGCGACGCTGGCGTTGATGTTGTCGAGGATCTGGGCGAGTTTCTGCTCGCCCTGTTTACCCGCGACCACGGTGCGCACGCTGCCCGTGACCTCGCGGACGTTCTCGGCGATGACTTTGAGCTCGTTCATCAGGTCTGCCGGCGCGGTGTCCGTCAGGATGTTCTTGATCTCGTCGCCGTCTTTCAGCGGGTCGCCGAGCGCGCCGGGCGTGAGCTGCAGGTAGTACTCGCCGAGCAGGCTCGCCTGCTTCTTGTAAACCGTGGCGTCGGCGTGCAGGGGCGTGTTGACGCGCAGCCAGACGCGGGCCCGCTCCCCGGCGAGTTCGATCTTGTCGATCTGCCCGACGTTGATGCCGGCGATGCTGACCCGCGACTTCTCGACGAGGCCACTGACGTCGTCGAAGACGCACGAGACCCGGTACCCGTTGGGGTCGTCGCCGATGCCTTCGCGCACCTGCCCGAACATCCAGAGGGCGATGACGATCCCGGCGAGGACGACGACGCCGACCTTGAAGGGCGTGACCAGATCTTTCATTCGAACATCGCCGCCGTCAGAAAGTAGTCGGCCACGAGGATGAGCACGCTGCCGTAAACGACCGCCTGCGTGGTGGCCACGCCGACGCCCCGGGCGCCGCCGCTCGCGTAGTACCCCTTATAGCAGCCGACCATCGTCAGAATGCCCCCGAAGAAGAAGGCCTTGATGAGGCCACTCGAGAGGTCCGCCGGGTCGACGAACCAGCGCGTCTTGCCGATGAAGATGCCCTGGTCGATGTGCAACAGAACGACGCCGACGAAGTAGGCGCCGAGCATGCCGACCATCGTGAACAGGACGCTGAGGACCGGGACCATGATCAGCCCGGCGATGAAACGCGGGACGATCAGGTACTGCACGGGGTTGACGGCCATCGTGTAGAGCGCGTCGATCTGCTCGGTCACGCGCATCGTGCCGAGCTCCGTCGCGATGCCGCTGCCCGCACGCCCCGTGACCATGAGGCCCGTCAGGACGGGGGAGAGTTCGCGGGCGAGAGACAGCGCCACCGTCGAGCCGACGAGGCTCTCGGCGTTGAACAGGCGAAAAGCCACCGCCCCCTGGAGGGCAAAGACCGCGCCGGTGAACAAGCCCGTCAGCAGCACGATGAAGAGGCTGCCGACCCCGACGAACTCCATCGCCTGGAAGAGCAACCGAAAACGGTACGGCGGCCGCACCATCCAGACGAGCGTCTCGATGGTCAACAGCGTGGCCTGGCCGACGGCCGTCGTGGCGTCGATGACCGTCTGGCCGAGATCCGAGATGGCGCGCTTCACGTCGGGCGTTGTCGCAGTCCCGGTTCCAAGGTGTCAACGGGTGATTGCCCGCCGGCGCCCGCACTGCCAGGATGCGGGCCATGCGCGCCCTGCTCCCCCTGCTGAGCGTCTACAGCTGGCTCTGGATGGCCTTCATCCTGCTGTTGAACTTCTGCGCCGTCGTGATCGTCGGCGCGGTGACGATTCCGTTCGACCGCGGACGGTACATCGTCGGGCGCACGGCCCGCATCGTCGGGTCGCTCGCCGTGCGCGGAAATCCGCTCTGGCACTTCTCGTGGAGCGGCCCCGTGCCCGCGGACGTGCGCAAGCCGTACGTCGTCGTCAGCAATCACGAGTCGAACTTCGACCCGTTCCTGCTCTCGTACCTGCCCTGGGAGATGAAGTACCTGTCGAAGAAGGCGCTGTTCCGCATTCCGTGTTTCGGCTGGTCGATGGCCATCGTCGGCGACGTCGCCGTCGACCGGGGAGACAAAGGCAGCCGCGGCAACGCCCTCGAGGGATGCCGGCGCGTGCTGAAGAACCGCGTGAGCGTTCTGTTCTTTCCGGAGGGCACGCGCAGCCGGACGGACGAGATGCTGCCGTTCAAGCCGGGGGCGTTTCGCCTCGCCATCGAGGAAGGCGTCGACATCCTGCCCTTGGGGCTGGCGGGCACGCGCGACGCGCTGCCGAAGGGCACCTGGGTGATCGCCCCGGCCCGGGGTCACGTGCTCATCGGCGAGCCCATCTCCACGGCCGGGTTGACCCTGGACGACGCGCCGGCGCTCACCGAGCGCGTGCGGGCCGTCGTCGAAGACCTGCGAAAGCAGGCGCGGGACCGGGCGGCCTGAGAGTCGGCCGGCGCGTCAGGGGGTGAGCACCGCGTCGACCGAGGCGACCGTCAGCGCCCGGGTGAAGACGTCGTCGAGTCGCTCTGGGGGCACGGCGTCGAGCGCCTGGGCGTGTTCGAGCGTCAACGGCCCGAAACGGACCTCGAGGGCCCGACGCAACAGCGTGCGGCGAGCAGCGAGCGCGCCTTCTTCGCGGCCTTCTTCGCGGCCTTCCTCGCGGCCGCGGTTTTCTACCGATTCGAGGGAATCGAACCCGTGCCGCTGCAGGAGGTTCGAGAGCGTCACCTCGTTGGCGACGCGCCGATCGAAGAGGGCCTCGACCGGCACGGGATTCCGGAGCACGCCGGGGGCGGTCAGCGTCTCGCCGATCATCCGCACGACCATCGGCGCACCTGCCGTGTGGACCTCGACCCGCCGGGGCGTGTCGAGGCGGACGACCCAGATCCAGCGCGTGCCGAGGCCGAGGAACTCGGCGATCTTGGTGGCGAGCGCCTCTTCGTCCTGTCCGACGCTGGCGTACTCGACGGCGAGGGGCGGCACGCCCTGAATCCACCCGGGGCGGTCCGGTACGTTGCCGACCGCGATGTCGGGCGCACGCATCGACTTGGCGCTCGGCACGAAACCCGCGTCGAAGCCGGCCTCGGTCACGTCCGGATCGCTGTTGAGCACCTGCCCGCCGAGCAGGGCGTTGCGCGCCCCGTCGCCCCCCGTCGGGGCGCAGCGGATGGGGTGGCCGCGGTCGAGCTCGTAGCGGTCGCCCGGGCGAAGCTGGTCTGGGCTGAAGGGGCCTTGCGGGTCGCCCCAGGTAGGTTCTCGGGACATGGCGGTGATCATACCCGACCCCCGGGACGATGTCAGGGTGCCGACCGCCGTTTGGTTTTGCCGCTTCGCCGTCGTCGGGCCTATCTTCGCCGCCCATGAGTACCGACACGCCCCGCTCCGTTCGTTTTCCCGACCCGGACCCCCTGAGCATGGAGGCCGACGCCCTCGCGCAGGACGCGCGACGATACTACGGTCACGAGTGGGCCGGGGACGCCGGGGGCGGCGATCCGCTCGACGCCTACCGGGCGCTGGCCCTGGCCCTGCGCGACCGCCTGGTCGAACGGTGGCGGGCGACGTCGGCGGCCGTCGCGTCCGCCGACGCCCGGCAGGCCTACTATCTGTCGCTCGAGTTCCTCATGGGGCGCACGCTCAACAACGTGCTGCTGAACCTGGGGTTCGCCGAGAGTGCCGACCCCGCCCTGCGGAAGCTCGGGGTGGCACTCGAGACGCTGATCGACGCGGAACCCGACGCAGGGCTCGGCAACGGCGGCCTCGGGCGCCTCGCCGCGTGTTTTCTGGACAGCTGCGCCACGCTGCAGCTCCCCGTGACCGGCTACGGCATCCGGTACGAGTACGGCATGTTCCGGCAGCGCATCGAGCACGCCCGGCAGGTCGAAGAGCCGGATCACTGGCTGCGGGGCGGCAATCCGTGGGAGATCGAACGCCCCGCGGACACTCGCCGGGTCCGGTTCCGCGGTTACACGGAGTTCCGACCGGACGCCAAGGGGCGGATGCGCGCGGCGTGGCTCGGGACGGAGGACGTCCTGGCCGTCCCCTGCGACGTCCCGGTGCCGGGCTACCGCAACGAGACGGTCAACGGTCTGCGACTCTGGCGAGCCCTGGCGACGGACGAGTTCAACCTGGGCGAGTTCAACGCCGGCTCCTACACGGAGTCGGTGGCCGCCAAGAACGCGGCCGAGAACATCACCATGGTGTTGTACCCGAACGACGCCAGCGAAAACGGCAAGGAGCTGCGGCTTCGGCAGCAGTACTTCCTGGCGTCGGCCAGCCTGCAGGACGTGGTGGCGCGCTGGGTCGCCCGACACGGGTCGGATTTCAGCCGGTTCGCCGAAAAGAACCGCTTCCAGCTCAACGACACCCACCCGAGCTGCGCGGTGCCCGAGCTGATGCGCATCCTGATGGACGAGCACGACCTCGACTGGGACACCGCCTGGGAGATCGTCACCCGGACCACCGCCTATACCAACCACACCCTCCTGCCCGAGGCGCTCGAGAAGTGGTCGGTGCGCCTCTTTGGCCAGCTCCTGCCCCGCCTGCTCGAGATCGTCTACGAGATCAACGCACGGTTTCTGACCGAGGTCGAACGTCGCTGGCCGGCGGACCACGAGCAGCTCGCCCGCATGTCGCTCATCGAGGAGGGCCCGGAGCCGCAGATCCGCATGGCCTACCTGGCGATCGTCGGCAGCTTCTCGGTGAACGGCGTCGCGGCGCTCCACTCCGATCTGTTGAAGCAGGGACTCTTCGCCGACTTCCACGCCCTGTGGCCGGAGAAGTTCAACAACAAGACCAACGGCGTGACACAGCGGCGCTGGCTCGTGGCCGCCAACCCGGGTCTGTCGAAGCTCGTCACCGAGACGATCGGCGATGCCTTCGCGACGAATCTCGACGCATTGCGCGCCCTGCGCCCACACGCCGAGGACGCGGGTTTCCGGCAGGCCTGGCGGCGCGTGCGGCGGGCCAACAAGGACCGGCTCTCGGCCGTGGTCCGGCAGTGCTGCGGGGTCTCGTTCGATCCGGACGCGCTCTTCGACGTCCAGGTCAAGCGCATCCACGAGTACAAGCGCCAACTGCTCAACATCCTGCACGTCGTGCACCTCTACCTGCGCCTCAAGGACGGCGCCGACCGCGATCCGGTGCCCCGCGCCGTGCTCATCGGTGGCAAGGCGGCGCCGGGGTACTTCATGGCCAAGCGGATCATCACCCTCGTGTGTAAGGTCGCCGAGATGGTCAACGGGGATCGGCGGATCGGCGATCGACTCCGGGTGGCCTTTCTGCCGAACTATCGCGTATCGGCGATGGAGGTCATCGCACCGGCAACGGATCTGTCCGAACAGATCTCGACCGCCGGCAAGGAGGCCTCCGGCACGGGCAACATGAAGTTCATGATGAACGGTGCCGTGACGATCGGCACGCTCGACGGGGCGAACATCGAAATCCGCGAGGAGGTCGGCGACGAGAACTTCTTCCTGTTCGGTCTCACGGCCACCGAGGTCGAAGAGACGCGCCGGCACTACGACCCCGAGGCCATCATCCGGCAGGACGCCGACCTCGCGGCCGTCATGGCCCTGATCGAGTCCGGGTTCTTCAACCGCTTCGAGCCGGGCCTCTTCGATCCCATCGTGCAGGCGATCCGCAACCCGCAGGACCCCTGGCTGGTGGCCGCCGACTTCCGGGCCTTCGTCGACGCGCAGGCCCGTGCCGCCGCCGTGTGGCGGGATCCGGAGGCCTTCACCCGCATGAGCATCCTGAACACCGCCGCGAGCGGGAAGTTCTCCACCGATCGCACGATGCGCGACTACAACGCCGACATCTGGGGCCTGCCGACGGTGGACCCGCGGGGGCGGACACGCCCCTGACCGGCGGCGGCCGCCCGCGCGCGGCGTTCACCGGGCGCGCGCCTATTCGAGCAGGCTGCGCAGCATCCAGGCCGTCTTCTCGTGGACCTGCATCCGCTGGGTCAGCAGGTCGCAGGTGGGCTGATCGCTGACGCTCTCGGCGAGCTTGAAGACGCCGCGGGCGGTGCGGGCGACGGTCTCGTGCCCTTCGACGAGCTTGCGGATCATGTCCTGCGCCTTGGGCACGCCGTCCTCTTCCTGGATGGACGACAGGGCCGCGAACTGCTTGTACGTGCCGGGGGCGGGAAAACCGAGGGCGCGGATGCGCTCGGCGACGAGATCGACCGCGAGCGCGAGCTCGTTGTAGTGGACCTCGAACATCAGATGCAGCGTCTGGAACATGGGGCCCGTCACGTTCCAATGGAAGTTGTGCGTCTTGAGATACAGCGTGTAGGAGTCCGCCAGGACGCGGGACAGGCCGTCCGCGATCTCCTGGCGCTTGCCGGCGTCGATGCCGATGTCGATGGTCATGGCGATGGTCCTCGTGCCTTTCTCGGTCGGTTCGGTCTGAACCAGGTCGCCGCGTTCAGGACGACCGGGCTCCCCGTGCGGTGCCTGGGAGGGTGCGCACGGGGCGGCCGCCCGTCAACCCCGCCCGGCCATTCGACCGGCCGCTTCCCGGACATTGCCACACGGTCGGCTTTGGGGTAGTTCGTGCCCTTCCCGCCGCTGACCGGAGTCCAGCCATGCCCGCCTTCCCGAACGTCGAGCCCGAGGTCGATTTCCCCGCGCTCGAGCACGCGATGCTCTCGCTCTGGGCACGCACCGACGCGTTCGCGCGCTCCGTCTCGCAGCGCCCCGAGACGTCGGCCTATGTCTTCTACGACGGGCCGCCGTTCGCGACGGGGCTGCCGCACTATGGCCACCTCGTCGCCTCGACGCTGAAGGACATCGTGCCGCGCTACTGGGCGATGCGCGGGCATCGGGTCGAGCGCCGCTTCGGCTGGGATACGCACGGCCTGCCCATCGAGAATCAGATGGAGCGCGAGCTCGGCCTCTCGGGGCCGACGAGCGTGCGGGCCTATGGGGTGGACAACTTCAACGAGGCGTGCCGCGCCAACGTCCTGAAGTACGCCGCCGAGTGGGAGAAGGTCGTGACGCGCCTCGGGCGCTGGGTGGACTTCCGCGACGACTACAAGACCATGGACGCCTGGTTCATGGAGAGCGTCTGGTGGGTCTTCAAACAGCTCTGGGACAAGGGTCTCGTCTACAAAGACCGTCGGGTCATGCCCTTCTCCTGGAAGCTGTCGACGTCGCTGTCGAACTTCGAGGCGAACTCGGACTACCGCGACGTGCAGGACCCGGCGCTGACCGTGCGCCTGCCCATCATCGACGACGCCGACGGGGCGGCGCTGCTCATCTGGACGACGACGCCCTGGACGCTGCCGTCGAACCTCGGCGTGGCCGTCGGACGCGGGATCGACTACGTCCGCGCCCGCCGCACCGGGGATGCGCAGGTCTACGTCGTCGCCCGCGAGCGCCTCGAGGCGGTGCTCGGCAAGGATGCGGTCGTGTTGGCCGAGCTGAAGGGCGAGGCCTTGTTGGGGCTGCGCTACACGCCGCTGTTCCCCTACTTCGCGGACGCCGCCAACGCCTTCCAGGTCATCGCGAGCGATCACGTCACGACGTCCGACGGCACGGGACTCGTCCACATGGCGCCGGCCTACGGCGAGGACGACTTCTTCGCCTGCAAGGTGGCGGGCATCGAGGTCGTCGACCCGGTGGATGAGGAGGGGCGCTTCACCGCGCCGGTGACGGACTACCAAGGCCAGAACGTCAAAGAAGCGGACAAACAGATCATCCACGATCTCAAGGCCCGCGGCTCGGTGTTCAGGCACGAGACCATCCAGCACAGCTATCCGTTCTGCTGGCGGTCCGGCACGCCCCTCATCTACAAGACCGTCCCGGCCTGGTTCGTGAAGGTCGAGGCGCTGCGCGACCGCATGGTGGCGCACAATGAAGAGATCCACTGGGTCCCGGAGGCCGTGGGGCAGAAGCGGTTCGGCAACTGGCTCGCCGAGGCGCGCGACTGGAACATCTCGCGCAAGCGCTTCTGGGGGACGCCCCTGCCCATCTGGAGCTGTCCCGACTGCGGCGCGGACATGGCCGTCGGCAGCATCGCCGAGCTCGAAGCGCAGAGCGGCGGCACCGAGACCGTCACGGACATTCACCCGCACCGCATCGACCATCTGCGGCTGAAGTGCACGGCGTGCGGCGGGACGAACGCGAAGCGCATCCCCGACGTCTTCGACTGCTGGTTCGAATCCGGCGCGATGCCCTATGCGCAGGATCACTACCCCTTCGACGCGGCCCGCGCGGCGCAGTGGGGCGATCGTTTCCCCGCGCGCTTCATCGCCGAGGGGCTCGATCAGACCCGCGGGTGGTTTTACACGCTGCTGGTGCTCTCGACGGCCCTTTTCGATGCACCCCCGTTCAAGAACTGCATCGTCAACGGTCTGGTGCTGGCCGAAGACGGCAGCAAGATGTCGAAGTCGAAGCGCAACTACCCGGATCCGAGCCAGATCCTCGAGACGTACGGCGCCGACGCGCTGCGAGCGTATCTGATCAGTTCCCCGGTGGTGCGCGCCGAGCCCCTGCGCTTCAGTGAGGCGGGGGTGCGCGAGGTGGTGCGTACGGTTCTGCTTCCCCTGCGCAACGCGTGGTCGTTCTTCGTGCAGTACGCCAACATCGATGGCTGGCACCCGGCTTCCGGCATGGGCGACGTGCCCACCCCGCCGGCCGAGGCGCGCCCGGAGCTCGATCGCTGGCTGCTTTCGGTGCTGCAGTCGCTGGTCCGCGAGGTCAACGAGCAGATGGAGGGGTACTACCTCTACCGGGTGATCCCGCCCATGCTCGGGTTCATCGATCATCTGACGAACTGGTACATCCGCCGCAGTCGCCGCCGCTTCTGGCGCACGGCGACGACGCCGGAGGCCCGGCACGAGAAAGCCTGCGCCTATGCGACCTTGTACGAAGTGCTCGTCACGTTCTCGCAGATCACCGCCCCGGTGCTGCCGTTCGTCTCGGAGGCGCTGTACCAGAACCTCGTGGTCGCCCCCGGGGTCGCCCCGCCGGAGCGCGACAGCGTTCACCTCTGCGACTACCCGAGCGTGGACGCCAGCCTGATCGACCTGCCGCTCGAGCGCGACGTCGAGCTGACGCGCGAGGCCGTCAGCCTCGGCCGCGCGCTTCGCGAGAAGCACAAGCTGAAGACGCGGCAGCCGCTCGCCCGGGTGACCATCGTGCACCACGAGGCCGACGCCCTCGCCGCCCTCGACCGCCACCGCGAGCTGCTCGCGGACGAGCTCAACGTCCGCGAAGTCGCGCTGGTGCGCGACGACGCCGATCTGGCGACGCTGACCTTCAAGGCCAACTTCAAGACGCTCGGGCCGAAGCTCGGGCCCCGCATGAAGGAGGCCGCGGCGTTCATCGGCGGGCTGACCCGCGCGCAGTTCGCGCTGTTGCAGGACGGCGGTTCGCTCGACGTGGCCGGCGCCGCGGTGACGCTCGCCGACGTGCTCGTGACCCGTACCGCCCGCGGGGACGTGGTGATTGAGACCGCGGGTGCTCTGACCGTCGCCCTCGACACCACCCTCGACGCCGGGCTCGTCGCGGAGGGGCACGCCCGCGAGGTCGTCAGCCGCGTGCAGAAGCTGCGCAAGGACTCGGGCCTTTCGGTCACCGACCGCATCGCATTGCAGATCTGGAGCGGAGACGAGGCCCTGACCGCGGCCCTCGACGCCCACCGCAACTATGTCGCCGACGAGGTGCTCGCGGTCCGGATCGACCTGAGCGCCGCGGCGCCCATCGCCGAAGCGGTCGCGCTCGAGGGGTTGCCCGTGAGCGTGCGCCTCGAGAAGTTCCAGGGCTGAGGGGACCCGCGCCATGACCCACCCGCACGCCGCCTGCATCGAAGCCTTCTACGAGGCCTTTTCACGCTTCGACGCCGAGGGCATGTCCCGGTGCTACACCGACGACGTGCGGTTTTCGGACCCCGTGTTCCCCGATCTGCGTGGCGAGGCGGCACGGGACATGTGGCGCATGCTCTGTGCCCGCGGCGGGGACGTCGGCCTGCGCATCGAGGTCAGCGGGGTCTTCGCCGATGCCGCGGCCGGGCGTGCGCACTGGGAGGCCTGGTACACGTTCTCGGTCACGGGCCGGGCCGTCCACAACCGCATCGACGCCACGTTCACGTTCCGGGACGGACGCATCGCGACACATCGCGATGCGTTCGATCTGTGGCGGTGGACCGGGATGGCGCTCGGCCCCGTCGGCCGGCTCTTCGGCTGGGCGCCTCCCCTGCAGAACACCCTCCGACGACGGGCCGGCGCGGACCTCACGAAGTTCAGCCGACGCCGGGCGGATGCGTCACACGTCGGCGACGGCCCGGCAAACTCGCGGTGACGCGGCGTCCGGTGCCACCCGCGCGCTTTGCCTCCGCGGGACGGATCCGCTAAAAAGCCGGCATCCGATCGCCCGACGGGCGGTCCCGCCGGAGCCTCCGATGTCCACCCCCGCACACGCCGTCCCGACCGAAGCGTCTGCGGTGGACGCATGTGCGCCTTCTGGAGGCGCGCACGAGGCGACCGGCACGGCGATGGCGATTCACCCGATCGAGGCGCTGGCCCGGCCCTTCAGGCCGCGCGCCGGCAGCCGCGGAGAGCGACCGGCCTGACGGCCGGGGAAAGACGGACGACCCATGAGCATCACTCTGCACCCACGATACCGGACGCTTCTCGCCGCCCTCGCGGTGACGGCCTGCGCGGACAGCGGCGGCGGCAGCACGACGCCTGACCCGGACGCGGCGACGCGCCCGCAGGACGGCGGCCCCGGTGGCGCGATGATCCCGTCCGGAGACATGGGCGGCAGCACCGGCGGCGATCCGGTCGGCGGCAGCACCGGCGGCAGCACCGGCGGCGACCCCGTCGGCGGCAACACCGGCGGCGACCCCGTCGGCGGCAGCACCGGCGGCGACCCCGTCGGCGGCAACACCGGCGGCGACCCCGTCGGCGGCAGCACCGGCGGCAACACCGGCGGCGAGTGGGGCGGCTCGGGCGGTGGCGGCGAACCGGCCGACGCGGGCCTGCCCCCGGACCTGCAACCGGACGTACCCCCGCCCCCCGATCTCGGGCGCCTCGTGATCAACGAGATCGACTACGACCAGGTCTCCGCCGACGAGGCCGAGTATCTGGAAATTCTCAACGTCGCGGACGCGCCGGCACGCCTGCGCGGCAAGGCGCTAGAGCTCGTCAACGGCAGCAACCGCGAGACCTATGCCACGTTCGACCTCGGGCTGGCCGGCGACGAGCTGGCACCGGGCGGCTACCTGGTCATCGGGGCACAGAGCGTGCTCGACGCGCTCCCCGAGGGCACTCTCGGCCTCGTCCTCGAGGGCGGCATCCAGAACGGCGCCCCCGACGGCGCGCGCCTCGTCGACACGCTCGACGGCGGCCGGTTCATCGATGGCGTCGCCTGGGAGGGCAGCCTCGCCGGGGTCGGCGAGGGCAACGGCGCCCCCGGGGACGTCGAGGCCGGTCCCGGGGCCATCGGGCGCTGTCCCGACGGCACGGACACGGACGACAACAACGCCGACTTCGTCCAGATCGTCGGCTCGCCGGGCGCGGTCAACGTCTGCCCGCCCCCGTCGCCGCGGGTCATGATGCTCGAGATCGCCCCGGCCGAGGTGCCCGCGCGCTCGCCCTTCACCCTCACCGTGACGATTGACCTGCCGGCCGGCCCGGACGGGCTCCCCCTCGTGTTCGACTTCACGCCCGCTGCCGGTGCGCGTGGCCCCGAGGTGGGTCTCATCGACGCCGGCGAGGTCAGCGCGACGTTCGACTTCTTCGCCGGCGCCGAGCAGGGCGACGTCGAGGTCGTCGTCGAGTCGCCGGAGCTCGAGCTCAGCGCCGAGGGCATGTTCACGATCGTCGCTCCGCTCCCCGTCGAGCGCGTGCCGCTCGTCATCAACGAGGTCGACGTGGATCAGCCCGGAGCCGACGACGCCGAATTCGTCGAGATCCACAACCCGACGGACCGCCCGGCGCCCCTCGTCGCGCTCTCGCTTCAACTCGTGAACGGCGCGACGGGCGCGGTTTACGAACGCCACGCCCTCGATGTGCTCGGCGAGACGCTGCCCCCCGGCGGTTATCTCGTCGTCGCCGCGCCGGAGCTCGTCGCCGAGCTGCCCGCCGACGTGCCGGCCATCGCGCTCGGCGGCTCGATCCTGAACGACGCGGGCCACGCGGTGCGGCTCGTCGACGAGCTCGCACTGCCGGCCGTCGTCCTCGACGCCGTCGCTTTCGGGAGCGACCCTGGCGCGCTCGCCGAGGGCGCGCCGACGCGCGTGCGCGACACCGGCGCCGACGCGGCGCTCTCCGTCGCCCGTTGCCCGAACGGCGTCGACACGGACGACAACGCGGCCGATTTCGCGTTCGCGCACCCGACCGTCGGTACGGCGAACGATTGTCTGCCGCCCCTCGCGCTCAGCCTCAACCCCGCACAGGTCCTCTCCGGCGGCGACTTCGAGGCCCGGGTCGAACTCGACTTCGCGGCCCCGGCCGGGGGCACCCCCCTGACGCTGACCTTCGAGCCGGCCGGCGGCACCTGCGCCATCGATCCGAGCGTGCCCGAGGGCGCGCGCCGCGCGGTGGTCGCCTGCAGTGCCCCGGACGCCCCCGGAGACTACCTGGTGCGCGTCGAGGGCGACGGCGGGACGGCCGACGCGCTCCTGGTGGTGGGCGCCCTGCCCCCGCCGCTCGCGCACCCGGTCATCAACGAGGTCGACTACGACCAGCCGGGCGCGGACGACTTCGACTTCGTCGAGATCTTCAACCCCACCGCGGACGACATCGCCCTCGCGCCCTTCGCGCTGCAAGTGGTCGACGGCAGTGGCGGCGCGGTCCTGGACGAGCTCGCGCTCGACGGCGCGATCGACACGCTGCCGGCCGGTGGTTACCTGGTCGTCGGCATGCCGGCCGTGCTGGCCCTTCTGCCCGATGGTCTGCCGACGATCGCCCTGCCCGGCGGCCTGCAGAACGGCCCCGACGCCGTGCGCCTCGTCGCCCGCCGCGGGGGGGCCCCGGAGGTCGTCGACGGTCTCGCCTACGAGGCCGAAATCGCGGGCGCGGGCGAGGGCGCGGCGCCAGTTCTGGTGGACACGGGCGACGATCTGCCCTTCAGCCTGAGCCGTTGTCCGAACGGGGCGGACACGGACGACAACAACGACGACTTCCGCCTCGGTGTCCCGAGCCCCGGGGCGGCGAACACCTGCCCGGCCCCCCTGGCCGCGGCCGCCGCGCCCGCCGACCCCATCGTCGGCGAAGCGGTCGTGCTGACGGTGAGCCTCGCCGTCCCGCGCGTCGGCGGCGATCTGCCCCTCGAGGTCATCGTCGAGCCCGCCGGCGGCCTCGTTTGCCCGGCCGATCCGGTGCTCCCGGACGGCGCCCGCCGGGTCGAGCTGGCTTGCAACGCCGGCGCCATCGAAGGAGCGGTGACGATCACCGTTCGCGCCGGCGGGGCCGAAGCCGAGACCGCCATCGACGTGCAGCCTGCCCCGCCCGCGCGCATGGGCCTTCTGATCAACGAGATCGACCCCGATCAGCCCGGCGGCGACGGCGCGGAGTTCTACGAGCTCTTCAACCCCGGGAACGCGCCCATGCCCCTCGACGGCCTGGCCGTGGAGCTCGTCAACGGCGCGACGAATGCCGTCTACGCGACGATCGACCTCTCCGCCGCCGGTGCGGCCGTGCCCGCGGGCGGATTCCTGGTCGTCACCCGGGAGCAGGCCATTCTCGACCTCCTGCCGGCCGGCGTCCTGGGCCTGCGCAACGGGGCGGCGCTGCAGAACGACGCCGACGGCCTGCGCCTCGTCGATCAGAACACGGGCAACCGGCTCGACGGCATGTCCTACGGCATCCGCATCCCCAACGTGACCGAGGGCACCTTCGCCCCCAACGACAACGGCTTCGTGACGTCGCTCTCGCGCTGCCCCGACGGGCGCGACACGGACGACAACGCCCGCGACTTCGCCTTTGCCGAGCCCACCCCCGGACGCCCCAACGCCTGCGCCCCATGAGCAAACGCATCGCCCTGATCTCGACCGGCGGCACGATCGAGAAGACCTACGACGCCCTGCGGGGCGTGCTCGCCAATCAGGTCAGCGTGCTCGACATGATGCTCGCGCAGCTCGAGTTGCGCGGGGTCGACATCGTCCGCATCCCGCTGATGAACAAGGACAGCCTGGAGATGAGCCCGCGAGATCACGACCTGATCGCGCGGACGGCCGGCACCATGGCCGAGGCACACGACGGCGTGATCATCGTGCACGGCACGGACCGCCTCGCCGTGACGGGAGAACGCACCTACGACTTGCACCCGCGCCCTCCCGTGCCCATTGTTCTGACCGGCGCGATGCGGCCCTACGAGCTGCGAAACACCGACGCTCTGCAAAACCTCACGGAGGCCCTCCTGGCGGTTCAGATTCTGGCCCCCGGAGTGTATGTTGCGATGCACAATCAGGTCCTGGCCTTTCCCGGCGTCGAAAAGGACCGTGAGCACGGGACGTTCGTCCGCGCCCCCGCCACGTCCGCGATGCGCACGTAACAAGGCGCGTTTCGTCCGGTCTCGCCGAGTCCTTCTTTCCCCCCGCCGCGACCTTCCCCCTGGACAAGGACAGCCGCTCATGCACCGCGGACTCTCCGAGATCCTGGCCCGCAATGCCTACGACTCCACCCGGCTCGTTCAGATCCTGCGTGGTGTCATGGAGCTCGACGGGTTCATCTCTCCGACCACCATCACCACCATCGCCGAAGCGCTCGCCGTCCCGCGCAGCTCGGTCGAGGGCGTCGCCGGGTTCTACGCTTTCTTCGAGACGGAGCCGCGGGGGCGCTACCGGGTCCATTTCAGCGACAACATCACCGACGAGATGCAGGGCAGCGCCGAGCTTCGGCAGCGCATGCTCGACGCGTTTCATCTGCAGCTCGGCGAGGTCAGCCGCGACGGCCGACTGAGCGTGTCGCTGACGGCCTGCACGGGGCTCTGTGATCAGGGGCCGGCCCTGCTCGTCAACGGCCGCCCCATCGGCCGCCTGACGCCTGCGCGCATCGGCGCCATCTGTTCACTCATCCGGGGCGGCTCGCCGGTCGACCAGTGGCCCGACAATCTGTTCACCATCGACACGCACCTCGAGCGGGCCGATCGTCTGTTGTCGACGCCGATGCCGGCGGGGGCGGCGATCGACGCCGCACTGGCCCGTGGTGCGGCCGAGACCGTGATTCAGATGCGCCGCTCGGACCTCCGGGGGCGTGGCGGTGCGGGGTTCACGACGGGCCAGAAATGGGCCGCCTGCGCCGCGGCACCGGGGCCCGACCGTTACGTCGTCTGCAACGCCGACGAGGGCGAACCGGGCACGTTCAAGGACCGCGTGCTGCTCATGCACCACGCCGATGCGCTCATCGAAGGCATGACGGTGGCCGCGCTCGCGGTCGGGGCACGCAAGGGATTCATCTACCTGCGCGCCGAGTACCCGTTCCTGCAGCCGGTGCTCGAACAGGCGCTCGTCGCCCGTCGTGAGGCCGGCCTGCTCGGCCGCGACATCCGCGACGTCCGCGGTTTCGACTTCGACATCGACCTCCACATGGGGGCGGGCGCCTACGTCTGCGGTGAGGAGACGGCGCTGATCGAGTCGCTCGAAGGGCGTCGCGGCATCCCGCGCAACCGCCCGCCCTACCCGGCCACGCACGGATACCTCGGTCGGCCGACGATCGTGAACAACGTCGAGACGCTCATTGCCGCGGCGCAGATCGCCCTGCACGGTGCCGACTGGTTCCGCGCCCTCGGCACGGCCCGCTCGGCGGGGACGAAGGTGCTCTCCGTCTCCGGTGACGTCGCCCGGCCCGGCATCTACGAGTATCCCTTCGGCGTGACCATCCGGCAGGTCCTCAACGACGCGGGCGCCGCGCGCACGCAGGCGGTGCAGGTCGGCGGGCCATCGGGCACGCTGCTCGCCGCCAACGAGTTCACCCGACGCATCGCCTTCGAGGACGTGCCGAGCGCCGGCGCGTTCATGGTCTTCGACGAAACCCGCGACATGGTGCGCGTCGTCGACAACTTCGCGCGTTTCTTCGCGCACGAGAGCTGCGGGTTCTGCACGCCCTGTCGCGTCGGCACGACGCTCGTGAAACACATGATGGGCCGCGTGGCCGCCGGCGAGGGCTCGCGTCGCCACCTGAAGGACCTCGCCC
>JAKLJY010000044.1 GCA_023150895.1 Myxococcota bacterium | reverse complement strand
CCCGGCGCGTTCGTCTCCGGTGACCCGAGCGACCCCGGCGGCGCCGGCGGCCTGGGGTCCGGCGACCCCGCGGCGCCCACCGGCGGCACCCCCGTCGGCGCGGGGGGCGGGCTGCCGTCGCTCAATGGCGGCGAGGCGCCCGGGCCGGGCCCGGTCGTGCCGGCCGAGGAACACCCGGACTTCGCGCCGGCGCCGGCCGCGCTGCATCGCCTGACCCGGTCTCAGTATGCGAACGCCGTCCGTGCGCTGCTCGGCGACGCGGCGCCGGTGCCGACCGATCTCGAGGCCGATACGCCCCTGCACGGCTTCAGCACGGTGGGTGCCGCCGAGTTGACCATCTCGCCCCGCGCGGCCGAGCAGTTCGAGGTGGCCGCGCAGGCGCTCGCCGACTGGGCCGTGGCCGACGGCCCGACCCGCGACGCCCTCGTGGGCTGCGATCCGGCGGCGGTGGAGTGTCTGCGCGGGTTCTTCGAGCGCACCGGCCGGCGGGCCTGGCGCCGGCCGCTCGAGGCGGCCGAGATCGACGCGCTCGTCGGCGTCGCGCAGACGGCTGCGGGCGAACTGCGCGATCCGTGGCGCGGCCTGGCCTTCGGGCTGTCGGCGTTGCTTCAGTCGCCGGACTTCCTGTTCCGGGTGGAGCGGGGCGAGCCGGATCCCGCGGTGCCCGCGCCCGAGGGCGGCCAGCGCCGCCGCTACACCAGCCTGGAGATGGCCTCCCGCCTCGCGTTCTTCCTGTGGGATGCCCCGCCCGACGACGCGCTGCTCGACGCGGGTCTGCGCGGCGAGCTCGCGACGGCCGAGGGCGTGCGCGCGGCGGCGACGCGCATGCTGGCCGACCCCCGCGCCGAGCGCGGCCTGAGTCGGTTCTTCGAGGAGGCCATCAACCTCGACCGTCTCGCCGGGCTCACGAAGGACCCCGCGACGTTTCCGCAGATGTCGGCCACCCTCGGCGCGTCGATGCGGGGTGAGATCGAGGCGCTGTTCCGCGACGTCGTCTTCACACGCGACGCCGACTTCGGCGAGGTCCTGACCTCGCGCCGCATCTTCGTGAACGGTGAGCTGGCGTCGCTGTACGGGCTGCCCGGACCCGTGGACCCGGCGGCCTTCGAGCCGGTCGACCTGCCGGCGGGGCACCCCCGTGGGGGTCTGATGGGGGCGGCCGGTGTGTTGGCGCTCTACTCGCACAACACGGTCACGAGCCCGACGCTGCGCGGCAAGTTCGTCGTGACGAACCTTCTGTGTTTCGACGTGCCGCCGCCGCCCGCCGGGGTCGTCGCCGAGCTGCCCGAGGGCGACGGCTCGCCCGAGACCATGCGCGAGAAGGTCGAGCGCCACCGCAGCGACCCCACCTGCAACGGCTGTCATCAGTTCATGGATCCCATCGGGCTCGCGCTCGAGAACTTCGATGCGATCGGGGCGTATCGCACGACGGAGCAGGGGCTGCCCATCGACGCGAGCGGCGAGCTGGCGGGGGCGAAGTTCAACGGCGCGGCGGAGCTCGCCCGCACGTTGCGCGAGAGCCCGGACTTCGCGGCCTGCGTGGCCCGGCGCCTGTATCGGTACGGCACGGGCCACCTGGAGCTGCGCAGCGAGTCGCCGGCGGTCAACGAACTCATCGGGCGCCTGTCCGAGGGAGGCGGGCGGCTGCAATCCCTGGCGCTGGCGCTGGTGACGAGCGCCGGTTTCCGTCTGGTGGGCGCCGAGCCGCCCGCGGCGATGGCTGGGATGGAGGCACAGTGACATGCGCGCGATGAACCGACGAACCTTTCTGCGCGGGGCCCTCGGTGGCGTGACGGCCACGCTGGCGCTGCCGGTGCTCGAAGCGATGCTCGATGGCACCGGCACGGCGCATGCCGATGGCACCCCCCTGCCGACGCGCTTCGGCGTGTGGTTCTGGGGCAATGGCATCCGGCGCGAACACTGGATTCCCGACGGCACGGGGCTAGAGTGGCGCGCCCGTGCCGAGATGGAGCCCCTCATGGGGGTTCGCGAATACATCAGCCCGCTCACGGGGCTGGAGATCAAGACCGCGACCCACCCGCACCACTCGGGCATGGCCGGCATCATGACCGGTGCGCGGTATCATCAGGTCGGCACCACCCGCGACACCATCGTCTCGACGTTCGCTCACCCGAGCGTGGATCAGATCGCGGCGGCGCACTTTCAGGGGCAGACGCCCTTCCGCTCGCTGGAGGTTGCGGTCGCGCGCTTCTGGGGCACGGACGAAGGCACGACGTTTCAGCATCTGTCGCACAACGGCCCCAACAATCCGAACCCGTCGGAGTACGACCCGGCCCTCTTCTTCGACCGCCTGACGGGGGTCGGCCCCGGCGCGCCGCAGCTCGCCCGGGCGCGCAAGAGCGTGCTCGACGTCGTGCACGGACAGATCCGCAAGCTCCAGTCGACGGTGGGGGCGCGGGATCGCCAGCGCCTCGAGCAACACTTCGACAGCGTGCGTCTCATCGAGCAGCGCCTGCAGTCGAGCGCGGGGGCCTGCCGTCTGCCGCCCCGTCCCGGCGCCTACCCGGACGTCGACGGCCGAGAGCAGCTCGTCGAAAAGAACCTCGTCATGTCTCAGCTCATGGCGCTGGCGTTGTCCTGCGACCTGACGCGCGCCTTCTCGGTGATGTTCAGTTGTGCGGGCTCGGGTGTCATCGTCTGGCCCGCCGGTGCGCAGAACTCCCTGCATCAGATCTGTCACGACGAGGGCACGCCCCAACCCATCGTCCACGCCGCGGTGACGTTCATCATGCAGCAGCTCGGCGTGTTCCTCGACACGCTGCGCAACACACCCGACGGCGACTCGAACCTGCTGCACAACAGCTCGATTCTGTGCACGACGGAGCTCTCCGAGGGCAAGGTCCACACCAACGACGAGTTCCCCGTCATCATCGCCGGGCGGGGCGGCGGGCGGCTCAAGGGCGGCTATCACTGGCGCGGCAACAACCACAACGCCAGCCACGCGCCCTTCACCGCGCTGCGCGGCGCCGGCGTGCCGGTCGACGCTTTCGGCCACGCCGAGGGCCGCGTCACGGACGTGATCGGAGAGCTGTTCGCGTGACGTCCTGCCGTGCGCCGTGGGTGCGTTCGGGTGTGTTCGCCGGCCTCGTCGTCGTCGCGTGCGCCCCGCCGGCGGGGGACGCGCCGGACGCGTCACCGTATGTGCCGCCGGAGGTCGGGGCGCCCGGGGACGCCGCGGGCGGCCGCGCGGGTGACGCGATGGCCGGCAGCGGGGGCGCGGCTGGCGCGGCGGGTGAGATGAACCTGCCCGTCGACCCGCCCGATGCGCGCCCGCCCGCCGAACCCTGCGGCGAAGGCGACGCGGACGGCGACGGCTACGGCACCGGCGCGGGCTGCGCGGGACCCGACTGCGACGACACCAACGCCGCGATTCACCCCGACGCGATCGAGGCCTGCAACGCCCTCGACGAGGACTGCGACGGGGTGTTCGACGAGGGGCTCGGCGAGCGCGCGTGCGGCACCGGCGCCTGCCGGGTGAGCGTCCCCAACTGCGTCGATGGGCGGCCCGCGGCGTGTGCGCCCCCTGCGCCCCAGGCCGAGACGTGCAACGGGCTCGACGACGACTGCGACGGCGCGACGGACGAGGGCGCCGGGGTGACGACCTGCGGGGTCGGGGCGTGTGAACGGCGCGCGGACTGCGTTGCCGGGGCCGAGGGCGCCTGTACCCCCGGCGCGCCCGCGGCCGAGACCTGCAATGCCCTCGACGACGACTGCGACGGTGTCGTGGACAATGGGTTTCGCGCGGTCGTGCACGGGTCGAGTTATGGCGTGCTCGCGACACACCACGACGTCTGCAACGGCGTGCGGGAGCGCATCGGACCCAACTGCAATGCGGCGATGAGCCGCTTCTGTGCGGCGCAGGGCTGCACCGTCAGCGGCTTCGGTCCGGTCGAGAACTCGGGGGACGCGGCGGCCGTGACCTGTGTCGCCGGCGGGCAGGCGCGGCCCGTCGCGTTCGCCACGCTCGCGGGCATCCAGCCGGCGTGCGACGGCGCCGGGCAGCGCATCGGCCCGGAGTGCAACTCCGCCATCCACCGCTTCTGCCGCGGCGAGGGCTTCACCAGCGGTTTCGGGCCCGTCGAGTCGGGCGCCGCCGAGGTTACGGTGATCTGTGTCTCCGAGCCCGCCGCGCAGGTCGTCGAGACGAGCTACGGCGTCCTCTCGGGCCACCACGGCCCGTGCAACCAGGGCAACTACATCGGGCCGGACTGCAACGCGGCCATCCACCGCTTCTGCGGCGCCAACGGCTTTGCGAGCGGCTTCGGGCCGGTGGAGCACTCGGGCGACGTCGCGGTGGTGACCTGCGTGCGGCCGTGAGGGCCGGGCGCGCTCAGAACCGCCAGAACAGATCGAGCTCGGGGATGAAGCCCTTCTTGTCGGCGTCGAAGATGCTCGGGCCGTAGCCGGCGCCGAGGCGCAGGTTGAAGGTCTCCCATGACAGAATGTAGCTGAGCGTGACGGACGTCCGATCGAAGCCGGTCGACGTCTCCGAATCCGACGACGACTCGCCGCTCGACGTGGCCTCCGCCTGCGCGGTGACGAGCACCGGGACCTCGGCCTCCAGGTAGAGCGCGTCGCCACGGGCAAGGTCGTACTCGAACGCGATCTTGGCGGACACCCCGCTGCCGAAACCGCTCGCGTCGAAGGCCTCCTCTTCGCTGTCGCCTTTGTACTCCACGTCGAGGTTGGCATACGCGTAGGACGCCGCGAGGTGGAGGCTGAAGTCGGGCACGAGGTCCCGGCTGTAGCTCACCCCGACCGGCAGCGCCAGAAAGGTCGTCCGGACGTCGTCCGAGGAGAAGACCGACACGTCCTGATCGAAGTAGATCGCCCCGACCGTGGCCGCGAACGCCTGGCGGTCGTCCTGATAGAGGGTGTACTTCGCCGCGGCATTGAACGCCCCGACGAGGTCGAGCAGGAAGATCGTCCCGATCTCGAGGCGGTCCGTGAACGCATGGGAGAGCGAGACGAGACCGATGACCGTCTCGCCGTCGTTCAGTGCGAAGGCGCTGTAGTTGGAGGCGAGGCGCTTCTCGGGGGGGTCGATGACGGCGGCTGCGGGACCGGACCAGATGGTGCATGCAGCGGCGGCAAGAAGGAGCGGGCGAAGTCTCATGGGCTGCCTCACGGGCCGAAGGAGGCGCGATTGCCCCCGGCCGATCATGGCACACGGGCGGACACGGGGCAAGGGCGTCGTCCCGTTCCCGCGGGTGGCGCCTACTTGCCGGACAGACGTCGCGGCGGCAGGTTCACCTGCGCGGCGATGGACCGCACGACGGCGCGGGGCGAGAAGCGCACGCTCTGGACGAGCAGGGCGTTGAGCAGCCCGTGAATGGCGACGGCCTGCCCGGCCATCATGGCGCGGTAGGCGTGCCCGGCGACCTCGTCCGCCGTCGCGACGCCCGGGCGCTGGAAGAGGCGCGACTTGTCGTTGCCGGCCCGGCCGGCGAACTCGGTGTGCGTGGCCCCCGGGCAGTGGCACGTCACCGTCACGCCCGCGTCGCGCAGCTCGTAGGCGAGGGCCTCGCTGAACGAGACGACGAACGCCTTGGTCGCGTAGTACGTCGCCATGTAGGGACCGGGCTGGAACCCGGCCGTCGAGGCGATGTTCAGGATGCGCCCGAAGCCCCGCGAACGCATCGGCCCGCCGAAGAAGTGGCAGAGCTTCATCAGCGCCTGACAGTTCACCTCGACCATCTCGGCCTCGCCCGAGATCGAGAGGTCCAGAAACGCCCCGTTGCTGCCGAACCCCGCGTTGTTGACCAGGAAGTCGACCGTCAGGCCGCGCCGCTGCACTTCGCTGAAGATCTCGAACGGAGCCTCGGGGGCGGTGAGATCGGCCGGGATTACGCTGACCGCAACCCCGTGGGCGGTTCGCAGCTCCGCGGCGAGGGCCTCGAGGCGGTCCTTGCCGCGGGCGACGAGCACGAGATCGTGGCCGTCCCGGGCGAAGAGGGGAGCGAGCGCCTTGCCGATGCCGGCGGAGGCACCCGTGATGAGCGCCGTGCGGCGCGGGCGGGCGGGGGTTTCCATGGTCCCCTGCGTAGCGCAGAACGGGCCCGTCCGCAAACGCCCCTACGCCAAATCACTGGTTTTCGCACGGCCGGATCGGGTACCTGCCCCGCCCATGCAAAGTCATCGTCACACGTGGTTCGACCGCTTCGCGGAGCCTTACGCACGCCTGGTGGTCGCCCGACCCGGCACGGTCCTGTTGCTGATTGTCCTGCTCTCGGCCATCAGCGTGCTCGGCGCCCGCAAGCTCACCATCAACTCGAATCAGCTCGACCTGATCTCGAAGGACCTGCCCGAGGTGAAGGCCGTCGAGCGGGTCATCGACATGGTCGGGGGGGTCGGACACCTGATTCTGGCGTTGCGCTCGGAAGACGAGAAGCAGCTCAAGCAGGTGGCCGACGATCTCGCCGCACGCATCACCGCCGACAAAGAGCGCGTTCGGGAGCTGACCTACAAGGTCCCCGTCGACTTCTTTCAAGAGAAGATGGTCCTGTTCGTCGAGACGGCGGACCTCATCGAAGCCAAAGACCGCATCAACAAGTACGTTCGCGACCAGATCAAACGCAAGAGCCCGTTTTTCGTCGAGATCCGGAAGACGGAGCCGGTGAAGCTGGACCTTCAGGACCTCGTCGACAAGTACAGCCGCATCGGCAAGAAGAGCATCGCGGACGACTATTACATCTCGCCCGACCGCAAGATGATGCTGCTGCTCATCAAGCCGATGTGGGATGCCAATCAGCTCGGCAAGACGAAGGACCTGCTCGACGCGATCAATCAGATGATGGCCGACTACTCGCGGGACAACCCGGCGGGGGTGAAGCTGGTCGAAGACTACGATCTGATGGGCAAGACCGGAGTGATGGCCTACGGGTACACCGGCGTCTACAAAACGAGCGTCGACGACTCGTACGCCATCGCCGATTCGGTCGATCGCGTCGGACTCATCGCGTTCTCGGGCATCTTCCTGGTGACGCTGATCTTCTTCCGGCGCCTGTGGCCGAGCCTCATCGTGATCACCGGCACAGCGCTCGGATACCTGATCACCATGGGCTTCACCTACGTCAGCGTGGGTCAGCTCAACATGATCACGATCGTGCTGGTGGGCATCCTGGCCGGCTTCGGCGTGGACTACGGCATTCACTTCACCTACCGGACCCGCATCGAGCTGGGTCTGGGCAAACCGCCGGAAGAGGCGCTGCGGGCGGCGCTGATCAACGCCGGGCGCCCCGCGACCGTGGCCTCGATCGTCACGGGCGGGTCGTTCCTGGTGCTGATGATGTCCGAATTCCGCGGTTTCTCGCAGTTCGGTCTGCTCGCCGGCGTCGGCACCATGATCATCGGGTTCGTGCTCTTCACGTTCACGCCGGCGGTGCTCGCGCTGCTCGCCCGGCGCTGGCCGAGTCTGCCCGAGCGCATCGTCGGGCGCATGGAGCCCCTCGCCCCCGGCGCGGACGGGGCGGAACTGCGCATCCCGCGGCCCCGCCTGATGCTGGCGGGCTCGGCGGTCGTGGTCGTCGCGCTGTGCGCCGTCGCGTACCCCTGGCGGGACGTGCCGGTGGTCGTCGGGCAGTCGGCCTCCCTCGAGGATCGCCTCACGGGCGGCGTGCGCTTCAACTACAACACTCGCGCCCTCATGGCCGAAGACGAGAACTCGGTGCGGCTGCAGGACGAGGTCAACGTCCGCTTTCAGATCTCCAGCGATCCGACGGCGGTCTACACGCCCACCATCGAAGAGGCCCGCGCCGTCTACGACGAGCTGACGAAACACCCGGAGAAGTACTCGACCATCGATCAGGTGGTCTCGATGTTCAGCTTCGTGCCCGAGCCGGCCCGTGCGGAGGCGAACGCCAAGGTCCTCGCCGAGTGGAAACAGGAACTCTCGGACGTCGACCGCACGCTCTTCCCCGACGACCTGCAGGACGAGATTGCCCTCTTCGAGCGCATCCTGGAGGCGAAACCCTACGGCCTCGACGGCCTGCCCGAACGATATCAGGTCATGTTCCGCGAGCTGCCGACGGCCAAACCGGAGAACAAGGGCTATCTGACCTTCATCTACCCCCGGGTCGACCTCTGGGACGGCAAACAGATGCTGGAGTTCTCGGACCAGACCGGGGTCATCACCACGGCCTCCGGCCAAGAATACCGCTCCGCCGGCTCGCCGACGCTGTTCGCGCGCCTCGCCCGCATCGTGCTCTGGGACGGCAAGTTCGCCCTGATCGTGACGACGATCTGGATCCTGCTGATGCACTTCCTCGACTTCCGCTCGACGGTGCTCGCGCTCGCGTCGGTGCTGCCGCTCGGCATCGGCCTGGTCATGATGCTCGGTCTGATGGCGCTGACCGACCACCGCCTGAACTTCATGAACATCATCATCCTGCCCATCCTGCTCGGTTTCGGGGTCAGTCACGGCCTGTACCTGCTCCACCGATTCCTGGAGGGCACCTCACCCGTCGTGGCGCTGAGATCCGTCGGCGCGGCGGTGGCGTCGTCGACGCTGACGGCCATCGTCGGTTTCGCGTCGCTGATGCTCGCCCCGCACAACGGCGTGAAATCCATCGGGTTCGTCGCCTGCCTCGGCCTGACGACGACCCTGATCGTGTCGTTCACCGTGCTCGCCGCGGTGCTTCAGCTTCTGCACGACCGCCGCATCCGGGTCGCCGACGAGAACCCGCCGGTCTGACGCCCGGCGCGTTGGGCCATTGCATCGGGTTTCCGAATGTGAGAATCGGGAGTCTCCCCGACACACCTTGCAGGAGAGATGCATGAAGCCCCAGGCCCTCGTGGACGGTATTCTCGTCGAAACGGACGGTGCGCGTGTGATCCTGACCCGCGCCGATGGCGAGCGGTTCAGCCTGCCCGCCGTCATGGCCGCGGTCTGGCGCGCCGCCGACGGCCGGACGGACGTCGCCGGTCTCGTCGCCGCCGCGCGTACGGTGGACCCCGCCGCCGACACGCAGATGGTCTGGGCGGCCATCGACGCGCTGACGGACGACGGCCTCATGCGCCGCGTCGCCCCGCCCGCGGCCGGCCTCGATCGTCGCATGGCCCTGCGCGGTCTGGCCGCCGCTGCGGCTGCGGTGGTCGCCGTGCCGGCAATCGCCCGCGCGGAGGCGGCTGCGGCGCCGGCGGCCGACAAGCTCAAGTCGTCGACGAAGAACGAGCAGCAGACCAAGGACTACATCAAGAGCCGCCTCGGCGCGAGCGAAGCCGAGGAGCAGAAGGCCAAGGAAGACCTCCAGGCCGCCGAAGTGCGCGCGAAGGAGGAAGAGGCCAAGGTCGCCAAGGCCCAACCGGCCGACGTCGCCGCGCGAAAGCGCAGCGAAGAAGAGGCCAAGGTCCAGGTCACGGCCCTGCGCAAGAAGGCCGATGCGGCCAAGGAGCAGGTGATGAAAGCCAGCGAGGAGACCGAGAAGAAGGCGCCCGCTCGCTGAGTCGCCCATGACCGTTCGTCTGCTCGCCGAGCGGCCGCTCGTTTTCGACCTGCCGGCCTTCGTCGACGCCTCGGCCCGCGAGGCCCTGACGGCGGCCCTTGCCGTGCCCCGGCTGCTCGACGCCGGGCTCGACGTCCGCTACGGCGCGACGGGGCGCACGGCCGAGGTGCCGCCCGCGTTTCATCCGGCGCTGGCCGAGATCGCGCGACGGATCGAGGTGCTCGTCGGGCTGCCCCTGGCGATTCCGCTGAGTTTTCGCGTGCGACACGCGGCGCCGGGCGACGCCCACCCGCCGCACCTCGATGCGTACGAGGTCCCCGGAGCGCGGCTGCTCGCCACGGTCATGATCTACCTCGATACGGCCGCGTGTACCGGCGGGGCGACCGCCTTCCCGGACGCCGTGCCGCCGCTGCGCCTCGAACCGACGCCGGGCCGGGCGGTCGTGTGGTTCAACTACGGCCCCGACGGCCGGCCCGATCCATCGACGAATCATCTGCTCGAGCGCGTCGAGGCCGGTCATCGCCTGACGATGAACACCTTCGTGTACGCCGCGCCGGACGCGTCGCCCGCGCCCGATGGCCTGGCGGCGCGCGCGGCGGCCCGGACGTCGCCCGCGAGCGCCGATGGGACCGCGGAGGGAGCCGCCGCTCCGCCCGAGCTCGTCTGCGTCGACGACACCGCGGCGCCGGCCTCGGCCGCGGCCCTCGAACGGGCCTGCCGGGCGCTCGGCGTGCGATTTCGGCATGTGTTCGCGCGTGAGGTCGACCCTCGAACGTGGCCGCTGGAACCGGGGACGATGCTCTACTGCGTCTCGACGACGGCCGCGGCCGAGCGGGTCGAGCGCCTGCTCTGGCAGCCCGGGGTCGCGACGTTCCATCGCAGCCCGGAAGGGCCTTTCTCCGTCTCGGTGGACCCCAACCGGCGCTTCGCCCTCGAGGGTCTGCCCGTGCCGCGCAGCGTGACGCCGAGCCCGGCGTGGGCTGGCGAGCTGCCCGGGCTCGTCGACGGGCTCGGGGGCCTGCCGGTGGTCGTCAAAGCGGGCGGCGGCGAGGGCGGTGTCGGCACGCTGCGGGCGGACTCCCTGCCGGCGTTGACGAGCCTGCTCGACCTGCTGTGGGCGCAGGGCGGGGCGCCGACGATCATGAGCTTCGTGCCCGACGCGGTGCATCTGCGTCTCGTCGTCGTCGGAGACCGCGTCGTCACGGCCTACCGCAACCCGCTGCGGCCCGACGACTTCCGCAGCGCGCCGTCGGCCGAGCCGGCGGACTACGACGTCGAGGTCGACGCCGAGGTGGCCGCGCTCGCGGTGCGGGCGACGCACCTGACCGGGCACGACTTCGGCGGGGTGGACGTCCTGCTGCACCCGAGCGGGCGGGCCTATCTGCTCGAGGCCAACTCGCCCTGCTACTTCCCGCAGGCGGAGTCCTTCGGCAAGGCCGACGTCGCCCGCGCGATGGTCGAGGCGCTGCTCGCGCGGCGGTGAAGATCGGCGAGCTCGGCGGGTGTGTTCACGTTGAGCAGGACGTCGGGATCGTCGACGGGGAGGCGCCGCAGCGGGCTGCCGGCGGCCGCCCACTCGGCGAGCACGCGGTCGAGCGGCGTCGCGTCCGGCCACCGCAGGCGCTCGCACAGCGCGGGGGCCAGGTAGACCGGGTGCCCGGGGGCGTCGGCGAACGTCGGCACGCGCGTCTCGTCCGGGGGTCCGGTGAGCAGTGCCCGCAGCGTCTCGTCTTGCACGCGCGGGCGGTCGACGTGGGTCATCAGCACGCCGACGCCGGGGGGCAGCGCGTGGAGTCCGGCGCGCAGGCTCGCGCGCATCCCGTCGGCCCAGTCGGCGGCGACGACCTCGACCGCGGGCGCCGGGCAGGCCGCCCCGAGGGGGGAGGCCCCCGTCACGACCAGGATCGGTGCGCAGCCGGCCGCGGAGAAGCGCGCCACCAGCGCCTCGACGAACGTCGGCGCATCCGGTTCGGGGCCGACCGGCAGCAGGGCCTTGAAGCGACCCATGCGGCTCGACGCGCCGCCGGCCAGCACGAGACCCGCGCTCACGATCACGGCGTCAGGCCTCGCCCGGTCGCACACCACGCCGGAATGCGACGATCTCGGCCAGGATGCTCACCGCGATCTCGGCCGGCGTGACCGCGCCGATGTCCAGCCCGACGGGGCTGCGCACGCGATCTAGGAAAGCCGGCTCGACGCCACGCTCGGTCAGGCGGGCCCGGAAACGCGCCCACTTCGCGCGGCTCCCGATGAGCCCGACGTAGGCCGGCGGCGTGATGGCCAGCGCCCGGACGAGGTCCTCGTCGAGCGCGTGCGAGTGGGTCGTCACCACCGCGAAGTCGGCCGGTCCCGGGCCGCCCCCGATCGCGCGCAGCAGGTCCTCGGGTTCGGCGTCGAGCGCGCGGACCTCCGGCGGAAAGCGCGCCGCGTCGATCCACTCCGGGCGGTCGTCGACCACGGTCACGGCGAAGCCGGCGCGCACGGCCAGCCAGGCCAGCTCGGTGCCGACGTGCCCCGCCCCGAAGATCCACAACGCCGGGGCCGGCTCGGTCTTGCTCAGAAACGCGGTCATCCGACCTCCACAGCACATCCCCAGGTCGCGCACCAGATGAACGTCCACCGTGGCGCTGCCACGCGCCCCGTCGACGAGCAGCGCGCGCGCCGCTTCGATGACGTGCCGTTCGAATGCGCCGCCGCCCACCGTGCCGTGCTGCGCGTCCGCCGTGACCCCCATGGCGGCACCGGCCAGGCGCGGCGTCGATCCCCCCGTGTCGGTCACGGTGGCGACGACGAAGGGTACGCGGCCTTGCTCCCACGCGGCCAGGACGGCGAAAAGGGAGCGGCGCTCCGCGCTTGATCTATCCATGAACGGCCTTGATCCGTACAGTGTCGCGGTTTTCTTTCAGCCGGTGCCGGTTCGGACGGGGAGCCCAGGGCCGACGGCGGACTGAACTGACCTCAACGGACGCGACACGAGACTATCCGAGAGAGAATGCAGATGCGCAATTGCTGGTCGATGCGAACGATTCTGAGCGCCACGGTGGCGGCCGGGCTGCTCACCGCGGGCTGTGGCTCCGATGCTGCCGAAGACGAAGGCAACGGTACGGCGGACATGGGCGCCGGTGGCGAGGGCGGCACCCCCACGGGTGGCACGACCGGCGGTTCGACCGGCGGTGATGAACCCCCCGTCGGCGGCGACGAGCCCCCGGTCGGCGGTGAGGGCGGGAGCGGCGGTGGCGGCGGTGGCGGCGGTGGCGAAGAGCCCCCGCCCGTCGGCGAGTGCGGCCCGACGCTGCCCGTCGTCGACCTGAACGCCGCGGCCGAGGCGAGTGGCACCACGTTCACCTACGAGGGCACCACCGGCGAGTCCGACGAGTCGTTCGCCTCGTGCAGCCCCGCCGAGGCCCCCGGCTCGGAGACGGTCCACAAGTTCACGGCCCCCGAGGCCGGGTACTGGCGCTTCTCCACCGAGGGCACCGTGTGGGACTCGGTCGTGTACGCCCTCGAAGATTGCCAGGACGGCTTCACCGAGGTCGCCTGCAACGACGACGTGGGCGGCGGTGCGGTCAGCAGCGCGATCATGCTGGAGATGGAAGCCGGCCAGACGACCTACGTCTTCGTGGACCAGATCGATCAGCTCCGCGCCTCGGCCTACACGCTCACCGCCGAGAAGATCGACGCCGCGAAGCCCGAGATCAGCGACTTCCGGGCCTATTACAGCGACGTGACCGGCGTCGCGGGCGTGCGCGTGACGGGCACCGACGCCGACATGGACGTCACCCAGTTCCGCTGGGGCGTCTACGGCGCCGACGGGCAGCCCATCCAGCTCGACCAGGCGCAGAACGAGCTCCAGCTCCCGTTCGAGGAGTTCCCGCCGTTCGTCCTCACCCAGAACCCCGACGGCAGCTACGCCGTCGAGGGCGTCGCGGCGCCGCAGGGCGGTTTCCCGCTCATCACCAAGATGACCTTCCAGTTCGGCGACGCCAACGGCTTGTGGAGCGACGTCGCCGAGGCGGACGTCATGCCCACGGACGTCGTCCGTCAGCACGACGAGGCCTGCGACGGCGGCCGCGCCCTCGACGCCTGCGTCGACACGGACGCCTGCGCCGACGAGGACGGCGACGGCGCGTTCGTCTGCGTCACCGCCAACGCCCCGACCGTGACCGCCAGCGGCGGCTTCTACAACGCCGAGCGCAACAGCATGGCCATTCACCTCGTCGGCAACGACGTGGAGAACAACCTCGGTTTCGTCCGCGTCACCGCCTTCAACGCGGCTGGTGATGAGCTGCCCTTCGGTCAGGCCCCCGGCGCGACCGCCATCGGCCTTTACCGCGCTCAGCAGGCCGACGGCGCCTTCGACGCGCTCGCCGTCTTCAACGTCGGCTTCGAGGGCCTCTGCTTCCCCGCGGCGCAGGCGGACTTCGACGAGTGCATGGCCGCCGGCGGCGACCAGGAGACCTGCGCGAACGAGGCCAACGCCGTCTACGACGTGTGCAACCGCGAGACGGCCGCCACCGTGACCCGCCTGAGCGTCGTCGCGGTCGACGACACCCTGAAGACCTCCGAGGCCTTCGACGTCGCCATCGGCGCCACGCCCGTGCAGGAGGCCGGCGGCACCTGTGACGTCATCTACGCCTCGGGCATCTGCCCCGAGGGTCAGGCCTGCGCGAACCTGCCCGGCGGCGACGCCTACGACACCTGCGCGGATCCCGCCGAGACCGCCTGCCCGGAGAGCTACGGCGCCATCGACCTGACGGCCGAGGGCGGCGAGGGCCCCTGGAGCGCCGAGGGCGACAATGCCATGGCGCAGCCCGCCGGTGGCTTCGGGTCCTGCGGCGGCGGCGGCCCGACGGTCGTCTACAGCTTCACCGCGCCGGCGGACGGCAACTACAACGCCCGCACCGGCGGCCTCGGTGAGAACGTCGACTCCCTCCTGTACGTTCGTTCGGCCTGCGCCTTCTACGGCGAGGACTTCGAGCTCGGCTGCAACGACGACATCGACACCCAGGGCGGCAACTACGCCTCCTCCGTGGACTTCATGGCGACGGCCGGCCAGACCGTGTACATCTTCGTGGACAGCTACGCGGGCCAGTTCCCCGGCGCGTTCACCGTGACGGTCTCCGGTCCCTGAACCGACCCCGGGCGGCCGGCGCGCCGCCCTCCGACGTTTTCCCCCATCGATCGCCGCGGCGGTCCCCAGGAGACGAACTCAGATGCAATCGCGGTCCGGTGTCTCTCGTACCCTCCAGCAGTTCCTGATCGCGGCTGCCGTCGCCACCTCTGCCGGCGGGCTTCCAGCCTGCGGCAGCGGGGGCGGCTCGTCTTCGGACACCGAGGCCGACGCGGGCCCGGGCGGCAGCGGCGGTCAGAACGGCGGCGGCGGTCAGACGGCCGAGGCGGCGCTGGCGAGCGTCGAGCTCACCGGCGAGATCGGCGACGCCCTCAAGATCGGGCAGTCCGGTCAGCTCGCCCTGCGGGCCACGATGGACGACGGCTCGACGATGGACGTCACCGCGGACGCCGAGTGGACGAGCTCCGCGCCGGAGGTGCTCGACGTCTCGGCCGGTGCGGTCTCCGCGCTGACCGCCGGCGAGGCGACCATCACCGCGACGTATCAGGGCAAGTCGGCGACCCGCACGGTCACCGTCGCGGAGCTCATGTTGACGGGCGTGGCGATCTCGCCGCAGGTCATGGAGCTGAAGCGGGGCACCCCCGAGCAGCTCACGGTCACGGCCACCTTCGACGACGGCTCGACGAAGGACGTCACCGCCGAGGCGACGTTCGCGAGTTCCAACCCGGACGTCGCGACGGTCGACGCCGCCGGTCTCGTGGAGCCCCTCAACGGCGGCCCCGTGCAGATCACCGTCGAATACGCGGGTCAGACGACCACGCTCGACGCGACCACCACGTGCGACTACCCCCGGTACGCGCGGGCGCTGCAGTACGGGGCGGTCATGCCGCCGCTGTTCTGGGAGGGCGCCTACAAGCCCGACGGCTCGCAGTTCGACTTCAAGCTCGAGGACGTCTACTGCGACGTCTCCTGGAAAGACACCAAGGTCGTCTTCTTCATCATCAGCGCGGGCTGGTGCACCCCCTGCACCATCTACGCCCAGCGCCTCCGCCCCGAGGCCCGCTTCATCGAAGAGGCCGGGGGCCAGATCGTCATCGTCGAGTCCGAGACGGCCGACTTCGGTCCCGCCAGCAACGACTACGCGCAGAGCCACGTCGACCACATCATCGGCGACGCCTACGCGATCCGCATCGGTGACCACGACACCAAGCCGCTGCAGGACTTCCTGCACCGGCAGCCGCTCGTGCAGGCGTTCCCCACGGTGATCGCCATCCGCACGGACGACATGGAGGTCATCACGGACTCGAACCACAGCATGTACTATCTGCCCCTGCGGCAGATCGCCGAGGATCCCTACGCCGACTGGTCCAACCCGCCCCCGCCCCCGTTCGCCAACCACTGCGGCGAGGGCGACGAAGAGGCGAGCGAGGACACCAACGACTCGGCGCAGACCCCGGCCCCCCTCGCGGTCGGCAGCCAGCACGGCGGCATCTGTGACGAGAACCCGGACTTCTATGCCATCGACCTCGACGGCAGCTACAAGGTCGAGGTCGACTTCGACTCGTCCGTGGCGGACATCGACGTCTACGTCTGGGATCCCCTGCAGAATCAGCCCCTCCAGCAGGGCGGCGACGTCGTCGGCAGCGCCGGCAGCACGAGCCACGAGGAGTTCACCTGGCAGGGCCCGGCGACCATCGCGGTCATCGGGTACCAGGGCGCCAGCGCCCCCTACGACATCAAACTGACCCCGCAGTAATCCCCCGAGGTGCTCCGCATGGCCCGTCCGCGCGCGCTTTCGACTCTGACGCTGGGCGCGAGCCTTCTGGCCGCGCTCTCTGCCTGTTCCAACGCCGGTGCCGATGACGAGAGTGGCAGCGGCGGCGGGGGGCCGTCCGGCGCCGACGCGGCCGTCGGCGGTTCACCCGTCGGCGGGACGCCGGTCGGCGGTGACCCCGTGGGCGGGACGCCGGTCGGCGGTGAACCGGTGGGGGGCACGCCCGTCGGGGGTGATCCGGTCGGCGGGACGCCCGTCGGGGGTGATCCCGTGGGCGGCACCCCCGGCGACGACTGGCCCGCCGAGCAAGACGCCCCCTGGACGCCCGCTGCCCCCGCGAACCTCCGGGACGGTCTGCCGGCGGTGCCCGGGCAGAAGCCCGCCGAGTGCGGCGCGGAGTGGGTCACGGCGCTGCGCGGGTACGTGCTGGCCCCGGGCGGCGCCCCCGTCGAGGGGGCCAAGGGCCAGCTCTGCGTGCACCTGTACCCGAGCGACAACCTGCTCTGCCTCCAGCCCGGCACGACGGGCGCGGACGGCATCTTCACCGTCGAGGTCCCCGAGAACGCGCGCTGCATCACCAAGGCCGCGCTCCGCGTGCTCAAGCCGGGCGTCGGCAAGGCGACGATGTACTGCGAGGTCGACGTCGTCGGCACCGAGCCCGTGGTGGTCATCGACACGCCCCTCGTGGTCTTCCAGACCCGTCGGGCGCTCGACCTGCCGCCCGAGGGCGACGAGCTCATGAGCCGGGCCGTGCGCTTCGACGACGGCCTCGTGCTCGACTTCACGCCCGACCTCTACTACTCGGGCGGGGGCATCTACGACGACCTCGGCGGCCGTCGGGTGGACCCCGCGGCGCCGGGCCTGTGTTTCTTCGGCGCCGAGGACGCGCCCGCGGGCCTCTACGCCCTGTACCCCGAAGGCCAGATCGACGCGCCCGGATTTCCGGTGCACGTGCCCAACACCACCGGCCTGGCCGCGGGGTCGAAGGTCGAGTTCTTCGTGCTCGGCGGGCTCGACTGCAAGCGGGCCGACGGCACGGGCATCCCCGAGGCCGCGTGGGAGACCTTCGGCACCGGCACGGTCTCCGCCGACGGCTCGACCATCGACAGCGATCCGGGGGTAGGCGTGCCCTGCCTGACGTGGCTGGGCTACCGGCAGGTGCCATGAGCGTTTGGCGATCGGCGCTTGCGCGGCTGGTCCCGGCACTCGGACTCGTCGCCCTCCCCGGCTGCTGGATCTACACCGAGGACGCTGCCGAGGGCCCGCCCGCGCGCACGCCGGACGCGACGTCGTCCGCGGAAGCGGGCACGGGCGGCGGTGGCGCCGGCGGGGCGAGCGACGGCGGCGCAACGGGCGGGACGACCCCGCCGACGTGTCCACAGCGTCGCGAGACCTACCCCGAGGGGCCCTACGGCACGCGCGACGGCCGAACCATCGCCAACCTGGGCTTCGTCGACCCCGAGGGCACGCCGGTCGACTTTCAAAGCCTGCGCGCCGATTGCACCTACTCCCTGGCCGTCGTCACCACGAGCGCCGGCTGGTGCACGGCCTGCCGGGAGGAGCAGCCCAAGCTGCAGGCGCTCTTCGACGACTACCGTACGCGCGGCCTGGTCGTCATCGTCACGCTCTTCGAGGACGACAACTACGCGCCCGCCACGACGCGCCTCGCCGAGGGTTGGCGGGACCGCTACGACCTCACCTTGCCCGTTCTGGTCGACGCGCCGTTCGTGCTCGGCGATTACTACGACCGCGATCAGACCCCCATGACGATGCTCGTCGACCTCGAGACCATGCGCATCGAGCGCATCATGAATGGGTACATCGATGCGGACGTCCGAAGCCTCGTAGACACCCTGCTCTGACCGGAGTCGCCATGCCTCGCCTTCTCTCTCGCGTTTTGACGTTCTCGCTCGCGCTCGGCGCGACCGCCCCGGCGACGGTTCTCGCGGCGGATCCGGCGGCCCCGGCCGCATCGGTCGCACCGGCCGACCGCAAGGCCGTGGCCGACTTCGCGCTGCCGACGCTCGACGGCAAGAAGCTCAGGCTGTCCGAGCAGAAGGGCAAGGTCGTGCTCGTCAGCTTCTGGGCGACGTGGTGCGGGCCCTGCAAGCAGGAGCTGCCCTTTCTGGACGCCTTCGCCACGAAGTACGCCGACAAGGGCCTCGTCGTTTTCGCCATCAACACCGATGCGCCGAAGTCGCAGTCCGACGTGCGCCGTGTCGTGAATCAGAAGGACCTGAAACTGCCGGTCCTGCTCGACGCCGAGGGCGCCGTGGCGAGCAAGCTCGACCCGCAGAACGCCATGCCGTTCACCGTCTACATCGACCGCGCCGGCCGCATCGCGCACACGCACGAGGGCTTCCAGCCCGGGGATGAGAAGGACGTCGAGCAGCGCCTGCTCGCACTGCTGGCCGAGCCCGCGCCCGCCGCGGCGGGGACGCCAGCGCCGTGAGACGGTCGGTCCGCACGCACATCGGCCTCGCCGCCCTGGTGCTGAGCCCCGTTTCGGCCCGGGCGGAGGGCGCCGCCGTGCGCACCACCGAGCGCCTCGTGCTCGAGTACCACCTCGACAACGGCAACAGCGACGAGAAGGATGACCACTACGGCACCCTCATCGAACGCCTGACCATTACCGGCAACGCCGACGCGCTCACCACGTCGGCCGAGGTCAACGGCGAGGCCTTCTACAGTCCCGGCGACGACCGCCACCAGAACAACGCCCGCCTCGAGCGCATCACCGCCGAGTACGCGCTCGGCACGGTGACGATCACCGCGGGCGACTTCCACAAACAACTCGGGCGCGGCATCGTCCTCTCGCTGCGCAAGATCGACGAGATCGGCCTCGACACGACGCTGCAGGGCGGCCGCGTGGCCTGGGCACCCGACGGGCACGAGCTCGAGGTCTTCGCCGGGCGCACCAACACGTCGGCCTTCGACGCGGTGGACCAGTTCTTCGTGCCCGAGGCCAGCGACGTCATCGGTGGCGGGTCGTACACGTTCCGCGGGCTGGAGTTCATGACGCTGGGCACCTACGCCTACACCCAGCGCATGCGCATCCCCCTGGTGGCGTCCGCCGGGTTCGATCACACCAGCGCCTCCGGCGGGTTCGTCGAACTGCCCGACGTGGCCGAGCTCGTCTCCATCTACGTCGAGGCCGACTGGCAGGGGCGCAAGAGCGGCGAGCGCCGCACGCAGGGCAAGGCGTTCTACTCCACCCTGGATTTCAACGCCGGCGGCTTCAACGCGCTCGTCGAGGGCCTGCTCATCGACGACGTCAAGGTGCAGGGCAGCGACGTGCCCGACAGCCCCATCGTCTTCGAGTACGCGCAGCCCCCCACGCTCGAGCGCATCGACCAGGAGTTCGAGCCCAACACGGACGTCCGGGGCGCGCGTCTGCGCCTCGCCTACGCGTTTCTGGACGGGGACGTCACGCCCTACGTGAGCGCGATGCTGCGGCAGAACGAGCCCGAGGCCGAGCATCCACTCAACCAGTTCCACGGCTACGGCGGCGTCGAGACGCTCTACGACGGCGGCAGCTCGCGACTGCACCTCAGCGGCGGCTACCGTGAGCACCGGCAGCGCGGCGAGACGACGAAGTCCATGAAACACGGCGAGGTCGACTGGGTGCAGCGGCTCCCCGGCGCCCACGCGCTCCACCTCACGGCGAACGAGGAGTTCCGCACCCTGGCGTCGCGCGACTACGTCCGGGGCAGCGCCATCGTGGGGCTCGAGCGCCAGCGGCTCGGCGGCCTCAGCGTCGAGGTCGGCAACGACACGCAGAAGCCGCACGAGCGCGAACTCTACCTCGCCGGCATCATCACCTGGGAGGCGGCGGACTGGTTGCTGCTGCGCACCACCGGCGGCAGCCAGCGCGGCGGCCTGAAGTGCGTGGGTGGCGTCTGCCGCGAGTTCCCGGCGTTCACGGGCGTCAAGGTCGAGGCCACGGGTCGGCACGACCTGCTATAGGTACCGGTCGCCTTGCCGTTTGGCCTCACCGAGGACTGCACTGCGCCAGGGCGCGGTCGGCGCCGGCCAGGCACCCGAGGTTGTTCTCGTTGCACGCGGCGATCCGGTCGCGACGGCCGGCCGCGTCGGCCAGACAGCGCGCTGCAATCTGACCGCACGTGCGGCGGGCACGCGTGTGATCGGCCTGGCAAGGGGAAGGAGGCGGCGGCGCGGGCGTCGACTTCTCGAGGCGCACGGCGACGGTCTGCACACCGCCCTCGACGATGGCCATCGCGGAGCGCTCGGCCACGAGTCGGTTGGTCGCGTCCCGGGCTCGCAGCTGGATCTGGTAGCGACCGACGAGCACGGGCTGTTCGAAGACCCGGACCCCGGCGTTGAAGTCCTCGCTCCGACGGACCGCGTGCGTGCGCTCGAAGAGGCGCGCGCCGCCCTCGGCGAACACTTCCACCGAGATGTTCGTGAACTCCGTGACCGGCGCCATCTGCGATCGGACCGAGACGATCAGCACCGGCGTCGCGCCGCCCGATGCCGGCACGACGAAGAGCGCAATGAGCAGGAGAAAGCGAAGCAGCACGGGACACCTCCACGCGAGATCGTCTCCGACCATTTCAGGCGACAAGGCGGTCGTCAACTCCGAGCCGGTGCCGATCTCCGCCCGTTCAACGCCGCACGACCTCGATGCGGTCCTCGAAGACGTAGGCGATGTCGAGGAAGACCGTGCGGAACTCGAGCCGGTGCCCCGCGCGGGCCGCAGGGATCTCGAAGTCGAGCGCGGCGTCGTAGTCGGCCATCGGGGCGGGGAACTCGCGCCGGCGAACATCCCGCTGGGCGAGGACGCACTGCCCGCAGTCGGGGACGCGGCCGTCGAAGTCGTTGACCTCGATGCGCACGACGCTGCCGTTGTCGGCGATGACGTTGTCCGTCCGGAGGCGGAAGCGGGCCTGATACGTGCCCGCGTCGAGGGCCCGGGTATAGGGGCCGTAGACCATGACACCGCGCCCGCAGGCGGCCGTGTTGCAGGCCCAGCCCCCGCGCTCGGCGAAGCCGACGTCGTGCCCCATGGCGCCGCCCTCGGCTTCGAACACCCAGCGATGCGTCACGCACTCGCCCCCCTCGCAGCGGGCGTCGTCCCCGCAGAGCGGTCCCTCGTCGACGGCGCCATTGCAGTCGTCGTCGCGCCCATTGCAGGTCTCGTCCTCGGGCGGGCGCCCCCCGGGGCAGGGCGACACGGCCGCATCGGGCGGCGGGGGGGGCGGCTCGGTCGGCGGCGCGGTGGGCGGCGCAGCGTCCTGCGGTGGTCTGCCGGCGTCCGGCGGTGGTCTGCCGGCGTCCGGCGGTGGTCTGCCGGCATCCGACGGCGGTTGGCGGGCGTCGGCTTCGATGGGGGCGCCTACGTCGCCGGTCACTCCCGGACGCGCGTCACCGACGTCCGGCGCCGCGTCGGCGCCGCCCGGACGAGAGGGCGGCCCCGAGGGCCCGTCGGGAAGGTCGGGGCGCGCCGCGTCACCCCGCCCGGCGCTGGCGTCGCCGACGGTCGCGAACACGCCGGCCTCCGCAGGCGCGTCGTACGGCTCGAAGCCGCCGGCGCAGGCCGCGACTCCGACGACGGCGAGCGCGACGAGTGCAGGCGCAATCGCGGGTCGGCCGGGACGTGGGCGGCGGCGCACGAACATGCCCCCACGATACACATCCGGCGGGCAGCTCGCCGCTTTGCGCCGTCAGAATCGGGCGCCGAGGGAGAAGTCCCAGACGAGGCCGGTCCCGAATTCGAGATCGGGGGCCTCGACGTCGCAGCCGGGCAGGTCCGGCGAGGTGGCGCACACGGCAGGCTTCTCCGGCGCCTTGCCTTTCAGGCCGGTCGCGCCGTAGCCGAGGCCGAGCTCGACCACCGCGCCGATCGCCGGCGTCACCTGCCACGTCGCTCCGACGGGCACGCGAGCGAAGAGCTCGAGCCCGAGGTCGAGCGCGTCCGCATCGAGGTATGCGGCCTGGAGTCCGGCCCCGGTGTGCAGCCGCCAACCCGGGGTCAGCGCCTGGCGCCATGCCAGGCCGGTGTACGCTCCGAACGCCGTTGAGCTGTTGTCGGCATCGTCGGACTCGAACGTGACGAATGGGGAGATGTCGAAGCCGAGGGCGTCGCCGCCCATCGCCAGATCGACGGCAAGTCGCAGCCCAGAGCGAGCCGCCGTGTCGATGGTGATCTTCTTCTTGCCGCCCATGCCGTCGGAGACTTCGGTCTCGAAGCTGCCCTCGCCCACGGTCGCGTAGCCGAGCTTCGGGGCGATGGTGAACCAGGGCAGCTCGTCGGACGAAGTGCCGGACGAAGTGCCTGGCACCTCGGCGCGGGGGGCGTGGGCGGGCAGAAGCAGGGCGGTCGCAACCGCGGGGGCAAGCAAGACGAAACGCATGGTGTCGGCTCCGGTGTTTCTGATCACGGGCGAGTTGCCCGGAAGTCAGGAACGCGTCGAACCGGCGAAACGTCAGAACAGTCGACAATCGTGTCCTTGGATTGAACAGGCCCTGACGTTTTGTTCGATGCCCGCGTTTGCCCCCTCCCGAGACCGCCGTGTCGGCGGCCGAACCACAACCAGCGGGGGAAACCGGATGCGCAGATTCAGACAATGGGACACGTCACTCGCCCGTGCGGCGATGGCCATCCTGGCCGGGGTGGCCGCTTGTGACCGGCCGGACGAAGAGCCGGTGACGGCGGACGCCGCACGGGGCGGCACGGAGGCGCCGGCGCCGGACGCGGCGCTCGATCTCGACCGGACGGCGCCGATTTTCGATGGCCTTGCGTCCGCGACCCCCGTCGGGCCGGACGCGCTCGAGCTCACCTGGGCGGCGGCGGAGGACGAGACGAGCCCGGCCGAGCGCCTGAACTACCGGATCTACCTGGCCACCGCGGCCGGCGCGCAGGACTTCGTGGCGCCGTTGACGACCGCGACCGGCGTCACGCGGCTGACCGTGACCGGTCTGAGCCCGGGGCGGGCCTACGCGATCGTCGTCCGGGCGGCCGACGAGGCGGGCAACGAGGACGAGAACACGGTCGAACGCACGGCGCGGACGATCTCGGACGCGCCGACCTCCCCCCCGCTGGCGGCTGTCGACCTCGCCGGCAACCCCGCGGACGCCTTCGTGGATGGGGGCGCGCTCTACCTGCCCCTCGGCGACGGAGGTGTGCAGATCGTCGACCTGCGGGCGCCGGACCGCCCAGCCACTGCGCCGGCCTTCGACCTCGGGCGGCCGGTGATCGACGTCGCCGCCGACCGGGTCGGCGGGGTTCTGGCGGCCCTGGGGGACGACGGCACGGTCACGATCGTCGACGTCGTCGATCCGGCTGCGCCTCGGCCCCTGGCGGTGACCGGCGAAGGCACGACGGTCAGCGGGGCGGCCGTCTCCGGGCGGCGCGTGGCGGTGTTCTCGCCGGGCCTGGCCACGATCTTCGCCGTCGGCAGCGACGGTGCGGTGACGCCCGCCGGCGAGGTCGACCTGCCCGCCGACGTGGGGGCGGCGACGGGGGCGCCCGAGGGCTTCTACCTCGGCCTCGTCGATGGCACGCTGCTCTCGCTCGATCCGGGGTCGAGCGCCGACGGGGCGCCCGGGGCGCCGGCGATTCGCGCGTCGGCCACGCTGCCGGGACCGGCGCGGCGCCTGCGCGCGGCGGACGGACTCCTCGTGGTCGACACGGGCGCGGACACCCTGGGCCTCTGGTCCGTCGACGGCGAGACTCCGGCGGTCCTGGGGCAGATCGCCGACGCGGCGGGCGCGCGCTTCGATCTCTCGGGCCGGACCCTGGTCGTCGGACGCGCGGACGGCGTGGTCGACACCCTCGATGTGTCGACCCCGGAGACGCCCCGGCTGGTGACGTCGGACCGCGACGACGAGGGCCCGGCGACGTGGGTCGCCGCGCTGCCCGGCGCCGCGCTTTTCGGGGCCGGGACGCGGGCCCGGGTGCTCAACACACCGCCGTTGCTGCGCGCGGGCTTCCCCGCCGCGGGCACGGCGCCCCGCCCTGGTACGCCCCTCGACTTCGCGCTGAGCGAGCCCGTGTTGGTTGAGGGGGCCCATGTCGAGGCGGCCGTCGACGGGAACCCGGTCGACGGCGTCCTGCACCTGCTCGACGGCGGGCGGCGGTTCCGCTTCACCCCGCGCGAGCCAATCCCGGCGGGCGCCCGGGTGACCGCGCGGCTGCGCGGCGTCGCAGACCTCTTCGGCGGTCGGTTGTCCGCCGAGCCGGCGCTCGACGTGACCGTCGGCGAGGGGGCGCGCTGTGTCCCCGGGCCCGAGGTCTGCGACGGTGCCGATGACGACTGCAACGGCGCCGTCGACGAAAACGACGTCTGTCGCCCGGCCCGCAATCCGCGCTCGGCCTTTCCCCACACGGTCGACGGGCAGGTCACCGGCTGGACGCCGGGTGCCGCACCGCAACATGAGTGGGCGGACGTTCAGCCGGCGGTGGGGCGCTACACGTACCTTTACGTGGACTACGACGGCGAGCGGCTGCACCTGTTCAACGACTGGCACTACATGGACGCGGTGGTCGACCCCAGCTGCTACAACCGCTTCGACGTCACGACGGGCGACGGGGCCGAGGCCTGGGAGATCCGGGTCTACGGGGACCGCCGCGTCGAGGTGCGCCGCAACGGCGAACCCGTGGAAGGCCCGCTGTACGAAGGGACGGCCGGATTCGGTCCGTCGCCGCAGGTGCCCGATCGCCCGCACGCGGCCTGGGAACTGGCCTTCCCGGTGCAGCCGGGGGCCTGGAACGTCGCGCTGCACGATCCGGGGCCGACGTTCAACTGCGCCGCAGGCGAGCTGGCCACGGAGCCGAGCCGGATTGCCGGCGCGCTGTCTCCGGGCGGCTCGACGGTGCTGGCCGACGCCCGCAACGCGGCGCCGCCCCCGCCGGCCCCGAAGCTGACGGGACTCGAGCCCCCCGCGGGCGCCCCGGGTCAGGCGGTGCGTGCGGTCGGGGTCGCCTGGCCCGAAGGTCCCGTCTTCGCTGCCTTCGTGGGGCCGGACCGCCCCGAGAGTCGCGTCCCTGCACAGCGCCCCGACGCGGCCGCCTTCGCCGACTTCGTCGTGCCGGAGGTGCCGGCAGGGGTCTATCGGGTCTCGCTGGTCTTCGGCGAGGGCAGCGGCGCGCCCCGCACCGAAGGGCTCGTGTTCACGGTGACCGGCGAGTGCAGCCCGCGGGCGTGTGGCGAGGTCGACTGCGGCACGTTCGAGGACGGCTGCGGAGGGCTCGTCGACTGTGGTCCGTGCGGCGGCGGCGAGCGCTGCGGCGCGACGCTCGACTGCATGGAGACCTGCGGAATGGACGAGGCCTGCCAGGCCGCCTGCGAGGCCGTGCTGCGGGCCGAGAGCCGGGGCGTGCTGGTCGCCGCGCGCGACTGTCTGGTCCGCCAGGGGTGCCCTCCCGGCTCAGCCGGTGCGGGGGGCGGCGGCGCGTTCGACATGGGCTTCGAAGGGCGGGCCTGCGAGGCGGTCTGCGCCGTCGAGATCGAGGCCTGTGCCGCGGATGGTCAGCCCGAGAACCCGGGCCGCCTTTCCTGTGCCGAGGTCCAGGCCTGCTTCGGGGCCTGCGGCGCGAACCTGTGCCGCCGCAACTGCCTGCACGACGCGACACCCGCAGCCCGCGCGCAGGCGTCGGCGCTCGCCCTGTGCGCCGTCGCGTCCGGCTGCGAGGGCGAGGCCGCGTGCCGCCTCGCCTGCCCGGACGCGGCGGCGGCCTGTTACGGCGCAGCGCCCGGCGAGCCGGTCCTCGACGGCCTCGAGCCGGGCGCGGGGGAGGTCGGCACCGAGGTCACGGCATTCGCCCGCCACATGCCGGACGCCCCCGCCTCGGTGGTCTTCCGGCAGGGCGGCATGCTTCGCCGGGTCATCGCCGCCGACCGGCAGGGCGGGCAGGCGTTCCGCTTCTTGGTGCCCGAGCTCGAACCCGGCGACTACGCCGTCTCGCTCCAGAGCCTCGACTCGGAGACCAACGGGCTGGCCTTCGTCGTCGAAGCCGCGCCCTGTGAACCCCGCGCCTGCGTGCCGGCGGCGGGGGACTGCGGCGTGCTCGACGACGGCTGCGGCGGCGTCGTCGACTGTGGCCCGTGCGGTGTCGCGCCGCGGTACGGGTGGCGCCCGATGCCCTGGCGGCACCACCCCGGTCAGCTCTCCGGCCGGGTGGCGTGCGCGGCCTTCTCCGAACTCGCGGCCGGATTCGTCGCGGGCGGGGCGAGCCTCGGGTTCTCGAACGCCGTTTACACCTTCGAGAGCGACCTCCCGCTCGTCGAGTCCACCCCCTTGCCCGTTCAGGTCCGCAACGCGGCGGGCGCGTGGGTGGGGGACCTCCCGGCCAACCCGTCGGCCCGCAATGCCCTGATCCTCGGCGGGGAGGTCGAGGGCGAGGGCACGTCGGATCGTGCCTGGCTGGCCGCGCCCGTCGGCGCCGGCTGGGTCGAGATCGGACCCATGCCCCGGGCCAGGCGTCGGGCCGACGCCGTGACGCTCGGCGGCATCGTCTATCTGATCGGGGGCACCGATGCGTTGGGCGCCCCCATCACCGAGTTCGACGCCTACGTCCACGCGCAGGGCACCTGGCACGGGCCACTGCAGAGCAACCTGCCGCCGGGCACGACCGTCGCCGCGACGGTCGCCGGCAACCGGATCTACGCGCTGCACCGCGGGCCGGCGGGCTACGCCCTCTACGGCAGCAGCGATCCCGACGAGGCCTGGCTCGGTTTCGAGCATGTCGTCGACGCCCCGTTCGACGGAGTGGTCGACTATCGACTCGTCGCGGAGGGCCGCACGCCCGTCCTGCTCGTGATCGACCTCTTCGGCCGGATCTGGTCGTACGACGTGCAGACGGGTGTCTGGGCCGACGAGCCGCCGCTCTCCGAAGCGCGCATGCCCGCCTGCCTGATCTCCGATGCCTGGGGGGCCGTGGTGGCGATCGGTGGCTACGTTCACGTCGGCGAGCGCGCCCTCGGCAAGGCCGAACGCATCGGTGGAGCCCCCGGGACGAACTGTGGAGCCGACGCGGACTGTGGTCCCGGCGCGTCTTGTGACCCGCTCACCGGGCGGTGCGGAGCCGGCCAGCCGTAGGGAACGACCGACCGGATCTGCGGGGCGGTCCGGGGTGTGTTAGGGTCCTCCCGATGGATGTCTGGGATGAACCCTTTGATCGTGCGCGACGCGACGAGATCGAGCGCGTGTGCGCGGACCCCTCCGGGGAAGGCCGCGCGGTCGCATGGCGAACGTTGGTGCTGGCCATCGCCCCCCACATCGAGCGGCAGGCCCGTGCGAGCGCCCTGCTGCGCCGCTGCGGCCTGACGGGCGAGGACGAGGCGCGCTGGGTCTTGGTGGACGCCCTCGAGCGCCTCTCCCGGAACGACCATGAGAATCTCCGGGCGTTCCGGTCGCGGCAGCGCCCGATCGAGACGGGCGTCGCGCCGCAGGACGCCCTCGACACGCTCGGCGGGCTGCTTGAAGCGGAGGTGACACCCGAGGGCGACGTGGCCGACGAGTCGCCCCCCCCGACCACTCCGTTTCGCGGGTGGTTGCGCGGCCTGGTGAAGTACGCGATTCGCGACCACCTGCGCCGCCGGCTCGGGGCTCCGCCCGCTGAGGGGCGGCCGGGCAAGCGGGACGTGGCCACGGATGCGGCCCGTTTCCCGACCGGTGAGGAGCCGGGCGCTCGACCCCCCGTGACGGACTGGGTGGGTCTGCGGGCGGCGATGGAGGAGATCGACGCGCACCTGGCCCGCATGCCGCCGGTGATGCAGGCGGCGCTGAGGCATTGGTCGACCGATGCGAGCTTCGACGAGATCGCCCGGGCGGTGGGGCTCGAGGATGCCGAGCGCGCGCGGGCCACGGTGCGGGCGGGCCTTGCCCGGCTGCGCGAACGACTGCGACCGATGCGGACGAGCGTGTGAGAGCGGCCTTCACGCTCGGGCTGGCCGTCGCCCTCGCGGCCGGTGCTCCCGGCCTCGCAGCCGAGCGCGGCTGCCTGTCCGACGGCGCCTTCTTCGCGACCGTGGGCACCCTCTCGCCGGGCGGCGCCTGCGACGCGTTTATCCTGACCACCGACGGCGCGCGGGGGGCGATCTCCCGGGCCCGAGCCCGGTGGGTGGGCCTGCCCGAGCGGCCGTACCGGCTGGAGATGACACTTCAGCGCCTGGATGGCGACGCGGCACATAGCGTCGCCATCGGCGTCCTCGGCGGGTGGATTCTGCTGCGCACCGGGGCGTGGAGCTTCTACGAGGGCGAAGCCGAGTTTGCGCGGGAGGGCTGGCGCGATGCGCCCGTCATCGACCTGCGGCGGCCGACGCACCTCGAGGTCGAGGACCGCATTGACGGCGTCCGGGTATGGGTCGACGGTCGGCCCCTGCCGCCGTGGCGACCGAAGCGCAGCGAGAAGACCTTGCAGCTCGAGCTCAAGGCGGCACCGGGCGAGCGAACGCGCATGTGGGTGAGGTCGTTTCGGGTGACCCGTCCGGGCGACCCCAGGCGCTGATGCGCGCGCATGCCGCATCGAGCCCCCCCTGGACCGTCGTCGGCAGGACCTCCACGCCGCCGTCGGTCTGCCCGACGAGGAGCCAATGCTCTCCGGAAGGGCCGGGCACGAACAGCAAGGCCGAGGTTGCGCGGCGGGCCGGGCGCTCGAATCGGAAGAGCGTCTGCCCGTTTGCGAGGTCGAAGACCTCGGTCCGCCCGTCGACCGTGCCGAGGGCGAGTCGTCGCCCGTCGGGGGAGAGCGCGACGGCGGTCGGCGACGCCGGGGACGCGGGCAGGTCCTGCGGCGTGTCATCGGCCCGGAGGACGCGCAGGCCGCCGTCGACCTTCAGCACCACGACGGCCGAGACGCCCTCGCCCGCTGCCAGCAGCGCCTGCCCGTCCCAAAGCGTGCTTGATCGGCCGGGGAGGACCACCGTGGTCTTCACCCCGTCGGTGACCGCGAAAACGTCCCCTGCGGGGCCTGTGGCGACGCGCCGGGGCGGACCGGCGAGGCCGGTGTCGAGCGGACCCGCGGGCGTCGTCAGCCGCCCATCTGCGAACCCGACGAAGTGCCCCGCGGCCGAGCACGCGAGCGCCGTGGGCGCAGGCGTTCCGGGGCGGTCCACGGAGGGCGCGCCGCCCGACAGTGCGAGCACCGCCTCACCACGCGCGAGGAGGTGAATCCCGTGGTCGGGCGTCCGGCAGACGGTCTGCACGGGGTTGCCGGCTGCGGTGCCGAGCGGGCGGGCGCCGGACGTTTCGAGTGCATGTACGCCGCCGTTCGCGTCGACCACCAGGGGGGCTGGTTCCTCAGCCACCGCGACGACCGGCGCCGGCAGACGGCCGCCGGCGGTGCGGGCCAGATCGGCGAGGCGCCACCGTTGCCAGCGGCCGTCGACGGCCACCCCGCAGACGTCATCGCCGCAATGGCCGAGCGAGAGCACCTCGGCGTCGAAACGAGCGAGTCGGCCCGGGCCGAATCCCGTGGCACCGTCGAGCAGGAGCAGGGCCGTCGCGCCGGCCTCGGCCGCGGCCATTCGCCGGCCGTCCGGGGTGCCGGCGCAGTCCCGCAGGCCCGCGGGGGAGGCCACCTCGGCGCGGACGCGCTCCTCTACGTCGGAGAAGGCCAGCATCCGGCACGACGCGGGCGCATCGGTGCTCACTCCGACGCCCGCAAAGACCTCGGCGCCGATCGGCAAAGGTGAGGTCTGCTCGAACGAGAGAGGCACGCGCACCAGATTCAATGGCTCCGTCGCCCGCCAGATTCGGACGCCGTTCATCGCGATGGCTGCGATATCGCGCGTCGAGGCCGCGCGCACCGTGTAACAATCGTCACCCGGCGAACGCAGGAGCGGCAACGACGGTCCGTCCGGCAGCCCGTCCGCGCCGATTGGAATCCGCAGCAGGCGGTCGTCGTCGCTGCATGTCAGGAGGGACCGCCCCCCGGGCTCGGCCATGAGCGATGCGACCTTCCCGGCGTGGGCGCGGAAGGCGCGGATGGGTCCGCCCCCGAGGTCGACGACGTAGACCGAGCCGCTCAGGGCGCCGACGAACAGGCGCTCGCCGACGGCCTCGATCGACACGAGCCCGTCGGGCAGACGCCAGATGCCGAGGCGGCGCCCCGACGCGACGTCGAAGAGGCCCACCTCCCCGCCGAGCGCCGCGACGGCGACGCGAGCGCCGTCCGCGAGGTCGATCAGCGCCGCCGGCAGGCTGCTCAGGGGGGGGAGAAACCGGTACGCGACCGGCGCCGCCACCCTGCCGCCCGGGTCCTCGGCCGGCATGTCGATGATCCCAATCCGGACGTCGACCCCCTCCACGAATGCGTGGCGCCCGCCCCGCGAGAAGACCAGCCGCGTCGGCCGGCGAGGTCCGTCCGGCAAGCGGGTGAGGAGAACGCCGCTGCGGGCGTCGAAGACCCGCGCCTCCGCGTCGTCCGCGACGGAGACGAGGTATCGCCCGGACCCGTCGAACCCGAAGACGGCGACCGGAGCGCCATGGGGCGCAAGCGGGACGACCGGCTCGCCGACGGTCAGCGCGTCGAAGAGACCGGCGACGGCCTCGGCCGGGGCGGGCTGCCCGCGGGCCAGGGCGTCCGAGACGGCCGCGGTCGCGAGTTCCAGCGCTTCGAGTCGGCGGCTCGGGAGAGCGGCGAGGCGGCTCGCGAGGCTGCCGCGCGCCTGCACGAGGGCCGCCCGGGCGAGCGTGGCCTGCGTCTGCGCGGTCTCGCTCGCCGCTCGCGCGACGTTGCGTTCCTCGACGATGCGACCGATGCCGTACAACGCGAGCCCGGCCAGCGCCAAGAGGCCCGCCCCGGCGACGATCAGCTCCGGCCGGTGCCGACGCGCCCAATGCCGGAGGACCTCGGTCGCGGAGTAGCGGCGCGTTCGCGTCAGCTCGCCGTTGGCGAAGCGGCGCAATTCGCGGGCCAGATCGAGGGCGGTGGCGAACCGGTCCCCGGGCGCCCGCGCCATGCACTTCTCGGTGATGTCCACCAGGGCCGGGGGCAGCTCCGGGGATCGTGCGAGGAGCGGCTCGGGCGGCCCGTCGCGCAGTCGGCGCCGGACCGTGGACGCGTCGCCGGGGCCATACGGCGGGGCGCCCGCCAGCACGTGATAGAGCGTCGCGCCGAGGGCGTAGACATCCATGGCGGGATGGGCCGGGGCGCCTTCGGCCTGCTCCGGGGGCATGTACTGTGCGGTCCCGACGCCCATCCGGGTCAGATCGCCGGGCAGCGCGTCCTCGAGCGGTGCCGCGTCGGCGACCGGACTTCGGGGCGCTTGCGCGAGGCCCCAGTCAATCACCTGCGTCTCGCCGAAGGCGCCGATCATCAGGTTCTGCGGCTTCAGATCCCGGTGCACGACCCCTCGACTGTGCGCAAAGGCGATGGCCTCGGCCGCGGCCGCGACGTGCGGGACGAGCAGCAGTCGGTCGGCCAGGCGCGGGCGGCCCTCGATGGCCCGATCGAGCGGCTCGCCGCGGATCAGCCGCATCGCGTAGAACAGCTCGCCGTCGGTGAAGCGCCCGACCTCGTGGACGGCGACGATGCCCGGGTGGTCGAGGTTCGCGGACCGGCGCGCCTCGAGCTCGAGACGGCGTTCGAGTTCGGCCCGGTCGACGCGGCCGGCCGTGAACTCGGGCGCCGGCAGCATCTTGATGGCCACCTCTCGGTCGAGGCGCCGGTCGATCGCCCCGAAGATGCGACCCATCCCTCCCCCGTGCAGCAGGCGCCACTCGCCGTAGACGCCGCGGTCCACGGTCGGCAGACGATTCGGCACGGGCTCGGTCGGTGGCGATGTCGGGCGGGCGAGCGCGACAAGGCGGCGGCAGAGCACGCAGCCGGCCAGGTGGCGCGTGATCGCTTCCACCTCTGCGGACGGTGGCGTCAGGAGTTGGGAGAGGTCCGGATGCATCGCCTTCAGAATCGTGCCGTCAGGTCCGAAAACGCGGTCACGAGCAGCAGCGTCAGGGCGAACGTGCCGAGAGCCCGACATATCAGGATTGATCCTGATGAAGTGACGAGAACCCCGCATTGTTCTACGTGGAAACCGCGGTCAATGTCGCGCCGTGCCCGACTCCGGCCCAGAGTCCGGCCTCCGCCGGCCCTTCCTGACCGCACTTCTGCTCTGCCTCGTGCTCGGGGCGATGGTCGCCGTCTCGTCGTTCGCGAGCGAGATGGTGGGCATGTTGTGGTTGCCGAGCGGCGCCGCGACCGTGCTGAGCGCGGTGGGGGGTGTGCGCGCGCGCCTCGGTGCCGTCGCGTCCGTTCTCCTGGTCGACGCGGTGTGGCTGCCGCAAGTGGTCACCGCCGGTCCGTGGGTCTTGGGCCTCATGCTCGTCGGCATCTGTGTCGGGACGTACGGACAACTCGTGCTGGCCGGGCGTCTCATGGCCCCGCTGGTCGACGGACGCAGCACGACCGCCGAGGCCTCGGAGCCCCGCAGCATTCTCCGCTTCGTCGGGGCGGCGGTGCTTCCGGGGGGGATGTCGGCGCTGATCTTCACCGCGCTGCTGCCGCTTTCGGGCAACGTCGACGACGCGCAGTTGCCCACGATCGCCGCGCTCTGGTGGATGGGCGACGCCGCGGCCGCACTGGTCGTCGCCCCCGCCGTGGCTGCGTTCTTCGGCCGTCCGACAATGCGCTGGCGCCCCCAAAGGGTGCCCGCCCTGCTCGCCGCCCTCATCAGCTGGACGGGTCTCGTCTTTACGTTCGCCATCGTGGAGGGTCAACGCGAGGCGGCGCTGGCGGCCGACTGGCAGGAGTACGCGGACGAACTCGGCAACCTCGTCTTCAACCGGATCGAAAACGCCGCGGAGTTTGCGCACGGTCTGGGGTCGGCCGCCGTCGTCGCCAACGAGGTCGAACTCGCCGGCGCCGACGCGCTGATGGATCGCTTCGCCGCCGCGCAGAATGCCGGGGAGGGGCAGATCGAGCTGCTCGCCTGGGCGCCCCGGACGCCGGAGGGCCTTCGGTTGCGCTCGGGCGCTGCGACACCGCAGACCCGTGCCTGGCGCGGGGTGCCCCTCGATGCGGCGGTCGCGGAACAGGATCGCATCCGTGCGGCCATCGACGCGGGCCTGCCGATGCTCTTTCCCACCCCGGGGGCGCTCGCCCGGGCCGAGGCACCGACGCTGGCCATCTACCATCCAGTCTACCGGGGGGGTGTCGTGCCGGAGACGACCGCGGCGCGGGCCCGTGAAGCCATCGGCATCGTCCTCGCCGTCGTCGATGCGCCCCTGTCGACCGAGGGCGCCCACGTTCGCCCGGAGACCGTCTCCGTCCGTCTCGTCGTGACGGACCGGACCACCGAGCCGGCGGTCACCGTCCTCGACCGGGCCATTCCGGGCAGCATCCCCCCCGATCGCCTCGGCCGCCTCGACCACAAGGCCACGGTCGCCCACTCGACGACGGCGGTGGTTTACGGTCGTCGGTGGGAGGTCGCCGCCTCGGGTGTCGTTTCGACGAGCCTTTTCGATCCGGTCTCGTCGTGGATGGTCGCGACGCTCATCGCCGCGTTGCTCTCCGGTCTCCTCGACGCCCTCGTCCTCCTCATCACCGGGCGCGAATCGGTCATCCGGGAGGTGGTCACCCGCCGGACGCGCGCGTTGGAGGCGATTCGCGAGGTTCAGGGCCGCTTCATCGCGGGGACGTCCGGTGGCGGCACGCCCGAGATCGATCCCCTGCTCGCGGCGGTGCGCGTGGTGACGGGGGCGCAGCGCGTCGACCTCGAGCGGTGCGGGTCGTGTGCGGTCGGCAATGGTGCGCCCTGCCCGCCGGGCGAGGCCGACGTGACGCTGCCGCTGCGCCACCTCGACGCGCCCCTCGGGTGCCTGCACATCCGCGGCATGACCCGGCCCGAAGGGCTCGACGACGCCCGCGCCCTCGCCGGGACGGCCGCCGCCGTGCTCGGGGCCGCCGCCGTCGGCCGGGCGCGGCAATCGGCCGAGGCGCGGTTCAACGCGTTCATGGCGAACGTCCCGGTCGTCGTGCTGATGAAGGACGAGGCGGGAAAGATCGTGTACGTCAACCCCGCGTTCGAGCGGGCCCTGCTGCCCCCGGGCGGAGTGGCCTTCGGCAAACGCAACGAAGAGATCTTCCCGCCCGAGATTGCCGCCCACCTCGATACAATCGACGAGCGGCTGTGGCGCACCGGCGAGCCGCTCACGGAGGAGATCTTCTTCGATACCCCCGGCGGCCGGGTCTACCTGCACTCGTACACTTTCGTTCTCGAAGGCGCAGACGGCGCGCGCTACCTCGCAGGCATCGCCCACGACGTCACGGTCGAACGCCGTCAGGCCGAGGCCCTCGCGGGCAACCTCCGTGAGAAAGAAGCGCTGCTCAAAGAGATCCACCACCGGGTCAAGAACAACCTGCAGATCGTGAGCAGCCTGCTGAACCTGCAGCGCCCCGACGTCGCCGATCCGGCCGTCCGGGCTTTCGTCGACGACAGTCGCAACCGGATTCGCTCCATCGCGTTGCTCCACGAGACGCTCTATCAGGGCGAGAACCTGGCCCGCATCGACTTCCCGAAGTACGTCCGGTCCTTGACGGCGCATCTGCAGCGGGCGCTCGGCGGGGCGGCCGGCGCCGTGACGCTCGATGTCGAGGTCGGGGAGGTGCGGGTCGGCATCGATCAGGCCATCCCCTGCGGTCTCATCATCAACGAGCTCGTCTCCAACGCCTTCAAGTACGCGTTCCCCGAGGGACGGGCGGGCACGATCCGCGTGCGGGTCACCTCGCAGGAGAGCACCGATGGGCCGGCCTGGACCGACCTGACGGTCGCCGACGACGGCGTGGGCATGAGCGCCCCGTTCGAGGCCCGGACGAGTGCGAGCCTCGGGTTGCGTCTCGTGCACGACCTGACGGCGCAACTCGGCGGTCGAATCGTCCTGTCGAGCACCCCGGAGGGTGGGACGACGGTGGAAATCCGCTTCCGATAAGTGTGAAAGTGCGCGTGGGAGCAATGTTGGAAACGCGGTGGAAGTGAGAGGACGGCGATGCCCGGCCAGCGCATTCTGATCGTCGAAGACGAGTTTCTCGTCGCGCGGGACATCGAGCAGCAGCTCCGGACGTTGGGGTACGAGCCCGTCGGCATCGCCGGGACGTCCGAAGACGCCCTCGCCCAGGCCGCTGCGGAGCGCCCCCAGCTCGTCCTGATGGACATCCGCATCCGCGGCGACGTCGACGGCATCGACACCGCGCGGCAAATGGCGGAGCGGCAGCGCGTCCCGGTGTTCTTCCTGACGGCGCACGCCGACGAGGCGACCGTCGCCCGGGCCCGGACGGCGCAACCCTACGGCTATCTGCTCAAGCCCTTCCACGAGCTCGATCTGCGCACCAGCATCGAGATGGCGCTCTACAAACACGAGGCCGAGCGCCGCCTGCGGGACAGCGAGCGCCGCTATGCCACGACGCTCGCCAGCATCGGCGACGGCGTCGTTGCGACCGACGCGGCCGGCGTGGTGACCTTCCTCAACCCCGTCGCCGAAGGGCTGACGGGGTGGACCAACGCGGAGGCGCTCGGGCGGCCGTTCACCGAGGTCTTCGTCATCATCAATCAGTTCACGCGCCTGCCCGCCGAGAACCCGGTGGAGCGGGTCATCCGCGAAGGCACGGTCGTCGGGCTCGCCAACCACACGGTCCTCGTCTCGCGAAACGGGCGAGAGACGGCCATCGACGACTGCGCGGCGCCCATCTCGGACGACGCCGGCGGCTTTGCCGGGGTCGTGCTCGTCTTCCGCGACGTGACGGAGAAGTACGAGGCCGAGGCCACCCGCACGCGCCTCGAGGAAGAGCTCCGGCAGGCTCACAAGCTCGAGGCCATCGGCCGACTCGCCGGGGGCATCGCCCACGACTTCAACAACCTGCTGACGGTCATCAAGGGCTACAGCGAGATCATCCGCGACGAGCTGCCGCGGATCCACGAGCTGCACCCCCTCGTGGAGGACATCTGCACCGCCAGTACGCGGGCCTCCGAGCTGACGCGGCAACTGCTCGTCTTCAGCCGGCGCCAGGTGCTCTCCACGCAGCCGATGGACCTCAACGAGACGGTCAAGGGGGCGATGCGCCTCGTCAGCCGCCTCATCACCGAGTCCATCGAGATCCGGGCCGACTACCGCGCCAACCTGCCCCGCATCAACGCGGACCCGCTGCAGGTCGAGCAGGTGGTGATGAACCTGGCCGTCAACGCCCGGGACGCCATGCCCGGGGGTGGCCGCCTCATTCTCAGCACCGGTGTCGGCGCCCTCGATGCGGACCGCGCCCGCGCCGTCGGGTGCAACGGACCCGGCGAATTCTGCACGCTGACCGTCTCGGACACCGGACACGGCATGGACGCGACGACCCGCTCGCGCATCTTCGAGCCCTTCTTCACCACGAAGGGCGTCGGCGGCGGCACGGGCCTCGGACTCGCGACGGTCTACGGCATCGTGCGGCAGACGGGCGGGTTCATCGAGGTCGACAGCGAGCCCGGCAAAGGGGCGCGCTTCACGGTCTGGTTCCCGCAGGCCCGCGTCCAGGAAGAGACCCGCAAGGCGGCCGCGCGGGCGACGGAAAACGAGGGCGGCTCCGAGACGATTCTCCTCGTCGAGGACGAAGACGGCGTGCGGCGACTGTGCCGGCACATCCTCCAGCGGGCCGGATACAGCGTCGTCGAGGCCGCCGACGGCGTCGCGGCGCTGCAGGCGATTGCGCGCCTCGAACGAGCGCCCGACATGCTCCTTTCCGACCTCGTGATGCCCAAGATGAGCGGTCGGGTCCTCGGCGACATCCTCGGTGGTCAGTGCCCGGGCATCCGCATGCTCTTCATGTCGGGGTACTCCGAGTCCGTGCTCGGCGACCAGGCCACGGGCATCGAACTGCTGCCCAAGCCGTTCACCCCGCCGGACCTCCTGCGGGCCGTGCGCCGCGTCCTCGACGGCCGGCCGGTGCAGACGCCCCCGGCCTGAAGGGGGTTGCTGTCTACCCGGGGCCTCCCTCGGGGGGGGTCACCGGCAACCTCCATCGTCTCGATGACTCACCCCGCTTGACCGGCATCAAACTACGGGGGGGTCACACCGGACGGGACTTCAGCGTGCCGAATCGTCTCTCGCACCCGCCACGGGTGCAACAGACCGCATCAGAGAGGCACACCATGAGTCTTCGTCATCCTTCGCTGCAGATGAAGCAGTTCACCGCATTCGGTTTCGTGGCGGTCCTTCTGGCCGCCGTGGGGATCGTCGGGGTCACGCAAATCCGGGAGATCGACGCGGCCGACGCGCGGCTCTACGAGAAGATGACCGTCCCGCTCGTCGACCTCGGTCAGGCCTCCACCGCCTTCCAGCGCACCCGCGTCAACGTCGTCGAGTTCATGGACGCCACCGAGGAGGCCGTGCGCAAGGACATGGCCGGTCGCATTCAGGAGCGGCGCAAGGAGATTTCCGACGGCCTCAAGCGCGTCGAGCCGACGCTGATGAGGGCCGAGGGCAAGTCCGCGTTCGCCGGCCTCATGGCCGAACTCAAGAAGTACGAGGCCGCGCAGGACAAGATGATGGAGCTCGCGCTCGCCGACAAGGGCGCCGAGGCCGAGGCCCTCTTCCGCGGCGAGGGCGCAGAGCTGCGCAAGAAGGTGCAGGAACAGGTCGAGAAACTCTTCGACAGCAAGATCGAGAACGCGAAGGCCACCGCGGCCGAGAACACCGCCACCGCGACGTCGGCCATTCGACTCATGACGATCTTCGGCAGCATCGGGTTCGTCGGCGCCCTGCTCCTCGGTTTCTTCCTCGCCCGCAGCATCTCGCGTTCGCTCCAGCGCATCGTCGAGACCCTGACGGACGGCTCCAATCAGATCAGCTCGGCCTCGACGGAACTGTCGGCCTCGTCGCAGTCGCTCGCCGAGGGCGCCACCGAGCAGGCGGCCTCGCTCGAAGAGACCTCCGCCGCCATGGAACAGATCGCGACCATGACACAGCAGAACGCCGGCAACGCCGAGACGGCCCGAAAGCTGGCCGGCGACGCGGGCAACGCGGTGCGGCGCGCCAACGAGTCCATGCAGCAGGTCGTCCTGAAGATGCAGGAGATCTCCACCGTCGGCGAAGAGATCGGCAAGATCGTCAAGACAATCGATGACATCGCCTTCCAGACCAACCTGCTCGCCCTGAATGCCGCCGTCGAGGCCGCTCGCGCCGGCGAGGCCGGAGCCGGCTTCGGTGTGGTCGCCGACGAGGTCCGCAGCCTCGCACAGCGCGCCGCGTCCTCTGCGCAGAGCACCACCAACCTCATCGACAGCGTCATCCGTACCATCGGCGACGGCAGCGAGCTCGTCCGCCGCACCGATCAGGTCTTCCGCGAGGTCGACACCTCCGTCGTCCGCGTCAACGAGCTCATGGGTGAGATCGCGGCCGCGTCGAGCGAGCAATCCCGCGGCGTGACGGAAATCTCCAGCTCCATCCAGCAGATGGACCAGGTCACCCAGCACAGCGCCGCCGCTTCGGAGCAGGTCGCATCGGCCGCCGTCGAGCTCTCCTCGCAGGCCGGCAGCCTCGGCGAGGTGGTCATCCTGCTCGACACCATCGTCAAGGGCAGCGCCCGCCCGCTGCACCGCGCCGAGCTGACCGAGGACGACCTCGAAGACCACGAGCCGCGGCACGAGAAGCGGTCGACGGCCGGCCACCATCGCACGAATGGCCACGCCCGCCCGGCGCATCGTTCGAACCACGGGCACGCGGCGCACGTCCATCACTGACTCCGAATCGACCGCGAAACGCCTCTCTCGCGGTCGGGCCGGCGCCGGGTGGCGCCGGCCGCTTTTTGCGTGCGGGCCCCGCGCCGTCGGGCCGGCCGCCGCTCAGGGCCGACCCGCCCCGTACCAGGCGCGCAGGACGTCGGCTGCGGGTTTGCCCTCGGGTGTGAAGTCGAGGTGCTCGGGCACCTGCCGCTCGGGCACCTCGTAGAACTTCCACCAGTACAGACCCCGGCAGAACGCCACGCCCGTGCAGGCCGCCAGGAGTGCCGCGTACGCCCGCGCCTGCGTTTCGGGATCCGCCGCGTCGTCGGCGGTCGGCCAGCGCCAGGGGGTCCGCGCCGCGCCCCGGACGGAGGCGAGCCCGACCTCCGTGAGCACGGCCGGTCGACCGTGCCGGGCGCTCACGGCCCCGACGCGGGCGAGGGCCGCGCGGGCCCCGAGCAGCAGCTCGACGGGATCCGGTGCGTCCGAGTCCGCCAGGGGGAAGTACGTGTTGACCCCCACGAGGTCGAGCGCGTCCCAGAAGTCGACGTGGCCGAGTTCGTGATTCCCGTCGGCCGAGTAGGTGAGCAGGCCCGGGTAACGACGGCGGATTTCGGCGATGAGGGCGCGCCAGCGTCGCCCCTGCGTCCGGGTGGTCTCCACGTACTCGAGGCCCACCGAGAAAAGCTCGACCCCGTGCGTCGCCGCGCGCTCCGCCTCGGCCAGAATGAAGCGGGCGTAGCTCTCGAACCACGCGTCCCAGTCGGCCTCGGTGTGCATCCGGATGCTGCCACGCCAAAGCGTGCTCCCCGGGGCGTAGAACTGCCGGCTCCAGACGTCGGGTTTCAGGAAGACCTTGAAGCCGCGCGCCCGCGCCGCGTCGACGAACGCCGCCGGCCAGCGCGCCGCCGACTCGGGGACGATGCGCGGAATCGCCAGGTCGGGCTGTTCGGCGAAGGTCAGCACCTGGACCCAGGTCACGCCGAGCGCCTGCAGCCGGTCGAGCGCCGCCGACCACGCCTCGCGGTGCGGGTAGGTGCCGTCCCAGGACGACAACACCGCGCCGCGCTGAAAGCCGGGCCCGGGGTAGGGCTCGGGCAGGCGGGGATCCGCGGCCGCCGCGCACGCCGTGAGCAGCGCCCAGGCGGCGGCGACCGACGGCACGAGCGTCGACAGGGTGCGGCGGAGGGACACGCAAGCTCCAGACGAAAGGGCGGAAAGACCGCCATCGCCTGCATGTTGGCACAGACGGGCCACGGGCAGACGGCCCGCGCGATTCCCGATGCGCCGTCGGCCCGACCGGTGCATTCTCCGCGCCGATGCTCGGCCGGATCGACCTGCTCGCCCTCGTCCCGCACCAGCCCATGGTGGTGCTCTTCGCGGTCCTCGCGCTCGGCTGGATGCTCGGGCGGGTCACGCTCGGCGGGTTCTCCCTCGGGCCCGCGGCCGTGCTCTTCGCCGGGCTGTCGGTCTCGGCGCTCGACGCCCGGCTCGCCCTGCCCGAGGAACTCGGATACTTCGGCCTCTGCCTCTTCGTCTATAGCATCGGAGTGGCCAGCGGGCCGGGCTTCGTCGCCGGCCTGCGGGGCCGGGGACTCGCCGCGACGGCGCTGACGGTCGCGGGCGTGCTGCTCGCGGCGGGCACGGCGTTGGGCGGGGCGCGCCTGCTCGGGGTCGAGCCCGCCGTCGCCGTCGGTCTCTTCGCCGGGGGGCTCACCAACACGCCGGCGCTCGCCGCGGCCGTCGACACCCTGCGGGCCGCCGAGGGGGCCGCCTCCGCACCCGTGGTGGGATACTCGGTGGCCTACCCGCTCGGGGTGCTTCTGCCGCTCGTGCTGCTGACCCTCGCGGCCCGGGGCGCCCCCGCCGAAGAGGCCCGCCGTGACGCGGGGCTGGTCAGCCGGACCGTGCGCCTGACCCGCCGGGCCGGCCGGGTGGACGCCCTGCGCGCCGAGCTCGGCGGCCGCATCGGCTTCGGGCGCTATCGCCGGGGGAAGCAGGAGGTCGTCGTCACCGACGAGACGCAGCTCGAACTCGGAGATCTCGTCACGCTCGTCGGCAAGTCCGCCGCGCTCGCGGAGGCGACCACCCTGCTCGGTGAGGCCACCCACGAGGACATCGCCGACGACCACTCCCGGGTGGACTTCCGCCGCATCTTCGTCTCGCGCCCGGAGGTCGTCGGGCGGCCGCTCTCCGAGTTGCGGCTGCCGCAGCGGTTCGGGGCGCTGGTGACCCGGGTGCGGCGCGGCGACGTGGACATCCTGGCCGACCGCGACACGGTCCTGGAACTCGGCGACCGCGTTCGGGTCCTGGCGCCCCACGACCGTCTCGACGAGGTGACGCAGTTCTTCGGGGACTCCTACCGGGCGTTGGCCGAGGTCGACGTCCTCAGCTTCGCGCTGGGCGTCACGCTGGGGCTGGTGCTCGGCCTCGTGCCCATCCCGACGCCCCTGGGGGACGTCCGCCTCGGTCTCGCCGGCGGTCCGCTCATCGTGGGACTGCTGCTCGGGCGGGTCGGGCGCACGGGGCCGCTGGTCTGGGAGCTGCCCTTCCCGGCCTCGATGACCCTGCGGCAGCTCGGCATCGTCCTGTTCCTGGCGGTCGTCGGCACGCGCTCGGGCGCCAACCTGGCGGCGACGCTGGCCGCGGGGCAGTCCGGGCCGCTCTTCCTGCTCGGGGCGCTGACGACGCTCGCCTGCGCGGTGCCCGTGCTGCTGTTGGCCCGCCGGGCGCTGCGCCTGCCGCTCTTTCAAGCCTTCGGCGTGGTGGCCGGCGTGCATACACAGCCCGCCGTCCTGGCCTGGGCGCAGGCCCGGACGCCCGCGGACGGTCCGGCCCGGGGGTACGCGCTCGTCTTCCCCGCGGCTACGGTCACCAAGATCCTCGTCGCACAGGTCCTTGCCCGCCTCGTCCTGTGAGGCCCGTTCGCGTATGCGAATCCTGCCGCCGGATTTGGCGGCTTTCTGGACGTCGGCGCCGAGAACCGCCCAATCCGGCGGCTGTATGGCCCTCGACCCCACCATCGAAGCGGCGCTCGTCGACCGCCGGCGCGCGCAGGGACTGACGCAGGCCGCCCTGGCGCGGGCCGCGCCGGGACGCTCGCCAAGGACAGCGTCCACGTCTTCACCTACGATCCTGGTGGTCCTGCACGCGCAGGCGGACGACCGCGCGGTCTCGCTCACGATGCCCCTGCGAGGGTCGGCGGAAATTGTCCGCCGGCTCCGCAGCCCGCCCTGTCGGGCCCATCGTGCTGCTCGCTTCGGCGTCCAATTCGCGCCGACTCTCTGCGGGCCTTCTTCGGGGTGCTGGTCCTGTGTGTCGCGCTGCGCAACGGGGACGCCCATCTGAAGAATTCTGGGTGCTTATCCGGTCAGGCCACAGGACCTTCAGTCCATCGACGGCAATCGCCTGGCCATGGGCTGGTCGTTGGGGGCATGGGGGCAAAGCCCCCGGGGGAAGTGGAGCGCGAGGCGAGAACCGTAGGTTTCGCCTCGCACCATTGGGGTCCGGGGGGCCGGCCCCCCGGGGTTGACCCGGAGCGAGCAGGTATGAACAGGAGCGCCGGGGCCAAGAGTCGCCGATCCTACGGCCGCGGAGAAGCCGTTGTGGCCTAACCGGAGAAGCATAGAATTCCGGGCTGCTCTATACGGACCCGACGACGGATGACTGCCGGCTCTCGCCACTCTATGACGTGGTCTGTACGACGGTGTATCTGCCGCCCGACCAGCTCGCGTTGAAGCTCGGCGGAGTGAAGGCGTGGCCGGGGCGGTTTCTTTCGGGCGCGACCACTGTGACGTCGACCCCCCGGTCACTGAACCGGCGGCGGCTCGCTCGGCGGGGGGGCGGGCAGGGGGGGCTCCATCGCCAGCGGGACGTAGGCGCGGCACGGTTGCCCGCGCAGGGCGTTGCAGGCGGGCAGGGGCGTGGGCACCTCGATGCCCGGGATGACGGGCAGGACGACACTCGACGGTCGCACGGCGTCGTGGCCGATGGCATGCGTCACCGAGGCGTCGTGCTCGAGCAGAATGAACCGCCACGCGGCTCGGGAGTCCCCCGGAGTGTCGACGGACAGGCGCACGCGCGAGCCGGCGCGGAACACATGGGCGAAGGGCATGATCTCCACGCGCACCAGCGTCCACTCATCGGGCGTCAGGGGCTCGATGTCTTCGAGGTAGTGCGACTTCACGGGGCGCAGCTCCGTGGCATCGGCGCGCAGCACGCGATGGCTGGCGCGCAGCCACCCGCTCTGCACCAGGACCTCCTGCCCGTCGGGCCGCACCTCGGTCAGGTTGACCTCGAGATCGGCGTCCGTCTCGGCCGTCTTGAGCCAGAGATCCGCGCTGCCGCTGCCGACCATCACGAGGTTCTCCTCGAGCGGCGCGCCAATCCAGGCCACGGCGTTCTCATCCGTCAGGGGCGGGAACACATAGGGCGGCTGCAGGGCCTCGACACTGCCCGAGGGCAGGGTGGTGCGATCGCCCGCCGCCGGCTCGTGGTGGAAGGCATGGCTGCTCTCCGCGTCCGGCCCGGCCTCGGGGTCGACCGCGGGGGGCGCGTCGCCCAGCGTGCCGTCGTGTTGCAGATACCAGCGCCGCGCCACGGTCTCGGGCGGGGGCCAGGCGTCGAAGCCGACGGTGAACGCGCCGGCGGGCGCACCGGGCTCGAGGTCCGGGGCCGTGCCCGTCTCGAAGACGACCCGCAGCGTCGGCTCGGCCTCGTAGGCCGCCAGCGCGGTCTCGTAGTCCGGCGCGTCGGCGAAGCGGTTCTCGGGCAGCGGCGTGAACGCCCCGAAAATGGACGTGAAGAAGGCCGGCACGAGGCTCGCGGCCGTCGAGTCGAACGCCGGCACGCGCTGCGCGACGTACAGTTCGAGGAAGATGAACCAGTCCATCAGGAACTGCGGCGCGAGGCCGTCGACGTGCACGCCGTTCGTCGTGAAAAAGCGGGTCAGCGGCGAGCCGGTGAACTTGTTCAGCATCGTGGCGAAGTGCGGCCCGGTCTGTTCGTCCTGCCATTGCCCGGACAGATAGACGGGCACGTCGATGTCGCCGACGAACGAGCTCGGATCGACGGGCTTGGCGACCTCGTCCGAGTAGTACGGGTTGGCGAGGGCCTTGGCGACGACGTCGAGGTTCTGGCTGTGCAAGAGCTGATGCTCTTCGCAGACGGTGTCCCCCGCGTCGACCAGATCGCGGATCCACTGATGGCCGTAGGGCTGCGCGCGGTCGAGCACGTTGTCGATCCACGCGAGCGCGAAGCCGGAATTGTAGATGCCGCCCGGCACCAGGGTCGACGTCGCGCTGTCCGCGATGACGGACATCGGTGTGATGGCGGCCAGCGACGGGGGCTGCGTGCGCGCCACGAAGAGCTGCGAGATGCCGGGGTATGACAGACCGACGAGGCCGACCTTGTTGTGCAGCACCCATGGCTGCGCGGCGACGGTCTCGACCACGTCGTACCCGTCGAGGAGCTGCAGGGGCTCGAAGTAGTCATACGCGCCGCCGGAACAGCCGGTGCCGCGCATGTTGACGCCGACGGTGGCATAACCGAGCACCCCGGCGATGAGTGTGTTGGGATCGCTCGGCGCATCACACAGAATGGGGAATGTATTGCAGAACGGCTCGGCCATGGGGCTGACGAGCTCGCCCGGGCGGGACGGGCTGTACCCCGAATAGGTGACCACCGTGGGGTAGGGGCCTTCCTCGGGCGGGCCGGGCAGCGTCACGAAGATGGACAACTGTGTGCCATCGCGCGTCGTCAGGTAGCCATACCCGGGCTGCAGCGTCTGCGACGTGTAGAGCGCCGGATCGGGGCCGAGATCCTCCAGCGAGCGCACGTGCACGTCCGTCACGGCGATGGCGGTGTCGGCGGCGACGCGCACGGTGTAGCCCTCGCCGGGGGGCACGGCGCGGAAGACGAGGCTGCCCTGCGCGTCCGTCGGCGCGGTGGCGACGACCTCGCCGTCGGGCCCGACGAGGTCGATGGGCGTCTCCACCGGTGCCTGCCAGATGTAGACCTGCTCCAGCGTGCCGCGGACCTTGAACGGGCCGGGCTCGGGCTCGGGGCCGGCGTCCGGTTCTGGCTCGGGGCCGGCGTCGGATTCGGGTGTGGGGCCGGCGTCGGGTTCGGGCGTGTCTCCGGCGTCCGGCTCGGGCCCCGGGTCCGTCGCCGCATCGGTGACGCTCTGCGCGGGGTCGGACCCGCCGTCGTCGCCGCAGGCCGGGACGACCAGCGCGAGCGCCGCGAGCAGGGGCCAGCGCGGCGGCGCCGGCGGGGGCGGGGGGGCGGAAAACGGGCGGCGTCGGGTCATCGGATCTCCTCGGGGGCGCGCGGGTCGAACGAACGCGGGCGAGGGTAGCACCGGCGGCCGGGCCGGCGCATTTTCCTTTGGGGGGAATCAGGCAGCGGGGGCGGGCCCCGCGTCGGCCCCACGCCGGGCGACGACGAAGACGTTCTGGCGCAGCGACACATCGGCGCGGGTGCGCAGCGGCACGATTGCGATTTCCGTGGCGCCCGCAGCCCGCAGCGCGGCCTCGACCTGCCCGAGCAACGGCCCGTCCAGTGCCGTGATCAGGTTGGCGGTCACGACCGGCGCGCGCTCGAACAGTGCGGCGGCCCAGGCCGGCTCGGCGAGCCAGTCCACGGTGCCCTCCGCGTCGGCGACGTCCTGGAGCACGGCGTCCCAGGTGGCATCGACCTCGTCCACGAAGGCGCGCGCGTCGGCGGTGTGTACGCACGTCGACGGCCCCGGAACCCAACCGAAAAACGACCGCGCGAGCGGCAGGCAGCGGGGGTCGAGCTCGACGACGTCCAGGCGGGCCGGGGCGTAGCGCTCCTCGAGGAACGCGGCGCCCACGAAGGCCCCGCCCCCGAGCAGCAGCAGGCGCGGCGCGGGCGGGAGTCGCGCGTCGAGGTGCGTCCACAAAAAGACGTGCGCGGGGGGTTCGCCGCTGGCGTAGACGACGCCCTGCGGCAGCACATCCGACAGCGCCCAGGTGCCGAGGGCGTCCTGCACGACGCGCAGGCGGCCGAGGGGCGACTCGTCGATGGACCGCACGCACTCGGCCCCGGCGGGGCGCAGCGGGGCGGTGTCGACGGACGCGCACAGGTCCGCCAGGAAGTCCTCGATTTCGAGCACGGAGGCGTCGACGAGGGGCGCGTCCGGCTCGGACCCCTCGGTGAGCGGGCGCAGGTGCGCGGCGACGGACGGAATGAGCCGCACGGCGCTCTTGCTGGTGGTGCCCGGGCGCGACGGGGCGAAAACGAGGCTCGTCTCGCGGACGTCCCGCACGCGCATCGCGGCGATCTGCGCGGGCGTGGCCTCGTAGAGCACGGCGAGCTCGAGCACGGCGGCGCGGGTGGGCGAGTCGGCGCAGGCGGCGCGCAGGGTGCGCAGGTTTTCGGGCGTCATGCCCGCGGTCTACCACGGCGGACCGCGCGCGGACACACGGTTGACACGGCCGGGGTCCCGCCCCACGCTCGGCGGCGGATCACGGCGACCGGCCCCGGCGCCTCACCCCCGGAGCCCCGTGGCGAGACACCCCCTGAGCCCCGCGTTCGACGCCCCCCCGGACCCCCGCGCGGGCCCGATCGCGCTCGCCGTCCTCACGGCGGTCGCCGTTTTTCTCGTCGGCGGGGTGCTCCCGAGCGCCGCGTTCTTCGACACGGGCGAGTTCGGCGCGGTCGCGTGGCGCCTGGGCATCTCGCACCCGCCCGGTCACCCCGCACACGCCGCAGTGACGGGGGCGATCCTGCGCCTGCCGCTCGGAGACGTGCCCTTCCGCGCCAACCTGGCCAGCGCCCTGTGCCTCGCCACCGCCCTGGGAGCGTTCGCGCTGCTCCTGCGCGCGCTGGCCCCGCGCCTCTCCGTGATCGGGATCGTCGCCGCGGCCGCGCTGCCGGCCGTCATGCCCGCCATCTGGCTGCAAGGCGTGCGCGCCGAGGTCTACGCCCTGCAACTGCTGCTCTCGGTGGGGCTGGCGGGGCTCTGCCTCGCGGTCGCCCGGGGGCGGGACGCGCGCGCGCTGCCGGCCCTGGCGCTGACGTTCGGCCTGGCCGGGGCCAACCACAGCCTGCTCGGCCTGGCTCTCGTGCCCGCGGCCCTGCTCGCCATCGCGCTCGGCCGGCCCGGGCGGCGCGCCCTGCTCGCGGCCGTCCCCGCGGGGGCTCTGGGGCTCTCGGCCTATCTGTGGCTGCCCCTGCGCGCGACGGGCGGCGGCGAGGTCGGCTGGGGCCGCCCGGACACCCTCGCGGACTTCTGGGCGGTGCTCAGCGCGAAGGACTGGCAGGGCAATCTCGTGCGCACGGAGGCCCTGGACCTCGCCGACAACGCTTATCAGGTCGTCGACTACCTCATGTCGCAGATCGGGTACGCCCCGGCCGGGCTCTTCTTCATCGTGCTCGCGGCGGGGGCGCTGACCGGCGGGCGGCGGACGCGTGGCCTCATCCTGGCCTGCCTGGCCGTGGCCGCCTGCGTGATCGCGACGCGGTTCTTCTACCCCTTCGACGCCCTCAACCCGGACATGGGCGGCTACTTCGCGCCGGCCCTGCTGGCCCTCGTGGCCGCGGTCGTCGTGGCGGCCGACGCCTTCACCCTGCGGGCGGGCGTGCTGGCGATGTCCACCCTGCCGGTGGTGCTGCTGTTCAGCGGGGGGGCGCACGATCCGGGGCAGCGCCGGGGTGCGCGGGTCGCCGAGCCGCTGGTGCGCGGCATGCTGGACGAGGTGCCCCCCGGCGGGGCGCTGGTGATGAGCGATTACTCGACGCTGTTCGGAGCCTGGAGCCTGCGGGCGGCCGAGGGCTACCGGCCGGACGTCGGGCTGGTCTTCCGGGGGCAGGCCGGGCGCGGCTGGTACATCGACCGCCTCGCGACCATCTCGCCCGAGTGGGCCCTGCGCCTCGCGGACTTCCCCGCGGCCTTCGCCCGGCCGGACGTCCGACTCGAGCCCGGCGTGCTGCTCGACCGCCTGGGACCCCTGGCCGCCGGGCTGCGCGCCTCGGGCCTGACGCTGGCGGTCGACGCGGCAACGGGCGCGCCCGACGCCGGGGAGGCCGCCCTCGCGCGTGCGTTCGACCGCGTCCTGCCCGGTGATCCGACGCGCGCCGATCTGGACGCGCGACGCACCCTGGGCGCGCTGCATCTGAGCCATGCCGAGGCGCACCTCGCCCGGGGGCCGGCGGCGCCGCCCGCTGCGCGCGAGCGGGCCCGGTGGCACCTGACGCGGGTCGAGGCCCTGGCCCCGGGTGACCCGGCGACCGCCGCCCTGGCGGCCCGCCTGGGCCCGCCCCCTGTCCCGGAGACTCCCGATGACCCGCCCCCGTGACCGGCTCTCCCGACCCACGTTCGCGCTCGTGCTTTCCGCCTTCGCGTGCGTGCTGGCCGGTCTCGGTGGGTGCAAGCGCGCCCCGGTCGATCCGCGCACGCAGGTCCTGCAGACGATCAGCGCCGCCGAGGCCGCCGCCGAGGCGAAGGACATCGACGGCGTGCTCGCGCACCTCACCGAGACGTTCCGCGACGGGCAGGGGGGCGACGCCCGCGAGCTGCGCAGCCTGATGCAGCTCCACTTCCTTCGTCAGGGGTCCATTCACGCGCTGGTGCGGCTCGGCGAGCTGAGCTTCCCGACGCCCGACACGGCCGAGGTGGATCTCGACGTCGCCGTGGCCGGCACGCCCCTGCCCGAGGGGGCGGGCGACGACCTCGACCTCTCCGGCCTCCGCGCGGACTGGATCGATCTGCAGCTCTCGCTCGTGCGCCGCGACGACACCTGGAAGATCGAGCGCGCGTCGTGGTCCCGGGCGCGTCTGATGCAGTAGCAGGCCGCTTGCCAGCGCGGCCGGATCGTCTACCCTGACGCCCCATGCCCACCGAGATTCACTACCACGCCCGCCCCATTGCCCCCACGGACGCCGACGCCCTCGTGATCGTCGGCCGCAAGGACCGCCTCGCGGCGACCGACGTGGCCGCGCACCTGCCCGCCGACGCCCTCGCCGCCCTGCCCGCGATGCTCGACGCCATCAGCGTCGGCGACGACGGCGGCGCGGCGAGCACGTTTCTGTCGGGGACGCCGGCCGAGGGCGCCTCGCCCCGCCCGCGCCGCTTCGTCGTGTGCGTGCTGCCCGAGGCCTGCTCGCGACACAACAGCCCGGCCCGCCCGCACGCCCTCGCCGCACTGCTCGGCAAACAGACGCCCGCCGTGCCCGTGGTCTCCCTGCTGCTCGCCCTCGACGCCGCCGAGCATGCGTTCGCGGCGGGCTGCGCCGTCGCCCGGGCCTTCCCCGTGTATTCGCGCAAGACGGGACCCGCCAAGGACCGCGCGGTCGAGGTCGCCTTCCTGCCGCCCGACGGGAGCGTCCCCGAGGAGGCCGTCGTCGAGCGCATCACCCGGGCGGCGGAGGGCATTCGCACGGCCTGCCGCCTCGTCGAGACGCCGACCGCCGAGCTGACCACCGACGCCTTCGTCGAAGAGGCCCGCGCGCTCGCGCACGCCGTGGGTGCCACCCTGACGCTCGTGCGGGGCGAGAGCCTGCGCGATCAGGGCTTCGGCGGGCTGTGGGGCGTCGGCAAGGCCGCCACGCACCCGCCCGCCCTCGCCGTCCTGAGTCACACCCCCGCCGGCGCGAAACGAACGGTGGCCTGGGTGGGCAAGGGCATCGTCTACGACACGGGCGGCCTGAGCCTGAAGGGCAAGACGGACATGCCCGGCATGAAGCGCGACATGGGGGGCGCGGCGGCCGTCTTCGCGGCCTTCGGTGCGGCCGTGCGCGGCGGCTGCCCCGACGCCCTGCACGCGGTGCTGTGTCTCGCCGAGAACGCCATTGGCCCCGAGGCCGTGCGCAACGACGACGTGTTGACCCTGTATTCGGGCAAGACGGTGGAGATCAACAACACCGACGCCGAGGGCCGCCTCGTGCTCGCCGACGGCATCGCCTGGGCGCTGCGCCACGTCCACCCCGATGTGTTGATCGACGTCGCGACGCTCACGGGCGCGCAGCTCGTGGCGACGGGCAAGCGCCACGCGGCCATCGTCAGCAACGACGACGCCCTCGAGGCCGCCTGCGTCGACGCCGGCCGGAAGAGCGGGGACCTCGTCCACGCCCTGCCCTACTGCCCCGAGATGTTCCGGTCCGAGTTCAAGAGCGACGTGGCCGATTTGAAGAACTCGGTGAAAGACCGCATGAACGCCCAGAGCTCGTGCGCCGCGCAGTTCATCGCCGAACACATGGGCGACGCCACCACCTCCTGGCTGCACGTCGACATCGCCGGCCCCGCCGAAGCCGACAACCGCGCCACGGGTTACGGCGTGGGTCTGTTGCTGACTCTGCTCGGCCTCGGGGCGTAGGGGCGGCGTCGCCGGCGACCGCCCAACACGCCCAACACACCCAACAGACCGGGGAACAGCGCCCCGATTGCCCCCGCCCCCCCCGCCGAACGACCCCCGGCGAAGGCGCATCCGCCGGTTCCGCCGTGTCCCCCGGTGTCGGCGCCCGGGTCGGCCGCGTCGTCGGTCGTATGTGTCGTCGCATCGGAATGCGGTGCGTCGACGCGCGCGTCCCGAGCAGCGGCCGCATCGGCGCGCGGGCTCGCGGCGTCCGCGGGCGGCTCGGCCGCAGCGTCGGCGGCGACGATGTATCGATGGCTCGTGACGGTGCGACGCTTGCCGCCCTGCCGCACCTCGACACGCCAGCGGGTCTCGGTCCCGGGCGCGGCGTCGTCGGTCGCGCTCAGCGTGAAAGGATCCGCGTCGATCACGACGTCGGGGCCGGGGACCCCGTCGCGCACGAAGCGGGCGGTGAACCCCCGGCCGCCGGTGATGACGGCGCCGAGCGTCCGCGGGGCATCCGGCGGGGGCGCCCGGAAGTCGACCATCGGGTCGTCCGGTCCGTGGAGCTTCACGACGGTGTCGCCGGCGCGGACGCCCGCGAGCAGCGCGTCGACGCTCAGCGCCTCGGCGAACACGAGCGTCGTGGGCGAGCCGATGGGGCTGTCGAGGGCGCCGGCGGCCTGCCCGCCGCTGTGATCGTCGCTGCCTCCGACGGCGGCGGGGCGCCCGCCCGCATCGCAGAGCGCGTCCCAGAAGGCCACGGCGCGGTCGCTGAAGAACCCGCCCGGCTTCAGGATGTCTCCCGTGCCGATTTCGACCGCGTCGATGACACCGGCCGGCAGATCGTGGTCCCATGCGCAGCCGATACACGCGTCACCGAGGGCCAGCGCAGGGTGGTTGATGGAGACGAGGCCGCCGTTCGCGTGCACGTCCGCCACCGCGGCCTCGATGGCCGTACCGGGTAGCCCGATGCGGTGTTCGATGAACTGCGTGGCGCCGAGGGCGTTGAAGTGCCCGGCATAGGTCGTCACCTCGGCGCCGGGCACGAAGAGGACGTCCGGATGGCGCGCCTGCGCATCGGCGTAGAGTGTCAACTGCGAGGTCGTGTTGTGATCACTGATCATCACGAAATCGAGGCCCCGCCCGCGGGCGAAGTCGGCGATCTCATCCAGTGTCGGCTCGGCGTCGCCGCTCTCGCGGGAGTGAACGTGAAAGTCACCGGCGTACCAGCGCGGCCCCTCGGAGAGCGCGGCCGCGGGGGCATAGGGCGCGCGGTGTGTCTCCGGTTCGAGCGTCGGCACGTCGCGCAGGGTGATCTCCACGCGGTACTGCGCCGGCGGGGCGACGACCTTGGCGACCCCGACCACGACGTGCCACGTGCCCGGCGCGATGGATCCCGGCAGGTAGCTGCGCGAGGCCGCGTCGAGACCGACCACCGCGTTCTCGGTGTTGCCGCCGCCCCAGCCGCGGAACCCCTCGGGACCATCGAGTCCCCAGTCCAGGATGTTCTCCTCGGAGAGGTCGTCGTGGGCGACCTCGATCTCGACCGTGCCCTCGGGCACCTCGAACGGCAGAAGCAGGTGCCGCACGCCTTCGGGCACCGCGGGGAGCGGCCCTTCGAGCAGGACGGTCGTGGGCTCGGCCCGGGCGGGCCCCGGGTCGGTGACGAGCGTCGCGATGGCCGCGAGCGCGAAGGCGGCCGCGCGGGCGGGGCGGCGGCTGGGGGCTTCGCGCGGTTTCGCGGGCGTCTGAGGGTCTCCGATGGGCATGGCGCCACTTCACCACGGCGGCGCGTGCCTCGCAACGCCGGCCGGGCGACTTGCCGTCCGCTGCGTCGCGCGTCACACTTCCTCCAAACTGGAGGAATCGTGGCCATCCTGAACATCAAAGACCTGCCCGATCCGCTCTACGAGCGTTTGAAGCGCCAGGCCCGTGCCGAAGGCCGCTCCGTTTCCCGTGAGGTCATCCGTCTGCTCGAGGCCGCCGTCGGCCCGTCCGAGCCGACCTCCATCATGGACTTGGCGGGGCTCGGCGCCGAGCTGTGGCGGAAAACCGATGCCACGGCGCACGTCGAGGCCGAGCGCGCGGCATGGGACTGATCGAGGCGTTGGGCGGCGGACCGGTCGCCCTCGACACGTGCATCTTCATCTACCTGATCGAGGGCGATGCGCGTTGGCGAGGCCCGGTCACGGAGCTCTTTCGGGCGGTGGATGCAGGCCGTCTGCCCGCCGTGACCTCCGGTCTCACCTTGCTGGAGACGCTGGTGGTCCCCTACCGCGCGAACGACGAGGCACTCGCGCGCCGGTACGAGACCCTCCTGAGAAACAGCCGCGGCCTCACCCTGGTGGACATCGACGCCGATCTTCTCCGGGACGCGGCGCGGTTGCGTGCGCGCCACCGCATCCGGACCCCCGATGCCATTCAGCTCGCGGCGGCGCGCCTCGCCGGCTGCACCTGCCTTCTGACCAACGACCGGGACCTGCCCGACGTCGCAGGCGTGCGCGTCCTTCAACTCGCCGCGCTCGGGTGATTCGGGCCGGTCTCCGAGCCGCCCGGCAGGATCTCCCGCCGCCAGAGGCGGTCGAGGAAGGTCTGCACCGGCAGGATGTCGATGGCATCCGCCGTGCGCCGCGGGAGGGGTTCGTGGGCGACGACGAGACACGGCAGGTCCGGGAACTCCTCGCGAAGCGCCCGGAGGCCCTTGAGATCCCGGTGCTCGACCTGCCGCGTCGCTTTGACTTCGATGGCGAGGAGTGGTCGCCCGGCGCGCTCGACGACGAAGTCCACCTCGATCTGCGAGAGCGTGCGCCAGAAGCGCAACTGACCGTCGAGCCGGTGATATCCCAAGGCGGCGAGCAGCTCGATACAGACCATGTGTTCGAGCGCCTGGCCGTACTCCCGGGTCGCCGGTGCGAGCGGACCTCTGCCCGCGAGGGCATGCGCGACCCCGACGTCGAAGAAGTAGAACTTGGCCGTCGCGACCGCTTTGCGGGTGGTCGTGCCGCGAAACGGGGGCAGACTGTGCCCGATGAGTGTGTCTTCGAGCACGTCGAAGTAATCGCGTACGGTTCGGGCGGGGACTTCGGCAGCCTGTGCCACGCGGGCATACACGACCTGCTCGGCGTTGACCGCGGCCGCGACCTCGAGAAACCGGGTGAACGCCTGCATCGAGCGCGAAAGTCCCTCCGCCCTGACCTCCTCTTGCAGGTAGAGCCCGACGTAGTCGAGCAGATCCGCCCGGGGGTCGGTCGAGCGGAGAACGCGCGGCAGTCCCCCCCATCGCAGCGCCGCGTCGAAGTCCACCGGATGCCCCGGATCCGTCGCGCGCTCCGCTGAAATGATCGGATGGAGCAAGAGACGTGTCGCCCGGCCGCCGAGGAGGTTCGTGCCGGCGACTTTCAACCGCCGGGCACTGCTCCCGGTCAGGACGAAACGCAGCGCCGGATCCCAAGGGAGCAGGCGGTGGACCTCGTCGAGCAGCGCCGGGATCTTCTGGACCTCGTCGATGGCGACCCGGCGGAGGCCGTCCGACGCGACGGGGTGCGCCCGGACGAGGTCCGCGAGCTGTTCGGGTCGGGCGAGCAGTCGGCGATGCAGCGCCCCGTCGAGGAGGTCGAGTTCGAGCGCATCCGGGAGAGCCTGGCGAACGAGCGTCGACTTGCCCGTCTGGCGCGGGCCGAGGAGCAAGACGGAACGTCGCGCGAGGAGCTGTGCAAGGGGGGCGATGCGCTGGAACATGCTCGAAAGATAGCGGCCGTGTCGCTGATTTTCATGAAATCCGGAGACACTCCCGCTGAATTTCATGAAATTCGGCGGTCGTCGAGGCCGGTCGCGAGTGCAACGATGGCGACGCCGGCGACGAGCATCGCCGGCTGAAGCCAGGAGACCGGCCCGATCACGCCCACCTGGACGACGATCCAGGCGATGAGCACGCCCCCGGCGAGGGCGGCGAGGGGGCACCCTCCGGGCCGGCGACGGGCGACGACGACGGCTGCGGCCAGGGCGAGGCCCCCGACGAGGCCGAGCAGGCAGAGACTCGGCACGGTGTAGTCGGCGAAGGGCGAGCCCGCCAGCCAGGCCACCGGCACCTCCGGGGCGCCCGACAGGCCGTAGAGCCCGCCGCCGACCGCGTTCACCGCCACGAGGGCGAGCAGACCGACGAGCGCGCGCCGGGGCGCCCGCCCGCGCCCCTCGGCCGCCGGGCGGCGCAGCCATCGCAAGGCGATGAACGGCCCCAGGAAGGTACAGACGAGCACCACCGGCCAGATCCGGCCGGCCGAGAGGTCGTAGTCGTGCAGGAGCGCCTCCCAGGGCACGCCCCGCGCACGACCGAAGCCGAACTCGAAGGCCAGCGTGAGGGCGAGCCAGGCGAGGCCGACGGCGAAGGCGTCGCGGTCGCGCGCGAGGCCGGCCCGGCGGACGAACAGCCGGGCCATGACGAGCACGACGGTCGACAGCATCACGACGCTGGCGGCCTGCCCCGTGCGGACCCCCCACGCCGGGACGAGCACCCCCTCACGCAGGGCGCCATTGGCGAAGGCAAGTACCAGGATGCAGGACCAGAAGGCGAGGGCGCGCGGCCACATGGCAAAGTCTCCGCAAACGGGAACACGGCGCCTCCGCGGATGCATCCGGTGTTCCGCGCGCCGGGCCGCCGAACGACGTGCCGGAGGTCACCGGACGGGCACGCCGACGGGTTCATCATGGCTTCCGGGTAACCCCGGGCGGGCGCCAGGATCGCGCGGTCGGGAACGTCGCGGTGGGGCACGGCGGGTGAGTGGGGCGCGGGCGCAGATGCCCGTTGTCGGCGCAACCCCACCGTGCGATATGAGCCGCGGGGGATGAGAAGGTGAGATCATGTGGAGAGTCCTGATTGTGTGTGGCCCGGCGCTGTTCGCCCTCGGCTGCGATGGCTCGTCGGCGACCGATGAGAGCGGTGGTGGCGGGGGCGGCTCGCCGCTCGGTGACGCGTCGCACGGTCATGCGGGGGGGGAGGACGCGTCCGCAGATCCGGGCACGGGTGGTGTCGCCGACGCCGGGTCGCCGGACACCGGACCCGGGCTCGACGCGGCCCGACCGGCCGCCGACGCCGCGCGCCTCCCCGACGCGGTCGCGGGCGCCGACGCGGCTGCGGGCACGGACGCGGTTGCGGGTCCGGACGCGGTGGTGACCCCGGACGCCGCCCGTCCTGGAGATGCCGGCGTGCCCGCAGACGCTTCGCCGCGGGCGGACGCGGCAGTGAGCCCGGACGCGGCCCGACCGGCGGACGCGACGCTGGAACCGGACGCCACGCTCGCCCCCGACGCCTTCGCACCGTTGGACGCGACCGTGGATCCCGACGCCGCCCGCGCGCCCGGCACCTGCCTTCCCGGCGACCGGCGCGATTGCGACTGCGCCGACGGCACCGTCGGCCTCGAGACGTGCGACGTCGCCGCGGCCTGGGCCGGCTGCCGCTGCGCGCTCGGCCCCGCCTACCCCGGTCCGTGCTCGACGGAGAGCGACGGTTCCGGCGGGCGCTGGTGTACCACCTGGACCTACGACGACGATGGGCGGCGGACCTCGGGCACCACCACGCGGGACTGCGCCGGTCCCGTCGTCTGGTCGGAGACCTGGGACTGGCACCCCGGCGGTGTCCTCGCACGGCATGAGGTCGTCGGCTTCGACCTCGACGGTCGTGTCACGTCTCGACGCAGCGAAACCTACGACGCCGCGGGTCACCGCACCCGTGAGGACGGCTTCGGCGGGGAGGTGACCTGGAGCATCGCATATCAGCTCGACGCCGACGGTCGCCCGATCGCCGCCGAATGGATCGATGACACCCCCGACCGGCGGGAGCGTCAGTGCGAGGCCTGGACCTGGGACGCGGAGGGCGGCCTGCTCGAACACACGATGCAATACGACTGCGTCGGCGCGCCCTTCTGGAGCGAGTCCGCCGAGCTCGCCTACGACGCGGCCGGACGCCCCGTTTCGCAGCGCTGGGACGGCTGTTATGCCGATGAGATGGGGACCGCCGTGTATCGCGACCGCGGGGAGCGGTTCTACACATACGACGCGGCCGGCCGTCTCTCGACGCGCATCGAGACCATCGACGTCGGCTGCAACGGACCGCCCGATCCGCAACAGACCGAGACCTGGCGATACGACCCCGGGGCGACGGTGCGCACGACGGATCGCGATGGCGACGCAGACGTCGACGTCGTCGCGGTCGTGCGGCACGGCCCGCGCGGTGAAGTCATGACCGCCACGACCTCGCCCGAGGGGTGCCGCCGCGACGTCGTGGATGCTGACGGGACGGCCGTCCTGCTCCGGGACGATCCCGGCTGCGACGGGGTCGCCGTCGGGCTGATGGTCCGGATCATCGGCCCGGACGGCCGCGTCTACCGCCACGAAGCCGACCGGGACGGAGACGGCACGCTCGAGGTGGCCGACACCTGGACCTGGGACGCCCGCGGGAACCTGCTGTCGAGCCATGCCTTCGGGCGCGACGAACAGCACGACTACGGGTGCTGGCCGGAGTGAGGCGCAGGGGCGACGCGCCGCCGACGCACCCCTGCGTAACGACAGTGGCACTTGTCAGACGGATTCCCGTGTGAAGAATCGGCCGCCGTCTGTCGAGAACCCGGAACGGGAAGCCATGTCCAACCTTCAGAAGCCACTCATCGCCGTGCCCGTGGACCCGCCCGGGCCGCCCGGGGCGCCCTTGCCCCGCCGGGGCGCCGCCTTCGCGCCCCCGGGCGAGCGCCGAACGCGCTACCACCTGCCCGAGTCGCTCGACTCGGCGTCGCCCGTCGGCTACCGCGTCCGCGTCCCGCTCACCCGCGACGAGGCGGCGCAGGCCCTGCAACTGCTCGCGCTCGAGCGCCCCACGGCGTTCGCATCGACGCCCGGGGCCATGCCCACCGAGGGTGAGCTCTTCGAGGAGCACGCGCTCGGGGTGCTCACGGCCCGGCAGTCGACGAACTACCGCGGGCAGCGCGTCACCACGCTCGGACCCGAGGGCGCCGCGGCGCTGGTACCCCTGCTCGCCGGTCTGGACGGGCGCGAGGCCGACCCGCTGGCCGGCGCGACGTACGCGCACGTCGTGTTCTCGAAGCCGTACCGCACGCCGTTCACCATGCTGCTCACCCTGGCAGGGCACAAACCCGTGGTCAGTGTGGTGCAAGTGCCGATCCGGATCGTCCGCAAGCGCTACTTCGAGGCGAGCGACATTCCCACCATCGGCTACCTGCAGGACCTCCACGTGGGCATCCTGGCGGACGCGATGGAGCGGGCGGCCGTCGTCGCCTCGGCGGGGCGCCGGCGCGCGCAGGTCTTCATGGCACCCTTCGCCGGTCGACACCGCAAGGCGAACCGCGATCTCTCGCGCCGCCTGGAGGACGCCGCCGGGCTGACCAGCGCCGAACGCCGCGAGGGCTGGCGGGTGTCGCTCGTCGTGCTCGTCGGGGGGGCGGCGCCGGGCGAGGCCGTGCCCGGGGACGCGGGGGCCTGGCGCCGCATCGGGGCGAACCTCATGGCGCTGCGCAGCGAGCGCATTCAGCCCGGGGTGAATCAGGAGGAAAAGGCCCCGGCCCCCTACGGCGAGCGGCAGGTCATGGACGTCGGCGTCGAGTTCACCGATCAGGCCGGGCGCGCGGCGTACAACGCGTTCGCCCACTGGACCGGGATCGATCGGGAGCGTGCCAAGGCGCTTCTGTTGCTCGAGCGCATCGACGTGCTCACACCCAACGGCAAGCAGCGCCTGCGCGAGGTGCGGCAGGCGCTCAATGACATCACCGATCATGTCATCAAGGACCTGCCGCTCTGGGCGGACCTCCCCACGGGCAAGATCTTCAGCCGCAACGCCGAGAAGGGCCGCAAGGCGTTCGCCCTGGCCGGGCAGCGCATCTACATCGGGGGCCTCGCGCGCGGTGAGGTCGAAGCCGCGGGGCTCGACTTCCTCGCGGCGGTCCGGGCGTTCGGGGCGGCGGCCTCGCGCAGCGCGCTCTATTGCGAAATGATGGGGACGCTCGACCTGCCGACCGGGTGCGATCTGTTGGCCGGTACCTGTGTCATGGCCGGCCCCGTCAACCAGAATGACATCGGAAAACAGTTCTACGGTTACGCGGATCTGTTGGCCGGCGCGTTCCCCGGCCGCGACCCCACCTCGCTGCTCGTCTGGACGCTCAAAGCCAAGACCGTCGCCGACCCCATCGGCAACGAGGAGCAACTGCTCAGCCGGGCCCGCAAGGGCGCTCTGGTGGACCTGCGGTGCGGCCCGCACGAGGCCGTGCGCGTGCAGGCCGCCCGCGGCTTCGAGGCGCTGCGCGACCCCAAGCGCCACGGCCGCACCAGCCAGGAGCGCGCCTTCGCCGACGTGGGCAACTTCGTCACCGATGCCCACGGCCGCGAGATCCCCGGCAACCGGGGCTCCGCCTGGCCCGGCGCGCTGCGCAACGCGCCGGTCTGGGGGGCGTGACATGAGCACGGCGTTGCTTCTGAAAGCGTTTCTCACCCGCCGGCCCGGCCTCGCGCCCGGCGCCACCATTCCCCGGATTGAGGCCTCCGCGCCGCCCGCCCGGCCCGAGCCCGAGACGCTCGCCCGGTACCGACGCCTTTGCGGTTTCCCCGACGACGGCCACCTGCCGCCGACCTTCCCGCAGATGCTCGCCGGCGGGCTACACATCCGGCTTCTGGCCGATCCGCGCTTCCCTTTGCCCGTGGCCGGGATCGTCCACTTCGAGAACAGTATTCTGCAACGCGAGGCGCTGCCGGCGGACGCCGAGTACGGTCTCGCGGCACACATCGAGGGGCACCGCGACGACCCGCGCGGAGTGTTGTTCGACGTCGTCACCGTGATGACCCGCGGGGACCGCGTCGTCTGGGAGGCGCGCACCACCGTCCTCTCGCGCAGCGCCCGCCGGGGCCGTCCGGAGGGGGCGGCGGCGGCGCGGAAGCCATCGCGTGAGACGACCCCGGGGCTGCCCGTCGTACCCCTGCGGACGGCCATGTTCCACCTGCCCGCCGATCTCGGCCGCCGCTACTCGGCCCTCGCCGGTGACTACAACCCCATCCACCTGAGCGCGCTGACCGCCCGCCCCTTCGGGTTCAAGCGCGCCATCATTCATGGCATGTGGACGCTCGCCCGCGCCGTCGGCGAAATGGCCGATGATCTGCCGCCGGTTCCGCGCCGCGTCGACGTGCGCTTCGAGCGCCCGGTCTTCCTGCCGTCGCGCGTCCACCTCGCCGTCACGCGCGACGGCCCCGGCGCCCTCGCGTTCACGCTCACGTCGCCGGACCTGCGCACGCGGCACTTCTCCGGCGTCGTCGTGCATGAGTCCGCGCGCGAGGCCGCGCCCCCGCGCAACCCGCATGGCGCCCCACCCGCCGCTCTGGCAGAGTAGCGGCATGTCCGCTCGCCCCCACCGCATCTTCACGCACGGCTCCCCCGAACCCCTCGCCCCGGGCCTGTGGCGCGTCGTCGGGAGCCTGCCGTTCCCGCTCAAGCGCAACATGTTCATCCATCGCCTCGCCGACGGGGGTCTGTTGCTCTACAGCGTCGTCGCGCTCAGCGAGGCTGGCATGACGGCCCTCGAGGCGCTGGGCCGGCCACGCATCATGGTGGTGCCACACCCGTTCCATGTGATGGACGCGCCCTTCTACGCGGCCCGCTACCCGGATCTTCAGATCGTCGGGTTGCCCGACGCCGCGGGCCGCACGCGGGATCTGCGCCTCGACGCATCGCCGGAGGCCGCCCTCGCCCCGCAGGGCATCCGGGCCGTGCCCGCGGCCGGGATGAAGTACGGGGAACTCTGCCTGGACCTCCCCCTCGCCGAGGGGGCCGGGCGGGCTTTTCTGTGTACGGATCTGTTCGGCCGCAACGAGGGGCCGACCGCCCTGATGATGAAGCTGCTCGGCCCCCCGGGCGGGGCGGGCGTCGCGCGCATCGTTCGTTGGCGGCAGATCGCCGACAAGGCCGCGGTTCGCGGGTTTCTGCGCGCACAGGCCGACATCCCCGGCCTGGCGCTCACGGCCGGCTGTCACGGCGGCGTCGTTCGCGACGACCCGGCGGGGTTCCTGCGCCGCGCGGCGGATGGTCTTTGAGATGAGGCTGCCGGCAGGTCGACCCGGGGCCGGCGCGCTCAGCGTGGCGGGCCTCGGGGTCGCCGTGCTCGCCCTCGGGTGCGCATCGGACGAGTCCGCCGCGCCGGGCGCCGACGCCGATCTCGGCGCCGCGCCGGCCGCC